>JACRDI010000019.1 GCA_016218665.1 Desulfovibrio sp. | reverse complement strand
GAAGGCGATGAAGATGGCCTGCAGGCGGCGGTCTTCGGTGATGCTGGCGAGCGAGTTCTTGATGATCTCGAACTCGCCGGACTCAACGGTCATGTTGTAGATCCAGATGGCCGTGATGACGATCCAGACGATGGGGAACAGGCCGTAGGCGGCGCCGAAGGCCGTGGCCGAAAGGGCCAGACCGGTGGGCATGCCCCACACGAAGATGGACAACAAAACGGCGGCGCTGGTGGCCACAAAGGCGGCCTTGTGGCCGGGTTTGCGCATCACGGCCAGCATGACGAACAAGATGATGAGCGGGATGGCCGCCACCAGGGCCGGGGCCAGGTAGCTGTCCCCGAAGGGCATGTACTTTTGTGTCCAGGTTACGACTTCTGCCACGGTTGGTTCCATAAACTCCTCCTTGCGGTGTTTTGCCGATGTTCTCCCCGCCCGGACCGCTCATCCGCGCGGGGACGCGCCCCAATGATGCTATTGAGCCTGCAGCACTCCGACCGTCTGTCTGGCGATCTCCAACTCCTCGTTGGTGGGAATCACCAGCACGCGCACCGGCGAGTCCGAGGTGGCGATGTCTCGCGCACCGCGCACAGGCGCCAGGTTGCGGTCACGATCAAGCCGGATGCCCAGGTGCTCAAGCCCCCTGCACGAAAGCTCGCGGGCAACGGGGTCGTTCTCCCCTATGCCCGCGGTGAAGACGATGGCGTCGACCCGGCCGAGCACGGCCACATACGAGCCGATGTACTTCCGGTTGCGGTAGCCGAACATGTCGAGCGCGAGCTTGGCCTTGGTGTCGCCCTGGGCCACGGCCTCGTGGATGTCGCGCATGTCGTTCCTGCCGCAGATGCCCTTGAAGCCGCTCTGCTTGTTGGTCAGGTCGTTGATCTCCTCGATGGACAGGCCCTTGGCCGCGCCGAGCAGCGGATAGATGGCCAGGTCGGTGTCGCCGCAGCGGGTGCCCATGATGAGCCCCTCCAGCGGGGTGAGGCCCATGGAGGTGTCGATGCTTTTGCCGTTCTGCACGCAGCACATGCTGCTGCCGTTGCCCAGGTGCACGGTGATGAGGTTGACCTGCTCCGCCGGCTTGCCCAGGAAGCGCGCGGCCTCCTTGGTGACATAGGCGTGGGAGGTGCCGTGGAAGCCGTAGCGGCGCACCTTGAGCTCCTCGTAGAGCTCGTACGGCAGGGCGTACATGAAGGCGCGCGGCGGCATGGTCTGGTGGAACACGGTGTCGAACACCGTCACCTGGGGCACTTTTGGCATCATGGCCCGGGCCACGCGGATGCCGGCCAGGTGGCCGGGGTTGTGCACCGGGGCCAGCGGGATGAGCTTGGCCAGCTCCTCCACCACGTGGTCGTCCACGCGGCAGGAGGCGCTGAAGGTGTCGCCGCCCTGCACGATGCGGTGGCCCACGGCCTCGATCTCGTCCACGCTCTTCACCACGCCCTTGTCGGCGTCGGTGATGAGCCCGATGACCAGGTGCATGCCCTCCTCGTGGTCGGGGATGGGCTGGGCCAGGCTGATCTTGTCCTCCCGGTCCGTGCCCGGGGCGATCTTGTGGGTGACGACGCCGGCGGCCTCGCCGATGCGCTCCACCGCGCCGGAGCAGAGAACGCTCTCGGTGCGCATGTCGAGAAGCAGGTACTTGATGGACGAGCTGCCGGAATTGATGACCAGAACGTTCATTACTCCCCCTGACCCTTCACGGCCTGGGCTTGGATGGCCGTGATGGCCACGGTGTTGACGATGTCGGGCACGGTGCACCCGCGGGACAGGTCGTTGACCGGCTTGTTCAGGCCCTGGAGCACCGGGCCGATGGCCACGGCCTGGGCGGAGCGCTGCACGGCCTTGTAGGTGTTGTTGCCGGTGTTGAGGTCGGGGAAGATGAACACCGTGGCACGGCCGGCCACCAGGCTGTCGGGCAGCTTGGTCTGGGCCACTTCCATGTCCACCGCGGCGTCGTACTGCAGCGGGCCCTCGATGAGCAGCTCCGGGGCGCGCTCCTTGGCGATCCTGGTGGCCTCGATGACCTTCTCCACGTCGTGCCCCTTGCCGGAGCTGCCGGTGGAGTACGAGAGCATGGCCACGCGCGGCTCGATGCCGAAGATGCGCGCGGTCTCCGCGCTGGAAAGGGCGATCTCCGCCAGCTCCTCGGCCGTGGGGTTGGGGTTCACGGCGCAGTCGCCGTACACCAGCACGCGGTCCTTCAGGCACATGAGGAACACGCTGGAGACGATCTTGGCGCCGGGCTTGGTCTTGATGATCTCGAAGGCCGGGCGGATGGTCTGCTGGGTGGTGGTCACCGAGCCGGAGACCATGCCGTCGGCGTGGCCCTTGTAGACCATCATGGTGGAGAAGTAGGTCGGGTCGAGCATGCGGTCGCGGGCGTCCTCCTCGCGGATGCCCTTGTGCTTCCTGAGCTCGAAGTAGGTGTTGACGTAGTCGTCGTAGTGCGGGCTCTTGCCGGGCTCCACTATCTGCACGCCCTCCAGCTCCAGGTTGAACTGGCTGATGCGCGTCTTGATCTCGTTCTCGCGTCCGAGCAGGGTGATGTCGGCCACGCCGCGCCGCAGCAGGATGTCCGCCGCGCGCAGGATGCGCTCGCCCGTGCCCTCGGGCAGCACGATGTGCTGCTTCCTGCTCTTGGCCTTGAGGATGAGGTTGAACTCGAACATCTTGGGAGTCACGGTGGTGGTCTTGGCGGCCACCAGCTTGGCGCGCAGCTCCGGCAGGTCCACGTGCTCCTCGAACACGCGCAGGGCGGACTGGATCTTGTTCTGGTCGCCCGGCTCGATGCGGCCGTACAGGTCGTACAGCACGCGCACGGTCTTGAAGGTGTGCCCCTCGGACACGAGGATGGGGATGGGCGCGCCCACCCAGCCCTCGATGAGCTTGGTCACCGAGCTCGACGGGGTGAGGCCGCCGGTGAGCAGGATGCCGGAGATGTCCGGATAGTTGGTGGAAAGACGGCTGGCCAGGCTGCCCAGGATGATGTCGCTGCGGTCGCCGGGGGTGATGACCAGGCTGCCGCGCTCCAGGTAGTTGAGGAAGTTGCCCAGCTGCATGGCGGCGATGACGTAGTTGTCCACCAGGTTGCTCGCCATGTCCGCTCCGTAGAGCACCTTGGCGTTCAGCCACTTGGTCACGTCGGCCACGGTGGGCTTGCCCAGCTTGGCTTCCTCGGGGATGACGTAGATGGGGAAGCACTCCGGGCAGCGGATGCGCTTCTTGAGATCCTCCACCATGCCGGTGCCGTCCACATCCTCCACGCGGTTGATGATGGCGGCCAGGATGTCCAGCCCCTTGTCCTCGAAGGATTCGATGGTCAGCAGGGCCGAGGCGATGATCTCGTCCTGGGACTTCTTCTGCCCGTTGCACACGAGCAGCACCGGGCAGCCCAGGTTGGCGGCCAGGTCGGCGTTGATGTCGAACTCGAAGGCCGAGTCGCTGCCGAGGAAATCCGTGCCCTCGCACAGGATGAAGTCGAAGCGGTCCTTCAGCGCGTTGAAGTCGTTGAGGATCTTCTCCAGCAGCATCTCGTGCTGGCCCAGATTGATCATCTCCCGGGCCTTCTGCATGGTCATGGAGTAGGCCTCGGAATAGCGCATGTCCGCGTGGAACTGGCTCATGACCAGGTTGATGTCGTGGTCCTTGGCGCTGGCCTCCGAGGCGCTGATGATGGGCCGGAAAAAGGCCACGCGCTGGATGTCTCGGGACAAGAGCTGCATAAGGCCCAGAATGATGGCGGATTTTCCGCTCCTGGGCTCCACGCCGGTGACGAAGAGGGTGTTGGCCACGTCTGTGCTCCTTGGATGTTTGCTCGCCTGTCAGGTCTCCCGGCGCCGGGGGATCATGAGGGGGTGTCTCAGGGGATGGGGGCTCCCCGGCGCCGGAAGTAGACCTCTTCTTTTGCCTCTCCCCTGCCTTGAAGCGCTGTGCAGCTTCACTTGTAGGGAAGATTCGCCCGGACGGAAAGTCCTGTCAGGGCTGCGCGTTTGGCGAGCGCGTCACCAGTGTCTTCTGTCGCGGGCGGAAAGGCCTACAGCCCTTCCGCGTAGATCTCCATGGGGTGCTTCACGCTCACGCGGTCACCGTTTCTGGAGAGCATGTCCGAGATCTGGAGCATGCAGGCCGGGCAGCCCATGGCCACCACCTGCGCCCCGGTGTTCTTGATGTTGTCGCGCTTCTGCTGGCCGATCCTGGCCGACATGTCGGCGTGGGTCAGGGTGAAGCTGCCGCCGCAGCCGCAGCAGGCGTCGGAAGCGGCCATCTCCGCCACCTTGTAGCGCGGATTCAGGGAAAGCACCGCGCGCGGCTGGGCCGAAACGCCCAGGGACTTCTTCAGGTGGCAGGGGTCGTGCACGGTGACGGCGATGGCGTCGTCGTTGGCCTTGGGCGGGGTAAGGCCCAGCTTGTCGATGACGAAGGCGTTCACGTCCATGACCTTGGCGGAGAGCTCGCGCACGGCTTCCTGCTCGGCCGGGCTCATGCCCTGGGCCATGGTGGGCCAGATCTTCTTCATGGTGCTGGTGCAGGTGGCGCAGGGGGTCAGCAAGGCGTCGAACTTGCCCTTGGCGAAGACCGCCAGGTTGGCGCGCACCAGCTTGTCGTAGCTCTCCTTGTCGCCGCTGGACAGGGCCGGAATGCCGCAGCAGGCCTGGCCCGCGGGCATGAACACGCCCACGCCGTGGTGGTTCAGCACCTTGAGCACGGCGTGCCCCACGCGGGGGAAGATCTTGTCCGCCAGGCAGCCGGGGAAGAAGGCCACCTTGAGGCCGCTCTTGCCGGCCGGGGTGTCCAGGCTGGGCACGTCCTTGTGCAGGGGCGTCTTGGCCAGCAGCATCAGGTGGCGGTCGCCCAGCACGGGCTCCAGGAACTTGGAGCAGGAGGAGCCGATGATGTCGTTGGCCGGGGTGGTGAACAGCCCCTGGAACTTGGAGGCGAAGGACAGCAGGTTGTTGAACAGCCCCGGCTTGGTGAGCATGCCGCGGAAGATGAGCTTCTTCACCGTGGGCAGGCCCATGTACGCGGTGAGGATGGCCCGGGCCTTGAGGAAGATGTCCAGGCCCTTCACGCCGCTGGGGCAGTTGGCCTGGCACGAGCCGCACAACAGGCAGCGGGTCACCTTGTCCTGCACGCCGGCGGGATCCTTCACCATCTCGTGGGCCAGGCCCTCCAGCAGGGCTATCTTGCCGCGCGCCACGTCGGTCTCGCGGCCGGTCTGCCCGTAGATGGGGCACACGGCCTGGCACATGCCGCAGCGCATGCAGGAGACGAGCTGGTCGTCCAGCTCGCCAAGCATCCGGAGCAGTTCTTTCATGTCGCTCATGGCGTCTCCCCTACTCCCCGATGATCTTGCCGGGGTTGAGGATGCCCTTGGGGTCCAGGGCCTTCTTCAGACGGCGGGAATACAGGATGGTGGCGCGGCTGGTCTCCTTCTCCATGTACTTGCTCTTGGCCATGCCGATGCCGTGCTCGCCGGAGAGGGTGCCGCCCAGGGAGAGGGCCACGTCGAAGATGTCGTCGATGGCGGCCTCCACGCGGTGCCACTCCTCCTTGTTGCGGCGGTCGGTGAGGATGGTCGGGTGCAGGTTGCCGTCGCCCGCGTGGCCGAAGGTGCCGATGGTCAGCTTGTACTTGCTGGCGATGCCGCCCAGGGCGTGCATCATGGCCGGAATCTTGCTGCGGGGCACGGTGGCGTCCTCCAGCACGGTGGTGGGGGAAACCCGGGCCAGGGCGGAAAGGGCCGCGCGGCGGGCCTCCCAGACCTTGTTGCGCTCGGCGGCGTCCTTGGCCACCTGGATGCGCAGGGCGCCCTGCTGCTTGCAGATGGCCTCCACCTTTTCGGCCTCGTCGGCCACCTGGCCGGGGTGGCCGTCCACCTCGATGAGCAGGAGCGCCTGGGCGTCCACCGGCAGGCCGGCCTTGGCGAAGTCCTCCACGGTGCGGATGGTGAAGTTGTCCATGAACTCCAGGGTGGCGGGCACGATCTTGGCGGCGATGATGGCGGCCACGGTCTCGGAGGCCTTGGCCACGTCGTCGAAGATGGCCATCATGGCCTTGGCGGCCAGGGGCGGCGGGGTCAGCTTCAGGGTGATCTTCTCGAACACGCCGAGGGTGCCCTCGCTGCCGACCATGAGCCCGGCCAGGTTGAGGCCGGTGACGCACTTCACCGTGCGCGAGCCGCTCTTCACGATCTCGCCGTCCACGTCGAAGAAGTCCACCCCCATGACGTAGTCCTTGGTGACGCCGTACTTGAGGCCGCGCAGGCCGCCGGCGTTCTCCGCAACGTTGCCGCCCAGGGTGGAAACGGCCTGACTGCCGGGATCCGGCGGGTAGAACAGGCCGCGCGCGGCCACCTCGGCCGCGAACTTGGCGGTGATGACGCCGGGCTCCACCACGGCGTAGAGGTCGGCCTCGTTGATCTCCAGGATCTTGTTGAGCGCGTTGGTGAGGATGACCACGCCCCCCTTGCTGGGGATGGTGCCGCCGGAAAGATTGGTGCCGCTGCCGCGCACGGTGATGGGCAGGCCGTTGTCGTTGCAGAGCTTGACCACCTTGCCCAGGGCCTCGCGGGTCTCGGGCCGCACCACCAGGGAGGGCAGCACGGGGTCGAGCACGGCGGCGTCGTATGCATAGGAGAAGCGGTCGCTCTCGCTCTCCATGACGTTTTCCTTGCCCACCAGGGCCTCAAAATCCTTTCTCAGCGCGTCGTTCATGCCGGAGTCTCCTCTGGGTGGCTTCGGCGGGACCGGAGGTCCGCCTATTGTACAGACATAGGCAACTTATGTGCCACAACATGACAATCACAGAAATTCATTGATTATCTTGCATTACGACAGGGCCACATGGACACCTGGGACGGGGGCCGTCCGTTTTATCGGACAAAGCGGGTGCAAAAGGCGGAACACGGCGCGGCCGTAAGCGCGCGGGCACGTTGATGCGAAACGGGCGGCGCGTCTGGCTGCGCGCACACCGAAGGGGCGCCACCCGTCCGAAAAAACGGACGGGGTCCTCCGGCACGGGAAGACAGCGTCAGGAACCCACTGCGGGGCCGTCGACAGCCAGCCCCCACTTCTTGAGCAGGGCGTACAGATGCGAACGCGACAGACCGGACACCTCCAGGGCCCGCTGCACGTCGCCCCTGGCGTGGCGCACCAGGGCCTCCATGTAGGCGCGCTCGGCGACCTCCTTGCAGTCCTTCAGCGTCTGGCCGGAGGCCGGATCAACCGGCAACGGGCCGGAGACGGGGGCAGCGGCGGGCGCGGCCTGCTGTTCGCGGTCGGCCTGCGGGGGGGAGGCAAAGGACACGGGCTGCGGAGCGCTGGCCGGGCCGGCGGGCGTTTCGCGCCCCTTGCCCAGCTGGGCCTTGGCAACCTTGATGCGCACGTCCTGGGGCAGGTGCATGGCGTAGAGGGTGCGCTCCGGCCCGGCGGCCACGAAGGCGCGCTCCAGCACATTGAACAGCTCGCGCACGTTGCCGGGCCAGTCGTAGCCCTCCAGCACCTGGAACACGTCGGGGTCGAAGCCCTTCAAGGGCACGCCGTACTGCTCGCACAGCTGGCCCACGCGGAACACGCACAGGGGCTTCACGTCCTCCGCGCGCTCGCGCAGGGGGGGGAGGGTGATGTTGATGGTCTTGATGCGGTAGAGCAGGTCGCTGCGGAAGGTGCCCTGCTCCACCATGCGGGCAAGGGTGCGGTTGGTGGCGGCGATGAGCCGGAAGTCGCTCTCCAGCTCGCTCGTGCCGCCCACGGGGCGGAAGCGGCGCTCCTGCAGCACGCGCAGAAAAGCCTTCTGGAGATTGAGCGGCATCTCGCCCACCTCGTCCAGGAACAGGGTGCCGCCGTCGGCCATCTTCACCAGGCCCGTGCGGTCGCTGTCCGCGCCGGTGAAGGCCCCCTTCTTGTGGCCGAAGAGCGTGCTCTCCACCAGGGTCTCGGTGAGGGCGGCGCAGTCCACCACCACGAAGGGCTTGGCCGCGCGCGGGCTGTTGGCGTGGATGGTGCGGGCGATGAGCTCCTTGCCGGTGCCGGTCTCGCCCGTGATGAGCACGCTGGCCCCGGACCCGGCCGCCCCGGCCACGGCGTCGAAGCAGGCGCGCATGGGCTGGCTTTTGCCCACCACGTCCTCCAGGCGCAGGGCCACGGGAGTGCTGCCGCGCTTGCCCTCGTGATACCTGAAGGCGCGCTCCAGGGTGAGCATGGTGTCCTTGATGGGCGAAGGCTTGAGGAGATAGTCCCACACGCCGCCCTGGATGGCCAGCTCCGCGCCGTCGGGGTCGCCCCGGCCGGTGAGGATGATGACCTCGGGCGAGTCCGGCAGGGCCTTGATCTCGGACAGGGCGTCCAGGCCGTTGCCATCGGGCAGGGTCACATCGAGGAAGGCCACGTCCACTCCGCCCTGGCGCAGGCGCGCAATGCCCTGGCGCAGGGTGCCCACGGCCTCCCCGCTCATGCGCATGCGCCGCGTCAGGCTCAGGAGCGTTTCGCGGACTTCTTCGTCGTCGTCGATGATGAGAATGTTGCCCATGCTGCACCCCGGACTGCGTTTTAGGCGGGCTGGTAGCAAACTGCGGGCCAGACCATGCGCGAAGGGGGCCGAAGCCCCCCGTTGCACACTGGTCTGTCTATTGGACTAGGGCAGTTGCGCCCTGGCGTCAAGCCCGGCTAGCGGGCGGTGTGGTGCGTGTTGGCGCGCTCGCCGTCGCGGGGGCGGGAATCGCCCTGGGGCCTTGCGCCCTGGGCCTGGCGCGGGGCGCCCTGGCGGGGCTGAGCGGAACGCTCTGCGGAGCGTTCAGCGGGCCGCTGCGAATTGCCGCGCGGGCGGCCGTGCCAGCCGCGCTGCTCGCGCTCGTCGCGGCGGTCGGTGGCGTAGATGTCGTCGCCGGGCTGCGCGGGGCGGCCGTCGGCGTTGTAGCCGTCCGAATTTTCGGACCGCAGCGCGCCGTAGGCCGGACGGCGGGCGCCGTAGGCCGGACGCTGGCCGTAGCCGCCGCGATCATCGCGGGCGCCGGGGCGGCGATCGTCACGGCCCTCCGGGCGACGGTCGTCACGACGGCCGAAGCTGCGCTCGCCGGAACGTTCGCCAGTACGCTCGCCAGT
Organism: Desulfovibrio sp.; assembly: GCA_016218665.1. GTDB lineage: Bacteria > Desulfobacterota > Desulfovibrionia > Desulfovibrionales > Desulfovibrionaceae > Humidesulfovibrio. Next base: position 131,021 of record JACRDI010000019.1, on the reverse strand, counting down.
ACGCTCGGAAGCAGCGCGCTCGTACACCGGGCGGCCCGCATCGGAACGGCCAAAGCCGGAACGCGCCGAGTCGGAACGGCCCGCGTCGGAACGGCCCGAGTCGGAACGGCCCGCGTCAGAACGATCCTGGCCGGAACGCTCGCCGCGGGAACGGTCGCCGTAGCCGCCGCCATTGCCGCCGCCGTAACCACCACCGAAGGAACGGCCGTAGCCGCCGCCGCTGTGGCCGCCGCTGCGGCCGCCGCCACGGCGGTCCATGATGGGACGGTTGAAGTCCTTGTCCGCCGCGCTGGGGCCCTCGTTGTAGTCGAAGCCCTCGATCTTCTTGCGGGTGAGGGGCTCGCGCATGAGGCGCTCGATGGCGCGCACCATGGACACGTCCTCGCCGGTGACGAAGGTGTGGGCCTCGCCCGTGCGCTCCGCGCGGCCCGTGCGGCCGATGCGGTGGGTGTAAGTCTCCGGCGTGCTCGGCACGTCGAAGTTCACCACGTGGGTCACCAGGTTCACGTCGATGCCGCGGGCGGCGATGTCGGTCGCCACCAGCACGCGGAAGCGGCCGGAGCGGAACCCGTCCATGGCCTCCTTGCGGCGGTTCTGGGAGAGGTTGCCCTGCAGCGCGGTGGACTTGTGGCCCATCTTCTCCAGGTTCTCGGCCAGGCGCTTGGCGCGGTGCTTGGTGCGGGTGAACACCAGCACGCTGCCCTCGCGGTTGCGCTGCAGAATCTCGATCAGCAGCTTGGTCTTCAAATGGTGCGCCACGGGGTAGATGGCGTGGCTGACGGTCTCGGTGGGCGCGTTGTGGTTCACGCGCAGGGTCTCCGGGTCCTTCAAAATCTCCGCCGCGAGGCTGCGGATGGCCTCGGGCATGGTGGCGGAGAAGAGCATGGTCTGGCGCTCCTTGGGCAGGCCGGCCAGCACCTTCTTGATGTCCGGGAAGAAGCCCATGTCGAACATCTGGTCCGCTTCGTCGAGCACCAGGTGCTCGATGCCGGTGAGGTCCACGGTGCGCTGGCCCATGTGGTCCAGCAGGCGGCCCGGGCAGGCCACGATGATGTCGGCCCCGTTGCGCAGGGCGGTGATCTGGCGGTTCATGTTCACGCCGCCGTACACGGTGGTGCTGCGCAGGCCGGTGTTGCGCGCCAGGTCCAGGGCGGACTCGTGGATCTGCTCCGCCAGCTCGCGCGTGGGGGCGAGGACGAGGACGCGGGCCTTGCGGCCGGTGCGGCGCTGGGCCTCGGGGCGCTTCAACAGCTGGGTGATGATGGGCAGCAGGAACGCGGCGGTTTTGCCGGTGCCGGTCTGGGCCAGGCCCATGAGGTCGCGGCCTTCAAGCGCGGCCGGGATGGCGATGGTCTGGATGGGCGTGGGGGCGGTGTAGCCAAGCTTGGTGATGTTGGCCATAACGATGGACGGAAGGCCGAAAGAATCAAAAGTCAAAGTGAGTCCTTTGGTTGGAAGAAACCGCAACAGCGCGGCGCGCCATAGAAAAATGGCGGCGAAGAGCGTCTCTTGAGCGGGTGCTGCGAACCGGGACAGGATGGGCTCAGCGGGGAATAGACGAATGGGGCCTTGCGGGAGGATTCTTCTGGCGGGCTATGCAGCTGTGCCTCGCCACTCGCGATCAGGCCGTGCCGGAACTACGCCCGGCGCTTGGGAGATAAGGGGGTTGGGGGGAGATGTCAAGGGGAAAAGATTACACCCAGCAATAGGAACCACTGGTGGCACACACATGAGTGTAGAGGACGCGATCAATGGTTCTCACAATCTTTAAAGCTGCATCAAGTGCATCGACAACATCAGCAAAAGTAAATGATGTGCAGGGATAGTCATGGGCAATCGATGTTCTCTTATCACTTAGCGATCTCAACATTAGCCTATAGTTACTATGGCCCCTCTTATCCAACTCCGTGTATATATTTGACAAGCCAAAGCGAGCGAATTGTAATTCTAAATTCTTTTCAGATGGGTATTTTTTATCCAAAATTCCGGCAAGGTACTGCTTCAAATCAGCGCAATCGCAACCCACATTAAATGCAACTTTATACACATTGTTCCCTTGAACCTGTTTCAAGGCCATTTTTTCGCCGACAATGCCACAATGAAAATTCCTTATATCTGAACTCGAATTCAGACACGCATATGCGAAAAATGATTTTGGAATCGATGTTGAAGGGGCCCTCATAGAATACAGCTGCACAAGCCAAGAACTCAAAACATCATACAAGTACGTCTCAAACGCGGAGTGGACGTGGGATATGACAGCACAGTATGCTGATTGAGTAATATCACGATTTAATGTTGTCTTGCGAGAAACGGCCTTTACAATCTTCCGCAAACGCGCAAACGCTGAGCAAAAATCTTTACACGCAGTACTGTTTCTGTACGGCATAACTATTTGGCTATCCGATTTAAGAAATTGCCAAACAGGTTAATCCGAGAATTGACTAACGATGTAGCGCTTGTTCCGGTCTCAATCGTTGCTCTAAATGTTTCACTATTAATCAACTCGCAATACTTTCCCAGAAACTCAGACTTATCAACCTTTGCCACAGCATTGTCGGACAAGTTAGACCGAGCAACACCAACCATAACGGCATCAAACAATGCCGAATTAATATTCGTTGTCACTGGTGTCCCGTTCATATCTAGCATATAAAACGCTGAACTACCAAAAAGCGTATGCACAATAGAAATTGTAGACAAAAATAAATTCTTCAAACTCAACAATTCAAATTCAGAAATCCTGGCCTTTGATTCACAATATGAATTAAGAAATGTCTTAAGAGGCTTCTTATATTCAGACTGTTTCTCATACAATGCAAAGAACCGTAAAATTAGCTCTGCACCCTTCATACGGATATCAGACTTAAGCGAAGAGACACTCTTCCACACCTTCTCTTTTTCCAATTCATCGATTAAATTCATAAACTTACCGTGATACATGCCGTGCCGAATCTCTTGCTGATTCAATTGCACAGCTCCAGTGTTCAGTCTCTCAAAAACATCGAACTTGATTTGCGGGTGAGTATCTTTAAGAATTGCAATGCATCTCAATGTTCTGTTACGAATATGACGCTGAATCCTTGGGTCTAACTGTGAGAAACTTAATCCTTCGAGCTCGGGATACGTTTGCAAATTCTGCAAATGAAACCGATCAGTAAGGTACTGCAAAATACTTTGAACCCGTTGATTACCATCAATAATGGCAAACCGCTCATCTCTTTCTTGATTTAAATATATGACAGGAATCGGACATTGAATTATTAGTGATTCAATCAGCTTAGAGGCTTGAGTCCTGGTCCAAACGTATTTTCGTTGAAAGGATGGAACAAACATCCGACCATCCTTCAAGTAGTCAACAATGGTTGATGTTGAAAAATCGTACGTCTCAGTATGCAGACGCCTCTTTTCCGGCGGGATATCGAGAATCTCAAGCTCATCCGTCGCTGTATCCACAGGAAACAAAGCGTCAGCAAGTTCCTTTGCCTTACTCTTCATTATGCTCTCGATTTGTTAGACTTTACTCGACAAGGTCAACAGCTTTTCATATATCAGCGGACAAACCTTGTCAATTCTCCCCCCCACATTTCCCCCCTCAAATCTCCTCCCCCAACTCCCGCAAAAACCGCTTCATCACCTCCACCCGCCGCTCGGCCTCCCTGCGGCCAGATGCCGTCTGCATGCTGGCGGCGGTCTTGAAGAGCTTGCGGTAGAAGTGGTCGACGGTGAACAGGCCGTCGTCCGGCTCGCGGCTGGCGCAGAAGGGGTCCACCGGGCTGTAGAAGGGCCGGTTCATGGTGCCGGAGCACGCAAAGCACCGCGCCACGCCAATGGCCCCGATGCCGTCCAGGCGGTCGGCGTCCTGCACCACCTTGGCCTCCAGGCTCTGCGGGGCAATGCCCGCGCTGAAGCTGTGCGCCTCTATGGCGTGGGCGATGCCGTCCAGCCGGGCGGGGGTGAGGAAGCCGAGGCCGAGGGTTTCCAGGTGGGCGCGGGCTTCCACCGCGGCAAGCCGGGAGGCCTGGGAGCGGCGGGGATCGTCCTTGGGCACCACGACGTAATCGTGCAGCCACGCGGCCGGAATGACCACGGCCATGTCCGCGCCCTCCGCGGCGGCGATGCGCTTGGCCGAGGCCACCACGCGCTCCAGGTGCAGCAGGTCGTGGGCCGGGTCGCACGCGCCCTCGCAGGAAAGGCGCGCGGCCAAGTGCGCGCGCAGGCCTTCCTCCAGGGCGACGAGTTCCGAGAGGGCGGGCTGCGTGGAGGCCATGCTACTTGCCCCCGCCGGCCATGCCCGAAGGGGCCTTGCCGGAGCCGGAACCGCCGCTGCCCACGATGACCATCCTGCCCTTCTGCTCCCCGCCGTCGAGCATGCGCATGAGCTCGCGCTTCCACTTGGGCCCGCCCAGCTTCTCGGCCAGGTGCTCCGTGGTGTGCAGCACGTCGTTCTTGCGGTGCATCTGCATCAGGCAGCGCTTCACGCCGATCTTGCACGAGGGGCAGCCCACGAGCACGGGCGTGTCGCGGTCCGGCCTTTTGGAGTCCTGCCGGGCCAGGTCCGCGGCAAGCTGTTCCTTCTTGCGGTCGCGGATGCGGTTGTAAATGGCCGGGCTGGTGAGGGCCCCCAGGCCGGACTCGCCGCAGCAGCCGGGCGAGAGGCGCACCGTTGCGCCCAGGGCGTCGGCCAGCGCCTTGCGGTAGATATCAGGCGCCTTGACCTTGGGCACGTCCACCCATTCCGCGTGGCAGGCCGCATGGTACAAGAGCTTCTCGCCTTCGGTTTTTGGCAGGTCGAGGCGCGAAAGCAGGAACTGCACGATGTCCTGGTGCTGCAAGGGCTCGGAGAGCTCCTGGCTGAAGTCGTAGGTCTCTATGGACTCGCGGCAGGTGCCGCAGCTGGTGACCAGCGTGGTGGCCTTCATGCCCGCGCGGCCCGTGGCGATGAGCGTGTCCAGAATGTCCTGGATGGTGCGGTGGCGGTTGGCGTTGTAGGCCTCGGTGCAGCCGCTGGCGAGCAGCGGATAGCCGCAGCACAGGTGCCGCTCCGGCAGGACCACGTTCACCCCGGCCTTGAGCAGCAGATACACGCCCGCAAGGCCGATGTCGTGGCTGAAGAGCCCGGCGCCGCAGCCGGGGAAGTACAGCACGGTCTCGTCGAAGGAGGCCGTGGGCACGCGGAACAGCGAACGCTCGCCGAGCTTCAGCTCCTGCGAGAGGTTGCGCAGGTCGATGAGCGGGCCGGGGCCCTGCAGGGCCGGGCTGGCCAGGCGTTTGCGGAAGTGGCCGGGCACCAGGCGCAGGGCGCTGTTGGCCGCAACCTGCCCCAGGGCCAGCACCTTGGCCACCTTGGGCAGGCGGCCGGCGGGGTCGTCCGCCAGGTGCGACAGGAGCGCGGTCTTGACGGGATGCCCGCCCGCCTTCTTGTATTCCAAAAACGAGCGAATCTGCAGGGCGTTGGCGGCGGAATCGATTTTGACCGGGCACACGCCCTTGCACTTTCCGCAGGCCGTGCAGTGGTCCATGATGCGCCGCAGCTCGTCCAGAAGCTCGGGCGAGGGCTCGCCGCCCTGCACCTGGGAGTAGTAGATGGCCTCGGTGAGGGCGCCAAGGCTCAAATTCTTGTTGCGCGGGTGGTACAAGAGGCCGCGCGCCGGGCTGTACATGGGGCACACCTGCTTGCACTTGCCGCAGCGGGTGCAGGTCTGCACGTTGCGCAGAAGCTCGATGAGGTTCTCCTTGTCCTTCAGCGCGGTCTTCTGCAAATCGCCGATGAGCCGGTTGAAGGAGAAGGTGTAGGGCTCCACCGGCAGCTCGCGCCGGGTCAGCTTGCCCGGGTTCAGCACGTCGGCGGGGTCCACCAGCTTCTTGTAGGCCGCCAGGGCGTCGATCTTCTTCTGGGCCAGGAAGCCTATTTTCGTGATGCCGATGCCGTGCTCGCCGGAGATCTCGCCGCCGAGCTTCAGCACCTCGGCAAAGACCTCGTCCACGGCCTCGAAGGCCTGGGCCATCATCTCGGCGTCGTTGGAGTTCACGGGCACGTTCACGTGGCAGTTGCCGTCGCCCGCGTGCATGTGGTTGGCGATGATGATGCGCTTGGCCTGGCTCTCCTGGTAGATGGCCTCCAGTTCGCGGTCGAGCTTGGGGTACTTGTCCTTGAGCTCGTGGAACAGCAGGCGCACCTGGCTGGCCAGCTCCTCGTCGGAGAGCTCGGACGCGGTGGTGCGTTTTTTGAGGATGAACAGGCAGCGCTCGATGCCGAAGTCGATGTCCGGATCGTCGAAGGGGATGCCCGGCAGCTCGCGCGCCTTCAAAAGGGCCTTGCGCGCAACCTTGGCCATGTAGACGAGGTTCAGGTTCTCCAAAAACTCCGCGAAGCAGGGGATGGCCCGCATGGGGATGACCACGTCCTCGTTGATCTTGAAGCCGGAGGTGCGCTTGGAGATGGCGGACAGCTTGTGCCGGTCCTCCCAGAAGAGTTCGGCTTCCTTCTCGTCGCGCGCGGCGAAGATATCCACGCCGGGATAAGGCTGGGCGATGGCCAGCACCGCGTCCACGGAATCGGCCAGGGCGGCCTCGTCGTCGGAGTCCAGCTGCAGGATGAGCACGCTGATGGGGTCGCCCTCGTACTGGGCCGATTTGCGCTTGTACTCGATGGCCTGCACGTACTTGGTGCCGAACTCCTCCAGCGCGCTGATCTTCACCCGGTCGCCCTGGGTGCGGATGGTGTCGCGCAGGGCCACCACGTCGCCGATGACGTACATGGCGTTCTTCATGCTGCGGCCGAAAAACTCCAGCACCAGCACGCGCGAGTGCCTGGGCCGGTGGTACAGGGTGAAGGCGCAGGTGGTGATGATGCCGTCCACGCCCTCCTTCTGCACGCCGGGCAGGCCGCCCAGGTACTTGTTGGACACGTCCTTGCCGAGCCCGGCGCCCCGGATGTCGGTGCCGGCCAGGGTGACGGTGTCCTTGAGGGCGCCCTTTTCGTCCAGGATCTCGAAGGTCGCGCTCTCACCCTCGAAGATCTTGTGGCCGGGGTGGTCCTTGCGGCGCACGGTGATGACCTCGCCCTGCGGGGTCACCATCTCGAACCAGGCGATGTTGTCGATGGTGGTGCCGTACTCGAAGGCGAAGGGCCCGCCGGAGTTCTCGGCGATGTTGCCGCCCAGGGTGGAGCCCGCCTTGGAGGCCGGGTCCACGGTGAACAGCAGGTCCTGCTCCGCCGCGGCCTTGATGGCGTCCAGGGTGATGACGCCGGCCTGGGCGCTCAGGATCATGGTATCGGGGTTTATGTCGATGATCTTCTTGAAGCGCGCAAGGGAGAGCACCACCGAACGGGTGAACATGGGAATGGCCCCGCCGGTGAGGCCCGTGCCGCCGCCCCGGGGGATGACGCCGAAGCCCATCTCGTTGGCCAGCCGCACGATCTTCTGCACCTGCTCCGTGGTCTCGGGGAACAGCACGAACAGCGGCAGCTCCAGGCGCAGGTCGGTGGCGTCGGTGGCGCACTCTATGCGCGTGTTGGCGCCGGAGCCGATGCCTTCCCCGGGCATGAAGTCCAGCAGGCGGGCCTTGAGCTCCTTGGAGAAGCCCTGGTCCGCCTCGTAGCGTTCCCAAAAGGCCGCCACGGCCGAGGCCAGCAGCCGCGGGAACTCGCCCGAGAGTCCGGGCCGGGCGATGGACAGCTTGCGGTCCACGCTCTCGCGCACAAGGGCCGCGTCCACAAAGGGGTTGTAGCGCACCAGGAACAGCTCGGCGGCCAGACTCATGGCCAGCTCGCGCACGTTGTCGGGCCACTGGGCGAAACCGCCCTCCTCCGGGCTGGCGGTAAGGCCCAGCACGCGGGTGAGGATGCGTTCGTCGGAAATGGAAATATGAGGGCCTATGAGGGGCATGGGGCTTTGATCTCCGGATGTGGGGAGGGATGGTTCGAGGGGTTCACGTCACGCCGTGACGCCCGGAATATAGGCCTCGCCCCTGCGCTTGGCAAGTGCGCGCCTGGCCATGGCCCCGGCGCGGGCCGCCCCGGCCGCCGGGAATCCCATGATTCAAGCCCCTTCCGGCCCATGCTGGACAGGCGCGGTGACTCCGGTTATGGATTTGGATTCCATCGAACCATTTGCCCAGCCCGAACATTCTTCTACCACGAGGTGACGCGTCCATGAGCACCCAGGATTTTGCCGACCTTCAGCTTTTCATCACCGGACCGACGTTCATTCGCCCCGAGGTGCGCGAAGCCGGCCTGCTGCCCGAATTCGGCCACCGCGACTCGGAGAACAACAAGCGCTTCGCCCCCATCATGGCGGGCTTGAAGCAGCTGGCCGGCTGCAGCGACGACTACCACGTCATTCTTTTCAACGGCTCCGGCTCCAACGCCATGGAGGCCACCGTGCGCTCCCTGGTGGCCGACGACGAGACCGTGCTGAACGTCTCCGTGGGCGCCTTCGGCGACCTGTACCACAAGATGGCCGTGGTCAACGGCAAGAAAGCCGTGCAGCTCAAGTTCGAGCCCGGCCAGGCCATCGACCTGGCCAGGCTTGAGGCCGCGCTCACCGAGCACAAGCCCGCCTGCGTCACCTTCACCCACAACGAGACCTCCACCGGCGTGATGAACGACATGAAGGCCGTGTGCGCCCTGGTGCGCAAGCACGGCGCCCTGCCGCTGGTGGACGGCGTGAGCATCTTCGGCGGCGCGGAGATCGGCCTTTCCGGCTCCGGCGCGGCCACCTACGCCACCAGCACCCAGAAGTCCCTGGCGCTGCCCGCGGGCTTCGGCATCCTCTTCGTGACGCCCGAGGCGGTCGAGAAGGCCAAGAACGTCAAGAACCGCGGCCTCACCACGGACATCGTGGGCCAGCTGGGCCGCGCGCAGAAGAACCAGACCCTGACCACCCCCAACACCACCCTGGCCAACCAGATGGCCGTGCAGATCGACCACATCATCCACAGCGAGGGCATCGCCAAGCGCTTCGCCCGCCATTTGCAGATGCAGGGCATGGTGCACGAGTTCGTGAAGGGCCTGGCCGGCTTTGAGCTGCTGGCCCCGGAGGGCCACCGCTCGCCCACGGTGACCGCCGTGCGCGTGCCCGCGGGCATGAGCGTCGCCGCGCTCAAGAAGGTGAAGGAGGCCATGCGCGCCAAGGGCTACCTCTTCGACCCCGGCTACGGCAAGCTGAACACCGACCTGGAGGAGAAGGGCCAGCGGGTGCTCCTGCGCATCGGCCACATGGGCGACGTGACCCCGGACATGCTGGCCGCCTACCTTGAGGCCCTGAAACCCGAACTGCTGAAATAGCCCGACGCGGCTTTTGGAGGACGACCACCATGCGCATCCTCGCCAATGACGGCCTGAACGAAGAGGCCGTGGCCCTGCTCAAGAAGGAGGGCTTCACCGTCGAGACCGAGAAACGCAGCACCGAGGACCTGCTGGGCGAAATCGCCAGCTACGACGCCCTGCTGGTGCGCAGCGCCACCAAGGTCACCCGCGAGATCATCGAGGCCGGCACGAAAAACGGCGGCAAGCTCAAGATCGTGGGCCGCGGCGGCGTCGGCACGGACAACATCGACCTTGAGGCCGCCAAGGAGTGCGGCGTCATCGTCAAGTTCGCGCCCAACGGCAACACCAACGCCACGGCCGAGCACGCCCTGGGCCTCATGTTCGCCGTGGCCCGCACGGTGCCCATGGCCCACCACACCCTCATGGGCGGCGTGTGGCACAAGAAGCGCTTCCAGGGCAACGAGCTGCACGGCAAGACCCTGGGCGTCATCGGCTGCGGCCGCATCGGCCAGTGCCTGGCCGGAAAGGCGCTCGGCATCGGCATGAAGGTCGTCGGCTTCGACCTCTACCGCGCGGAAGACTCCAACGTGGAGTATTTGGACAGCATCGACGACGTGCTCAAGGTGTCCGACTTCATCAGCCTGCACACCGGCGGCAAGAACGCCATCATCACCGAGCGCGAGTTCGGCCTCATGAAGCCCACGGCGTATCTCATCAACGCCTCGCGCGGGAGCAACGTGAGCGAGGCCGCCCTGTACAACGCGCTGAAAAACGGCGTCATCGCCGGCGCCGCGCTGGACTGCTTCGAGAAGGAGCCCAAGCGCGAGGGCGAGCCCTTCAATTGCAGCCTGCACGAGCTGGACAACATCGTCATGAGCGCGCACCTGGGCGCCAGCACCAAGAACGCCGTGCGCAAGACCGGCCTTGAGATCGCCACCGTGGTCACCAAGTACCTGAAGCGCGGCGACTTCGGCAATTCCGTCAACGTGGGCGAGACCGTGGAGGAAGAGGGCAAGCGCATCTACTCCCTGTTCATCACCCACGAGGACAAGCCGGGCATGTTCGGCAAGTTCGGCACCACCCTGGGCGAACTGGGCGTGAACATCCGCGAGAACAACTCCCGCTTCCTGTCCGACTGCGTGCAGACCGTGTACGTGGTGCACCAGGAGCCCACCGAGGAAGTGCGCAAGAAGCTCATGGCCATTCCGGGCGTCAAGCGCGTCACCTACTAGACCAGCCCCTTCAGCAAAACGGAGCCCCCGCCCGGTGCGCCGGACGGGGGCTTTTTCATTGCGTGGGGGCCGGACCTTTCGGCCTCAGCCCTCGATCTTGATCTGGTGCGCGGGCTTGGAGGGCTCGGCCTTGGGAAGGGTCACGTGCAGCACGCCCTTTTCAAAGCGGGCGGCCACGCCCTCGTGCCGCACTTCCGCCGGCAGCGGCACGGCCCGGGTGAAGGAGCCGTAGCTGCGCTCGATGCGGTGGAAGTTGTCCTTTTTCTCCTCGCCTTCGAACTTCTTCTCGCCCTTGATGACCAAGGCGCGGCCCTCCAGGCTCAACTCCACGTCCTTGCTCTCCAGGCCGGGCAGTTCGGCGTCCACGCTGATCTCCTTCTCGGTCTCCGAGACGTTCACCGCCGGGAAGCCTGCCCCGCCTCCGAAGACGCTCTTGCGGAACTCCTCCATAAGGGGAAGCCGCTCAAAGGGATTTTTCCAGAACTCCTCCATCATGTCCGCGATGCTCACGGGACGCAAGGCCTCTTCCGACCGCCTGCGCAGGGCGGGAATCCATTGCTTCAACATGTTCCGTTCCTCCTGTTTCGGCAATTGTTTCACGAACCACCGAGCAAGGCTGAAAAGCACATGCGGTGCGCCTCCGGCGGGCACCACGCGCGCCGGTTTCACAAGGAAAAGATAAGCACGATCGTCCGGGAATCAAGAGGGGCGCGTCCAAAGCGGCCCCGGTTGTGCGAACCGCTTCGCAGGCCGCGCCGGCCACGAAAGAGCCCCCGCCCGGTGCGCCGGACGGGGGCTTTTTCGTGTCGTCCATCCGGGCCTTACGCCCCGCACAGGGCCCGGCCCTTGGCCATGGCCAGGTCGAAGGCCTCTTCCTTGTTCGGACAGGTGTAGCCGAGGGAGATGACTTTGCCGGGGCTGCCGGGCGCGTGCTTGCGCGTGGACAGGCACGGGGCGAAGCCCCCGTCCGGGGTCTTGACGGCGAACGGGCGCACCTCCCAGCCGTTCAAAAGCTGCATGCTGCCGGTGAACACTCGCTTTCCTCTCAGGTCCATGGCTCCCCTCCCGGTCCAGAAATACTGCCGCCGCGCCAAGCTCCCGATTTGCTTCACAGCCAGCCCGAGCACACGGCGGGGCGCCCCCCGCGCCGCTAACCCAAAACGCCAACCCGCTGAAATAACGGAGCAACAAAGACACCCCTGATTTCACATTACCTGGACCGAAGGGGTATGCAAGCGAAAATGTATGGGGCATGCGTCCGAACATTGCTATCCCGGCAGACTGGCGAGAAATATTTTTTCACAGCGCAGAAAGTACGGTACGTGGCGGCATGCCCTTGACCGACCCTGGCTCCGGGAGGATAGTGCCAGTGAGGTTCCAGTCATTCAGACGCGGGAGGTTCCCATGCAGCGCAGCCGCAGAGAGTTCCTGTCCCTGGCCGCCAAGGCCGCGGCCCTGGCCCTGGCCCCCCAGCCCCTGCTGGCCCTGCTGCCCTCCCCGGCGGCGGGGCAGCACAGCGCGGGGCACGAGGCGCCGCTCCCCCTGCCAGGACGCGACGGCCTTTACGGCCTGCTGCTCCCCAAGGACGAGCCGCTCACCCTTTCGGCCACCGCCGCACCCGGCCTGCTGCCGGCCACCGGCGCGAGCATGCTGGCCTACGAGACCACGCAGGACGGCCGGCTCTACCGCAATCCCGTCCTTGTGCTGCAAAAGGGCCAGCGCTTCCGCGCCCGGCTGGTGAACCACCTGGCCGAGCCCACCATCATCCACTGGCACGGGGTGGACGGCCACTGGCGGCAGGCCGGGCATCCGTCCTATGCCGTGGGCCCAGGCCAGGCCTACGACTACGACTTCCCCGTGACCAACCGCGCGGGCACCTATTGGTACCACCCGCACCCGCACGGGCTCACGGCTAAGCAGTCCTACCTGGGCCTGGCCTCCTTCTTCATCGTGCGCGATGCCGAGGAGCAGGCCCTGGCGCGCGAACTGGACCTGACGCTCGGCGTCACGGACATCCCCGTCGTGCTCTCGGACAAGCGCTTCGGCCCCGGCGGGGAACTGCTTTACGCGCCGACGGCGGACGACCTGCTCATGGGGCACATGGGCACGGAGGTGCTGGCCAACGGCCAGCGCAAGCCGGTGCTGGCGGCGGCCACGCGCATCTACCGGCTGCGGTTGCTGAACGGCAGCACGGCCAGGGTCATGAATCTGCGCCTGCTGAAGGGCGGCGTGCCCGCACCCTTCCTGCTCATCGGCAACGACGGCGGGCTGTTGGATGTCCCGCGCGAGCTGGACGCCGTGTTCCTGGCTCCGGGGGAGCGCGTGGAGCTGCTGATCGACCTGCGCGGATTCAAGCCGGGCCAGGCGCTGACCCTGGCCAACGCGCCCTTCGCCCCCATGCACAACGAGGGGGGGCATGGCGCGCACGGGGCCCAGCCGGCTCCGCAGGCGCAAAACGCGCACGCCGGGCATGGCGGTCCGGCTCCGGCAGCGCCCGCCGCTATGCCCGCCGCCATGCCCCTGGACGAAGGGGCCGCCTACGACATCATGAGCTTCCGCGTGGAGCGCGAAGTCCCCTACGCCCGCAAGGTTCCCGCACGCCTGTCCTCGCTTTCCACCGCGGCCCCGGCGTGGCCGCAATCGCCGCCTCGGCGCCTTGAACTGGCCCTGGACCGCGGCCGGAAGCTCTGGACCATAGCCGGCCTGACCTTCGACATGGGCGCCACGCCCATCGTGGTGGAGCGCCGCGCGCAGGAGGCGTGGGAATTCGTCGGCGCGCATGACGGCATGCCCCACCCCATGCACCTGCACGGCTACTTCTTCCGGGTGGCCGCGCGCCGGGGCAGCCCGCAGCAGGTGGCGCAACGCGCCGTGGACGCCTCCGGCCGCCTGGCCACGGACCTGGGCCTCAAGGACACGGTGCTCGTCTGGCCGGGAGAGTCCGTCACCGTTGTCACGGACTTCGCCTCCCCGTCCTATGCCGGGGAGCAGATCTTCCTGCTGCACTGCCACAACCTGGAGCACGAGGACCAGGGCATGATGCTCAATGTCCGCGTGAAGTAGCGCCAGGAATTGCACAAGCCGGCACAAAAGCCGACCATCTTGATAGGGGAAGTGCACAAACATGCACCACCCCCTTTTCGCATCGTCATCAAAATCTTTAAATTTCAAGTTCTTACATTCTGGCACGCCGTATGCTAACTTGTCGGCACGAGTGCGGCCCATTGCACGCCGCAAACATTTTGGAGGAAATAATGAAGCGCATTCCGAAGATCATCGCCGCAGCCCTGGCCACCGTGGCCCTGAGCGCCTCTCTGGTGCTGGCCGCTGGGGTCGGCTCCCCCGGGACCGTCCACGACTCCCAGCCCGCCAACTGTCCGGCCGCCGGCGCGGCCATGCCCATGCAGGACGGCCGGATGACGGGGGCCGTGATGAGCCGCGGCATGGCCGGCGCGTCGATGATGAGCGCCGCCAACGATGACGACGCAGACAGAGGCGGGCACGGCGGCGAGCACAAGCGCGCAGCCTCCATGGGGCAGATGGTCTCCCTGGGGCGCAGCTAGCGCCGGATTTCGAACTGGAATTTCCCGCCGCCCCCTGACAAGGGGCCACGGCGACTGAACGGCCCGCAGTGCGCGGGCGCAACCCTCAACAAAAGTGAGCACACCATGAAGCGTTTCCCCGAGATCCTTGCGGCGGCTGCCGCCGTTGTCGCCCTGTCCTCGTCCTTCGCCCTGGCGGCCGAGCCCGCCAAGAAGGACGTCCCTGCCCCGGCCCCCGTCACCGGCCCCCACGCCGTGCACGGCATGGGCATGGACGCCATGGCCGGCCCCATGGCCGGTTCGATGATGGGCCCCCTGGCCCAGCTCTCCCCGGAGAAGCAGGCCGCCGCGCAGAAGCTCATGGACGAGCAGCGCAAGATCATGTTCCCCCTGCACCAGAGCGTGTACGCCAAGTACGCCGAGCTTGAGGCGCTGAACGCCGCCGGCGACGGCGAGTCCTCCAAGGCCAAGGCCATCATCCGCGACATCGCCGACCTGAACGCCAAGATGCTGCAGGCCGACGGCAAGTTCCGCGCCCGCATGTTCAAGGAGACCGGCCTGCGCGTGCCCGTCATGGGCCACGGCATGATGGGCGGCATGGGCATGATGGGCGGCAAGGGCTGCGGCATGATGGGCGGCGGCATGGGCGGCATGATGAAGGGCGGCATGATGGGTGGCGGCATGATGGGCGGCCACGCGGGCTCCATGCCCGGCATGATGGGCGGCGCTCCCACCACCCCGGACACCGACGCCGCCACCCACAACAGCCAAGCCAACCAGTAGCTCAAACCAGCGACCCCGGCCAGGCGTTCCGGCCCTTCCCCGCCGGAACGCCCCGCCAAAACAGACGGGCGGCTCCATCGCTGGGGCCGCCCGTCTTCTTTGTTACGCCAGGCTACTGCCGCGGCAAGCGCCAGGCCGTGCGCAGGCGCTCGTAGTCCTGGCGCGGCAACTGGGCCAGCAGGGGCGATTTGGACGCGTCCAGCCAGCGCAGCAGCGAGAGCATGTCCGGCCCGTCCATGTTGGTGCAGCCGGACGAGGCCACACCCCGTCCCAGCCAGATATGCAGAAATATGCACGAGCCGCCGCCCGGAACCATGGGCCCGGCGTTGTGCTTCACGAACACGCCCAGGCGGTACTGGCCGTCCGCGCGCAGCATGTCCTCGGCGCTGGTCCAGCTCTTGGCCTCGCCAGCGCCCAGCCGCACGAAGCTGTTGTAAAGCGGCGAAGCCGCGTCGTCCACGCAGTAGAGGTCCTTGTCCGCGCGCAGAATGGGCAGGCGCACGACCCCGGCCTCGGCCGGATCAGAGGCGAAGGCCTCGCCCAGGGCGAAGAGGCCCGCCGGGGCCCGGCCGTCGCCTTCGCGCTTCACCGGGCCGGCCCCCAGGGCCAGGCCGTGCAGCCCGCGGCCCCAGGCCATGCCGCCCCGGCCGACGTTCACCGTCACCGGCTGGCCCACGGGCTTCCACTCGTCCTCGGCACTGGCGCGTTCAAGACGTTGCAGCGTGGCCATGGTGTACTGCCAGTCCTCGGACACCACCAGCATCAGCTGCCGCGCGGGCCGGGTGATGTCCTCTCCGCCCAGGGGGACGGACTTGGGCGCGCAGCCCGCCAGAGCCCCGCCGAAAACCAGCATCGCAACCATGATCCGAAACATCCGCATGTTCAGCTCCCGGGGGGCGGCAGCACCAGCCCGCCCTGCTCGTTCAGGGTGAAGAAGTCGGCGTGGGCCAGCTCCCACAGATGGCCCTCGGTGTCCTCGAAATATCCGGAATAGCCGCCCCAGAAGACCTGCTG
This sequence comes from Desulfovibrio sp., assembly GCA_016218665.1. Lineage (GTDB taxonomy): Bacteria > Desulfobacterota > Desulfovibrionia > Desulfovibrionales > Desulfovibrionaceae > Humidesulfovibrio. The sequence goes on along the minus strand of JACRDI010000019.1, from coordinate 115,176 downwards.
CGGAGTCTTCACGGCTCTCGCGCCCGCGGCCAGGGCCCGGGCCATGAGCGCATCGACCTCCTGGCGGCTGGCGCAGTTGCAGGCCAGGGTCACGCCGTCGAAGCGGCCAGGCTCCCCCAGGCGCGCCTCCGGCAGCTGCGCGTCCTCCAGCAGGCCCTTGCGCGGGTACAGGGCCAGCACCGCCGCCCCGCACTGGTAGAAGCGGATGTCGCCCTGGCTGGCGGCCGAGGCCTTGAGCCCCAGGCCCTGCTCATAAAAACGCGCGGCGCGCTCCAGGTCGTCCACGCCCAGGGTGACCACGGTCAGGCGCAGGTTCATGCCCCCTCTCCCCGCCCGGCCAGGGCGATTTCGGCCAGGGCGTTGACGGCGCTGGCCGCCAGGGCCGAGCCGCCCTTGCGCCCCTCCACGGCGATGTACGGGACGGCGTGCTGGGCCATGAGCAGGGCCTTGGACTCCGCCGCGTTGACGAAGCCCACGGGCATGCCCACGATGAGCGCTGGTCTGGCCCGGCCGGCCTCCACGTGCTCCAGCAGGCGCAGGAGGGCCGTGGGGGCGTTGCCGATGACGTAGATCTCCGGCTTCAGGCGCTCCACGGCGAAGTCCATGGCCGCGCGGGCCCGGGTTATTCCGCGCTCCTTCGAGATGGTCATGACCTCTGGATCGCGCATGAGGCAGCGCACCGAGCAGGACAGGGCGTCCATGCGCCTGTCCGGGATGCCCGCCCGGGCCATCTCCGTGTCCGTGAACAGGATGCAGCCGCGCGAAAGGGCGGCCAGCCCGGCCTCCACGGCGCGCGGGTGGAAACGCACCAGGTTCAGCATGTCGAAATCCGCCGTGGTGTGGATCATGCGCCGCACCACCAGCCATTCATCGCCCTGGTAGGGCCGGGGTTCGGGGCATTCGGCCTCGATGATGCGCATGGACTCGGCCTCGATTTCCTCGCCGCGCGTGAAATTCTGCAGTTCGACGCTCACCGGCTTCCCCCTTCCGCGAATTCCCGCACAATGGCCACCCCGGCGGACGCGCCGATGCGGTCGGCCCCGGCGGCGAGCATGCGCAGCATGTCCGAGGCCGTGCGGATGCCCCCGCTGGCCTTGACCCCCATGCCCGGCCCCACCACGCGGCGCAGGAGGGCCACGTCGGCTTCCGTCGCGCCGGAGCGGGCGAAGCCCGTGCTGGTCTTGACGAAGGCCGCGCCCGCCTCCGCGCACAGGCGGCAGGCCAGCTCCTTTTCCGCGTCGGTCAGCAGGCACGTCTCCAGGATGACCTTCACCGGCCGGCCGGCGCAGGCGCCCACCACCTGGGCGATGTCCTGGCGCACGAAGTCCGCGTCTCCGCCCTTCAGCGCCCCGATGTTCAGCACCATGTCCACCTCCATGGCGCCCTGATCCACGGCCAGGCCGGCCTCAAGGGCCTTGGCGGCCGTCTGCCCCGCGCCCAGCGGGAACCCAGCCACGGTGATGGCCAGGGGCAGTTGCCCGGCCAGGCGCGCGGCCACGCGGGGCACGTGCCAGGGGTTCACGCACACCCCCTTGAATCCGTGCTCCACGGCCTCGGCGCACAGGGCCTCCACAGCCTCCTCGGTGGCGTCCGGGGCCAGCAGGGTGTGGTCGATGAAGGCCGCGGCAGCGGCCGGACTCAGGACGTTGGACATATGTGGATCAGCTCCCCCGCGCCTGATGGCGCGCCAGGTGTTTTCCGGATGCTTCGCCAGGCGGCTGCCGGTGGCGGCCGACCGTCCGGTTCCGCAAGCACGGTTCCAGTCTTTGTGACGCACCCGGCATGCCCGGTCAAGGCCGCAGACGCTCCGGCGGCGCATCCGCGCGCAGGGACGGCATGGGGCGCCGCATTCGCGCCATTGCACTGGGCACCCGATATGCCATGACTTGCCAATCCTCAAACGCCGTGTTAAACGCATGTTTAAATTCACACGTTTTCAGGAGCTTTTCCCATGCGCCGTTTCGCGAGCCTTCTGGTCCTGTGCGCGGTTTTTCCGCTTTTGCTGTTCGCCCTGCCCGGCTGCTGGCGCGGCAAACCCAAGGAGAGGCCGGCCCCGGTGGTCACCGCCGTGGCCCAAAAGAAGGACGCGCCCTACGTCCTCTCCACCGTGGGCACCATCAAGGCCTCGGTGTCGGTGAACATCAAGAGCAAGTACGCGGCGCACATCAAGAAGGTCCACTTCGCCGAGGGCAGCCTGGTCAAGGCCGGCCAGCTGCTCTTCACCATCGACCCCGCGGTGAACGCCCTTTCCGAGCAGCAGGCCGGGGCCACCCACCTGCGCGACAAGGCCGACTACGAGCAGCTTGAGCGCGACCGCCAGCGCTACAAGACCCTGGCCGACCAGGGCGTCATCAGCCGCGAGTCGTACGAGGAGAAGTCCACCGCCGCCATCCGCGCCCGCAACGCCATGAAGGCCAGCGCCGCGGGAGCCTCCCTGGCCCGGCAGAACCTGGCTTACAACACCATCACCTCGCCCATCGACGGCCGCATCGGCGCGGCGCTGTTCGACGAGGGCAGCTTCGTCAAGGACAAGGACGACATCCTGGCCGTGGTGAACACCACCACCCCGCTGGAGGTCAGCTTCGCCCTGCCGGAGCGCTACCTGAACGAGATACGCAAGCAGCTGGCCCAGGGGCCGCTCACCGTGCAGGCCGCCGCGCCCGGCATGGAGCGCCACCCCGAGGTGGGCGTGCTCACCTTCGTGGACAACCAGGTGGAGAGCGGCACCGGCACCGTGCGCATGAAGGCCCGCTTCGAGAACCCGGAGGGCCGCCTGTGGCCCGGCCAGTTCGTCAACGTGGGCCTGGTGCTCAAGACCGTGAAGGACGCCGTCATGGTGCCCGTGCGCGCGGTGCAGAACGGCCCCCAGGGCACCTACGTCTTCGTCATCAAGGACGGCAAGGCCGAGATGGTGCCCGTCACGGTCGGCTTCCGCGTGTACGACGCCCTGGTCATCGAGTCCGGCCTTTCCGGCGGGGAGACCGTGGTGGTGGAAGGACACCTGCGCCTGGTGCCCGGAGCCCTGGTGGCGGCCACGCCCCAGCAGGAGCCCGTGGTTCCGCCGGCGCCCGCGCCGAGCGGCCCGGCCGCGCCCCCTGCGGCCAACGCCACCGAGGCCGCCGCCAACGCCACCCGGCCCGAATAAGGCCCCGCGCCCATGAACACCAAGCTCTTCATCACGCGGCCGGTCATGACCACCCTGGTCATGCTGGGCCTCCTGTTCTTCGGGCTCACGAGCTACGCGAACCTGCCGGTGAGCTACCTGCCCGCCGTGGACTTCCCGGTCATCCAGGTGACGGCCACCCTGCCCGGCGCCAGCCCCAAGACCATGGCCTCCTCCGTGGCCTCGCCCATGGAGCGCCAGTTCTCGGCCATCGCCGGGCTGGAGGCCATGAGCTCCACCTCAAGCCAGGGCCTCACCACCGTCACCCTCATGTTCGAGCTGGGCAAGGACATCGACAAGGCGGCCATGGACGTGCAGTCGGCCATCACCAAGGCGCGCGGCAGCCTGCCCAACACCATGACCGACGAGCCCACCTTCGAGAAGGTGAACCCGGCGGACTCGCCCATCCTGTGGATGGCCATCAACTCCAAGTCCCTGCCGCTTTACACGGTCAACGACTACGCCACCACCTTCGTCACCCAGACCATCTCCATGATTCCCGGCGTGGCCAAGGTGCAGATCTACGGCGAACAGAAGTACGCCGTGCGCATCCAGCTGGACCCGCGCAAGCTGGGGGCCATGGGCCTGGGCATCGACCAGGTGGCGGCGGCGGTCTCGGCCGAGAACGTGAACCTGCCCATGGGCAGCCTGGACGGCCCGCACCTGCAGACCAACCTGGACGCCGACGGCCAGTTGAAGCGGGCGGAGAAGTACAACCCGCTCATCGTGGCCTACAACGACGGCATGCCCGTGCGCCTGGAGGACGTGGGCCGCGTGCAGGACAGCGCCCAGAGCGTGAAGACCGGCTCCTGGCTGAACCACGACAAGACCATCTTCCTGGCCATCAAGCGCCAGCCCGGCAGCAACACCATCGACGTGGTGAACCGCATCAAGGCCCAGCTGCCGCTCATCCGCCGCCAGCTGCCCGCCGCCATCGAGCTCATCGAGATGTACGACATGAGCAAGCCCATCAAGGAGTCCGTGGACGACGTGAAGTTCACGCTGGAGCTCTCGGTGGCCCTCGTCGTGCTCGTGGTCTTCCTGTTCTTGCGCAACATTCCGGGCACGGTCATCTCGGCCATCGCCATCCCCTTCTCCATCGTGTCCACCTTCGCGGTGATGCACTTCATGCGCTTCACCCTGGACAACTTCTCCCTCATGGCCCTCACGCTCGCCGTGGGCTTCGTGGTGGACGACGCCATCGTCATGCTCGAAAACGTCGTCCGCCACATGGAGATGGGCAAGTCGCCCATGGACGCCGCCCTGGACGGCGCGAAGGAGATCGGCCCCACCATCATCTCCATGACCGTGTCGCTGGCCGTGGTCTTCGTGCCCATCCTGTTCATGCCCGGCATCATCGGCAAGATCCTGAACGAGTTCGCCGTGGTCATCACCGCGGCCATCCTCGTCTCGGGCGTGGTGTCCCTCACCCTCACGCCCATGCTCTGCTCCCGCTGGCTCAAGCCCGGCAGCCACCTGGAGCACAGCGATCCGCTCTACGAGAAGGCCCTGGCCTTCTACCGGCGCACCCTCAAGTACGCCATCAACCACCGCAGGAAGACCATGTACGCCTCGGGCGGGCTCTTCCTGCTCACCATCGTGCTCTTCGTGCTGGTGCCCAAGGGCTTCCTGCCCTCGGACGACATGGGCTACCTCTTCGGCATCGTGGAAGGCCCCCAGGGCGTGTCCTTCGAGGACCAGGCCAAGGCCCAGAACGCCATCACCCCCATGCTGCTGGCCGACCCCGACGTGCGCGACGCCCTGCAAATCGCCGGCGTGGGCACCACCAACCAGGGCTACACGGTCATCTTCCTGAAGGAGCACCGCCGCTCCACGGCGGACGAGGTCCTGGCGCGGCTGCAGCCCAAGCTGCAATCCCAGCCGGGGCTCTTGGCCTTCGTGCAGAACCCGCCCATGATCCGCATGAGCGGCAAGCCCAGCAAGGGCCTGTACCAGTTCACCCTGCTCTCGCCCGACACCGACGTGCTCTACAAGGCCTCGGCCGACCTCGTGGTGGCCCTGTCCAAGGTCAAGGGGCTGCTGCACGTCTCAAGCGACCTGCAGAACAACGCGCCTCAGGTGGACCTGCGCATCAACCGCGACCTGGCCACCACCCTGGGCGTCACGGCGGAATCCATCGAGACCGCCATGTACTCCGCCTACGCGGGCCGGCAGATCTCCACCATCTACGCCGAGAACGACTCCTACAAGGTCATCCTGGAGCTGCTGCCCGAGTACCGCCAGGACCCGCGCGCCCTGTCCATGCTCTACGTGCGCGCCAAGTCCGGCAAGCTCGTCCGGCTCGACGCCCTCGTGGACGCCCAGGAAGGCACCGGCCCCATCACCGTGAACCACTCCGGCCAGCTGCCGTCGGTCACCATCTCCTTCGACCTGGACCCGGGAACCTCCCTGGGCGACGCCATGACCCGCGTGCAGGACGTGTCCCACAAGACCCTGCCCGACACGGTGAACGCGGTATTCGAGGGCACGGCCAGCTCCTTCAAGGGCTCCATGGGCACCGCGGGCTTCCTGCTCATCGTGGCCATCGTGGTCATCTACATCATCCTGGGCTGCCTGTACGAAAGCTTCATCCACCCCATCACCATCCTCTCCGGCCTGCCCTCGGCCGCCATGGGCGGGCTGCTCTCGCTCATCGTCTTCCGCTCCGAGCTCAACCTCTACGGCTTCGTGGGCATCATCATGCTCATCGGCATCGTGAAAAAGAACGCCATCATGGTGGTGGACTTCGCCATCGAAGCGGAAAAGAAGGGCATGACCCCGGCCGACGCGGCCTACGAAGGCTCCCTCGTGCGCTTCCGGCCCATCATGATGACCACCATGGCCGCCATCATGGGCGCGCTGCCCATCGCCATCGGCATGGGCGCGGGAGCCCAGGCCCGCCGCCCCCTCGGACTCGTCGTCGTGGGCGGCCTCGTGCTCTCCCAGGTGGTCACCCTGTACCTCACGCCCGTGTTCTACACCTACATGGACGAGTTCAATAAGTTCATGCGGGCCAAGGGCTTCAAGGGCCTCTATCAGCACATCAAGACGCACCCGCGCTGGGCCTGGGCAGGCAGGCTCCTCGAACGCGGTCTGGCCTGGCTGCACGCACGGCTCTCCCGCCTGGGCTGGTACCTGCGCCTCACCGCACGCCTCCAGGCGCGGCACCAGCGCTGCTGCGAGCGCGTCGCACAGGCGCGCGACTGGCTCTCCCGCGCGTGGGGCCTCATCCGCACCGGCAAGTACGAGTCCAAGGTGGACCTGCGCCAGGGCCTGCGCGACATCGTGCGGCCCAAGGACGAGGAGAAGAAGCAATAGAAGCTGGGGGCTCCCCGCCCCCAGACCCCGGTCAAGAGGGGAAATATACCACCCTAACCAATTTCCCTGTCACTGACTGGTTGCGCGAGCAAATTACTCTGCGAGTTTTCGGTGATTCTTCCGCATGCTTAATACGGAATCAATGACAGCCACAATCTCGTCTAGATTGGCTGGCTTCGGGAGGTATCGCTCGCCGTCGATAACACCGCAAAAAGCTTCTGCCTCGCGTCTAGTTAGAAGTCCCGTTAAATAGATGTAAGGGATATCAGCGGTTTGTTGATTATCCCGCAACATCCGTGCAACTTCGGCACCGGTCATTTGGGGCATCATCATGTCCAAAAGGATAACATCCGGGAGACGTTCGCAGGCTGTCTGAACGCCTTCCGGTCCGGATGATGCAATATGCACAATGTACTGGTGCGTTTTTTCAAGGCCACGCTTGATGGCTGCACACACACTCAAATCGTCATCAATAACGAGAACTGAAATTGGGGAATTCATACGCCTCGCTCACATTATTTGCGGACCGCTGCTATTGACTTGCACGCCTGTTGGCCAATCCCTGTGTTGAACAATCGTCATACCACAATTGTCATTGACGGAATCTTTGCACCAGTTGCGCCAATTCGCGCGACATATCTGCTACTTCTTGGATGCGCTTGTTCGCGCTTTGGATGTCTTGAGACATCTGCGCGGACAGCGTGTTAATGCTGCTCACGTTGATGTTAATCTCTTCGCTTGTGGCTGACTGCTCTTCAGCTGCAGTGGCGATAGAGCGCACCATGTCTGCAATGCGATCTGAAGCACCAACGATTTGGGTTAGCATATTACCTGCTCCCCCCGCCAGCTCTGTGGTTTTGTCCACTCGTTCTTTGGCGGCATCCATTTCGCGCACAGCGTCAAGGGTGCTCTTCTGCACGTGCCCGATGGCTACCTCAACCTCCTTGGTGGCATGCATGGTCTTTTCGGCCAGCTTGCGAACCTCATCGGCCACCACTGCAAAGCCTCGTCCCGCATCTCCAGCGCGGGCTGCCTCTATGGCGGCATTGAGGGCCAGCAGGTTGGTCTGGTCAGCAATGTCATTGATGACGCTCATGACTTGGCCGATGTCGCGAGCGCTTAAGGAAAGCTGCCCCAAGGCCACGGACAAACTGCGTGTGGTGTCAGATACTTGGCTGATTTCGGCTAGGGTGCTTTGAACCATCTCGCCGCCCTCTCGTGCGACACTGTTGGCCTTGCCCGAAGCGTCGGCCGTTTCGCCGGCGTTTTTGGCCACCTCGAGCACGGTGGAGTTCATCTCCTCCATGGCCGTTGCCACCTGAGTGGTGCGGTCCGCAGCGGTGTCCATACCACGGGTTAGCTCGCTCATCTGGCCGCTCAATACGTTTGATGCCTGCTCTAGCCTGAGGGCGACTTGGGTAACCTCGGTAGCTACGACGAGCAGGTTTTGACGGTTTGCCTCGATGCGATCCCGAGCCACCTCTTCCTGGGTCAGGTCGATGAGTATACCCACTACTCCCACGATCTCGCTGTGGGCGTTCCTGAGGGGCGAGACCTCTGTGTGCAAGGGGATTTCCGTCCCGTCGTCTCTGCGATAGCGCAGGTTGCCGCTGGCCGCGCAGCCACTTTCCACCACTTCGTGGGTGCGCGTCTGCCGCGAAGCGTCTCCGTAAAACAGCACACCTACGTCCTGCCCCATGACAGCAGACTCCGGCTTGCCAAGGATGGCCTTAAGAGGTGGGTTTATGAAAGAAACCTTACAGTCTTTGTCCGCCACAAACATAGGCACAATAATGCCGTCAAGGAGACACTTGTTGTATTCTAACTGGTCCTTGATCTGCTCCACCATGACGCCGAGGTGGTCTGCTAGCTTGGCTAGGCGGTCTCTGCCAGTGACTTTGAATTCAGCGTTGAGGTTGCCCTGAAGCACCTTGTCGGCGCTCCGTTCGATAGATGTAACACGCGAGATCACCGTGCTCTTGAAGAAGCGGAGCAGCATCAGACACAGAGCCAGCATACCCAGTAGGGACAACCCCGCCGTCATTAGTCGCGAGCGAAGCAGGGATGCGAACTGACTGTCCAGGTTCTGCCGGGTTATTAACGCACCCAGAATGGGCCTGCTCTTGCCGTGGCAATGGTAACAGGAAGGCTCGTTGGCAATGGTCTTGATTTCGGTGTAAAAGCTTGAGCCGTCCATTTGCATGACTGCGCCTGTCCCCAGCCGCTCCTTGAGACTTCGGTCCAGCAACGCGCGGAACTCGACGTGGTTCAGCACCTCGCCTAGTGGCTTGCGTTCAGTTTCGTGGCGGGTAGCATAGGTAATGACCCCCGCATAATCCACCATGAAGATATCGATATCCTTGTCATGTTCTCCCAATTCTACGAATCGCTGCTCTGTGGACTCGTTGTCGCCCAGGCGCATAGGTTCATCAACCACCATGGAGATGAACCGCGAGTCGCGCTCGGCGTTATGCTTCACCTCCTGTAGCATAGAAGTCCTCTGCCAGAAACTGGTGGTCAGGAATAGCCCGGAAAATACGAGTAGAGACACTGTACAGGTGAGCACCATGACTTTAAAAGTAAGAGAAGTGTGGAATCTATCGATGCATCTTTTCATGGTCACTTCCTAGTGGGCTCCGCCGTAGAGCATAGGTTTGAACCGAAAGTTGGCCACGCGCTCAGAGTTGTGACACTTCTCGCAATTCTTCATGTTCATACGCCCATTTCCAAGAATGAGATTCTTTTTTCCCCCCGAATCCACATGAGCCGAGCCGGGTCCGTGGCAGACCTCGCAGCCGGCGTATGCCAGATCCGGCGTCTGTTCGAAGCCTACAAACCCTCCGGGCTGGCCGTAGCCAGTAGTATGACAACTAAAGCATTCACGAAGTTCTTCCTGAGACAACTTTTTTGCCATGATTTTAATGCTATTGTCTGAATGAGCTTTTTTTGAGAATTTAACAAAGGTGGCATATTCTTTATCGTGGCAATCCTTGCAAACTGTTGAACCGACGTATCTTGTATTGCCATTCGCTGCCATAGAAATGGTCGCTGGCGGAATTGCAAAGCAGAGAAAGGTTGCTGCAATCAATCGCAGATATCTCCTCATGGTTTCCTCCCAGTCAATAACGGTTACCATTGGTGAGCCTCTACGTAGCAGATCAATGAGGGGATGTCATTACAAATCATGATGGAGAATAGGGTATGGCAATCTTTGGAATAACTCTCTCAAGTGGAGTAGCCCTCAATTGAACCGGACACGCCGCCAAGCACAGCGTTGGCCACTGTTGGCGCTCGCGAATCGCTTCGTGCAGGGTTAGCCGTTTTATCGCTGGAAGAAGCAGTACGGCGGGCTTGGTCCAGCCCGAACTTCACCGTTTACGCCAGTTTAAGGAGGCTCCTCCAAACTACACGTTCTCCCTGCTCGGGAAGGGATGGCGATATCATCTGGAAGCGGGTACACTCGTCTGCTTGGCCAAGCGCAGAGATCCTCCGGTCGACTGACAAGGCGCCTTTCCTCATGCGTGAGTCCGACGGTTTGAGCGTAATTGCCACGGCACAGGTTTTGTAACATCCTGGGAAGAGCGGCACCAAGTGCCACCGGTGGCACATCCCCCCGTTGGCCAGGGCGGGGGCTGGGCAAAGCCTTGCCGCCGCCCCTGGTCCGAGGCGGCGGAGAAATGACCCAGGGAGACGCATGCCGGATTTCGATCTCATCATCATCGGCGCGGGCCCGGCCGGCAGCGCCACCGCGTTGCACGCGGGGCGTAATGGCCTGCGCGTGCTGCTCATCGACGCGCGTACCTTCCCGCGCGACAAGGTCTGCAGCGACGCCCTGTCCGCCGCGGTCATCGCCCACGTGCGCGAGCTGGGCCTGGAGGACCGCCTGCTGGACCTGGACCACGTGCCGGTGAGCCAAATCGGCTTCCACGCCCCCGATGGCTCCTCAGTGACCGTGCCGGTCCTCAAGATCGACAGCGCCAGCCGCGCCGCGAGCATGATTTGCCACCGCGTGCTCTTCGACGAGATGCTGTTCCTGGCGGCGAAGGAGCTGGAGAACGTCACGGTGCGGCACTGGTGCCGGGCCGTGGACGTGCTCACCGAGGGCGGCCGCGCCTGCGGGATCGTGGTGGACAGCGGGGCCGGCCGCATGGAGACCCTCACGGCCACGCTGCTCATCGGCGCGGACGGGGCGAACTCCTTCCTCTCCCGCCGCATGGGTCTGCCGCGCTATTCGGAGTACCGGGTCATCGCGGCCCAGGCCTACTACAGTCAAGTCATCGGCCTGCGCAGCCACATCGAAATCCATTTTCCGGAAGCGGTGCTGCCGGGCTATGTCTGGGTGCACCCCACGCGCTCCAGCCTGGCCAACGTGGGTCTGGCCCTGCCCCTGCGCGCCTGCCTGGATAAGCGCCTGCACGTGAAGCGGGCCCTGGAGGAAGCCCTGGAGGCGCCTTCGCTCAAGGAACGCTTCGCCTTTGCCCAGCGCTACGGCGGCACCAAGGTGCGCCTGCTGCCCGTTGGCAATCCCCTGCGCGAGGTGCACGGCGAGGGCTTCCTGCTGGTGGGCGACGCCGCAGGCCTCGCCACCCCGTGCAGCATCGAGGGCGTGGCCAACGCGCTCATCTCCGCGCACATCGCCGCCGAAGTGGCGGCCGAGGCCTGCCGCACGGGCGAGGCCGGGGCAGACGCCCTGCTGTCCTATCCGGGCAGGCTCTGGCGCGCGCTTGGCCCGGGCCTGGAGCTCTCCGGCAGGCTGCTCTCCCTGCGCACGCCCAAGTCCATCGGCAGCCTCATCCGCAGCGCCGCCCGCCGGCCGCACAACGCCGGTTGGCTCTCCGGCGTGCTCATCGGCTCGGCCCTGCCATCGGAAGAGCTGAACGACCTGTTCTCCTACCTGAACTTCTTCCGCCGCTAGCCTGTCCGGCCTGTGCCACCTCCGGCGCAAAGCGCCCGGCCCCGGCCCCGCAGGTGGGCCAGGCGTGGCACAGCTGCGGGGTTCCGCCACGGGGCGCCTCTCGCCTTGTTTCATGCGTAACATGCTGAAATGGAATTGAAAGTTTCAGGGCTGCCGCGCCCTGGCACGGGGCTTGATTCTTCCCGGCGGAATCAAGGCCACAGGAGGACACCATGAAAGAGTCGTTGCGCCATCTGCTGAATCCCCTGCACGTGTACTGCCGGCTCAAGGAATGCGGCCTGCCCTCCGCCCCGGCCCTGAGTTTGTGCGCCCTGTATGGGCGGCTGTACGCCCGGCTTTTCTAACCCGCCACATCAAGGAGGACGCCATGCCCGACCGCAAGACCCTCGCCAACGCCCTGCGCGCCCTGTGCATGGACGCCGTTCAGAAGGCCGCATCCGGGCATCCGGGCGCGCCGCTGGGCATGGCCGACATCGCCGAGGTGCTCTGGAACGACTTCTTGCGCCACAACCCGGCCAACCCGGACTGGCCCAACCGGGACCGGTTCGTGCTTTCCAACGGGCACGCCTCCATGCTGCTCTATACCCTGCTGCACCTGAGTGGCTACGACCTGGGCGTGGAGGATCTGAAGAGCTTCCGCCAGCTGGGCTCGCGCACGCCGGGGCACCCGGAGTACCGCGTCACGCCCGGGGTGGAGTCGGCATCCGGCCCGCTGGGGCAGGGCGTCGCCTGCGCCGTGGGCATGGCCGTGGCCGAGCGGCTTCTGGCCGCCCATTTCAACCGCCGCGGTTTCGAGCTGGTGAGCCACTTCACCTACGTGTTTCTGGGCGACGGCTGCATGATGGAGGGCTTGTCCCACGAGGCCTGCTCCCTGGCCGGAACGCTCAAGCTCGGCAAGCTCATCGCCTTCTACGACGACAACGGCATCTCCATCGACGGCTGCGTGGAGGGCTGGTTCACCGAGGACACCCCGAAGCGCTTCGAGGCCTATGGCTGGCATGTGGAGGCCGGGGTGGACGGCCACGACCCCAGGCAGATCAAGGCGGCCATCCGCCGCGCCAGGGCCGAGACGGGACGGCCGAGCCTCATCTGCTGCCGCACGAAAATCGGCCAGGGCGCGCCAGGCGTCTGCGGCAGCGCCAAGTGCCACGGCTCGCCCCTGGGGGAGGCCGAGATTGCCTGCGCGCGGGGGCACATGGGCTGGCCCCACGAGCCCTTCAGTGTCCCGGCGGAGGTCTATGCCGCCTGGGACGCGCGTGAGCGCGGTCGCATGGCCGAGGATGCCTGGCAGAATCTCTACGTGCGCTACACGTGCAAGCACCCGGATCTGGCCGCCGAGTTCGCCCGACGCATGAACGGGGCGCTGCCGGCCGACTTCGTCGCGGTGGCGGAGGACCTCCTGCAGCAGACGGACAAGACCGCCGCCGGTCCGGCCACGCGCAAGGCCTCCCAGCAGGCCATCGAAGCCCTGGCCCCGCACCTGCCGGAACTCGTGGGCGGCTCGGCCGATCTGGCCTCCTCCAATCTCACGCGCTGGTCCGGCTCGGTGGCGGCCATGCCCCCCGGCTGGAAGGGCAACTCTCTGAACTACGGCGTGCGCGAGTTCGCCATGGCGGCCATGATGAACGGGCTGGCCCTGCACGGTGGGTTCATCCCCTACGGCGGCACCTTCCTGGTATTCTCCGACTATTCGCGCAGCGCCCTGCGCATGGCCGCCCTCATGGGCCTGCGGGTCATCCACGTGCTCACCCACGACTCCATCGGCGTGGGCGAGGACGGCCCCACGCACCAGCCGGTGGAGCACACGGCCTCGCTCAGGCTCATGCCCAACGTGCATGTGTGGCGCCCCTGCGACGCCGTGGAGACGGCCGTGGCCTGGCGCGCCGCCGTGGAGCGGACGGACGGGCCCACGGCGCTCATCCTCTCGCGCCAGGGTCTGCCCCACCAGTCCCGTCCGGGCAAAACGCTCAACCTGGTGCAGCGCGGCGGCTACATCCTGCGCGACTGCCCCGGCCAACCCGAGGCCGTGCTTCTGGCCACGGGCTCCGAGGTGGCCCTGGCCGTGCAGGCCGCGCGCCTGCTGGAAGCGGAGGGGCACCTGGCGCGGGTGGTGTCCATGCCCTGTCTGGAGGTCTTCGACAGCCAGCCCCAGTGCTACCGGGCAGCGGTGCTGTCCCCGTCCGCGCCGGTGGTGGTGGCGGTGGAGGCCGGGGCCACGGCCGGCTGGTACAAGTACGTGGGCTGCCGGGGCACGGTCATCGGCCTGGACCGCTTCGGCGAGTCCGCCCCGGCCGAGGCGCTCTTCCAGCACTTCGGCATCACCGCTGGCCACGTGGCCGAGGCCACCCGCCAGCTCATCAGGGATCGCAAGGCGCGGCGGGAACCTGCCGGCGCGCGCAACCAGGGAGGGCAGGAGGCATGAACGTGCGGACCATGAACGACCAGAAGCTCAAGAACCGGCGGGTGCTCATCCGCCTGGACCTGAACGCGCCGGTGAAGGACGGCCGGGTGCAGAACGATGCCCGCCTGCGGGCCGCCCTGCCGACAATCCGCCAAGCCCTGGAGGCCGGAGCGGCCGTGCTGCTGCTCTCGCACCTGGGCCGACCCAGGGAGGGCTTCTACGATCCGCAGTACTCTCTGGCTCCCGTGGCGGAGCGGCTGTCCTGCCTGCTCGGGCGGCACATCCGCCTGGAGCGCCGCTGGCTGGACGGCGTGGACCTGCGGCCCGGCGGAATCGCCATGGCCGAGAACGTGCGCTTCAACGCCGGGGAGAAGGCCAACGACCCCGAGCTTGGCCGGCGCATGGCCCGGCTGTGCGACGTGTTCGTCATGGACGCCTTCGGCTCGGCCCACCGCGCCCACGCCTCCACCAGCGCCGTGGCGCGCTACGCCCCGGTGGCCTGCGCCGGGCCGCTCCTGCTGCGCGAGCTGCGCGCCCTGGGCCTGGCCCTGCGCGCCCCGGCCCGGCCGGTGACGGCCATCGTGGGCGGGTCCAAGGTCTCCACCAAGCTCAGCATGTTGCACGCGCTGCTTGGCCGGGTGGACCGGCTCATCCTGGGCGGCGGCATCGCCAACACCTTCCTGGCGGCCTCGGGCCAACCCGTGGGCGCTTCGCTCTTCGAGCCGGAGCTCCTGGAAGAGGCCCGGGACATCCTGCGCGAGGCCAGGCTCGCCGGGGTGGACATCCCCCTGCCCGAGGACGCCGTGTGCGCCAGGGCCATCTCCGACGACGCCCCGGCGGTGGAGCGCCGCGCCGGGGAGATCGCCGAGGGGGAGATGATCCTGGACATTGGCGAAAAGACCTGCCGCCGCTACGCCGAGATATTGCGGGACTCGGCCACTATCTTCTGGAATGGGCCCGTGGGCGTGTTCGAGTGCGAGCGTTTCGGCCAGGGCACCCGCGCCGTATCCCTGGCCGTGGCCGAGAGCCCGGCCTATTCCGTGGCCGGCGGCGGCGACACCCTGGCGGCCATCGACAAGTTCGGCGTGGCCGGCGGCATTTCTTATATCTCCACCGGCGGCGGCGCCTTCCTGGAGCTTCTGGAGGGCAAGCGGCTGCCCGCCCTGGTCGCCTTGGAAGAACGCGCCCTGTAGCCCGGCAGTCCCAAACCGCAAGCCTTCCCGGAGGAAGCCCATGACCTTGATCTCCCTGCGACAGCTCTTGGACCACGCCGCCGAGCACGGCTACGGCGTGCCCGCCTTCAACGTGAACAACATGGAGCAGGTGCGCGCCATCATGGAGGCCGCCCACGGGACCGACAGCCCGGTGATCCTGCAAAGCAGCGCCGGAGCGCGCAAGTACGCGGGCGAGCCCTTCCTGCGCCACCTTGTGTTGGCCGCCCTGGAACAGTGGCCGCACATCCCCCTGTGCCTGCACCAGGACCACGGCTCCTCGCTGGCCGTGTGCGCCCGGTCCATCCAGTCGGGCTTCTCCTCGGTGATGATGGACGGCTCCCTGAAGGAGGACGCCAAGACCCCGGCGGACTATGCCTACAATGTGGAGACGACGCAGCGCGTGTGCGCCGTGGCCCACGCCTGCGGGGTGTCCGTGGAGGGCGAGCTGGGCGTTTTGGGCTCGTTGGAGACCGCCACGGCCGGCAAGGAGGACGGCGTGGGCGCCGAGGGCAGGCTGAGCAGAGAGCAGATGCTCACCGACCCGGACCAGGCTGCGGACTTCGTGAAGAAGACCGGAGTGGACGCCCTGGCCATCGCCATCGGCACCAGCCACGGGGCCTACAAGTTCACCCGTCCGCCCACGGGCGAGGTGCTGGACATCCGCCGCGTGCAGGCCATCCACCGGGCCATCCCCAACACGCACTTGGTCATGCACGGCTCGTCCTCGGTGCCGCAGGAGTGGCTGGCGGTCATCAACGCCCACGGCGGCGGCATCAAGCAGACCTACGGCGTCCCCGTGGCAGAGATCCAGGAGGGCATCCGGAACGGCGTGCGCAAGGTGAACATCGACACGGACCTGCGCCTGGCCGCCACTGGGGCCGCGCGCCGCCACCTGGCCGAGAATCCCTCGGACTTCGACCCCAGGAAGTTCCTGGCCGCCGCCCAAGCCGCCATGCGCGGCCTGTGCCGCGAGCGTTTCGTGGACTTCGGCTCCGCGGGCCGGGCCGGGGACATCCGGCCGCGCCCCCTGGCCGAGATGGCCGAGCGCTACGCCAGCCACCACTACGGCGCGCCCCTGAACGCCTGAGCCGGAGGAGGAAGCCATGCCCGCGACGCAGCACATGATCCTTTCGCCCTCGCTTTTGTCCTCGGACTTCAGCCGCCTGGGCGAGGAACTGGCCGCCCTGGAGGCGGCGGGCCTGTCATGGGTCCACTGGGACGTCATGGACGGGGCCTTCGTGCCCAACATCACCTTCGGCCCGCCGGTCATCGCCGCCTGTCGGAAAAAAAGCGGCCTGTTCTTCGACGTGCACCTGATGATCGAGAACCCCGGCCGTTTCGTGCCGGACTTCGCCAAGGCCGGGGCGGACCTCATATGCGTGCACGCCGAGGCCGAGCGGCATCTGGAGCGCGTGGTGTCGCTCATTCGCGACTGCGGAGCCCGGCCGGCCGTGGCGCTCAACCCACACACCCCGCTCTGCCAGGTGGAGCACCTGCTGCCCCAGCTCTCGATGGTGCTCCTCATGAGCGTGAACCCCGGCTTCGGCGGGCAGTCGTTCATTCCGTTCTGCCTGGACAAGGTGCGCCGGCTCAAGGCCATGGTCGCGGAATGCGGCAGCGCGGCCCTCATCCAGGTGGACGGCGGCGTGACTCTGGACAACACGCGCGAGCTGGTGCTGGCCGGGGCGGACGTGCTGGTCTCGGGCTCGGCCTTCTTCGGCCACCCGCCCTATGCCGAGCGGCTGGCGGCGTTCCAGATGGCGGCAGGGCGCCAACCAGCGGAAATCCAGCCGCAAACGGGCGATTCGTCTCGGTGAACGGCCGAAAGCTCGTCCACTGGCGCGCCCCACGGCGCCAGGGCGCTCCCCCCTGGGGAACGCATGCTGGCAACCGCTTGAAATTATTGAGCGTGCGCCCGGAGGGAGCCGGGCGGCGGGGCAAGACGGCCATTCGGCCCCGGTCCCCGGCCGTTGGTGGAATTCTTGTGGCCCCGGCCGGGCAAAAACGTATGTTTTGAGCACGCGCTCGCACGGGCGCAAAGGAGTCCCTCATGGCGACGAGAATCGGCATCAACGGATTCGGCCGCATCGGCCGCTGCCTGACCCGCCTTTTGGCGGACGACAAGGACCTGGAGCTGGCGGTCATCAACGCCCGCGCCACCAACAAGGACCTTGCGCACCTGCTGAAATACGACTCCGTGCACGGGCCCTTCCCGCGCGTGGAGGGCAACGGGCAGGGCTTTCTGCTCGACGGCCGCCAGGTTGTCGTCACCCGCTTCGCCACGGGCGAATGGAGCTGGAAGGATCTTGGCTGCGACATCGTCATCGAGTCCACGGGCAAGCTGAACGACCGCGCCGGTTGCAGCACGCACCTCGCCTGCGGCGCCAGGCGCGTCATCCTCTCCGCCCCGGGCAAGGAGATGGACGCGACCATCGTGGTGGGCGTCAACGACGCCGACCTCAGGCCCGAGCACAGGATCATCTCCAGCGCCTCGTGCACCACCAACTGCCTCGCCCCGGCGGTCAAGGCCCTGCACAGCGCCTTCGGAATCCGGCACGGGCTCATGACCACCATCCACAGCTACACCATGGACCAGCGCCTGCACGACGGCTCCCACAAGGACATCCGCCGCGCCCGCGCCGCGGCCCTGAACATAGTCCCCACCACCACCGGCGCCGCCCGTGCCCTGTCCCTGGTCATTCCGGAGATGAAGGGCCGGCTGGACGGCTTCGCCATCCGCGTGCCCACCCCCGACGTCTCCATCGTGGACCTGACCTGCGAGCTGGGGCGCGCCACGACCAGGGAAGAGGTCAACGCCGTCATGCAGGCCGCGGCCAACGAGTCCTTCGGCTACACGGAGGAGCCGCTGGTCTCCTCGGATTTCGTGGGCAGCACCTTCGGCGGCGTGGTGGACGCCGGGCTCACCAACGTCATCGGCGGCACCCAGGTGAAGCTCATCGTCTGGTACGACAACGAGTCCGGCTTCACCAACCAGCTGCTGCGGCTGATCAGAAAGGCTGCCGCGCTGAACTGAAAGGAGACGGCGCTTCCCACCAGTCGGAGCCCCTGGCCCGGGGCGGGAATCCGCCGAAGAGGGAGCGGTTGTGTGGACTGACGCCACAATCAAGGTGCTGGTGGTCGGCGCGGGCAGAACCTGCGGGCCCTTCGTGGCGGCTCTGCGCGAGATTCCGGGCGTGGAGCTCGCGGGCCTGCTGGACCCGCGTTCGGAGCCCTCGAGCCTCACGCTGTCCAGGGAGCTGAAGCTGCCCCTGGTGGCCGCTCTGAACGATTTGGCCGAAGCCGAGGGCCTGCACCTCATCGTGGACGCCTCGGGCGACGAGCGCACCTCCCGGAGCCTGGAGGAGGCGCGGCCGGCCGGGGCGGTGATCCTCTCCGGAGCCGGGGCGCGGCTGGTGCGCCTGCTCGCCCTGGACGCCCAGCAGGGCAACGCCTGCTGCACCCGGCTTATGGCCGCAGGCCGCGACCCGGCTCTGCGCGCCGGCGCGGGGGGGCGCATGGTGGGCAAGTCGCCAGGCATCCGGGCTGTGGCCGAGCTCATCGAGCGCGTGGCCCCCACGCCCACCACGGTGTTGCTTCTGGGCGAGACCGGGGTGGGCAAGGACCTGGCCGCCCGAAGCATCCACCAGACCAGCCCACTGCGCCACAAGCCCTTCGTGCCCGTGAACTGCACGGCCTTCACGGCGAACCTCATGGAAAGCGAGCTGTTCGGCTACCGCAAGGGTGCCTTCACCGGCGCGGAGTGCGACCGGCCGGGCCTCTTGGAGGAGGCCGACGGCGGCACCTTGTTTCTGGACGAGATCGGGGACATGAGCCGGGAACTGCAGGCCAAGCTGCTGCGCTTTCTGCAGACTGGCGAAGTGCGCCGTGTGGGCGACACCGTTACGCGCACGGTGCGGGTCCGCGTCATCGCCGCCACCAACCGCGACCTGGACGGCGCGGTGGAGAGCGACGCCTTTCGCCGCGACCTGTTCTATCGTTTCAACGCCTTCACCATCACCCTGCCGCCCCTGCGGGAGCGCGCCGAGGATCTGCCCTACCTGGCCTACCACTTCGTCACCAAGGCCGAGGCCAAGCTGAACAAAAAGATCGCGGGCATCGACGAGGATGCGCTTGGGCTCATGCAGGCCTACCGTTGGCCCGGCAACGTGCGCGAGCTGGAGAATGTCATCGAGCGCGCGGCCATCCTCTGCCGCGACGGGTTCATCCGCAGCGCGGACCTGGCCATCGCCCCGGTCAGAGGCAACGGCCAGGGCATGGCGGTCCAGGTTCCGGTGGCGGAGGACGGCCCGGAGGCGTTGGACGACTCCTATGCCGAGCGCCGCAGCCGGATCATGACCAACTTCGAGCGCAAGGAGCTGGAGCGCTTCCTGCGCCAAGCCGAAGGCAACGTGAGCGAGGCCGCGCGGCTTTCAGGCATTCCCAGGCGCACCCTGTACCGCAAGATGAAGCGTCTGGGCCTCTAGCCCGCCGCGCGGGGCAGGCTGCCATGCCAGGCGCGCAGGTCCTCGAGGTTCACGCAGGGCCCGCCCAGGGGCGTCCCCGAGCGCTGCCGGCAGGGTTTGCCCGGCTCGCCCAGGTGGTCCAGCACGCCGAGGGCCCCGCAGAAGTCGTCCTCCTCGGTGTAGGCGTTCCAGGTGACGAGGGTGGGGATGCCCGCGGCGCGGGCGGCGGCCAGGCCGTTGCCCGAGTCTTCCAGGGCCAGGCAGTCGTCGGACTCCAGGCCCAGGCGGGCCAGGGCCAGCAGGTGGGCGTGGGGCGCGGGTTTCTTGGCCGCCACGTCCTCTCCGGTGACCATGGCCGCAAAGCGCACATCCACGGCGCGCAGGTGGGTGCCCAGCAGGATGTCGACATTGGCCGCGCTGGTGGTGGTGACAATGGCTTGCCGGAGCCCCGCGGCCTCGGCCTGGCGCAGGAGCCGGGCCACGCCGGGCCGGAGGGTGGTCGCCCCGGCCAGCAGCGCGCCGAAAATCCGGGTCTTGCGGCGGTGCAGGGCGGCCAGATCCAGGCGCGCGGCCTGGGCGCAAAGGTCCGGCCGGGCGGCCAGGGCGTGGCGGATGCGCTCCCTGCCTCCGGCCACGGCCAGCAGATCCCGGTATTCCCGGCGGCCCCAGCGCAGCTCCAGCCCCGCCTGGGCAAAGGCCTGATTGAAGGCCAGCCGGTGCAGCTCCTCGCTGTCCACCAGGGTTCCGTCCATATCCCACAGCAAGGCCCCAAGTGGCATGGGCTCCTCCGTATCCGCAAGGGGCCGGCGGCGCGTCCGCACGCACGCGCCGCCGGCAAGGCAGGAAGGAACTACAGGTTCAGGCGCGCGCGCCAGCCGGGGTGGTAGAGGTCCGCGTCGCCGGGGAAGGACTCAAAGGCCCTGGCCAGCTCCTTGTGCCCCTTGGCGTATTCCACCAGATCCACGCCCTGGCGCCAGGCGTCGTGGGCCTGGTGGAGCGAGAGCGCCCCGGCCGTGGGGCCGTCCAGATGTCCGAAGGCCCCGCCCCCGGAGGTCTGGCAGACGTTGGAATGCCCCAGGTTGTCGAAGAAGGCCGGCAATCGCAGGGCATTCATGCCGCCGGAGATCATGGGCGTGGTCGCTTTCATGCCGTGCCACTGCTGCCGGAAGTACGGACCATGGGCGTCCTGGCGCTCCAGCATGTAGGCGATGGCTTTGTCCTCGGGCGCGCCCTCCATCTTGCCGAAGCCCATGGTGCCCGTGTGGATGCCGGACGCCCCCTGCAGCCGCGACATCTTGGAGAGCACGAAGGCCGTGTAGCCGCGCTTGGACTGCGGCGAGGTGACGGCCCCGTGCCCGGCGCGGTGAAAGTGCAGGAACTGGCCGGGGAAGTTGCGGCGCACCGTGGTCACCGCCGTGGGTCCGGCCACGTATCCGTCCACAAGGAAGGCCACGTGGCTGGCGTTCTCGCCGAAGGTCTTGAGGATGTATTCGCCCCGGGCGATGATCTCCGCAGGATCGTCGGCCGTGATGTTGGCCGAGAAGAGCTTGGCCTGGCCGGTCTCGTCCTGTGCGCGGCGCATGGCCTCGGCCACGGCGGCGATGGTCTCCTTCAGCGGGGCGAAAACCTGGTTGCCTTGCGGTTCATCGTTCTTCACGAAGTCGCCGCCAAGCCAGAAACGGTAGCAGGCCTCGGCGAAGGGCGCTGGCCGGAGGCCCAGCTTGGGCTTCACGATGGTGCCCACGATCATGCCGCCGTTTTCTTCCGGCCGGCCCAGCACGCGCCAGAAATCCACGATGTTCATGGCCGGGCCGTCGAAGAGCGCGAGGTACGCGGGGGGCACGTAGAAGTCGTGCAATTTGGAGTACTCCAGGTCGCCCATGCCCTGGTTGTTGCCGATGCACAGGGTGAGGAACGAGGCCAGCATGGCCTTGCCGTCGATGATGTTGCGGTCGAAGAGCTCCAGCGGGAAGGCGATCTTCACCAGCGCCTCGAGCTTGCCCCTGGGAATGACCTCGTACACCAGGGCGTCCACCCCGCGGGTGAAATCATCCGTGGTGCACACCTCCACATTGGTGCCGGTGGAGGACTCCGCGGCGAAATGCGCGGCGATCTCCAGCGGACCGTGGCCCAGCTTGGGCTTCATGACATAAGCGCACAGCACGTGCCGGCCGCCGGCGACAAGCCCGCTCTCCTTGAGGTCCAGATTCACGTAGCGGCTGCTCTGATCGAATATGGCCATGGTCGTCTCCTTGTTGCACGGGGCAGTCAGATGCGCGTGCGTGCGTTGAGCAGGTGGTAGCAGGTCAAGAGCTGCATGATGCCGAGCGGATAGCTGCGCTTCTCCTCGGCGCCTTCCATGTAGGTGCCCACCTTGTCCGTGCTCAGGGGCTCCACGCCGCTCAAGTGGTCCATGATGATGTCCATGAGCGTTTCCGCCGTCACGGGCTTGATGGTGCCCGTGATCTGCAGAATATCCACGGGCAGGCCTTCGTCGCGGCCCAGGGTGATGGTCAGGCACTTCTCCTTCACTCCCGGCCGCTGGTCGATGAACTCGGCGAAATCCGGGTGCTGGATGGTGGGCCGCAGGATGAGCTTGGTGTTCAGGTGCGTGCCGGTCTCTTCGCTGGCGCCCTCGGGCCGGAAAAAGCTGCACACGATGTCCGCAAATCTCCGCTGGGGGCGGATGTAGTTGACCGAGACATCGGTCCGGCGATCCAGGGAGGCCTGCACCTCCTCCCGGGTGTAGCCGCGCTTCACGGTGTCGCGCTTGAACTTCCAGTCCACGCGCAGCTCTTCCTGGGGGTCCAGGTAGATCTTCACGTCGAAGGCGTCGCGCATGGCCTGGTTGTAAAAGCCGAGCAGCCCCTCGATGATGACGAACTCCCTGGGCTTCACGTACACCGGCGGGTCGAAGTCGCCGGTCGCGTGGTTGTACACCGGCTTCAGGATGGCCTCGCCGCGGCGCAGCTGGTGGAAGTTGTGCTCCATGATGTCGATGTGGTTGCAGTCCGGGTGCAGGGCGCAGATGTCCTGCTTCCGTCTCTGGACGCGGTTGTACTTGTGGTAGTCGTCCGAGCAGAGGTTCGTCACCCGCTCCGGGCCGAGGATGTTCTCTATGCCCGCGGAGATGGTGGTCTTGCCCGTGGCCGAGTCGCCGACGATGCCGAGAAGGATGGGACGCGTGCGTTTCATGATGTATGTCCTTGCCGGGTTCTGTCCGGCTAGGCGCAGGCTTGCGCCTCAAGCAGGCTCATGCGGAGGGGCGTGTACACGGACTGGATGCGGCGCACGGTGCGCGAGGTTCCGCTCATGACCAGCGAACAGGTGCGTATGCCTTCCTCGGTGCGGGTCACGCCGGAAAGGAAGGTGCCATCGGTGATGCCCGTGGCGGCGAAGAGGATGTCGTCGCTGCCGACCAGATCCTCGGTGCGCAGCACGCGGGCGGTGCAAAGCCCTGCCGTGCTCACGGCCTGGGCCTCCTCGGGCGACTGCGGGTCCAGCCGACCCTGCATCTCGCCCCCAAGGATGCGGACCGCCACGGCGGCCAGCACGGCTTCCGGCGTGCCGCCAGTGCCCAGCATCAGGTCCACGCCGGTGCCGGGCATGACGGCCATGATGGCCCCGGCCACATCGCCGTCGGTGTGCAGCTGGATGCGCGCCCCGGCGGAGCGGATGTCTTCGATGAGCCGGGAGTGGCGGTCCTTCTCCAGCACGAAGACCACGAGATCCCGCACCTTCTTGCCCAGGGCCTCGGCCACGATGGCCAGGGTGCGGCCCACCGGGGCGTTGATGTCCACCAGCCCGCGCGCCTGTTCCGGCACAACCAGCTTCTGCATGTAGAAGGCCGGTCCGGGGTCGAACATGGTGCCGCGCGGGGCCAGGGCCACAACGGCAATGGCGTTGGGGCGGCCCAGAGCCAAAAGGCGCGTGCCCTCCACCGGATCCACGGCCACGTCGACGCGGGGGCCTTTGCCCGTGCCCACGCGCTCGCCGTTGTAGAGCATGGGGGCCTCGTCCTTCTCGCCCTCGCCGATGACGACGATGCCGTCGACATCCATTTCCATGAAGCCCCGGCGCATGGCGTCCACTGCGGCCTTGTCGCCGGACTTCTTACGGCCCATGCCCAGCCAGCAATACGAGGCCAGGGCCGCGGCGTCGGTGATGGCGGTCAGCTCCACTGCCAGATGGCGAGTCGACATTTGCTGTCTCATACGCGTTCTCCTTGCCCAGGGGGGCGTTGCGGGAAATCCTGCCCCCGGCAGTACAAAGCACATGCCAGTCGATCATGCCCGAGTATTACTGTTGTATTCTAGGTGGATATGCCAATGTCTGGGCAGGTGGGGCGGCGACGCCCTGTGCCAGCGGAGACACAGTGGAGCCTGGACGGGTTGCCGGCTGTGTGCCACACGTGGCGCAACCGCACGCGTCAGAAAAAGAGAGGCCCTATTCCTCGCCGATGCAACTGCTGGCTCAAAGAAGCCAGTGCGAGCAGCGGCAGCACGCACTGGCCTGCGCACAATGACCGCGCACCGACGCGCGCACTCTTCCCATCCGATCCGACCTGCGAAGCCTCCGCTGCTGTCCGGTTTTGTTGACGGCTCGTCCTGTCAACAAAACCGGACAGGATTTCATTCCCGCCAATTTCGCCGCGTCCTTCAAAACCCATTCTCCGGCACTTGCATTTTTTTCTGGCCATGGCGCAGACTACTCTGTGCCTCTGTTTTGCTTTGAGCTTCGAAGCATTGTGCTTCGTGAACGGCCGCCTGCTGGACGGGATGGCTGAAGCGCTCTCCAAGGTGTTTGTGGCGACCATTGAGTCGCCGCGCAGGCCCCGAACCGCTCACGATATCGTGAGCAGAACCAACGGATGGTCCAGTCCAGAACCACCTGCAGAAGGAGCTGCAGGGAAGATGGATCGGCGGAGTTGCTACCGCCGGCACCAGGAAAAGACCTGGCGCACATGCCGACAAGATCGGCGCGCAGGCCCAGCCTGTAGAAAGAGCACACTACTCAACGGACCAGGCGGCCGAACGGATCGTAACGGAAAGAAGGACAACAAGATGGGAACAAACAGGTGGCCGAAATCGCTGCACTCGCAAGCCGAAGCGCTTCTTGGCGGCATCCGCGCCATTGGCAAGAAGAAGGGCACAGTGGACTGGCGCTTCATCCGAGGCATCGGCACCTGGGGCGTCTATCGGAGTGACATTCATCGCTTCGTGGAGTTCCTGCAGCGCGCCGGACTGCGCGACCTTCGCCAAGCGCAGCGCGTCTCCGGGTTTGTCCGCACGTATATCGCAAGCCGTGGCCAGGCGCTGCGCAACGCAGGCGGCTCGTTTCAGACATTGGAGCGCGAAATATCCGCGCTCACCAAGCTCTCCCACGCCCTCGACGTGTACGCGGAGCGCCACGGCGGTGAACCGGCGGCGGACATACGGACCGTCCTGGCGGAGGAGAAGGCGCACTGGCGAGCCGAGCTTTCCGCGCGTTCAAACGGCTACGCCTCGCGCGCGTATCCCGACCCGGAGGGACTCTACGCCGCGATTCCCGAGCCTGCGCTGCGGCTGCAGGCCAAGCTCATGGGTGAAACGGGCTGCCGAACTGAAGGCGTCGGCGCTCCGGCGCGCGGCAGCAACCCGCTCACGTCCACGAACCTGCTGGGGCTCGGCACGGACCCGGTCTCCGGCGCTTCCGTCGGCCGCATCACGGTCACGGAAAAGGGCGGCAAGCACACCGAGCACTTTGTGCAGCCGTCGACGTACCGCGAACTCGAAGGGCACATCGTAGAACACGGCCAACTCGCCTCGCCGTACCGCACGTTTTTGCGGGCCGTGGAAGCCGCCGCCAGGGCGACGGGGCAGTATGCGCCTGGCCGGGGCACGCATGGCTTGAAGCACAGTTTCGCGCAGGAACGAATGCACGAGGCGGTCGAGGCCGGCATGTCTCATGAGGAAGCGAAGCAGTCCGTGGCGAATGAGATCGCGCACAATCGCATGGACAGCGTGGACACGTACTTGAGGTAGGCCGTGCCGAAGCTCGCGACACATCCATCCGGCCTGCATACGGCAAAAGAGCGCGCTCGAGCGCTGCACTGGTTGGCGGGCCTTGCCGAAATAGACCGTGAACGCATCCTTGACGACGCCTTCGCCGCATGTGCCGCCACTACGTCGCCAAGGGAAGCGGTTCCTGTCGCGCCGCCGACTCCGTACCTCGCGTTGCTCGGTGCCATCCGCCGCTTCGGCTTTGACACGATCCGCCGACGCGGTTTTCGTGCCGCAGGGCCGGAGCAGTTCGCGGACTTCCAACGCGTGCGCGAGTCCCGCGCCAAGAACTTGCGGGACGAGCGACCATCGGCCCTGCGCGACAAGCTGCTCCCGCGCTGGGCGTTGGTGCGCGAGCTCCACGCCCAGGGCCTTGGCTTCCGGCTCATCGCTCGCTATTTTTCGAAGCAGCTGCGTGTGCAGGTCTCGCCGTCATACCTTCGCAAGATGTGGCGTGAGCTGGAGCCCGGCGGCAATAACAACCAATCGCAACCGTAGTCCGTCCGGTCGGCCCGATGCCGTCATTCTCCGTATTCGGCCTCCTTGTTCTTCTTCTCGCGTTTTTTGCGCTGCTGGCGCTCTTCGCCGTGGCCTTCACCCTGTGGCGCGCCCTGACGCTTGATTTCCTGGCGACTCTCCGCCCCGACCGTGCTTTCGAAGGCCGTGTGGTTTTCCCCCCGACCACATGTCACCGTCGCCTCCCCCATCCTCCGCGCAAGCGCTGGCGCCGCACGCCGGGCATGCAGTCCGGGCTGCCGCCGCCAACCGCCTTGCCAGGCCGAGCAGGCCCTTCCGCATGTTTCGATGCCTGACGCGCCGCTGCTGCGCCGTGCGCATGGGGAACGCAAGCTCCCGCTCGCTTTTCGAGGTTTGGAGTGATGGGGTGGTTTGCCCTCCGTTCGCGTGCTGCAACATCCTAAAATCGCGTGAAATAAATTTGAGATGCCTCAAAATTGCCAGGGATGCCAGGCGGCAAGAACTTCGAATATCAGATCCTCTGGGTCGACTTCTCGAGCGAGTTCTGGGAGATCATGATCCCTTTTCACCCGCAACCAGGAGAAGCATCATGGTCCACCAGCCTTCGCCCAGGCGGCTTCTGCTCACCCTCTCCCATGGCGTAATCGTTCCAGCCTTGTCCCGCCGCACCGGCGCGCCCTGCCGGGCGGTGCAAACCCGCTGGCTCGTGGTCGACATCGACGACCAGGTGCGGCTCGTCGGCTGCCTCGACCGCCAGGGTCGCGTGTTCCGGACTGCCGTGCGCGACAACCTGCGGCTGCAGACGCGCAGCATCGCCAACGCCCGTGACTTGACGCGAGGCGAAGCAATTGCGCGGACGCTCGAAGGAGCCACCATGCCGAACTTCGACATGACGACGGCTTGGACGCTGTTCGACTACAGGTCGCTCCGGCTCGCTGATGGAATGGACAACTACAGCGCCTGGCCGACGCCGAACGGCGACGTGGTGGCCCGGCTGGCCACCACGCACGGCATGCTCGTCCCTTCCGTGGACCCGCTCAAGCCGCCGTTCCGTGCGGTTGGTTTGTTGTGGTCGAACGGCGATTTCGCGCGGAACTCATCCAGCGCGATCCTTTCGTTCGCAAGCTCCGCCGGCGTCATCCTCGTTGCCGCCTACCCCGACGCGCTCGCCGAGCGCTTCGTGCGCCGGAACGCCGCCATCTGGCCGGACTGGCTGCCTGAGGCTCCGGATGAGGAGGCAAAGCGGTCCGCTGAACGTATGGAAGCCATGTTCCCCAAGCGCGAGCACATCCGAGTCACGCCGGACCTCGTCTTGCGGTTTCTTGGCAAGAATCCCGGCAGCGAAGTTCTGTCGCTCAAGTCTGGCCTCGTCCAGGACACCGTCATCTGGAAGAACGGCGTGAGCCGGTCCGGCAAGCGCGTCAGCGCCGAGCACATGTTCCTGCGTCCGTTCTTTGAGCAGTGGATGGACCCGGTCCCGGCCGAGTAGACTTGGCATTTTCCGGCAAAGTTCGTGAGGCTCCGGGGTGGCAGCGCTCCGGGGCCTTTTGCTTTTAGCGGCCCGGCGCCGCTTGCCCCCGGTGGATCCGCAGGAACGTCCGGAACAGGCACCTGCTCCATCCTCATGTCCTTTGGTGTCTGACTCTTCCATCTGTCCGAGCTGCCAGGTGGCGCGGCCGATGAACGCCCGGAAAACAGAAGGCTTTCCTGCCGGTGTGAGCGGGCCTTGTTTCGTGCATATCCATTCCCGGTCGATGAGCTCGTACGTCGTGCCGGTCTTCATTACGATCTTGACGCCCTGGTCCGGGCTGCAGGTGATGGACTCGACGACGCTGCGCATCTGCATCGCGATGCGCGCGCGCCGCGCATAGACCGCTTCGTCCGACATGTCGACGTAGGCAGGCAAGCCGGTATCGGGCGCAAGCGCACCAGCCTCGGAACGTTCACGAAACTGCGTCGAGTCCTCCGCAGCCTGGCGCGCTGCCGTCGCCTCCGCGCGAGCTTTCATGAGTTCCGTGCGTAGCGCGACACGCTTGCGCTTCAGCTCGGCAAGCTGCTGCCCAAGTTCCTCAAGTTCCGCGAGGTCGTCGTCCGCCAGCAGCGCAACATGCTTCTGAATCTTGGCGTCCGCATGCTCCAGCTGCGCTTCAAGCGAGGCGATGCGGTCTGTGTGCTGTTTGAGTGCCGCGCTGTGAATGCCGACGGCGGCGGCGATGTCGAGGTCGTCGATGGTCCCGGAGAGCACGAAGTTTTCGAGATGCAGGTAGTTGAAATACCGACGATTTGAGCAGCCATGACCCACACGGGCGGAGTTGCACGTCAGGTAGTGCGCCCAAGGCCGGACGCCGCTCTTGCGGGAGGTGTCATGGACGCAGTTGTGGTACCCCATGGTCCCGCCGCACACCGAGCAGCGGGCCAATTTCTGGAAGAGATTCGCATACTTTTTGCCCTTGCGGCCACGCTGGCCTTTGCGACGCAGGAACGCCATGTCCTGAACGCGCGCGAATAACGCCGGGTCGACGATTTCGGGGTAGTATCCGGCGATGACTTCCTGCGCCTTTCCGCCCTCCTCGGTCTTGAACTCCGCAACGTAGTCTCCAACAACCGCACGATTGCACAGAAGTTTTTCAATATAGCTTCTGTGCCAGACGGGCTTGCGCGTGTTCCAGGCCGGGATATTTTCCTTGATAAGCGTATTGGCGATGACGCCGCGCCCGTATCCCTGTACATACATGTCGAAGATGCGGCGCACGAGCTGCGCGCGTTCTTCGATCACATGAATCTTGCCGTCACGAACTTCGAGCCAACGCGGAACTTGGCTCGTCACGACAATGCCTTCTTTCGCCTTCTTGCGCTTCGTTTCCCAATTCGCGCGCGATCTGAATGACTTGTGCTCGCTCTCGCTGTTCGAGCGCATCATGTCCGCCAGGATCGGGAAAAACGTTGCGTACGAGGCGAGGTCGAGGATCACGTTCTGTGCGGTGAGGCCGATTTTGACGTCGTGCTGCGTGATGTTCAGAAGCAACAGCAGCGCCTGGTTCACCCTATTACGGGTCAGACGGTCCAAGGATTCGGCAACGAGCACGGAACCCGGTGGGATTTCACCGTTCTCGATACGCTGCAAAAAACGGCCAAGTTCTCCTGTCACGGCGTTGTCGCCGCGGAATGCGGAGACACCGATGTCCTGCATGGTTTCGGCCACCGGCAGGCTGTGGGTTTCGACGAATCGCAGTGCAGCGTCGTGCTGCCTCCGCTCGCCGTCGCCCCAAGCTTGCGCTTGCGACGAGAGTCTGATGTAGATATACGCCTGTGACGCTGCGGGTGGGGTGAGGTTTGTAGTTTTCATAAGAACACTTTGCGACTGCGCTTTCAAATCACGCCAGGACTTTTTCGGGGGTCATGCAAAATTTGATCGGGGCCCGGCGAAGCCCGAGGCGACAATCATCAGAATTTACTGATGAAGTCTGTGTCGCTTCGGGGTAAGATATTTCTTTCCTGCTCCCCGCCAAAGGGCATGCGCCCTTTGGAATCCCTGTGCCGGCGATCTTGCGCCCGGCTGCGCCAGCCGCAAGACCGCCGGACGGACCTTTGCGACGGAAGGGGCCGTTGCGAGAGAATGGCCCCATCTTCATTTTTCGCCAGCGCTTTCTACGGCGGCGACCGCCACAGGAAACGCTGGCGCATGAGGGGCTCCGGGAAGAAGCGCTCCCCCGGAAAAGCGGTTTTTTCGGCCCTAGCCCACGTCCTTGAACGACACAGCGCCGCCAAGGATCTTCTTCACCGGACAGCCGGAGGCCGCGCGCAGCAGGGTGGCCTTCTGGTCGTCCGTAAGCTGTCCGCGCAGGTCAATCTTGTACTCGAACACGCTCTCGTCCTTGTTCTCGCGGTTCAGCGTCACCTGGACCTCCACGCCCTCAAGCGGGATGTTGC
Source organism: Desulfovibrio sp. (assembly GCA_016218665.1). Classification (GTDB taxonomy): domain Bacteria; phylum Desulfobacterota; class Desulfovibrionia; order Desulfovibrionales; family Desulfovibrionaceae; genus Humidesulfovibrio. The sequence goes on along the minus strand of JACRDI010000019.1, from coordinate 85,254 downwards.
GCTTGTCCGCCGCGATGCGCACCACCATGGTGACGCAGTTGGCCAGGGCCGCTTCCAGCAGGTCCACGGGCTTGAACCCGGCGGACTTGCCGCCGTATTCCGGCGTGGTGTCGGCCAGGGCCTCGTGGGCGCCATCGGTGAAACGGGCCAGGTACTTTTCGGGCTGGCTGGTGCTGGTAATCATCGTTCTCTCCAAAAGTAAAAGGGGGGGGAACCAGGCTGTGCGTACACCTTCCGATGCAAAAACCGTTGCGGGTCCAGGGGATGCATATCCTCCGAGCGAATGCTCCCTGGCGGGGGCCAAGGGGCTGAGTCCCCGCTTCTCCTACCGCTCCCAGCGCGCGAACAGCGAGCGCGGCAGGAAGCGCTTCTCCGCCCCGGGCGCTGTGTGCGGCACGGCCAGCTCGCCCACGGTGACGGTGCCCGGCAGGCCACGCAGCACGTCGTCCATGAGGTTGCCCAGCATGAGCGCCGAGGCCTCGATGTTGTACATGGTGAGCAGGAGCAGCCGGGCGTTGTCCGAGAGCAGCTCGCGGCAGTCGCACAGAAGGTCGCGGATCATGCCCTCCACCTTCCAGACCTCGCGGTTGGGCCCGCGGCCGAAGGACGGCGGATCGAGCAGGATGGCCTCGTAGCGGTTGCCGCGGCGCTTCTCGCGCTGCACGAACTTCACCACGTCGTCGAGCAGGAAGCGCACGGGGGTGTCCGAAAGGCCGGACAGCTCCTGGTTGCGCTTGGCCCAGGCGATGGCCGGGCGCGAGGCGTCCACGTGGGTGGCGGCGAAGCCCGCGGCCTGGGCGGCAAGGCTTGCGGCCCCGGTGTAGCCGAAGAGGTTCAGCAGGCGCGGCCTGGGGTCTCCCGATTGTGCGCCGGATTTGGCGACAGGCTTGGCCCCGGCAGCAAGCTCACGTCCCAGTTTGGCGATGAGCCGCCAGTGCGGGGCCTGCTCCGGGAACAGGCCTATGTGCCGGGAGGTCTCGCTCACGCGGGCTTCCAGCGTCACGGCCAGGGGCTTGCCCTTTGCGCCAGAGCCCAGATCAGGGGCCAGGTCAAGGGTAAGCGGCCAGGTGGCGGGCAGCTTCCTGCCGATGGTCAGCCTGCCCTCCTCGTCCTGGCTGGCGTGGGCGCGGGCCCACTCGCGCTCCGGCCATGCGGGCCGCCACCAGGCCTTGGGCTCGTGGCGCACGATGAAGTACGTGCCGAAGCGCTCCAGCTTGCGGCTGTCGCCGGAATCGAGCAGCTCGTATTCCGGCCACTCGGGGGTGAGGACAGAAATATTCATTACACAACCAGCATGTTATAGAGCCGACAGTCGCCAGCAGTAATTCCCATCATTTGCCTGAAGGTGTGAATCTAAAGACGATAATTTTATGTGGTGCATCATTAAGTCCAAGTTCAGTTCTTAGTTCGTTTCGTAGAGCTTCGAGAAGAGGATCAATCAATGCAGAACCGTCATTCTTTTTATAAGCTTCAAGAAAACTGAAAAGTTCTTTAATCTGAGATTGATCTCCGAGTAGCTGGATATCAGCAATTGCGGATTCAAAGTTCAGCTTATGTTCAAAATCTTGCTCAGGCCGAAGTGCTGCAGACTCAAGCCGCCGATACGCGTCGATCAAGTATTTAATTCTTAAGTCATGACGCTTTGAAACCCTATCACGTTCAACATTAAATTTATGCCCAACAATCCAGCCAACGACGACAACAAGAGCGGGTATGAGCAAGCGAAACGTTTCAGAGTCCCACATTGCGCTACCCTCTCACGCTTGGCTTCCGAAATCGTTTTCGCAAAAGCGCGTGCCCATGACCCAGGCGCTCAGGCCGGGTTCGTAGCCGGGCTCGTCGCCGCCGCCGTGATGGTAGGCGCAGAAGAACTCGCCGTCGTCCAGCTCCACCCATCCGGAATAGCCGAAGTCCGGCGGGCTGGCCTTGCGGTCGTTCTTGAGCTCCAGCACGCGGGTGCCGATCCAGGCGTCGGGCAGGCCCTTGGTGTGGTCCCAGCGCCAGGAGTACTCGCGGTCCAGCCCCGGCTCCCAGGTGGAGAGCGACAGGCTCTTCCAGAGCGCCTCGCAGCCGTTCTCCTCCTTGCGGGAGACCGCGCCCACGAGGATGGGCCGCGTGTCGCCGGCCAGCGGGTCGACGGGATACTCGCCGCAGGGCTCGCCGTCAACGAAAAGGCGGCACAGGCCGGGCTCGTACACGATGCGCACCTTGTGCGGCCGCTCCGGGCTCCAGGCGAAGGCTCCGGCCCCTTCGGCCTCGGGCATGATGCAGTCCGGGTAGAGCTTCCACCACAGGCCCAGGCGGATGCCGCAGCCGTTCACGTCAGCGTGGAGCACGTGCACCTCGGCCTCGAACTCGGCGCGGGCGCGCTCGGGATCGGTGAGGGGGCGCAGGAAATAGCGCACCAGGGAGTCCGGGCCTTCCGGGCTTTGCACCAGCAGGCCGTCGGGCGTCAGGACCGCGCTGCCGGCCTGAGGGTGCAGCCCGTGCACGGCGAAGTCCGAGCACAGCTCGTCGAGGCTGCCCAGCCAGGCCTTGGTGCCGGGGTCCGCGCCCACGTCGCGGTAGGTGACGAGCAGCCTGCCCGAACGCGTCCAGCTTAAGGTGGGCCGGTGGCCGATGAGCGGCGTGGGCGCAGGCGCGCTCCAGTTGGCGCCGCCGTCCAGGCTCACGCTGGCGTACATGGGCTCGCCCACGAAGGAGTTCTCGCGCATGAGGGCCAGCAGGCGCGGCGGGGCGCCCTCGCCGTCCTCCAGCACGGGAGCAGGCAGGCGGATGACCGAGGCCTCGCAGAGCACCAGGCATTTCTCGTTGGCGATGACGGAAAAGGCCTCGAAACTGCGGCCCTGGTTGCGGGAGACGTAGGCCATCTGCTCGGTCGGGGCCTGGCGGATCTTGTGCCGGATCTGGCTGCCCCGGTGCAGGTGCCCGGTGGTGAAGAGCACGCCCGGCTTCAGCTCCTGCACGCGGTCGATGAGCCCGTGGCCCAGGCCCGTGCCCGGCTGGTCGGCCCAGGTGCGGCCGTTGTCCGTGCTCCACAGGAGGGTGGGCCCGGCGTCGTCGGTGATGAGGAGCGTGCCGTCGGCGAGCTTCGCCAGGCGCGGGCAGTGGGAATCGCCCGCCCAGGGCATGCGCCGCCGGCTCCAGGTGCGGCCCTGGTCGCGGCTTTCCGTAAGGAGCAGCCGGCGCCGCGTGGCCACGTGCTGGTCGAACTCGTTGTACGCGCAGATGAGGGCGCCGTCGTCGGCCAGGCACACGTCCGGGAAGCACAGGTACTGCCCGGCCCGTTTGTCGATGACCACGTGCCGGTCCGTTGCGTTGGTCAGGCTCGGCATGCCGCCCTCCTTTCCCTTTCGGGTCCGTCCTGGTCCGTTCTGGCCCCTTCAGATCCCCTCGGGTCGGGACGCGCAGGCCGCGCCTAGTCCTTCCTAGTCCTTGTCGCGGGAATCGATGACGCGCTTGGTCTTGGCGAAGCTGCGCGGCAGGGTGCCGGCCTCCAGCACCTCCACCTTGCTGCGCACCAGAATCTGGTTGCGGATGTCCTCGGCCACGGCATTGCCCAGGTTGTCGGCGCACTCGCAGGTGACGGAAGCGCCGGGGCGCTTCTCCACGCGCACCACCATGTGGTCCAGGCCGTCCACGCGGGAGAGCTCGATCTGGTACTCGCTGTTCAGCTCGGCGTGCTTCTCCAGCACGGCGGCGATCTGGCCGGGGTAGATGTTCACCCCGCGGAAGATGATCATGTCGTCGCTGCGGCCCTGGATGCGCTCGTGCCGGGGCATGGAGCAGCCGCAGGGGCACGCGCCGGGGATGAGCCGGGTCATGTCGCGGGTGCGGTAGCGGATGAGCGGGCTGGCCTCTTTCCGCAGGCTGGTGATGACCATCTCGCCCAACTCGCCGGGGGCCACGGGCTCAAGGGTCTCGGGGTCGATGATTTCGAGCAGGTACAGGTCGCCCCAGTAGTGGATGCCCTGGTGGGCCTCGCACTCGATGCCCGCGCCGGGGCCGTAGATCTCGGTCATGCCGGAGATGTCGAAGCTGTGCTCAAGGCCGAGGGCCTCCTCGAAGCGCTGGCGCATCTTCCTCGTGTGGGCCTCGGCCCCGAAGATGGAGCGCTTGAGCTTGATCTTGCCGCGCAGGTTCTGTTTTTCCACTTCCTCGCCCAGCAGCAGGGCCATGCTGGCGGTGGAGCACAGGCAGGTGGAGCCCAGGTCGGTGAGCATCTGCAGCTGGATGTCCAGCATGCCGGGGCCCACGGGCAGGGCCATGGCCCCGAAGCGCTCGCAGCCGAGCTGGAAGCCCGCGCCGGCCGTCCACAGGCCGTAGCCCACGCAGATCTGCACGCGGTCCAGGGTCGTCAGCCCGGCCATCTCGTAGCAGCGGGCGAACATGTTGGCCCAGTCGTCGATGTCCTTCTGGGTGTAGGACAGGATCTTGCGCTTGCCCGTGGTGCCGCTGGAACCGTGGATGCGCACCACGCGCTCCTCCGGCACGGAGAGCAGCGGCAGCGGGTACCCGGCCTGCAGGTCGTGGGCCGTGGTGAAGGGCAGTTTGGTGATGTCCGACAAGCTCTTTATGTCGCCCGGGGCCACGCCCTGCTCTTCCAGGCGGGCGCGGTAGAAGGGGCTGCCCGCATGGGCGTGGGCCACGGTCCACTGGAGGCCTTCGAGCTGGATGTGGGCCATCTCGTCTGCGGAGAGCTTGGGAATGAAGCGGGCGGTGTCGGACATGGGCTTCCTCTTGGTGGTCGCGATATTCCGGTCTTGTGGGCCGGGCGGAAATGCGCTAGCTGCCTGGATCTGAAGGCGTGAGCGCCCTGCGCCGGCACGTCCGGCGGACCCGGCGCATAATGCAGCAGATTGCGCCGTTCGGCAAGCCCGCCAGGCGGCCGCCAAGGAGTCCCATGCCCGCATCCCTGCCCCTGCCCGACACCGTCTTCCTGCCCCTGGCGGGCCTCCTTGGGCTTGCGCTGGGCAGCTTTGCCACCTGCGCCGGGCACAGGCTGGCCGAGGGCGGCAGCGTGCTCTCCCCTGCGCGCTCGTACTGCCCGGCCTGCGCGCACCCGCTCTCCTGGCGCGAGAACATCCCCCTGCTCGGCTGGCTGCTCCTTGGCGGCAGGTGCCGCTTCTGCCGCGCGCCCATCCCGGCCCGCTATCCCCTCGCCGAGCTCTTCAGCGGCCTGTTCGCAGTGTTCGCCGGCTTGGCCTTCGGCCCCACGCCGCACTTCCTCGCGGCCGTGGCCTTCGGCACGCTCCTGCTCGTGCTCTCCCTCATCGACCTGACCACCTGCCTGCTGCCGGACATGCTGACCCTGCCGGGCGCGGGCGCGGCCTTCGCCTGCTCGCTGCTGCTGCCGCCCCTCTGGACGCTGGGCATCGGCTGGGAAAGCGCCCTGGCGGGCGGCCTGCTGGGCGGCGGAGGCCTGTGGGCCATCGCCGCGCTGTACCGGCGCATCCGCGGGGTGGACGGCCTGGGCCTGGGCGACGCCAAGCTCATGCTGCTTGTGGGCGCGCTGCTGGGCCCGGCGGCCGTGGGCATCACCCTCTTCGGCGGGGCGCTCCTTTCCCTGCCGGCCGGCATCGTGGCTGCGCGGCAGGGCGGCATGCAGGCGCGCCTGCCCTTTGGCCCCTTTCTGTGCGCAGCGGCGGCCGGCTACCTGCTGGGCGGGCCCTGGCTGCTGCACCTCTGGCTGGGTTTGCCCCTGCCCTGACCCCGTGTTCTGTTGACGCCTGCACGCCCGGAGCGTAGCATCAGAGCATGGAGGCTTTTCCATGCCGAGGCATCCGTATTCCAAATACCACTTCATCTGCTGCGTGCTGTGCGCACTGCTGCTGCCCTCCCAGGCCCTGGCCCAGGACCCGGCTGGCAGCGTCAAGAACGTCACGGGCGAGGCCCAGGTCATCCGCGCCGGGGCCGCGCCGACACCCCTCAAGCCCGGCGACCGCGTGTTCGAGAAGGACGTGCTGACCACGGGCAAGGGCGCGAGCCTGGGCCTCGTCCTGCGTGACAACTCCACCCTGGCCCTGGGGCCGGGCAGCAGGCTGGTCGTGGAGCGCTTCCTCTTCGAGCCCGAAAAAGGCGGCCTGGCCCAGGTGCTCCGGCTTTCGCGCGGGTCCATGGCCGCGGTGAGCGGTGAAATCGTGAAGCTGAACCCCGAGGTGGCCAAGGTGGAGACGCCGCTCTACAGCATCGGCATCCGGGGCACGCACTTCCTGCTGAACATGGAGCCCGGCCACGAGACGGCCGAAGAAAAGGCCCAGGCCGTGGCGGATGCGCCCACGCCGAAGGAAGGCGCCAAATGAGCGCCCGCGCCTTTGTCCTCGCGGCGCTGCGGCTTGCCGCGCTGGCCCTCGCCCTCCTGCTTCTTTCAGGGTGCGCCAAGCCGCGCAACGTGGTCCAGCTCCTGACCGATCCCGACGGCCACGTGGGCCAGGTGACCGTGACCACCCAGGCCGGCAGCGCGCAGCTGACCCAGGCTGGCTGCGCCGTGCGCGTGGCCGACGCCAGGTCCATGCCCACCCCGCCGGAGGACCTGACCGAGGCCGAGAGCGAGGCGCTCTTCGGCGCGGCCCGCCGCGCCCTGCCGGAAAAGCCCGTGCGCTTCATCCTCTACTTCGACAGCGAAACCACGCGGCTGACGAAAGAGTCGCAGGCGCTGCTGCCCCAGGTGCTGGCCACGGCAAAGGAGCGCGACTCGCGGGACATCGCCGTGGTGGGCCACGCCAGCGCCGCGGGCGAGCAGAGCTACAACATCGACATCTCCCGCCGCCGGGCCGAGGCCGTGCGCAAGCTGCTCATCAAGGCCGGGCTGCCGCAGGAGGGCATCGAGGTGGCGTCCCACGGCTCGGCCAATCCGCTGGTCGTCAGCTCCAATCCGCACGAGCCCAGAAACCGCCGCGTGGAGATCACCGTGCGCTGATTTCCGCCCTGTCTCCCGCACTCCGCAAAGGCCCGCGCCCTCGACAAGCGCGGGCCTTTTTCGTAGATTGCCCCTCCCCGATGATTCCCCCGCGCATAACTGCGCGCACCAGCCAGAACGGAGGTTCCCATGCTTGTACTCGACGGCAAGGCCACGGCCCAGTCCATCCGCAGCGAACTCAAGGCCGAGGTGGCGGAACTGACGCCCAAGCATGGCCGCGCCCCCGGCCTGGCCGTGGTCCTGGTGGGCGAGGACCCCGCCTCCCAGGTATACGTGCGCAACAAGGAACGCGCCTGCGCCGAGGTCGGCGTGGCCTCCTTCCCGCACCGCCTCCCGGCCGAGACCACCCAGGAGGAACTGGAAGCCCTCATCGACGCCCTGAACGCCGACCCCGCCGTGGACGGCATTTTGCTGCAGCTGCCCGTGCCCAAGGGGCTCAACAGCCGCCGCTGCCTGGAGCGCATCCGCCCGGACAAGGACGTGGACGGCTTCCACCCCGAGAACATGGGCCGCCTGGCCCAGGGCCTGCCGGGCTTCGCCCCCTGCACCCCGGCCGGCGTCATCGAGCTTTTGAAGCGCTACGACCTGTCCACCCAGGGCAAGCACGCCGTGGTGGTGGGCCGCAGCAACATCGTGGGCCGGCCGCTGTCCATCATGCTCTCCCAGCCGGGCCGCTTTGGCGACGCCACGGTGACCCTGTGCCACTCCCGCACCACGGACCTGGCCGCCCAGTGCCGCAAGGCCGACTTCATCTTCGCCGCCATCGGCCGGCCCAAGTTCATCACCTGCGACATGGTGAAGCAGGGAGCCGTGGTGGTGGACGTGGGCATCAACCGGGTGGACGACTGCCTCATGGGCGACTGCGACTACGAGTGCATCGTGGGCACGGCCAGCGCCATGACCCCGGTGCCCGGCGGCATCGGCCCCATGACCATCGCCATGCTCATGAAGAACACTGTGCAGGCCTACAGGGTCCACGTGGGCGCGGCCTAGGACAGGATCAGACTCAAGCGGCAAGGGCCGGTCCGGACGCATGCGCCCGGACCGGCCCTTGCCGTTTGACGCGGCGCCTGCGCCGCTCGCGCCCGCAGTCCCTACACCTTGCGGCAGACCAGCAGGCCGGAACCGATGGGCACGATGAGCGCGTCCACACGCGGGTCGTGCTCGGCGTCGTCCAGGAAGTCCGCGAACTCCTGCGCATGGCTGATGGCGTTGTCCACGGCGATGACGCCGCCCGTGGGCAGCGCGGCCAGGGCCAGCTCGAAGGCCGCGCGGGCCATGTCGCGCTCGGCGTCGATGAAGCAGAAGGAAAGGCCGGAGAGGGACTTGAGCCCGGCGAGGGCGTCCTCCTCGCGCAGTTCCACCACGTCCAGCACATCGGCCGAGGCCAGGCTCTGCCGCGCCAGCTCGGCCTTGGCCGGATCCAGCTCGAAGGTGGTGAGCCGGCGCTTGGTGGCCCGGCAGGCCAGGGCCAGCCACAGGGCCGAGTAGCCCGCGCCCGTGCCCACCTCCGCGGCGTCGCCCGGGGGACAGTTGGCCAGCAGGATGGCCAGGAGCTTGCCGGTCTCGGGCGGAATCTGGCGCAGCAGGCGCTTGCGCTCCATGCCCTGGGCCTTGCGCCAGGCCTCCAGGGCCTTCAAATGCCCCTGGGTGACTTCGACGGACTGGGGAATGTCTCGGAACATGTGCGGGCCTCCGGGTGGGAATGGTGTCTGGGCGGTGTACCCGGAATCCGGCCCCGCGTGAAGGGGGCGGCGCTCAATCCCCGTCGGCCTGGCGGGCGAAGGCCGCAAGCAGCTCCGCGAGCTCGGGCTCCTGCACGGGCTTGCTCACGTAGGCGTCCATGCCGGCGGCCAGGAAGCGCTCGCGGTCGCCCGGCATGGCGTAGGCGGTAAGGGCGACGACAGGCGCCCAGGATCTGCCCCCGGCCTTCTGCAGGGCGCGGATGCGCTGGGCGGCCTCCACGCCGTCCATCTCGGGCATCTGGATGTCCATGAGCACGCAGTCGAACTGTGCCTCGGCGTAGGCGTCCACCGCCTCCAGCCCGTTCTCCACGGCCGTGACCGCGTGGCCCATGCGGGTGAGCATGGTGCGCACGGCCAGGCGGCTCACCATCTCGTCCTCGGCCAGAAGGATGCGCAAGGGCTGCGCGGCCCGCTCCGGCCCGGCGGGGGCCGCCACCGTCTCCGCCACCTCGGGCAGGGCCAGGGTCAGGGCCAGGTGGATGTCCGTGCCGCGGCCCACCTCCGTGTCCACGGTGATGCTGCCGTCCATGAGCTCCACCAGGCGCTTGACTATGGCCAGCCCCAGGCCCGCGCCCTCGAACTTCCGGGCGAAGCTCGCATCGGACTGGGTGAACCGCTTGAACACATGGTCGATCTGCTCGTCCGGGATGCCGATGCCCGTGTCGCACACGCTCACATACAGGCGCACCTTGCCCGGCAGCGTGGTGTGCGGCATGCTCCAGGCCTCCACAAGCACGCTGCCCCTGGGCGTGAACTTGATGGCGTTGCCCACCAGGTTGAACATGATCTGCCGGATGCGCGCCTCGTCGCCCATGAGCATGCCGGGCACGCCGGGCCAGACCCTGAAGTCCAGGGCGATGCCCCTGGCGACGCAGGCCAGTTGGAAGATCTGCCCCACGGAGTCGAAGAGGGACTGCAGGCTCATGGGGGCGCTGTGCAGAGCCAGCCGGCCGGCCTCCATGCTGGAGAAGTCCAGGATGTCGTTCAAGAGGCCCAGCAGCCTGCGCCCGGCGTCCAGTGCCAGGTCCACGTACTCGTCGTGGTCCTTGGGATCGGCCCCGCCCTGCAGCAGTTGCAGCATGCCCAGCATGCCGTTCAGCGGGGTGCGTATCTCGTGGCTCATGTTGGCCAGGAATTCGCCCTTGGCGCGGCTGGAGGCCTCGGCCACGTTCTTGGCCACCTCAAGGGCCAGCTCCATGCGCTTGCGCTCGGTGATGTCCGTGTTGCACACGCGCCGGCCCAGCGGGGTGCCGTCCTCGCGGGCGATGCTCTCGCACTTGTGGTTGACCCAGATAACCTGGCCGGAATGCGTGACCATGCGCACGTCCATGCTGCAGCGCTTGCTGCCCGGATAGGCGATGTCGCGCAGGTGCGCCGCGAACATGGGCATGTCCTCCGGGTGGACGATGTTGTAGACGAGTTCGCTGTCGGCCATGAACTCCGCGGCGCTGTACCCGGAAATGCGCTCGCACGAGGGCGACACCCAGACCATCCGGCCGTCCGTGCCGCGCCAGTACTCCCAGTCATAGGTGAAGTCGGCCACGGTGCGGAACATGAGCTCGCTCTTGCGCAGGGCCTCCTCCGCCCGCAGCCGCTCGGTCACGTCCAGGAAGGTGGCCACGAAGCCGCCCTTGGTGGTGATGCCGGCGATGATGAAGTCGCGCAGTTCGCCGCTTTTGCAGGTCACGTGGTACACGCGGTTGGGGATGGCCGTGTTCTGCTCGGCGGCGTTCTCCACGTCCTCCGCCCAGGTGGCGCGCACCTGCTCACGGTACTCGGGATCAGGGTAGGCGAGCGGCCACCAGTGGTCCACGGTGGGCATGTCGGACAGGGTGTAGCCGAAGGTCTCCACGAAGCGCTCGTTCACGTTCAGCACGCGCCCGGCGGCGTCGACGAAGCACAGGGGCAGGGGCGCGCGGTTGAACAGCTCGCGGAAGCGGCTCTCGCTTTCGGCCAGCGCTTCCTCGGCCAGGCGGCGCTGTGTGCTGTCCTGGAAGATGACGCCGAAGACTTCGCCGCTCATGGGGAAGGCCGAAACGTGGAAGTAGCGGTTCAGCTCCAGCACCTGGGAATCGAAGGCTACAGGGGACTGCCGCTCCAGCATGTCCACGAAGCGCTGCAGGTCCGGCGGTTGGTCCAAGCCGAAGACCTGCGTCACCTTCCGCCCGGCGACGGCCTCGCGCCGCACGCCGAGGATGCGCTCGTAGGCCGGGTTCACCTCGTGGATGAGGAGGTCCTCGGGCGCGCCTTCCGCGCCGCGCACAAGCTCAAGGACGCAGAGCCCCTCGGTCATGGACGAAAACAGGAAGCGGTAGCGGGCCTCGCTCTCGGCCATGCGCCGCCGGGTGAGCAGCAGCCGCTCGCACAGGGCGCTGACGAGGACGCCGCTGGCGATGAGCATGAGCCACTGGATGAGATCGTGCCGCGTGGCGATGGCCAGGGAGCCCACCGGAGGGAGGGCCGTGTAGTCGACGCCCAGGGCGCTGACAACGGTGGCGATGAGCCCGGGCCACAGGCCGCCGGCGAAGGCGGCCAGGATGATGGGGCCCATGAACAGGATGATCAGCGGGCGGAAGCCGAAGTCGTCCTCGATGAGCAGGCGCAGCCCCACCATGACCAGCGGAGCGGCCACGGCCAGCACGTAGGCCGCCCAACGCGGCATGCGCTCATTGAGATAGACCGCCATGCCCCTCCCCGGGCGGCAACAGCCGGCAGGCGCGGCTCCGGCTGCGGGGAAAGCCGGCGGCGCGGTTTGCTACCATGCCGACATGTAACACCATGCGCGGGTTTGTGGCAAGGTTGGACGTGCATCAGTTCAAGAAGAACGGCGCTCCAATTCCAGGATGTAGTCGTCGATGTCCTCGGAAGGCAGATCGAAGGCGGACATGGCGGCCGCGGCCGGGGAGCCGGCCTGTCCGGCCTCGGGGCGCTGGCCGGGCTGGGCGTTGTAGTCGAACGCGCGGGAGCTGAACTCCTGCGGCACGGGCGAAGAGGCCTGGGCGTTCAGCAGCGCGGGCTGGCGGAAGTCCGTCTTGCCGGCCAGATAGTCCTCGCGGTAGGCGGCGAAGGTGAACATCCCCTTACCCTTGCAAGTCTCCAGCATGCTGTCCAGCTGGGAGAGCTTGTTGTCGCGGATGAGGGTGGCCGTGGCGCGCGAGTTGCGCAGCACGGAAAGCACCGGAACGGAAAAGCGCAGCTTGGGCATGTACGTCAGCTGCTGGTTCACGATGCCAGCGAGGCTCTGGGAGAGCTGCAGGCGGGTGTGCTCCGCCGAGACGGGCAGGGCCAGGCTGCACATGCGGTGCACGGTTTCCTCGTGCGAGCCGGCGTGCATGGTGGCGATGACCAGGTGCCCGGATTCCGCCGCGTCCAGCGCCAGCTGGATGGTCTCCGGCGCGCGCATCTCGCCCACCACGATGACGTCCGGCGCCTGGCGCAGCACGTCCAGCAGGCCCTGCTGGTAGCTGTGGAAGTGCTTGCCCAGCTCGCGCTGCTCGATGAAGGCGTTCCTGGAGGTGAACAGGTACTCGATGGGGTCTTCCAGGGTCACCACGTGGCAGGGCCTGGAGCGGTTGATCTCGTTGATGAGCGCGGCGATGGTGGTGGTCTTGCCGCTGCCGGTGGAGCCGCAGATGAGCAGCAGTCCGGACTTCATGGCGCAGAAGTCCTTGAGCGACGGATGCAGGTTCAGGCTCTCCAGGTCCGGAATGGCTGCCGGCAGGAAGCGGACGGCCATGCTGACGCCCCGGTGGGAACTGAAGACGTTCATGCGCAGGCGCTTGCCCGCCACGGAGAGGGCAAGGTCCGTGGACCACTGCTCCCTCAGCTGCTGCTTCTGCCGCTGGTTCAGAATCTTCTCGGCCAGCTGGTCGAGGTACTGGGGCGAGAGCACGTGCTGCTTCTGGAAGAACACCTCGCCGTCCTTTCGGCACACCAGCGGGTGGTCCCCGGACATGTGCAGGTCGGAGCAGCCTTTTTCGTAGCAGGCGGTGATGATTCTGGTGAAGGTTTCCATGCGCTTTGATCCTTGGAAGTGCAGCTGCGTTGGGCTCGGGGGGCCCAGGCGTCAAAAAGCCATCCTGGTCGCAGGCTGGTGCAAATTACGTACAACGGGGGACCGGAATTGCCAAACTTTCGCCTATAAGTCAAAAGGATTCGCCAATGCCAATAAATTCAATAATATACTTTGTCATCGGCCGCCGGCCATGTATGGTTGGACCAACATATCGGCATGGGCGTCTGGCAATCCTGCGGGCCGGCCACGCCAGGAACCGAAGGCCCCCCCATGCCTATCGAAAGCTGGCTTTCGAGCCTTGCCCAGCCGGATCACAGCGCCATCGACGGCGACCTTGAGGTCCTGGCCGGACGCGACTACCCCTTTCTGACGGATGCCTGCGTGAGCAGCCAGATAGAGCGCCTGAGCGGGCACCTGGGCCGCAGGCACCAGAATGTGCGCCGCCTGGTCATCGGCTATTCCCTGTACATCCGCCAGGTGGACGTCATCCTGCAAAGCGGCCCGCGCGCCTTCTGCGGCGGCCGCTGCCCCAAGCCTCCGGCCGGGTGCTGCAACCGCGAGCACTTCGTCGTCATGAACGTCTCCGATCTCATGAGCTCGCGCAATTCCCCGGCCGCCCTGCACATGGCCCACATGATCGGCCTGCTGCAGCAGACGGAAAGCGCCCACAACCGCGCCGGACGCGCCATGCGTCCCGGCTACTGCTCCCTGCTGGCCGAGGACGGCTGCACCCTGCGCCTGTTCAAGTCGCCGCGCTGTGCGCACTTCCTGTGCGAGGACCTGGAGCAGGCCATGCTGCGCGAAAACGGCGTCGCGGCCCAGCCCCTGCTTTCCGCCATGAAGCGCGCGGAAAGCAGCACCATCTCCTCACCGACGGACTACCAGAACCAGACGGTCATCACCGAGGCCGCGCGCCTGTACCCGGACAGCCTGCCGCAGGCCTGAGGCCGCAAAAAAGCCCGGCGCCTTGCGGAACCGGGCCCAAGCGGCGCAATGCGCGGCCGGCCTAGCGCGTCAGCAGCACGGGGCAGTGCGCGGCGGAGAGCACGCGGTGCGCGTCCGAGCCCATGATGACGCCCTGCAGGTCGGACAGGCCCCGCGAGCCCATGACGATGAGGTCGTGGTCGCCGGCCTTGGCCTCCTGGACGATGACCTCGCCCGGGCGGCCCTCCTTGATGATCAGGGCGGGTTCGATGCCCGCCTCGCGGATCTTCTTCACATAGGGGGCCATGAGCTTCTCGGCCTCGCGCACAAGCTCGCGCAGAAGCTCCTTGCGCGGCTCGCCGCCGATGAGCATGGGGATGCGGCCAACGCTGTGCAGCAGGGTCAGGTGCGAGCCCTGGCTTTTGGCAAGCCCAAGGGCATAGCGCAGGGCGTTGCGCGAATGTTCTGAATTGTCCACCGGCACCAGGATCTTTCTGAACGTCAACTCCATGACGGGACTCCCTTTTTCCGGTTTTGGGGCTGTTGCGTTCATGCCTCAGCCCAGGCGGAGAGTCAACGCCGTGCCCCTGGAGGCTGCGCGCCGGACTGTTCCAGGTATCGCCGGAGGTGCTTCTTGAGCAGCTGCTCGGACACCCCCTTGCGATCCAGTTCCTTCAGCCTGGCGTCCACCAGCCTGGCCAGGGCGGCGCAGGGCGAGGCCTTGCTGAAGCCGAAGTGGATGCCCTCGTCGGAGATGGGAGGCGCGAGGACGGTCACGCCATGCCCTTCCGTGTGCGCGCCCGCGTAGGCTTCGCCCACGTAGCGGCTGGTGACGAAATAGTCGATGCGCCCGGCCTCCAGCTTGGCGAAGTTGCTTTCCATGGTGGGCGCCTCCTCCACGGTCAACTCTGCCCGCCAATACTCGTCAAAGCCGTTGCCGAACCTGTCGCCGAAGCTTACCCCGCCCCGGCGCCCCTTCAGGTCCGCCCACTGCTTGAAGGGAAAGACCCTGTCCCTGCGCACGAAGACGACGATGGGGTTGGAGAAGGAGCGATGCGCGGTGAAGAGCAGATAGTCGGTGCGCTCCGGGGTGATGCGCAGGCTCAGAATGAGGTCCACCTTGCCCTGGCGGGCCCACTCCAGGGTGCGCCTCCAGGGCAGCACCACCGGCCTGGCGCGCACGCCCGGCGGCAACGCCAGCGCAAGCAGCTCGACGCTGGCCCCGGCATAGGCGCTTTCCCCCTCCGCCCAGTGGTAGGGCGGATAGCTGGGGTTGGCGGCGTACACAAGCTCACGGCAGGCGGCGGCCTCAGGCTGCGCGGCGAACGCCGCCGTCAGGCCGAAGCCGGACAGCAGCAGCCCGATTGCCAGACGCATGAACAGACGCATTCCAGGCCTCCAGGTTGGGCGGTGGTCCGGGCGCCCCCGCGCGGGTCACTTGGGAAAGCGGGGAAAACAAGCGCCAGGATATTTCCATATAACACGCCCAGTCGACCAAAGACAACCGGGCCGCAGCCACGTCGCCGCATTCGGAAGCTGACGGAGCCTCCGCAGGGGCGCATGGCGAACGTGCCGGCTTACGTGTTTGAGGGGGGAGGATTGATCATTTCTACCTGGCGATGGGAGTCCTGCTCATGGCATCGGCGCGCGCATCGGTCAGTTTGCGCGTGCCAGGAGGGGCGGCACGGGTCGCCCTTTTTGTTCCCAAGCACGGCGTATTTTCATCAAAGGGCACAGATCAGGGCCACAGATTACATTCCAAAGTCAGCAGAGGGCACGAAAAAAGGGTTACGGCGCAAACCGTAACCCTTTGATATCTGGCGGAGAGGGAGGGATTTGAACCCTCGATAGGCTTTTAAGGCCTATACCCGCTTAGCAGGCGAGCGCCTTCGGCCGACTCGGCCACCTCTCCAGTGACGCGTCCCTTGCGGGCGCGGACGAACCCTTTACCCTTTCGCGGCGCAGGGTGTCAAGGATTTGCTCGACATCAGCCTTTTTTGCGTGCCTGGGCGGTCTTGGAACCGGCGGCGCGCTTGGTGCCGGCCGTGGCCTTGCCGCCCGCCGAGGCTCCCTTGCCGGCCGGCGCGGCCTTTGCCGACGGGGAATTCTTGCCAGCCGAAGGGCCTTTGCCCGTCGCCGGGGCTTTGCCGGCCCCCTTGCCCTGCCCCTTGCCCCCCTGCGGCGTCTCCATGTCGCGGCGGTCCTTGCCGAGGCGCGGCGCACGGTTGGAAAGCGGCCGCTCGGCCTCCTTCTTCTCGTGGCTGGCGCGGAACACCGTCGCCAAAGGCGCCATCCGGATGCCCAGGAGCTTGCGCAGCTGCCCTTCCAGATACTTGGCGTAGGCCGGGGTCACCAGTTCGTCGTCGTTGACGAAGAACACGAACATGGGCGGGTCCTCGTCGGCCTGGGTGAGGTAGTAGAACTTGGCCCGGCGGCGCTTGATGACCGGCGGCTGGTGCTTGGTGGTGGCCTCGGCCATGGCGCGGTTCAGCCTGCCGGTGCCGATGCGGATGACGCATTCGCGGCGGATGTCCTCGGCCAGGGGCAGAATCTTCTGCGTGCCCGCCCCGGTGAGGGCGGAAATATAGAGCACCGGCACGTGCGGGCAGATGCGCAGGGCCTCGGCATAGCCCGCGCGGACCTCCTCCACGTGGGCCTTGGGCACCAGGTCCATCTTGTTCACCGCCACCATGAAGGGCGTGCGCTGGTCCACAAGGTAGGCGATGAGCCGCTTGTCCTGGTGGCTCAGGCCCTGGAAGGCGTCGAGCACCAGGATGGTCACGTCGGCCCTTCTGCTGGAGGACAGGGCCCGGTACACGGAGAGCTGCTCCAGTTCGTCGGTGATGACCGAGCGGCGGCGCACCCCGGCGGTGTCCACGAAGGTGTAGCGCCGACCGGCCTTCTCGAAGCCGATGTCCACGGAATCGCGCGTGGTGCCGGCAATGTCGCTGACGATCTGCCGCGCCTCGCCGACGAGCGCGTTGACCAGGGACGACTTGCCCGCGTTGGGCCGGCCCAGCATGCACAGCTTCAGGCCCAGCTCCGGGCCGTCGGCGGGCTCCGGCTGGACAAAGGGCCGGGCCAGGGCGGCGATGCGCAGGCGCAGGTCCGCCAGGCCGTAGCCATGGGCGGCGGAGACGGACGCCATCTCGAAGCCCAGGGCGTGGAACTCCGCCGTGGCCTTGGCCTCAAGCTCGGGGCCGTCCACCTTGTTCACGATGAGCAGCACCGGCTTGCCCGAGGCGCGGATCTTCTCGCTCACGGCCTGGTCCAGGCCGGTCATGCCGTCGCGGCCGTCCACCACGAAGAGCGCCACGTCGGCCTCGGACAGGGCCTCCACGGCCTGGTCGAACACGCTCTTGTCCATGCCGCCGCCATCGCGCTCGTCGGCATCGGGCAGCATGCCGCCGGTGTCGATGACGGCGAAGCGCACCTCGTCCTCGGTGACCTCGCCGTAGATGCGGTCGCGGGTGACGCCGGGCATGTCGTGGGTGATGGACTTGTTCGCCCGCACCAGGCGGTTGAACAGGCTGCTTTTGCCCACGTTGGGGCGGCCTAAAAGAGCGATGATGGGCAACATGGTCGGGTTCCAGTTGCCCGGCCCCTCCCCAAAGACGGGGGGAGAGGCCGGGACTTGGTGTTGTTCGTTACAAAAGCGCCCCTGCCGGGCGCTCTACAATTGAGCGCTACAACTGCGCCCTACAATTGCGCGTTGATGGCCTCGGCCACCTTCACGCCGGAGAGCAGCATGCCGCCGAAGATGGGCCCCATGCGGTAGGAGCCGTAGGCGGCGTTGGCGGCCATGCCCGCCACCCACACGCCGGGGTAGATCTCCCGGGTGTGGCGCACGGTGTTGGCCTCGGCCACGTCGGCCCACATGCTCTGCTCGCCCTCGATGCCGCCGCTGGGCGTGTTCAGCTTCACGCCGTTCTTGCGCACCAGGGTCTTCAGCATCTCCACGTCATGCCCGGTGCATTCTATGGCATGTTTGCAGTGAAGCACAAGCGGGTCCACATGCAGGCGCGCGATCTCCACGGGGCTGGAATTGACCACCAGGCCCATGACGCGCTTCACGCCGTCCTGCTCGCGCAGCACCACGTCCTCCACGCTCATGCAGTTGAACACGTAGGCCCCGGCGCGGGTGGCCTGGTAGGCCAGGGCGGCCGTGGCGGCCACGGAATCGGCCACGAAGTAGCCGGGCTTGTACTCGGAAAGCGCACAGCCGGCGTCCTCAAGGATGCTCTTGGCCTCCTCCTGCACCACGATGCTGGTCCAGGTCATGCCGCCGCCCCACATGCCGCCGCCAACGGAGAGCTTGCGCTCGAACAGCGCCACCTTGCGGCCGGCCTTTGCCAGCTTCCACGCGGCGGTAAGGCCGGAAGGCCCGCCGCCAACGATGGCCACATCGAGGTCCAGGGAGTCCTTGAACTTGTCGAAGAAGCTCGACGCGATGGCCTCGGTGACAATCCTTTCATCAATGATCATGCTATCCTCCTGCAACTGTTGAGGGTTCACCCGCAAGGGCCCCAAACGCAAAGCCGTCCCGTGAAGGGACGGCTGGCGCCAGCGCAGTGTCTCCCTTCGTCGGCATTACCCGAATCAGGTTCTCGGTCGACCCCACAGCCCGAGGCGCAGCAAGCGCACAGTCTGGCAAGGGGTCCTCTCAGCCCGGTTTCTCCGAGCTCCCGCAGGACGGCTGTTCCTAGAACGGAACTATTTGAAAAGCTTCGCTATGGCCTCCGTGTAGGGGGCGCGCAGCACGCCTTTTTCCGTGATGATGCCGTGGATGAGCCGGTTGGGCGTCACGTCGAAGGCGAAATTGTACACCGGCACGCCATCCGGGGTGATCTGGGTCGCGCCCACGTGGGTCACCTCGCGCGGGGTGCGGTCCTCGATGGGAATGAGGCTGCCGTCGGCGGTCTCGGGGTCGATGGTGGACACCGGGGCGGCCACGTAGAAGGGCACGCCGAACTCCTTCGCGATGAGGGCCACGCCGAAGGTGCCGATCTTGTTGGCCGCGTCGCCGTTGGCGGCGATTCTGTCCGCCCCGACGATGACCTTCTGCACCAGGCCGCGCTGCATGAGGAGCGCGCAGGCGTTGTCGCAGGCCACGGTGACGGGGATGCCGTCCTTGTGCAGCTCGTAGGCGGTCAGGCGCGCGCCCTGCAGGAAGGGCCGGGTCTCGTCGGCGATGACCTTGACCTTCTTGCCCTGCGCAACCGCGGCGCGGATGGGCGCCAGCGCGGTGCCGTACCCGGCCGTGGCCAGGGCGCCCGCGTTGCAGTGGGTCAGCACCGTGTCGCCGTCGTCGATCAAGTCCGCGCCGGCCTTGCCGATTGCCATGCAGGTGGCGATGTCCTCCTCGTGCACCTGCCTGGCCTTGGCCAGCCAGAAGGCGCAGAGCTCATCCAGGGAAAACTCGGGGTGCCTGGCCCACTCGCCCTGCATGAGCCGCACGGCCCAGCGCAGGTTCACCGCCGTGGGCCGGGCGCTGGCGATCTGCTCCAGCTTGGCCGAGAGCGCGCCCTTCCAGTCCGCCACACCGGAGGTCTGGACCTCGCGCGCGGCCAGGTAGCAGCCGTAGGCGGCCGTCACGCCGATGGCCGGGGCCCCGCGCACCACCATGACCACCAGGGCCTCGCAGATGTCCTTCACGCTCTTGCAGACGAACCATTCCTCGCGCGTGGGCAGGTAGCGCTGGTCCAGCAGGACGAGGGCGTCCTTCTCCGGGGAATACTGGATGTGCTCGGTCATGGGCGTTTGTTCTCCTATTTGAGCTTTTCGGCCAGCAGCTGGTTCACCACGGCGGGGTTGGCCTGGCCCTTGGTGCGGCGCATTATCTGGCCCACGAAGAAGCCCATGAGCTTGGTCTTGCCCGCGCGGTAGTCGGCAAGCTCCTTCGGGTTCTCGGCCAGCACGGCGTCGATGTCCGCCGCGAGCGCGGAGGTGTCGGAGATCTGCACCAGGCCCTTGGCCTTGACCAGGGCTTCGGGATCGCCGCCGGTCTGCAGCAGCTCGGGCAGAATGTCCTTGCCGCTCTTGGCGCTGATCTGCCCTTCCTCCACAAGCCGCACCAGCGCGGCCAGCCCCTCGGGCCTGAGCTTCAGGTCCGCGGCGCGGCCGCCGGAGGCGTTCAGCTCGCGCAGGATGTCGGTCATGATCCAGTTGGCGATCTTCTTGGGCTCGGCAAAGGCCGTGACGGCGGCCTCGTAGTACTCGGAAAGGTCGCGCTCGGCGGTGAGCACCTCGGCCGCGTCGGCCGAGAGGCCGTACTGCTCCTTGAAGCGCGTTTCGCGCGCCTTGGGCAGCTCGGGCAGCTCGCCCTTCCACTTCTCCAGCCAGGCCTCGTCCAGCACCAGCGGCACCAGGTCCGGGCAGGGGAAGTAGCGGTAGTCGTGGGCCTCCTCCTTGCCGCGCATGGAGTGCGTGGTGCCCTTGTTGGCATCAAACAGGCGCGTCTCCTGCACCACTTCCTCGCCGTCCTCCACCAGGTCGATCTGGCGCTCCACCTCGTACTCGATGGCCTTCTGCACATGCTTGAAGCTGTTCAGGTTCTTCAGCTCCGCGCGGGTGCCGAAGGCCTCCTGGCCGAAGGGCCGGACGCTCACGTTGGCGTCGCAGCGGAAGGAGCCCTCCTCCATGTTGCCGTCGCAGATGTCCAGGTAGACCAGGATGCTGCGCAGGGCCTTGAGGTAGGCCACGGCCTCCTCGGGGCTGCGCATGTCCGGCTCGGAGACGATCTCGATAAGCGGCACGCAGGAGCGGTTCAGGTCCACGAAGCTGGCGTTGTCGTGGGCGGAGTGGATGTTCTTGCCCGCGTCCTCCTCCATGTGGATGCGCGTGACGCCCACGCGCTTGGCCCCCTTGGAGGTGACGATGTCCACATGGCCGTGCTCGCAGATGGGCAGCTCGAACTGGGAGGTCTGGTAGCCCTTGGGCAGGTCGGGGTAGAAATAGTTCTTGCGGGCGAAGACGCTCTTGCGGTTGATCTCGCAGTCGATGGCGAGCCCCATCTTGGCCGCGTACTCCACCACCTTGCGGTTCAGCACGGGCAGCACGCCGGGCATGCCGGTGCACACCGGGCACGTGTTCTCGTTGGGGGCCACGCCGAACTGCGTGGAGCAGGAGCAGAAGATCTTGGACTTGGTCTTGAGCTGGGCATGCACCTCAAGGCCGATGACGGTCTCATACCTGGCCATGCGCCCTCCTTCGCCGCTCTCCGGCCTACGCCCCGGCCTTGCGGGTGTAGAGCTCCGGGTTCAGGCGCGGATCGTTGTACATCTTGAACTGGTAGTACACCTTGGGCCGTTTGCGGCCCTGGGCGTAGTCGTCCACGAGGTCCATGACGGACTGCTCCAGGTCGGCGCGCTGCTCTGCCAGCACGGAGAGCTTGCGCGTGCACTCGGCCACGAAGTCCGGCGTCACGCCCTGGCGCTCGGCCTGCTCCTTCATGTGGTAGATCTTAAGCGCCAGGATGGAGCCGCGGTCAAGGGCCACGCCGATGGTCTCGGTGTTGAAGCGGGCGCGGGCGCCGCCATCCTGGGGGGGCAGCAGCGGGGCCAGGGCCCCCACCAGGAACATGTCCAGGCGTTCGATGAGGTCGTTGCGCTCCTGGTTCAGCTTGTCGATGGCGTACTTGCACTCGGCGATGAGTTCCGAACCGGCGTCCTTGCGGCGGGCGCGGTCCTCCACGTGCCACAGGCGGAAGTTGCACCAGTGCTGGCGGGCCAGCACGTCGAGGAAGCCGGGGCCGCCATCGGGCTGGGGGGCCTGCGGGGCCGAGGCGGAAAACGCGGGCTCCTGGCGGTGCCAGTCGGCCACGGTGGCGGCCTGAACTTCGAAAGCCTGGGAAATCAGTGTCTTGATGTCGTCGCAGGAAAAGGTGCTCATTGTCCTCTCGTGTATGCAATGCCGCGCAAAGCGTTCTTGCTCACCAGCAGATGCAGGCCGCCGCTGGCGCGCAGCCCCGCTTCCTGGCGCTCGGCCTTTTCGCCTTCGCCCAGGTAGAGATCCAGCCGGTGGCCTCGGATGTCGGACCCGGTGTCCTGGGCCAGGACCAGCCCGTGGATTCCGGCGGGCGGGCCGCCGTTTCGCCCCGGCAGGGCCATTTCCAAAACGGCCACGGAACCCAGGGGCAGGAGACTTGGGTCTGTAGCCAGACTGACCAGCGCAGTCAACGGTTTTTCCATTGCTCCAACGCTGGCCCCGGAGCGCAACTCGAAAAAAACGTAGCTGCGGTTGAGGGCCATCAGCTCCCTGGCGCGCTCGGGGTTGGCCTCGCACCACTGGCGGATGTCCGTCCGGGTGAGCCTCTCCCTGGGCAGGGCCCCGCTGGCCAGCAGCAGCTGCCCCATCCCCGTGAATTCCTGGCCGTTGCCCGCCTTGAACTGCACGGTCCTGCGGGTGCCGTCGGGCAGCAAAAGCGTGCCCGCGCCCTCGGTCTGGAGCAGGAAGGCGTCCAGCGGGCTCTTCACCCAGGCGATCTCCAGCCCCTGCCCGGCCAGCACGCCGTCCAGGTCGATGGCCTTGCGGTCGTAATAGGGCGTGATGGCTCCGCCCTCGGCGCGGTAGACCTTGGGCCGGCCCTGGCGCTGCTCCTCCTCGCTGGCCTGGCGCAGGTCCGGCGGCCTGGAGTACAGCGGAACCTCGTAGCCCGGCTGGCGGGTCAGGCTGGCGGGCACCTCCGGCGAGTAGTAGCCCGTCACCAGCGGGCTGGGCGAGAGCTCGTACCACACGAAATATTCCGCCAGCAGGCCGGGGTCGCTGTCCAGCCGGGGCAGCAGGTCCAGCAACTCGCGGGCGGTGTCGGCCAGCTGGCCGTAACTCAGGCTGCCGCCGGGCTGGACAAGGGCCGGGGAGTCGGGCCGCTGGCGCGAAAGATACTCCACGCTGTGGCGCAGGGGGCCGGCCAGGGCGGCATAGGCCGGCAGCGACTGGGTGGCGGGGTCGAGCTGCCAGGCCAAGGCCCTGGCCTGCGCGCCGGACCTGGGCCGGAAGACGCTGCCGCCCTCCTCCGCGTCGTCCATCCGCGACGGGGCGCTCTGGCGGGGCTCCTCCCTGCGGTATTCGTCGGCCCCGGCGTCCCGCTGGTCCTGCCCTGAGTCTGGCCGGGACTCTGGCCGGGCGCTGGGCCGTGAATCCTGGCGGGCGCCCGCGGGCGTGCCGGTTCTCGCCTTGCGCACGGCGTATTCCGGCCGCCCCGGCGAGGACCGCGGCAGCTGGTCGAGCAGGGCGCAGCCGCCCAGGGAGATGGTCGCGACGGCCAGAGCGGCCGCCGCCAACGCGGCCCGGACCATGCCGCCCGGGCGTGCCATCAGCCCCCCACCACCACGTCGGAGAAGCGGCCCACGCCGTACTCGCGCCGGCGCAGGAACTTCTCCGGCGCCGGGCCGATGATCTGCAGTTCGGGCTGGCGCTTCTGCACCGAGAGGGCGATCTGCATCTCCTTGGTGCAGCCGGTGGAGTACGTGGCGTCCTTGCCGGCCCACACGGGCGGCACCTTCTTGCCCATGAGCTCGAAACTCATCTCGATGTCGTGGTGGGTCTGGAAGCGCCAGACGTTGAGCAGCCCGCTGCGCTGCACCCGCTCCCACATGAACATCAGGTCGTCGGCGTCCATGCCCTCCTCGAAGTGCTCCCCCGGATTGATGACGTAGGTGCCCTCCATGCGGGAGCGCAGGTGGCTTACGAAGATGTTCAGCACCTCGATGGCCGTCTTGACCTGTCCGGGGATGCTGCCCACCACGGCGCTGTAGAACATCACGGTCTTGCCCTGGGCGCGGGCCTCGCGCATCTCGGCGATGATGGAGTCGGCCTTGGCGATGATGGCCTCCTCGCTGAATTTGCGCACGTGCGCCGGCTTGGGCTTGAAGAACATGCGGAACTTGCCCTGCTCGTCGCTGAAGAACACCAGCAGGTCGCGGGTGAACTCGTGGCTGGTGCCGATGAGCCTGCGGTAGTAGGCCTCGCCCTTGGCCAGCACCAGGTCGCACTCCTTCCAGGCGCGGGCCATGGTGACGCTCAGCCTGTAGGGGTTGAAGCGCTCGCGGGTGCCGTCGGAGATGACCACCAGGGGATGCTCGCGGATGGCCTGCAGCAGCTCGTTCTTGGTCACGCGGTCGTTGTTCAGGAAGTAGGCCCCGCGGAAGGCCTCGGCAAGGATGGGGTCGCTCTCGATGTCCCACACGGTGGGGCTGTCGAAGTAGAAGCCCTCCTTTATGGCCATCACCACCCGGTGGCCCTGCCGCAAGAGCGAGCGCACCACCTTGAGGTCCATGAGGATGCCGCCGCTGGCCCGCGGCAGGTACAGGATGCGCAAGGGGCCGCGCTCCGGCGCGAAGAGCGAGCGCAGGGGCGAGAAGTCCACGCTGTCCAGGCTGTGGCGCATGGCGTCGGCGTCCAGGCCCTTGGTGGCCTCGTCATCGTCCCAGAAGGGCTTGTGGGTGGAGAAGAACAGAAGCCGCGCCATCTCCAGCAGATCCAGCTCGAAGCGCAGGTCGGTGATGCGCGTGCACTGGATGCGGTCCTCCGGGCAGATGTTGACCAGGCGGTTGAAGAACTCGCTCTCCAGGAAGGTCTTGGCGCGGCGGTTCTTCTCGCGCTTCTTCTCGAAATACGGGTCCGGGATGCCGCTCAGGGCCAGGAAGATGGTGAGCATGCGCTTGAGCAGGCGCGAGGGGATGAGGATGGGCGTGGTGAGCACCATGCGGAACTTGTAGCGGCACAGCTGCAGGATGCGCTTGCGGCCGGGGCCCGCGGGCATGGCCGCGCGCACGGTGCGCACCAGAAGCCGCCACTGGTCCGCGTACTCGCGCTTCAGCGAATCGTCCAGGCGGGCCTTGAGCAGGAAGTGCAGCATCCAGTCGCCGCAGGGCGCGTAGAAGGCGTCCTCGTCCAGGGAGACCACGAAGCGGATCTGCTCCGGCGTGGCGTTCTCCGGATCGATGGAGTGCTCCAGCCCGTTCTCGGTCATGAAGTGCAGGAGCAGGGCGTCGAGGGCGGGATCCTTGCCGTAGCGGATCTCCCTGGCGGAATCGTAGGCGAAGTCGGGCACGGGCTACCTCTGGGTGAAGAATCCTTTGTTGGCCAGCTTGGCGAAATACGAGCTGCAGCCGGCGGTGTGGGCCATGACGAGGTCCTCCGGGCTGCGGGAGAGGACCACCTCGTCGCCGCATTCCAGGGCGAAGGTCCGCTGCCCGTCCACGGTCATGCGCACCTCGCCGCGGCGTTCCTCCACCAGCACGGCCAGGGGGGCGTCGGCCGGCAGCACCATGGGGCCGAAGGTGTTCAAGAACGGGCACACCGGCGTGAGGCAGAAGGCCGCGATCTCCGGGTGCACCAGGGGCCCGCCCGCGGAATAGCAGTACGCGGTGGAGCCGGTGGGCGTGCTCACGATGAGGCCGTCGGCGCGCATGGCGCCCACGCGCTCGCGCGCGCCCTCCCCTTCCCGGAAAATGGAGAGCCGGATGAGCCGGGCCATGTCGCCCCGGCTGACCACCACGTCGTTCACCGCCAGGCCGGAGGCCACGCCCTGGCCCCGGCGCTGCACCCGATATTCCAGGCATACCCGGCGCGAGAGGCTGTAGTTGCCGTCAAGCAACGCCTGCACGCGCTTCTGCCAGTCGGCGGCGCCCTCGGCCAAAAAGCCCACGCGGCCCAGGTTCAGGCCAAGCACGGGCAGGCCGAGGCGCAGGCACACGCGGGCCACGCCGATGAAGGTGCCGTCGCCGCCGAGAACCAGCACCATGTCCCAGTCCTGGCCGGCCGGCGGCGTGCAGGAGGAGAGCCCGTCGCCCACGCGGTGCTCGCACACGGTGGCGCCGGCCCCCTGGGCCGCAAGCCAGGCGGCGATCTCCTGCCCCAGGGCGCGGGCGTGTTCGTCTCCGGTGCGCAGCATCAACAGGAAGGAACGTTTGGCATTGCTCATGCGCCGACCCTAGACAAATCCGCATAAACATTCAACAGCGCCAGACGGATGCCGCAGGCTGTTCGACCGTGGGCCAACGAGGGGGAGCTTTTCCCCGCCCCTGAAGAAAAATTGCGCCCGATGCGATTTTCTTTCACGATACCCCTAAAGTTATTTTCAGTAGGTGACGATAACGGAGTCAAGCGAGGAGTGTAAGGGATGAGTATTCAGCCGGTGAACGTTCGCCTCATGCTGCGCACCTACGGAAAGCAGCTGACAAGCGCCAAGCGGCTGGCCCGCTTCAAGCGAGCGCTTGCCCTTTCCGGTGCGCAGGACATGGTGAGCATTTCCCGGGAGGCCAAGCGCAGGGAGCTTGTCGAGCGGATCGCGCAGGAGGTCATTGAAAATCTCCTCGTAAACGGGCAAGACAATCCGGTGGTTGACCGGGTGCTCTCCGAACTGGAGCAGGAACTGGGCGAACGCGTGCTTTTCGACTATCCCCTGGACGGCGGCGAGGTGCAGATCCTCCGCCAGACGCCAGAAGGCCCGCAGGAAGTCCAGACGGACGAAAAGATGCGCATCATGCGCAGGCTCTGGGAAATCACCCTGAGCAAGGTTGACGACACGATGTTGTGAGACCCTCAAACGAGAGGGGGAGAACCATGGAGATCAAGAAGCTATACGGGGACATGAGCCCCTACTCCGCGCAGAAGCTGCAGGAGAACCAGCGGGTGCAGCAGGAGCAGTCCGGCCAGGGCGCTGCCGCGGCGCAGCAGCTGGGCGACAAGGTGGCCCTCTCGCCCGAGGCGCGCAACCTGGCCACGGCCATGGGCGTGGCCAACGCCGCCCCGGACACCCGCGCCGACAAGGTGCGCGAGCTGAAGGAGCAGGTGCAGGCCGGCACCTACAAGCCGGACATCCGCAAGGCCGCCGCCAACCTCATCCGCGAAGAGGTGGGGCTGACCCGCTAGCCGGCGGCCCAGGCCCGCGGCGCGGCGCAACAGCCACGCCAGGCGCCCGGAAGCTCCAACCACCCAAGATACCGAAATAAAAATCCCCCGCTGGCAAAAACCGGCGGGGGATTCGCTTTTCTGGGCAAGGGGGGCTAGTCCTGCGGCGCCTCTTCGGAACCGGCCGGCTCTCCGCTGCGCGCGGCGTCCACCAGGCGGAAGTGCGTGGGCAGCTTGGAGTTCACCTGCGGGGCCTGCAGGCCGATGCGGGCCTTGGTGTTCAGGATGATGGGCCCGGTGAGGTTCAGGGTGGTCTCCTGCGGGCGGTTCTTCGGAATGCTCACGGTGACGAGCACGGCGATCTGGCGGATGTTCTCCACCCGCAAAAGCTTCTTCTCCGCCTGCTCAAGCTTCACGTTGTAGTCCGGAATGAAGGGGAACGGATCGGCCACCAGAAGCCCCAGGCCGGGGTCGGAGACGCACTGCAGGAGCAGAAACGGCGAGTTCTCGCGCACGGGGATGAGCACGAACTCGCGCTTGTCGTCCAGCCCGATGAGCCCGTGGGGGAAGTAGAGCACGCTCTCGCGCGCGACTTCCCGCTCGCCGAGCTTGGTGCGGATCACTAGCTTTTTGGGTCTTCCTGCCATAACGATGCCGCCGCAAGCAGATCCTGCTCGCTGGCCTCAAGGGCCAGGCTGTTCTGTTCCTTGATCTTGAGGTAGACCTCTTCCCGGTACACGGTCATGTCCTCGGGCACATCCAGGCCAAGCTTTATCTGCTTGCCCTGGATGCTCAGCACCTTGAGCTTGATGTTCTCGCCCAGATAGAGACTCTCTCCGGGCCGCCTGGTGAGGATGAGCATACCGCCTCGAGTGATCGCCGTTCGTTCTGAAAAATCCGCTGCGTCGCGGGCAAGGGCACTAGCTAGCCTATGCAGGGCCTTCTGTCCAGCCCGCGGCCGCCCTTCCCCGCCAGGTCCTGCGCTAAATGTAGTTCATGAGACTCATCTGCATGATCATGGACGAGGACTTGAGCACGGCCTGATACGCTGTTTCCTGCTGGGAAAGCTGCGTCAGAAGCCGCGTCAGGTCCACGTCCTCCACCGAGCTCAGCTGCGAGGTCACGCTGTCCGTCAGGTTGGTGAGGATGGTCTTGGTGGTGGAGGCGCGGTTCTCGCGCCCGCCCACGCTGGCCAGGGCGGTGGTGACCTGCGTCTGGCAGAGCTTCAGGCTGTCCAGGCTTTGGCTCACGCCCTGCTGGTTGTTGGTCTCCAGGAAGGCCACCAGGTTGCCGACGGTTTCGAAGAGGTTCTTGGTGGGCGTGCCGCCGTTGCTGGTGTAGATGCTCGACGAGGAGTTGAACACGGCCGTGGCGTTGCTGCTGGCCAGGGTGAGGCGGTTGCCGCCGTTGCCCAGCACCTTCGAGGGATCCTGGTAGATGCCGCCGAAGATGTCCTTGCCCACGTCGTTCACCTGCAGGCTTTCGCTGGCGCTTATCTGCAGGTTCACTCCCGCCGTGTTGGGCTTGATGAGGAACTGCGCGCCGGGCTGCAGCACGTTCGAGCCGTTGGAGGCCAGCGTGAGCAGACCGCCCGCGGCCAGGTTCAGGGTGGTGGCGTTGGAGGTGCTGTCCGCGGCCACGGTGTTGCCCGTCACCCAGGTGGAGCCGCCATCCAGGCTGTAGGAATACTCGATCTGCTGGCCCATGGTCACGGCGGTCTTGTTGTCGATGCGCACGATGGCGTTGGTGCTGAAGGAGCCGCGGGCCGTTGCGCCAAGGAGGTTTGTGCCCAGGCCCGAGCTGCTGACCGTGGTGCCCGTGTCGTCGGAGTCGTCTCCGTTGTAAACGGCCGAGGGGCGTATCCACATCCAGGTGCCGTTGGTGTCGTTGGTGTTTGTCTGGCTGTTCACCTTCACCTGGGTGTCCCTGGCGAAGGTGATGGAGGTGCCGCTCTCGGGCATGCTGACCACGATCTCGCCGGCGGCGTTGGTGGTCACGCTGCCGTCGCGGAAGGTCTTGCCGCCGTCGATGCTGTAGCGCACGTCGCAGGCGCTCATGAGGGCGGAGCTGCCGGTGGAGGCGCCGCTGTTCACGAACTGCACGAGAACGGTTGTGTCGCTGTTGCCCTCGATGCGGAAACTGTTGCTGGTGGAGAGCGACGCGTCGTTTGAGGTCATCCACAGGCATTCGCTGAAGGCGTTCTTGTCCGTCTTCTGTCCGCCGTAGATGCTCTTGCCCTGGTATTCGGTGTTGGCCAGGGCGATGAGCTGCTCGTAGATCTGCCGCATCTCGTAGGAAATCTGCTTGCGGTTTTCCGCGCTCTGGGAGCCGGTGGCGGCCTCCTGGGCCAGCTCCTTGGCCCGGGTGAGCAGCGTGGACACCTGCGTCAGGGTGGCGTCCGAGGTGGACAGCCAGCCCTGGGCCGTGGCCACGTTCTCCTTGTACTGGTCGTAGGAGGTAAGCGTGCTGCGCAGGTTCAACACCGTGGCCGAGCCGACGGCGTCGTCGGACGGCTTGTTGATGCGCTTCTGCGAGGACGCCTGTTCGTTCAAGTCCGTCAGCGAGGCGAGCTTGTTGTTTATGTAGTTCGTCGACTGGGTGTACATCATCTGGGTGGAGACGCGCAGCGTCATGGCCTTCCTCCCTTCCTGTTAGGACTTGAGCGACAGCAGGGTCTGCATCATCTCGTCCGCGGTGGTGATGAGCTTGGCCGCGGCGGTGTAGGCGTGCTGGTACTTGATGAGATTGGTCATCTCCTCGTCAAGGTTCACGCCGCTGGTGGCCTGCTGCTGGTCGTCCAGGTCCGAGGCCAGGGCCTCGGTGTAGGTGTACTTGTACTTGGACTGGGCGGTGTCGGCGCCGACCTTGCTCACCAGTCCGGAGTAGTAGCTGCTGAGGGTCTCGGTGACGGTGCCGCCGCGCAGGGTGCCGATCTTGACCTTGTTGGAGAGCAGGTCGGAGATGGCCGTGGCCGTGGTGCCGTCGCCCTGGTTGGCCTCGCCGGCCCCGTTCACGTGGCCGGCGTTCAGCCGGTCGGTGTCGGTGGTAATGGCCGTGTTGAGGCCCATGTCCAGGCAGGACGAGCCCGTGAAATAGGTGTTGAGCCCCAGGGCGGCATACAGGCCCGTGGTGTCCGACCCCATGTTGAACGAGTAGCCGTCGTTGGCCTTGATGGTCAGCTGGTGGTTGACGATGCTGGCCGTGACGTAGGTGCCGTAGGTGCCGTTGATGGCGTCGCGCACATCTTCCAGGCTGTCGGTCGCGGGATTGAAGTTCCGCTTCAGGCCCGCCAGGCCGCTGAAGTCGATGGCGCCGCCGGCCACCTGCAGGCCGGTGCTGGTGTTGTAGAAATACATGTAGGAGCTGCCCGAGGTGAGCTTGCTCGAATAGGTGAGGCCGGAGCTGTTGCTGCCAAGGGCCATGGAGTCGTGCTTCACCGAATAGGTGCCGTTGATCTCGGTGATGTTCTCCAGGCCGGTGCCCTGGCTGTGCAGCTTGTTCACCTCCCACACCACGCTGTTGGCGATGGCGTCGAGCTTCTCCTGGTAGGCGCCCAGATAGTCGTTCTTGTACGAGCACAGCGCGGACAGGGTGCCGCCCGTGAGGCGGGAGGGGTCCATGGTGCCGTCGTCGTACGTGTAGGTGGTGATGTTCTCCTTGGTGGAGGTGTTCTTGTTCCAGTACAGCGAGCGGGAAGGCACGATGGTGAACTTGTCGCCCACGGAGAGGTTCGTGCTGGGCGCGGTCTCGTTGTCGGTCTTGGTGCCGAACCAGATGGACAGCTCGCCGACCTTGGCCGCGGTGTTCTCGTCACGGGCCGACACGCGCAGCTCGTTGCCGTCGCTGTCCTTCAGCCAGGTCTTGCCGCCGTCCACCGAGACGCGGAAGAGCGCCGCGCCGGTGCCGCTGGAGACGTTGCCCCCCTGCACCACCTCAAGGGTGTACTCCTGCGAGTCGGAGCCAGAGAAATACACCGCGCCGTCGAAGCTGGACGTGCTCTTGAGGGCCGAGGTGGCCTGGGGCGCGTCGTAGGAAATGTTGAAGTAGGCGGAGCCGTCCACAAGGTTCTGCCCGGCCTGCGTGGTGATGGTGATGTTGCCGTCGCCCTTGTCGATGTACTTGATGTCCATGTAGCCGGACAGCTTGCGCACCAGCTGCGAGCGGGAGTCCAGCAGGCCGTTCTTGTCGGCGTCGGTGGTGGATATCTGCTTGTTCAGCTCGGAGATCTGCTTGAGCAGATCGTTCACCTCGCTCACCTGCTGGATGATGGCCGCCTCGGTGTTCTGCTGCTGGGTGACGAGGTCGGAGTACATCCCGTTCAGGGTGGAGATGAGCGTCTTCGAACTCTCGATGACGCTGCCGCGGCTGCTGGCGTTGTCCGTGGACTGCACAAGGTCCTTCCAGCTGTTGAAGAAGCCGGTGAGGGTGTCGGACAGGCCGTAGCCGGAAGCCTCGTTGAACAGGCTCTCGGTGTTGGAGAGGTTGGTGTACAGGTTGGCCCAGCGGTCGCGCATGGTGGCCTGGTCGTAGTACTGGTTCTCCACGTACTGGTTGAAATAGCGCTGGATGGACTGCGCCCACACGCCGGAGCCGATCTGCCCGGCGGAGGTGTCCAGCACGTAGGCCTCGGCGAAGTTGACCGTGCGCCGGCTGTAGCCCGTGGTGTTGACGTTGGAAATGTTCTCGCCGGTGACGGCGATGGCCATCTGCGAAGCGTTGAGCCCGGTCTTCGCCGTGCTCATCAGCGAGGTGAGGCCGGACATTTACACACCTCCGCGGAAGACGCTGGGCTGCGCGTTGTAGCTCTTGGCCACGCGGCCCCTGCGGGAGTACATGTCGGTCTTGCCGGGGTCGATGGCCTGGTGCAGGTTCTTGAGGAGGTTGAGACTCTGGTCGTACAGGCCCATGGCCAGCTGGCGGTTCATGTCCGCCTGGGCGGCGCAGGCCTGCTCGGTCCGGTCCAGGGTCTGCAGCAGTTCGGCCAGGGTCTGGGCCCCGGCGTCGTCCAGGGTCTGGGCCACCTCGCGCACGCGCCTCATGCCGGGGTAGGCCGCCTCGATCAGGGCGCGCAGGCTCCTGCGCTCCACGGCGATCTGCCGCATGAGTTCCTGGATGGAGAGTTCCAGCACGCTCACGTCATGGGGACGGCGCTCGCGCAGGTCGGCAAATTCTTCTTCCAAAAGCGAGGACAGAAGTTCGAGGGCACGGATTTGCCGGGTCAAATTTTCCTGGATGCTCTCGATCATATCCCGCCTCCTGACTCCCGCCGGCCGCGCAGCCTTGGGTTATTTCATTTCATTTCAATGTATTATCATGTCGGCTGTTGAGCCACGCCACGCGTGCCGACGCGTTGGCCTACCCGATGGTTGCAAATCTGCGGCCAGCGATGCCCGATTCGCCACGCAAGGTGCGGGCGTAGCGCGCCTTGCCCTGGGTTGCGGCCTGGGGCTGGCCCTGGGACAGCTGGCCCCCCTGCCCTTCCGCCTCGGCGGCCTGGCCGGACTGGCCGGACTGAACGGCCTGGCCGGACTGAACGGCCTGGCCGGACTGAACGGACTGGATGGCCTGGGCGGCCTGCCGCTGGTCGTAGGCCGCCTCGATGCGCCGGGCCAGGGCCTCCACATCGGCCATCACCGCGCCGGGCACGGAGGCCGGAGGCTTCGGCGCCGCAACCGCGGCGGGCGCGGCCTGGGCGGAAGTTTCGGGGGCCTTCGCCTGGGGGGCGGCTGGCTGCGCCGCGGAGGAGGACGCTCCGGCCGCCTGCGGGGTCAGCCCGTTGCCGCGGCCGGGGATCTTGAATTCCGGCTTGCCGGGCAGGGCTCCCGTGGCCGCGGGCGCAAGGGAGGTGTTCCTCTCGTTGGAAAGCTGGCCCACCTGCGAATGCAGGGCCTGCGCGCCGGTGGCCTTGGTGCCGCCCTTTATCTTTTCCTTCAGCTGGTTGTAGAGCATGTCGCCCAGGCCTATGCCGCCGTCCTGGGCCATCTTTTCCGTGAACTCACGGTCGAACATGGAGCGGTACATCTCCTCCTGCTGGGAGTTGAACATTCCGCTCTTGGGCACGGTAGCGCGCATCTGCTCCCACAGCTTGCTGATGAACACGGCCTCGAAGTCCGTGCAGGCCTTGCGCAGCTTCTGCTTGGCGCTGGGCCCCGGACTCAATTCCGCCTTCAGGCGGTCCATGCTCTGCTTGAAGGCCACAAGCTCGCTGTCCTGGGCCTTCTTGGCGGCCAGGGCCGCTTCCTGAGCGCCGATCTCGGTCATGGCTAGATGACCTCCAGGTCGGCGTGCAGCGAACCCGCGGTCTTGAGGGTGCGCAGGATGGATATGAGGTCGCGCGGGGTGGCGCCGACGGAGTTCAGCCCGTCCACCAGTTCCTGCAGGGTGGCGCCCTCCATGAGCAGGAGCCGGTTGTTCTGCTCCTTCACCTTGACGTTGGTCTGCGGGGTGACGGCGGTGGTGCCCTGGGAGAAGGGGCCGGGCTGGCTCACGTTGGGCGTCTCGGACACCACGATCTGCAGGTTGCCGTGGGCCACGGCCACCTTGGTCAGGCGCACGTTGCCGCCCAGCACCACGGTGCCGGTCTTCTCGTCCACCACCACGCGGGCCTTCGAGTCCGGGGAGATGTCCAGGTTCTCCAGCGAGGCCATGAGCGGCACGATGTTGTTCTGGAACTTCTGGGGAATGGCCATCTGGATGGTGGAGGCGTCCACGGCCTTGGCGTGCACCCCGCTCACGGAGGCGTTGATGCGGTTCACCACCTGCATGGCGGTGCCGAAGTCCGGCGTGCCGGAAAGGTTGATGGTCAGCCCGTCCTGGCGGTTGAACTGGAAGGGCACCTCGCGCTCCACGGTGGCCCCGTTGGGAATGCGGGCAACGGTGGTGATGTTCTTCTGGGCCGTGGCGGCCTGGCCTTCCGCCGAGTAGCCGCCAAGGGTGAGGGAGCCCTGGGCCACGGCGTACACGCGGCCGTCCAGCCCGCGCAGGGGGGTCAGCAGCAGCACGCCGCCCAAAAGGCTCTTGGCGTCGCCCATGGAGGAGATGGTGACATCCATCGGGGAGCCGGGCCGGGCCGAGGACGGCATGCGCGCGGTGACCATGACCGCGGCGGTGTTCTTGGGCTTCAGCGTGGTGGGGTTCACGGAAACGCCCATCTTCTCCAGCATGTTGGTGAGGGAGCGGATGGTGAACTCCGAGGTGGTGCCGTCGCCCGTGCCGGAAAGGCCCACAACCAGGCCGTAGCCCACCAGTTCGTTGGTGCGCACGCCGGAGAAGCTGGCGATGTCCTTCAGCCGCACGGCGTGGGCCGGGGCGATGCCCGCCAGAACGAGCACGGTGAGACAGAGCAGGATGACGCCGAGGGTGCGCAGGCGTTCTCCCATGCGGGTGCGGATGTGTGCGGCGCGAAGCATGATGACCTCCTGGACTCTTGCGCTAGAAGGGCCAGACATTGTCGATGAGCCTGGACATCCAGCCGGCGCGCTGCTTGTCGGAAAGAGAACCCTGGCCGTAGACCTCGATGCGGGCATCGGCCAGAGACGAGGACGGCACGGTGTTCTTGGAGTCGATGTCGCGCTGGCGCACCAGGCCGCGCACCACGAGGATCTGGGTCTCGTCGTTGATGCGGATCTGGCGGGCGCCCTCCACCTGCATGACCTTGCCGGGCAGCATGCGGATGACCCGCGTGGCCACGGTGGCGGTCAGGGTCGACTCCTGCTTGGTTTCGCCGGTGCTCTTGAGGTTGCTGACGCTTGTGGTGCCCACGCCGGGCGCACCGTTGTTGGTGACGCCGGGAACCACCTTGCCCAGGGTGCCGTAAATGCCGGTCTTGGGCATGGCGGTGATGGAGTAGGCGTTGGAGCTGTCCTTGGTGGCGGTGGTGTCGGCCTTGTGCTTGCCGGTGGTGATTTCCGACACGGTGACCATGACGATGTCGCCCACGCGGGTGGCGCGGTTGTCGTCGAACAGGAACTCCGACTGCCCCGACTCGAACAGCGAGCCGGGGTTGTTCACCGGTTCGGGCTCGATGTTGTTGAGCGGGGTGAGGATGGGCTCGGGCATGGGCTTCCTGTCGGCGGCGCAGCCGGCCAGAAGGGCGACGAGCAGCAAGGCGGAGATGGGCTTCTTCATGGTCGTGACCTCTATGTTTGGCGGCCCGCGCTAGCGCACTACCACGGTTGCGGAGTCCTGCACGGTTGCCGTCACCTTTCTGTTGCTTTGCAAATTGCGGACCTGGATGACCTGGCCGACTCCCCCGTCGCCCAGGGCCTCCACCTTCACGTTGAGGCGCAGGTTCTCGCCCTCGAAAACCATGTTCACTTTGTCGCCCCTGGCGATGACCGGCACCGGCTCGATGTCGGTCATGCGGATGGCCTGGTCCAGGCCCACGCTTCTGACCATGCGCCAGGGGCCGCCGGTGCCGTCCCAGGCGTTCTCGTTGTAGGCCAGGTTCTTGCGCTTGAACTGGATGTTGGCCAGGTTCACCTGCTCCAGGCGGTTCAGCGGCCGGATGGGGCACGGCAGCGGCTTCCACACGTTGAGGAAGGCCGAGGCGGCGAAGCGGCGCTGCGCCTTGCCGTCGGAGCCCTTCACTTCCAGCACCAGGTTGACGCGGCCCGGCTTGACCGGGGCTCCGGCCAGAATCTCGACGCTGTCGCGCCCGCTGGGCAGAAATATTGCGTCCGGACCGTGCATGTCCTTGACTTCAACGTCGCCGCCGAGCTTGGCGGCCTGCGACGTCAAATAGTCGACGACGCGCTGCTCGACCTCCGGCCCGGAGATGACCGCCCCGCCGCGCTGGATGATGAGCTGCGGCGGCAGGGCGAAGGCCCCGGCGATGTCCTCGGCGTGGTAGCGCAGAAGCGCCTGCAGCCGTTCCCGCGTCAGCGCCGTCTGGTGGCCGGCCTTTTCCGGGGCGTTCCACAGGGGCCTGGCGGCAAGCTCCTTCCAGGTGGAGGCGGGTATTTCGCCCTGGGGCAGGGCGATGTCGCCCAGGAGCACCTTGGGCCCCTGCACGCAGGCGGCGCTCTTGACCTGGAGCCACCAGCCCTGGCGCATTTCCACTGCGTTGGCCTGCGCGGCGAAGGCCAGCAGGCACAGCGCCGCCAGGGCCGTGGCCAGCAGGCAGCGCAGCGTCCGCCGGGCGGTGTTCGCCGCGTGGTGGGCCGAGTAGTGGCGCCGCATGTTCCCCTCCCCTCTCCGGACTAGCGCTTCACGTTGATGGCGGTCTGCAGAATGGTGTCGCTGGTGGTCATGGCCTTGGAGTTCACCTCGTAGGCGCGCTGGCCGATGATGAGCCCCACCATTTCGTCCACCATCTCCACGTTGGAGGTTTCCAGGTAGCCCTGGGCCAGCGTGCCGAAGTTGGTGTCGCCGGGGGTGCCCTGGGTGGCGGTGCCGCTGCCGTCGGTCTCCACGTAGATGTTGCGGCCCATGGCCTTCAGGCCCGAGGGGTTGATGAAGTTGTAGATGGGGATGTCGGCGCCGGCCAGTTCCTTGCCGTTGGCGTCAAGCGCGGTGATGCGCCCCTTTTCCGTGATGGTGACGGTGGTGGCGTCGGTGGGCACGGTGAACTCCGGCTGCAGGGGGTAGCCGTTGGGGTTGACGATGCGGCCGTTGTTGTCGAGCTTGAAGTTGCCCGCGCGGGTGTACACGTCGTTGCCGTCCTGGTTGAGCTTGAAGAAGCCCATGCCTTCGATGGCCACGTCGAGCGTGTTGCCGGTGTTCTGGAAGCTGCCCTGGGAGAAGAACTTGTGCACGGACACGGGCCGCACGCCCATGCCCACCTGGAAGCCCGTGGGCAGGCGGTTGCCGCCCTCGTTCTGGGTGCCGGCAACGCTCAGGGTCTGGTACATCAAGTCCTCGAACTCGGCCCGGCTTTTCTTGAAGGCCGTGGTGTTCACGTTGGCCAGGTTGTTGGAAATGACGTCGATGTTCGTCTGCTGGGCGACCATGCCGGTGGCGGCGGTCCAAAGCGAGCGCATCATGTTTGCTATCCTCCTGAAATATCGAACGGCCTAGCTGATCTGGCCGACCTTGTTGATGACGAGGGACTCCATGCCGTCGGTGGTGGTCATTATCTTCTGGTTGATCTCGAAGGCCCGCTGGGCCTCCATCATGTTCACCAGTTCGCTGACGATCTCCACATTGGACTTTTCCAGATAGCCCTGCTGCACGGAGAGCTCCGTGGGCTCGACCTCCCCGGCCTGGCTGTTCTTCTTGATGCGGAAGAGGTTGCGGCCCGCCTTCTCCAGCGCCAGGGGGTTGGACACGTCGACGAGGTCCAGCTGGGCCACCAGGTTGCCGTCGGCGGTGATGCGCCCCTTGGCGTCGATGACGATCTTGTTGTCCCGCGGGAGGGTGACGGGTGTGCCGCCGTCGCCCAGGACCTCGTAGCCCTGCTCGGTGATGAGTCGGCCGTCGGAGGCGAGCTGGAAGCTGCCGTTGCGGGTCATCATGTCCCCCTCGGGCGTGCGCACCTTGAGAAAGCCCTTGCCCACAAGGGCCAGGTCCAGCGGGTTTCCCGTCACTTGCAGGCTGCCCTGGCTCTGGTCGGAGTATTGGCCGGAAAGCCTGGTCCGCGCCTGCACGTAGGGCCGGGGCCATATCTCCTTGCCCCGCAGGTTGGTGCGGTCATCCGTCAAATAATCGTGGGCGAAGCGCTGGAAGGTGTCCTGGAAGGCGTAGGCCTCCTTCTTGAACCCCGTGGTGTTCACATTCGCCAAATTATTGGAGATAGTGTTGAGCCGCAACTCGTTGGACATGGCTCCGAAGAGCGCGCTGTACATACTTTCGCGCATGAAATCCTCCTGGTCTGCCCGCATTGTTGCAAGGAGCGCGCCAAGAGAACAGCGCGAAAACGACCCCATCGCGGCGGATTTACGGCCGGACGAGCCCGCCTTCCGGGCCGGAAATCCTGTTCGGCCGCGCGTTAACGGGCGCCCAACAAAGTGCTGGCCAGGAACCGCTTTTTCGTTGACAATGGGGAATGGCCCGACTAGATAGGCCGTGCGGGCGGGTGTAGCTCAATGGTAGAGTACGAGCTTCCCAAGCTCGGTGTTGCGGGTTCGATCCCCGTCACCCGCTCCAAGGCCTCAAGGAAACGACCGCCTGTACCTCGCCGGTTCCCGAGATATGGTGGGCCTTTTGGTCCACTTTTTTATTTTATGGGACCGCAAGCAAAAGACGGTTTAAGCATGACGCGCTCACCCCTGCTCGAACGTATCGCCGGGATAGTCGCCCCGGCCCTGGAACCCATGGGCGTGGCCCTCTGGGGCGTGGAGTTCGCCTCGGCCGGCAGCCGCATGGTGGTGCGCATATATATTGATGCCGCCGAGGGCGGCGTGAGCATCGACCAGTGCGCCAAGGTCAGCCGGGCGCTGGGCGCGGTGTTCGACGCCGAGGACGTGCTGCCCGGAGCCTACGTGCTGGAGGTCTCCTCCCCGGGGCTTGAGCGCCGCTTCTTTTCCGCCGGGCAGATGGCCGCCTACGTGGGCCAGCTGGTGGACGTGCGGCTCTTCGAGCCACAGGACGGCCGCAGGCACCTGCGCGGCGCGCTCGCTGGAGTCGAGGGCGAGGACATCCTGGTGGACGAGGCCGGCAAGGTGACGCGCGTGGCCTTCGGCCGCCTGAAGGGCGCGCACCTCGTGCATGAATTTCCCGACACCGGCATCAAGGGCGCGTAAGGCCCGGCCGGTTTCGCGCTGTTTTTGGAGGGGCCTTCACCAAGGCCCAGGCAGGCCGCACGGCGGCCCATGGAACGCTGTTAGGACGCAGAATCTCGCGCCGGACCCCCGCCCCGCGCGGCACCGGATGCACCGGAGGGAGCGCCATGAGTTCGGAACTGAAGAAAGCCATCGACCAGATCAGCAAGGACCGCGGCATCGACCGCGACCTGCTCATCGACACCCTGGAAGAGGCCGTCCGGTCCTCCGTCGCCCGCAAGTACGGCGAGCAGATGGACATCGAAGTGAATTTCAACGAGGAACTGGGCGAGATCCAGGTCTACCAGTTCAAGGTCGTGGTCAGCGAGATCAACGACCCCGTGAGCGAGATCACCCTGGAGGAAGCGCGCGAGCACGACCCCAACATCTCCCTCGACGACGAGATGGGCTTCAAGGTCAAGATCGAGGATCTCGGCCGCATCGCCGCGCAGAGCGCCAAGCAGGTCATCATCCAGCGCATGCGCGACGCCGAGCAGGAAATCATCTACGAGGAATACCGCGACCGCAAGGGCGAGATCGTCTCGGGCATCGTGCAGCGCCGCGACCGCACCGGCTGGATCATCAACCTCGGCCGCACCGAGGCCCTGCTGCCCAAGGAAGAGCAGATCGCCCGCGAACGCTACAAGCGCGGCGACCGCATCCAGGCCTACATCATCGAGGTGCAGAAGGAGTCCCGCGGTCCGCAGATCGTGGTCTCCCGCTCCCACCCCGACTACATGGGCGCGCTCTTCGCGCGCGAGGTGCCCGAGGTTTACGACGGCACC
The DNA here is from genome assembly GCA_016218665.1 of Desulfovibrio sp. GTDB lineage: Bacteria > Desulfobacterota > Desulfovibrionia > Desulfovibrionales > Desulfovibrionaceae > Humidesulfovibrio. Next base: position 46,312 of record JACRDI010000019.1, on the reverse strand, counting down.
GTCAAGATCATGGGCGTTGCCCGCGATCCCGGCCTGCGCGCCAAGGTGGCCGTCACCTCCCGCGACCGCGACGTTGATCCCGTGGGCGCCTGCGTGGGCATCCGCGGCTCGCGCATCCAGAACATCGTGCAGGAGCTCAAGGGCGAGCGCATCGACATCGTGGTCTGGAGCCCGGACATCGCCGTGTACGCCCAGAACGCCCTGTCTCCGGCCGTCATCAGCCGCATCATGGTCGATGACGACGAGAAGACGCTCGAAGTCGTCGTGCCCGACGACCAGCTCACCCTGGCCATCGGCCGCAAGGGACAGAACGTTAAGCTGGCCGCCCAGCTCCTCGGCTGGAAGATCGACATCTTCACCGAGAGCCGCTACGGCGAGCTCAACGCGGACAAGAAGGGCATGGACCAGCTGGCCAGCGTGGCCGAAGTGCCCATGGACGCCTTCATCTCCGCCGGGTTCGAGACCACGGCCCAGCTTGTGAGCGCCACGGAAGAACAGCTGCTCACCGTGGCCGGCATGACGCCGGACAAGGTGCGCGACATGCGCGCGGCCATCAACATCCTTGGCCTGGCGCCCGCGGCCGCCGAGGAAGACGGCGCCGCAGAGTAGGACCAGATGGACGACAACGGCCTGCCGCAGCCTGCGGGGCCAGTGCGCATGTGCTGCATCTGCAGGCGGCGGCTGGCCAAGGCCGATCTGCTCCGCCACGTGCGGAGCGAAGGCGAAGCGGGGAACGGCCTGGTGCCCGACCCCAAGGGCAGAATGCCCGGCAGAGGGCTTTACGTGTGCGGCCAGGCCGAATGCCGCGAGAGATTTCTCCGCTACGGGGACCGGCGGAAGAAGCGCTAACAAGGGGAAAAGTGAATGGTGACGAAGCTCAAGGTGAAGGACCTGGCGGCCGAACTTGGCATCGGCCAGAGGGAGATCCTGCAGCATCTGCGGGATATGGACATCCAGGTCAAAAGCTTTTCGAGCACCCTGGAAGACGACGAGGTGGACCGCGTGCGGCAGACGCTGCGCGGCACCCCCACCACGCAGACCCAGGTGGTGCGCCGCGAGGTGCAGCCCGGCGTCATCGTGCGCAGCCGCAAGGCCAAGGCCGGCGGCGAAGAGCGCCACGAGGAGCCCGTCTCCGAAGCCAGGCCCGAACCTGTGGCCGAGCCCAAGGCGGAGCCCGTGGCCCGCGCCGCGAAGGAAGTCTCCGCCCCTGAGGCCCCGGCCGCCCCTGCCGATGAAAAGGCCCCGGAGGCCGAAGCCCGCGCCACGGCCAAGGTGGTGCGCCGCCCGGCGGAACCCGCCACCGACCGCCCCGCGCGCATCGTGAGCGAGGCCAAGCCCGAGCCCAAGCCGGCCCCGGCCCCCGAGGCCAAGGCCGAAGCCGCCGCCGCGCCCGCCCCTGAAGCCGCCGCCGAACCCGTCGCCGAGCCCGTCAAGGAAGCGCCCGCGCCGCAGCCGGCCGTGCGCATCATCAGCGAGCCCAAGGCCAAGGAAGCCGAGCCCGCGCCCAAGGCGGAGGCCGCCGCGCCTGCGCCCGCCGCCGAGGCCAAGCCCGAGGCCGCGCCCGCCGCTGAGGCCCCCAAGGCCGAGGCCCAGGCCGAAGCGCCCAAGGTCGAGGCCCCAGAAGCCGAAAAGGCCGACGGCGAGGAGCCCAAGCGTAAGCAGAAGCGCGAGGTCATCGTGCCTCCCGCTCCCCAGGTGCGCATCATTTCCCGTCCGGAGCCGGGCAGCACGCCGCCCGCGTCCAGCCAGCCCCGGCGTCCTGAATTCTCCGCCACCCACCACGAGGGCGGCGCCCGTCCCTATACGCCCCGGCAGAACGCCGGCGGCGCTCCCGGCGGCTACGCCGGAGGCGGCGGCTACGGCCAGCGCCGCGATGGCGCTCCCGGCGACCGTCCGGGCGGCCCCGGCGGCGCTCCGCGCCCCGGCGGCGGCGGCTATGCCCCGCGCCCCGCGGGCGGCCCCGGCGGCGGCTACGGCCAGCGCCCGGCCGGCGGCACCGGCGGTCCTGGCGGTGGTCCCGCCGCGCCCCCCAAGGACGGCGACGATCGCCGCCGCAAGCCACATCGCGTGGTGGAGTTCCCCGGCGGCGGAGGCGGCAGCGACGACGACCGCCGCAAGGCCGGCCCCTCCACGGCCAAGAAGAAGCCTTCCTTCGCGCCCGCGCCCATCCTCTCCGAGGACGGCGACGCCCCCATGCGCCTCAAGAGCTCTCGGCACAAGAAGCGCCGCGGCGGCATGGAGCAGCGCGAGGAGCAGAAGCCCGTCGGCAAGCGCAAGATCCGCATCGACGAGCACATCCGCCTCTCCGACCTGGCCCACCAGATGGGCATCAAGGCGCAGGCCATCATCAAGGTGCTCTTCGGCATGGGCATGATGGCCACCATCAACCAGGCCCTGGACATGGACACCGCCACCCTGCTGGCGGCGGAGTTCGGCCACGAGGTGGAGAACGTCTCCTTCGATGAGCAGGAATTCCTGTCCACCAGCGCCCCGGACACCGCCGAGGACCTGAAGCCGCGTCCGCCCGTGGTCACCATCATGGGCCACGTCGACCACGGCAAGACCTCGCTCCTCGACGCCATCCGCAAGACCAGCATCGCCTCGGGCGAGGCGGGCGGCATCACCCAGCACATCGGCGCGTACCACGTGGCCACCAACCGCGGCGAAGTGGTCTTCCTCGACACGCCGGGCCACGAGGCCTTCACCACCATGCGCGCCCGCGGCGCACAGGTGACGGACATCGTCGTCCTGGTCGTGGCCGCCGATGACGGCGTCATGGACCAGACCCGCGAGGCCGTGAACCACGCCAAGGCCGCAAACGTGCCCATCGTGGTGGCCGTGAACAAGATCGACAAGGAAGGCGCCAACCCCGACCGCGTGAAGCGCGAGCTGGCCGAGTTCGACCTCGTGCCGGAAGAATGGGGCGGCACCACCATCTTCGCCCCGGTGTCCGCCAAGCAGCGCATCGGCCTCGATGAACTGCTGGAGATGATCCTGCTGCAGGCCGAGGTGCTGGAGCTCAAGGCCAACCCGAGCAAGCCCGCCCGCGGCCACATCGTCGAGGCCAAGCTGGACAAGGGCCGCGGCCCCCTGGGCACCGTGCTCATCCAGGAAGGCACGCTGAAGAACGGCGACGCCTTCGTCTGCGGCAGCGTGCACGGCAAAGTGCGCGCCATGTTCAACGACCAGGGCCGCAAGATCAAGCAGGCCGGCCCGGCCATCCCGGTGGAGATCCAGGGCTTCGACGTCGTGCCCGAGGCCGGCGACGAGTTCGTGGTGGTGGCCGACGACAAGGTGGCCCGCAAGATCGCCGAGACCCGCGCCGCCAAGCAGCGCGAGAAGGACATGGTGGGCAAGAGCAAGCTGACGCTGGAGAGCTTCCTTTCCTCCAGCCCCACCAACGAGGCCAAGACCCTGAACCTCGTGCTCAAGGCCGACGTGCAGGGCTCGCTCGAAGCCATCAGCGAGGCGCTGACCAAGCTCTCCACCGACGAGGTGAAGATCCAGGTGGTGCACGGCGCCACCGGCGGCCTCACCGAGTCCGACATCCTGCTGGCCACGGCCAGCCAGGCCATCATCATCGGCTTCAACGTGCGTCCCACGGCCAAGGTCAAGGAAATGGCCGACGCCGAGCACGTGGAGATCCGCTTCTACGACATCATCTACAAGCTGGTGGGCGAGATCAAGGACGCCATGAGCGGCATGCTCTCCCCGGACATCCAGGAGGTCTACCTGGGCCAGGCCGAGGTGCGCAACACCTTCAGCGTGCCCAAGGTGGGCATGGTGGCCGGCTGCGGCGTGGTGGACGGCAAGCTCACCCGCGCGGCCAAGGTGCGCCTGCTGCGCGACGGCGTGGTCATCTACACCGGCGCCCTCTCCTCCCTCAAGCGCTTCAAGGACGACGCCAAGGAAGTCATGAAGGGCTACGAGTGCGGCGTTGGCCTGGAGAACTTCAACGACATCAAGATCGGCGACGTCATCGAGGCCTTCGAGACCAAGGAAGTCGCCCGGACCATCGACTAGAACGGGACGCTGGCAGTGTCGCAAGGCATTGCCAGCACCCTTTGGCGGCCTTACATGATCATCGGCGTCCTGACTTTGGAATTCCGCCTGCACGGCAACGAGTCCCTGAAGGGCAAGCGGCAGGTGGCCCAGAGCCTGAAGCAGAAGCTTCGCAACACCTTCAACGTGGCCGTGAGCGAAGTGGACGCCCAAGACGCGCACCAGAAGCTGGTGCTGGCGGTGGTGACGGTTTCCGGCGAGACCACCAAGGTGGAAAGCCGGCTGTCCAAGGCCCTGGCGATGGTGGAAGCCATCTCCCCGGCGGAGCTTGTTCGCGCGGACACGGAAGTGTTCAGCAGCGCGGGAGAACTGGAATGAAAGCCTCAGGTTCAAGACGCTCGGTGCGCATGGGCGACCAGATCATGCAGGAGCTGGCCACCATGCTGCTTGAGGAAGTGGCCGACCCCCGCCTGGAGCTGGTCAGCCTCACCGGCTGCAAGCTCAACGCCGACATGAGCATCGCGCTGGTCACCTTCACCGTTGGCGGCGGGGCCGAACGCCGCAAGCAGGCGCTCGACGGCCTGAACAAGGCCAAGGGCTTCCTGCGCTCCGGCCTGGCCCGGCGGCTGAACATGCGCTCCCTGCCGGAGCTGCGCTTCTCCCACGACGACTTCCTTGAGGACATGGTGTATGCCAAGCCCGGTACAGCAGATCGCTGAACTCATCCGCAAGAGCGACCATTTCCTGATCGCCGCGCATGCCAACCCCGACGGTGACGCCGTCGGGTCTTCCATCGCGCTCGGCTACATCCTCTCGGCCATGGGCAAGGACTTCTGCCTGTACAATCCCTCCGGCCTGCCCGGCCAGTTCGACTGGCTGCCCCTGCCCGGCCCCATGCACGACACCCTCGTCGGGGCCGAGGGCAACTGGATCTTCGTGCTGGACTGCGGCAACGACCACCGCGTGGGCCCGGAACTGCACAAGATCATGGGCACCCGCCCGGTGGCCAACATCGACCACCACCTGGGCAACCCGAATTTCGGCCAGTTCAACTGGGTGGACGACACCTACCCGGCCGTGGCAGCCATGATCGCCGAGCTGGCGGACGAGCTTTCCGTGCCGCTGACCGGCCACCTGGCCGAGGCCATCTACCTGGGCATCGCCACGGACACCGGCTTCTTCACCTTCGACAACACCGATCCGCGCGTCATGGAGCTGGCGGCCAGGCTCATCCGCCTGGGGCTCAAGCCCGGCGAGATCAACGGCAAGATCCGCAACCAGTGGACGGTGAACCGCTTCCGCCTCTGGGGCGAGAGCTTCTCCACCGCGGAGATGCACTTCGGCGGACAGGTGGCCCTGGCCGTGGTGACGCAGGAGATGATGGACCGCACCGGCACCACCAAGGCCGACAGCGAGGAGATCGTCAACTTCCTGCGGCGGCTGCGCGGCACCCGCGCGGCGGTCATCCTGCGAGAGGAGCCCGACGGCGGGTACAAGTTCAGCCTGCGCTCCGCCGGGGCGGACAACGTGCAGGCCGTGGCCGCGCTTTTCGACGGCGGCGGGCACAGGAACGCCGCCGGCGGCACCATCTACGACGAGCTTTCCGCCGCCAAGAAGAGCCTTGTGAAGGCCCTTGGCGAAGGCCTGCAACTGGTGTAGGGCATTTCTCGGCATGGGAAGAAAGCGCAAGCGCAGCGCAGGCCAGCTGGACGGTCTGCTGGTGCTGGACAAACCAAGCGGCCCCACCAGCGCGGGCTGCCTGAACAGCATCAAGCACGGGCTTGGCCAGGGCAAGATAGGCCACGCAGGCACCCTGGACCCGCTGGCCCAGGGCGTGCTGCTTGTTCTTTTGGGCCAGGGCACCAAGCTCGCCGGGTACCTCACCAGCGGGACCAAGGTGTACACGGGCACCATGCGCCTGGGCCTCGCCACCGACACCTTCGACATGGAAGGGGCCGTGGTTGAGGAAAAAGGCATAGAAGGAATTTCGCAAGAGGACGTGCGGGAGGCCATCCTGTCCTGGAAGGACCTCACAGAGCAGGAAGTTCCCGCATACTCCGCGGCCAAGCACGAGGGCAAACCCCTCTACGAGCTCGCCAGAAAGGGCGAGGCGGTGCCGGTCAAGGAGAAACGGATAGAGGTGTATGAGGTCGAACCGCTGGAGATCGAGCTCCCCTTCGCACGGTTCAGGGTACGCTGCCTGGCTGGCACGTACATTCGCTCCCTGGTCCACAGCTTGGGGATTCGGCTCGGGTGCGGAGCGGCGCTTGCGCAGCTCACGCGGGAGGCGTGCGAGCCCTACGGGCTAGACGCCGCCCATAGCCTGGACGCGGTTCTTGGCGAGCCGGAGCAGTTCGCTTCGCGGGTCATCCCGCTGGCGAAGATGCTCCCGCACTGGCGCACAATCGTTTTGCCGCCCACGCTGGCCGCCCTCGTGAAGAACGGGGCCTGGCTGCCGGTTGGCGGCCCCAGCGGCGAAGCGCTCCAGGGGCAACCCGGAGAGCAGGTGATGCTGGTGGACGATGCGGGGGAACCCGTGGCCCTTGCGGAGGCTCAGGCCAAGGACGGCGGACTGCGCTGGGCAATCCTGCGCGGACTGTGGATGGACGCCGCCCCCACCACCTGAACGGGGAGCTTTTCCGGCACGAAACTGCCAGGCCGCACCTGAGGCTGCCAGGCAAGGAGGATACTGCTGTGGTTATGACGCCTGAAGGAAAGACCCAGATCATTGAGAATTTCAAGCGCAAAGAGGGAGACACCGGGTCTCCGGAAGTCCAGGTGGCGCTGCTCACCGAGCGCATCACCTACCTGACCGAGCACTTCAAGGTGCACAAGAAGGACTTCCACTCCAAGACCGGCCTGCTCAAGCTGGTCGGCCAGCGCCGCAAGCTTCTCAATTACCTGAAGAACAAGGACATCCAGCGCTACCGCGAGCTCATCGAGCGCCTGGGCATCCGCAAGTAAGAGTTCCCAGCACGGCCGGGGCGGAGGTTTGCGCGACAAGCCTCCGCCCCCTCCGGCTCTCCCCGGCGGGGGCCCCCGTTCCCGCCAAACCACGTCCGCCGCGCAAGCGCGTCTCCAGACCCCCTTTAGTTGGCTGCGGAAAGCGTTCTTGCGGCAGCCCACGCAAGAGCCCTTCCCCAAGCCGGCTAAACCCTGGGCAGGGAGCAGCGCACGGACGGCAACCATCAGGAGATTTCATGCTCGTACCCCACAAGAAGACCCACCTCACCACACGCGTCGGCAACCTGGACATCGTGCTCGACCACGGGCTGATGGCCAAGCAGGCCAGCGGCGCCGTGTGGCTGCAGTCCGGCGGCACGGTTGTGCACGTCACCGCCGTCAGCCAGCCGCTTGAGGTTGACCGCGGCTTCTTCCCGCTGACCGTGAACTACCAGGAGATGTCCTACGCCGCCGGCCGCATCCCCGGCAGCTACTTCCGCCGCGAGATCGGCCGCCCCAGCGAGCGCGAGACCCTGGTCTCCCGCCTCATCGACCGGCCCATCCGCCCCATGTTCAAGAAGGGCTTCCGCGACGAGGTCCAGGTCATCGCCACCGTTCTCTCGGCCGATGCCAACACCAACCCCGACGTGCTCGCCATCACCGGCGCTTCCGCCGCGCTGCACGTGTCGCACATGCCGTTTGAGGGCCCCATCTGCGGCGCGCGCGTGGGCTACATCAACGGCCAGTTCGTGCTCTTCCCCAACTACAAGCAGATTGCCAACGAGAGCAGCCTGAACCTCATCTTCGCCGCCACCCGCTCGGCCATCGTCATGGTCGAGGGCGGCGCCAACTTCGTCTCCGAGGAGCTGGTGGCCGAGGCCCTGGAATGGGGCCACAAGCAGCTCACCCCGATGTTCGACATCCAGGACGAGCTGCGCGAGAAGGTGGGCAAGCCCAAGATCGAGGTGGTGGCCAAGAAGGCTGACGAAGCCGTGGCCGCCTACGTCGAGGAGATCGCCACCCCGGGCCTCAAGGCCGCCTGCGCCATCACCGAGAAGATGGCCCGCCGCGAGGCCAAGGAGAAGGCCAAGGCCGAAGCCATGAAGGCCGTGGTCGAGAAGTTCGCCGACAACGAGGAGGCCCAGAAGCAGGCGTCCTCCCTGCTGGGCGACCTGGACAAGAAGCTCGTGCGCGAGCGCGTGCGCGCCGAAGGCATCCGCCTGGACGGCCGCGACACCAAGACCGTGCGCCCGCTGTCCATCGACGCCGGCGTGCTGCCCATGACCCACGGTTCGGCCCTGTTCACCCGCGGCGAAACCGCCGCCCTGTGCGTGGCCACCCTCGGCAGCAGCCGCGACGAGCAGCGCATCGAGACCCTGGTGGGCGAGGACACCAAGCGCTTCATGCTGCACTACAACTTCCCGCCCTACTGCGTGGGCGAGGTGCGCATCCTGCGCGGGCCCAGCCGCCGCGACATCGGCCACGGCGCGCTCGCCGAGCGTTCCATCATGCCCGTGCTGCCCAACCCGGACGAGTTCCCCTTCACCCTGCGCGTGGTCTCCGAGGTCATGGACTCCAACGGCAGCTCCTCCATGGCCACCGTGTGCGGCGCCTCCCTCGCCCTCATGGATGCCGGCGTGCCCATCAAGGAGCCGGTGGCCGGCATCGCCATGGGCCTGATGAAGGAAGGCGAGGACTACATCGTCCTCACCGACATTCTCGGTGACGAAGACGCCCTGGGCGACATGGACTTCAAGGTGGCCGGCAGCACCTCCGGCATCACCGGCATCCAGATGGACATCAAGATCACCACCGGCATCCCCTACGACGTGCTGCGCCGCGCCCTGGCCCAGAGCCGCGACGCCCGCATGCACATCCTGGAGCACATGGGCATGTGCCTGGCCGCGCCCAGGCCGCAGCTCTCCGAACTGGCCCCGCAGATGGAGGTGGTGTTCATCAACCCCGAGAAGATCCGCAGCGTCATCGGACCCGGCGGCAAGAACATCAAGGCCATCACCGCCGAGACCCAGGCCGACATCGACATCGAGGATTCCGGCAAGGTGGCCATCTTCGCCCCCAACACCGAGAGCCTGCTGAAGGCCAAGGCCATGGTCCTCTACTACGACCAGACCCCGGAGCCGGGCCGCAACTACCTGGGCACCGTGAAGAAGATCCTGGAAGTGGGTGCCCTGGTGGAAATCCTGCCCGGCGCCGAGGGCATGCTGCACGTGTCCCAGCTGGACGTGGAACGCGTGGAGCGCGTGGAAGACCTGCTGCAGCTTGGCCAGGAAGTGTGGGTCAAGGTCATCGAGCTGGAGCCGGGCGGACGCATCCGCCTGTCCCGCAAGGCCTGGCTCATGGAGCAGGCCGGCCAGGAAGTGAGCCTGGACGACTTCCGCCGTCCGCCCTCCTCCCGCGGCGACGGCCCCGGCCGTGGCGACCGTGATCGCGGCCGCGGCGGAGACCGTGGCGGGCGCGGAGACCGTGGCGGCCGCCGCTAGGTTTTAGCCAGACACAAAAAGGGCTGCCCCTGGCATATACGCCGGGGGCAGCCTTCTCTTTTTAGAGGCGGCGGCGTCAGGATTTGGCCGGGCCGGGCTCCCCGCCGCCCGCGCCCCCCGCAGCCGGACCGCTGAAGGGCTGCACGTCCCAGGGCAGGCGCTCCTTGGCGCGCTTGAGGGCGAAGGCCTCCACCTCCTGGTGCCAGGCGGCGAAGTCCTTCAAGAGCGCCTTGGACAGGTCGCTCAGCTCGTAGCCCTTCCGGCCGCTGGCCTTGACCAGCAGCGCCTCGCCCAGGGCCTGCTCCGTGCGCTTGATGCGTCCCCAGGCCGCGCGGTAGCTCATGCCCAGGGCCTTGGCCGCCTGGTTCAGCGAGCCCAGGCGCTCCACCAGCTCAAGCAGCTGCACGCGCCCCAGGCCGAAGAGCATGCCGCCCCCGGCCTCCAGCCACAGGTGCACGCGCAACACAGCCGCAGGGGCGTTGGCTTGGGCCTTTTTTTTCGCGCTCATGGGTACCTCCGGCCCGCGGCGCAGCAAGCGCCGGGTTCATGCGGTCAGATATGGCAGAACATGGACGCCGCGTAAAGAAATTCCGCGCCCGCCCCTTGGCAGGGCCGAATTCGTGCCTACTTGACCAGATTGCCCGCACTTACGGCCCAACATCCGCACCGCCCAGGATCTTCATGCAGCCGACCGACCTGACCCGAAACCCCGCCCGCGCCATCTGGAGCCTCTCCTGGCCCCAGTTGCTGATGATGCTCTTCAACTTCCTCATCGGCTTCGTGGACGTATGGGTGGCGGGCAAGATAGACCACCGGGTGCAGGCCAGCCTGGGCATCATCACCCAATCGCTGTTCCTCTTCCTCATCATCGCCACGGCCGTGGCCGGCGGGGCGGTGGCGGCCATCAGCCAGTCCCTCGGCGCGCAAAGAACGCTGCGCGCAGAACGCTACACAGGCTTGTGCCTTTCCATCGCCGCAGCCTCGGGTCTTGTGTTCCTGGCCATAGGCCTGCCCCTGCGCGATCTCTTCGTGCTGGCCCTGCAGGTGCCCCAGGACATCAAGCCCCTCACCGAGTATGTGTTGCAGGTGTTCCTGTACACCCTGCCGCCCTACTACATGATGATCATGCAGAACGCGGTGTTCCGGGCGCGCCGGCAGGTGATGGTGCCCCTGTACACCATGATCCTCGTGACCCTGGTGAACACCCTGGGCGACCTGGCCCTGGGCCTGGGCCTCTGGGGCCTGCCGAAGCTCGGCGTGCAGGGCATCGTCTGGTCCACCTTCTCCTCCATCACCATGGGGGCGCTGTTCGGCTTCGTGGTGCTGCGCCTGGACGGCAGCCTGCGCAAGGAAATCTTCGCCCCCTGGCGCTGGGTGCGCTGCGCCTTTCCCTACCTCTTCCGGGTGGCCTGGCCCGCCGGCCTCATGCAGATCGTGTGGCACGCGGGCTATCTGGTGCTTTTTTCCATCACCGCCAGCCTGCCGCAGAACAGCGTCATCGCCCTGGCCGGCATGGCCGCCGGCGCGCGGGTGGAATCCCTGCTCTTCCTGCCCGCCTTCGCGCTCAACCTCACGGCCAGCATCCTCGTGGGCCATCTGCTGGGCGCCGGGCAACCTGTGGAGGCCCGGCGCATGGGCCTGCGCATCCTGGGCATCGGGCTCGCGGGCATCGGCCTGCTGGCCGCCCTGCTCTGGCCCTTCCTGGGCGACATCGCCGCCTTCATCGCCCCCAAGGCAGAGGTGCAGGCCGAGGCCCAGAACTACCTCGTGTACAACGTGCTGGCCATCCCCTTCACCCTCACCACCATGATCCTTGCCGGGGCCCTGGCGGGCGCGGGGGCCACGGTGTACAATCTGCTCGGCATGGGGCTGGGCACGTGGGTGGTGCGCCTGCCCCTGGCCTACGTGCTGGGCCACGTCATCCTGGGCTCGGCCACGGGCGTGTGGATCTCCATGCTGGCCTCCCAGGCCTGCCAGGCCGTCATCCTTTTCTACATCTTCACCCGCAAGGACTGGCAGCGCTTCGCCATGTCCAGAACCCGCAACGGAAACAACGGTACCCACAGATGAGCAGCTGCGAGACTTTCGAAAACGTCTGCCTGAAACACCAGGACGCCTACCGCGCCGCGCTGGCCGCCTGCCCGCAGGTGACTTCCGACTACGCCTTCGCCAACCTCTACGGTTGGGCGGAGCACTACGGCCTCAAGTGGCGCATCGCCCACGGCCTGGTGTGGATCAAGCAGACCATCCCCCACGAGATCTTCTGGGCCCCCGTGGGCGACTGGTCGGCCGTGGACTGGACCCAGCTGCCCTGCCTGGCCGGACCGGCCACCTTCACCCGCGTGCCCGAGGCCCTGGTGGGCATCTGGCGCGAAGCCTTCGGCGACCGGCTGAACGCCACCGAGGCCCGCGACCACTTCGACTACGTGTATTCCGTGCCCGAGCTCGTGGAGCTCAAGGGCAACAAGTTCCACAAGAAGAAGAACCTGCTGCACCAGTTCGAGAAGTCCAACATCTTCGAGTACACGCCCATGCAGGCCGACTGCGTGGAGGAAGTGCTGGACATGCAGGCCGAATGGCACGGCTGGCAGGAGCACCCCTCCGACGCCCTGGTGGCCGAGAACCAGGCCATCTCCCGCGTGCTCAAGAACTTTGACCGCATGGGCGCGCTCATCGGCGGCACCATCCGGGTGGGCGGCAAGGTCATCGCCTACACCGTGGGCGAAAAGCTCGACAAGGACACCATCGTCATCCACTTCGAAAAGGGCGATACGCGCTACAAGGGCGTGTACCAGGCCATCAACAAGCACTTCCTGGCCGCACAGGAGGATCGCTTCAGCCTGGTGAACCGCGAGCAGGACCTGGGCGACGAAGGCCTGCGCAAGGCCAAGCTCTCGTACAACCCCGTGCAGTTCATGCAGAAGTACGATGTGGAACTGGCGTAGGAGAAAGACGGAAGAGAATATCCCTCCGGGGGCCAAAGGGCACGAGGCCCGTTGGAATCCCTTTATGGGTGGGGAACGCTGATGACCAGACGCTTTGCCTACCCCCTCCGCGAATCCAAAGGGTCTTGCCCCTTGGATTCGCGGCATGGCGGGTCCAGGGGGCACTGTCCCTCGGGGCGAATGCCCCTGGCCGCCGGAGGCATATTTCTCCCTCCCTGCCCGCAGCCATGACCTCTCCCGCCCGCCCGCGCCTCGTCGTCCTCGGCCTGGACGGCCTGCCCCTCTCGCTTGCGCGCGCCCTTGCGCCGCGGCTGCCCAACCTCGCTCGCCTGCTGCCCCTGGCGCGGCCTATCACGGCCGAGCTGCCGGAGCTCTCGCCCGTGAACTGGACGAGCTTCTTCACGGCCGAGGGGCCGGGCGTGCACGGCGTGCATGGCTTCACGGTGCTTGATGCGCAAACGTATGCCTTGCGCATCGCCAACTTCCGCGACGTGCGCGTGCCGACCATATTTGAGCGCCTGGGCAATGCGGGGCTGGTGTCGCGCGTTTTGAACCTGCCGAACATGGCCCCGGCGGCGCCCCTGCGGGGCATGCTGGTGGCGGGCTTCGTGGCGGAGAATCTGGAGCGCGCGGTGTTCCCGCCTTTTTTGCTGGGGCCGCTTGGGAGCGCGGGCTATGTGGTGGAGGGCGACACCACGCGCGGCGCCGGGGAGCCGGAGTACCTGCTGGACCAGCTGCGGCGGTCGCTCTCCGGGCGGCGGGCGGCCCTGAACCTGCTCTGGCCGGACCTGGCCTGGGACCTGTTCGTGTGCGTGCTGACCGAGACGGACCGGCTGTTCCATTTTCTTTTCCCGGCCGTGGAGGACGAGGGGCACGCGCTGCACGGGGCCTGCCTGGCGTTCCTGCGCGAGTGGGACCAGCTTGTGGGCGAGGTGCTGGACCGCTTCGATGCCCTGCCGGAGCCCAAGCGGCTGGTGGCCTTTGCCGACCACGGCTTCTGCCGTCTGGAGACCGAGGTGGACCTGAACCGCGCGCTGTTCGAGGCCGGGCTGCTGAAGTATGAGCGCCCGGCGCGGGACGAATGGGACGCGGGCGTCATCGGCGCGCAGGCGCGGGCCTTTGCCATGGACCCCGGGCGCATCGTGCTGCACCGGCAGGTGCGCTTCGCCAGGGGCAGAGTGCGCGAGGACGAGGCGGCGGGGCTCAAGGCGGACATCCGGCACGTGCTGCAAGGCTTGACCTGGCAGGGCCGCAAGGTCATGAAGCAGGTGCTCGACGGCAGGGAATTGTACGGGGTGGATGTCGGGGGCGGCAACGCGCCGGACCTTGTCTGCGTTCCCGAACCCGGCTTCGACCTCAAGGCGCGCTTTGACCGCGCCGGGATATTCGGGCACTTTGGCCGCCACGGCATGCACGTGCCGGACGACGTGTTCTTCGCGGACACGCGCGATGACGGCCGGGCGCAGCGCCTGCGGGACACCGGGCGCATCGTGCTTGATTCCTTCTGCCTGGGCGGCGTAAAGCCGGGCGGGCTGATCTTGTGACGGGCCTGAACCGGGCGAGGAGACTGGCGGGATGATAGATTTCGAGCGCGAGCTGAACCCGGCCCAGCGGGAGGCCGCCCTGCACATGGGCGGGCCGGTGCTGGTCATCGCGGGCGCGGGCAGCGGCAAGACGCGCACCATCGTCTACCGCCTGGCGCATCTGGTGCAGACCCACGTCTCGCCGGAGAACATCCTGCTTCTGACCTTCACCCGCCGCGCCAGCCAGGAGATGCTGCACCGGGCGGGCCTGGTGCTGGGCCGCCCCCTGACCGGGGCCAGCGGCGGCACCTTCCACTCCTTCGCCTACGCCACCCTGCGCCGACACGCCTTTGAGGCCGGGTACCAGCAGGGCCTCACCCTCATGGACAGGTCCGACTCCGAGGATCTGCTGGGCGAGCTGAAGGCCCACCTGGACCTGGGCAAGGGCGACCGCTCCTACCCCAAGCGCGCCACCATCGCGGACATCATCACCAAGAGCCGCAACAAGGAGCTGTCCATCGGGGCCATCCTCGACCGCGAGGCCTACCACATGCTGCCCTATCAGGCGGACATGGAGCGCCTGGCCGAGGAGTACGCCAAGGCCAAGCGCGCCCAGGGCCTCATGGACTATGACGACCTCCTGTTCGAGCTGGAGCGCCTGCTTGTGGAGCACCCGGAGATCCGGGACGGGCTGCGCCGCCGCTATCCCTTCGTCATGGTGGACGAGTACCAGGACACCAACCTGGTGCAGGCCCGGCTGGTGCGCCTGCTCTCGGGCGAGGCGGGCAACGTCATGGCCGTGGGCGACGACGCCCAGTCCATCTACGCCTTCCGGGGCGCGGTGGTGGCGAACATCCTGGAGTTCCCGCAGCATTTCCAGAACGCCAAGATCATCCGTCTGGAACAGAACTACCGCTCCACCCAGCCCATCCTGGACCTGACCAACGTCATCCTGGCCGGGGCGCAGCAGAAGTTCGAGAAGCACCTGTTCACCGAGCGCGAGGGGGGCCTCCGGCCGCGCATCATCCAGACCCTGAGCGACCAGTCCCAGGCCACCCAGGCCGTGGGGTTGATCACGGAGATGGCCTCGCGCCACCCCCTGCATGAGATCGCCGTGCTGTTCCGCGCCGGGTACCAGTCCTACCCGCTGGAGGTGGCCCTCACCCGCGCGGGCCTGCCCTACCGCAAGTACGGCGGCGTGCGCTTCCACGAGGCCGCCCACGTGAAGGACATCCTGGCCTACCTGCGCCTGGCGGCGAACCCCGCGGACATGCTGGCCTGGCAGCGCGTGCTGGGCTTCTTGAAGGGAGTCGGCGGCAAGACGGCCAGCAAGATCGCCACGGCCATCCTCGAAGGCGACGCCAAGGGCGTGGACAAGCACGTGAAGCGCTTCCCGGACCTGCCGCCGCTGCTCACCGAGCTGGACGCCCTGCGCAAGCTCGCGGCCTCTCCCGCCGCCGCGCTGGACCGGGCCATGAGCTTCTACGCGCCGACCCTGGTGAAGCTCTACCCCGACGACTATCCCAAGCGCCAGGCGGGTCTGGAGCAGCTGGCCCAGATCGTGGTGAACTACAAGAGTATCGAGGACTTCCTGGCCGACCTGTGCCTGGACGGCACCCAGGCAGACGACGACCGCGCGGAGAACGCCGTGGTGCTCTCCACCGTGCACTCGGCCAAGGGGCTGGAGTGGCGCGCGGTCATCATCATCGACCTGGTGGAGGAGCGCTTTCCCTCCAAAAAGGCCATGCAGAGGCAGGAGGACATGGAAGAGGAGCGCAGGCTCATGTACGTGGCCTGCACCCGCGCCAAGGACGAGCTGGCCCTCATCGTGCCCGGCTCGGTGTTCAACCGCTTCAACAACTGCCGCGAGCCCGCCGTGACCAGCCCCTTCGTCACCGAGCTGCCCGAGGCCCTGGCCGAGCGCTACGTGGAGACCTACACCGGCGGCCTGCGCCGCAAGGACGAGCAGGTGCGGCCCGGAGTCATGACCCGCGACGACGGTTATCTGCCGCCCATTGTCTGCCCGGAGCCCGTGCGCAAGCCGGACTACGAGCCGGGCGTGCGGCCGGTGAGCGCGGCCGCCGCGCCAAGGGCCAAATACGAGGCCGCGCCTCCGCCGAAATCGGCCATGGACGGGGCGCATGCCAAGCTCGGCCTGTGCGAGCACAAGATCTTCGGGCAGGGCAAGATCATCGCCGAGATTCCGCCGGACAAGTACCGGGTGAACTTTCCCGGCTTCGGCCTCAAGGTCATCGTCAAGGACTACGTGAAGCTGCTGTAGGCCCCTGCGCCCCTACGCCCCCGCCTCGACCAGCACGCCCGACTCCCCGCTGTGCTTCGCCCCGTAGAGCGCGGTGCGCGCCATGTGCAACGCGGCGTCCAGATCCTGCGTGCCGCAGCCCAAAAGCACCACGCAGCAGCTGACGGAAAGCCGCCACTTGCGCTCACGGACGGCGCGCATCAGCCCCTCCTGCAGAGCCTCGGCCACAAGCCGGGCCTCCTGGCCATCGTGCGCCGGAAGCACCACGACGAAGTCATCGCCGCCGACACGGTACACCGGCCCCTGCTCACCCACGGCCAGGCCGGCCGCGCGCGCCAGGGTCTGCAGAACCACGTCGCCCACATGCTCGCCCTGGGACTGGTTGAAGGCCTTGAAGTTGTCGATGTCCACGACGACCAGGGAACAGGGCGCATCCACCTCGCGGCTTCTTTCCCAGGCCTTCCCGGCGGACTGCGCGAAGGTGAGCCGGTTCGGCAAGCCGGTCAGCTCGTCCGTGCTGTTGGTGTCGCATTCCCGGCGGTAGGCCTGACGCAGCATGTCCAGCAGCAGCGCGAATCCGGCGAAGGCGAGAAAAAGGCCCAGGCCGTTGAACAGGTAGAACACCGATTGGGCGTACGGCTGGTCGGAGTAGACGTCGGTCATGACCTTCACCACGGAGCAGACGAGCGCCATGACCACGCCTCCGGTCCGGCCTGCGGCGATGGTGGTGAAGAACACCGGCGCAAGGTAGACGAAGGACAGATTGATTTCGTCCGTGGTGACGTAGTCGATCCAGCCGACGATGAGGCAGGTGCCCGCGCCAAGCGCCAGAAACAGCCGCCTGTGCTTCGCCCACCCCCCGACCAGCAACAGTCTGAAGATAACCTTGATGAATTCCATGGCGGTCGTGCTCCTGGTTAATCACCGCGGCGGAGCGGCCGGAGGCGCAGGCGGCGGCACCTCGTCCAGCTGGGCTTCGCTCATGTGGGCCTGGGCGTAGTCCTTGTACACCCCGCTGGCGAAGAACAGGTCGAAGACCTGCGGGTCCATGTGCTTGTCCTTGACCATGAAGCCCATGATCTTCATGGCCTGGGAGAGCTTCATGGGCTCCTTGTAGGGCCGGTCCTTGGCGGTCAGGGCCTCGAACACGTCGGCCACGGCCAGGATGCGCGCCTGAAGCGAAAGCTGGTCCCCGCCGATGCGGTTGGGATAGCCCGTGCCGTCCAGCTTCTCGTGGTGGGCCCCGGCGAACTCCGGCACGCGGGCCAGGCGCTTGGGAAAGGGCAGGCGCGAGAGCATGTCCAGCGTCACCACGGTGTGGTCCTCGATGATCTTGCGCTCGGCGTCGGTCAGGGTGCCCTTGCGGATGCACAGGTTCCGCACCTCGTCCTCGGTGAGCCAGGGCTTCTCTTCCTCGCCGTCCCTGTAGGTGCGCGCGGCGATTGTCCTGACCCGCTCGATGCGCTCGTCGCTCATGAACTCGCCCGGCTTGTTGCAGGAGACGACAAAGGCCAGGTCGTCCTCCAGCTCCTGCCGGCGGCGCTCCATCTCCTCGGTGACGGCGAACATCCGCTCCCTTGTGGCCCCGGCGCTGGCCAGTTCCAGCAGCTTCTCCAGCAGTTCCGCCTGCAGGGCCTTGCCGATGAGCTTGAAGCGCGTGGCCACCATGTCGATGCGGTCCACGATGGCCTCCAGCTTGGTGGCCTTGTCCACCACGTGCACCGGCGTGGTGATCTTGCCCACGTCGTGCATCCAGGCGGCCAGCTTCAGCTCCTCAAGCTCGTTCTCGTTAAAGCGCACGTCCTTGAAGGGCCCGTCCTCCTGCGCGTTCACGGCCTCGGCGATGCGCATGGTCAAATCCACCACGCGGTCGATGTGGCCGCGCGTGTACGGGCTCTTGGCGTCGATGGCCGCGGCGATGCTCTGCATGAAGGAGTACAAGAGGGCCTTGAGGCCCTGGATGAGCTGGGTGTTGGTGAGGGCCACGGCGGCCTGGGTGGCCAGGGACTGCACCGCGGCCAGCCCCACGGACGAGAAGGCCGCCACCTCGCCGCTTTTCTTGTCCTTGGCGTTCAAGAGCTGCAATACGCCGATGACCTCGTGCTCGTGGTTCTCCATGGGGATGACCAGCATGGAGCGGGAGCGGTAGCCGGTCCCGGCGTCGTAGCGGCGCGTTCCCGTGAAGTCGAAGCCCTCCGCGCAGTACACGTCCTCGATGTTGACCACCTCGCGCGTCAGGGCCACGTGGGAGGAGACGTTGGCGTGGTTCTCCTCGCCCGCGTCGTTGTACAGGTTCACCGGCGGCAGGGTGACGGGGTTGCCGCTGGTGCCGCCCAGGCGCACGTTCATGGTGTCGTTCTGCAGCACCACGAATTCGAGCTTCCGGCCCGTGTCGTCCACGATGTACAGGGTGCCGGCGTCGGCGCCGGTGATGGAGCGGGCCAGGCTCACGATCATCTCCAGCAGCCGGTCGCGGTTCTGCTCGCCCGAGAGGGCCAGGCCGATGTCCGTCAGGTGGGAGAGGTGCTCCGTAAGGCGCGCCACCTGGGCGCGCAGCTCCTCCGGACCGGCTGCGGCAAGGTCTTGCTCCTGGCCCTCGGCCGGCATCCGGCAAGTGAATTCCGCGCCGTCCTGCGCGCCGTCCTGCGCGCCGTTCTGCGCGTCGTTCTGCGCGTCGTCCTGCTTACCACTCATGGAGGCCTCCCTTATCCCGTGGGCCACATCCGCGCCGCTTCGCCACCCGTTTGCCCTACGTATACCACAGGAGTTCCGGCCTCGAAAAGGGGGCGCGGGCACGGTTGCCCGCATTCGGCGAATGGAGTACAAGGCCCATGTCGCGCGGGGCCAAAAGGCCTTTGCGCAAGCCGCCCAAGCAGGAGTCCACGTGCCGGCATCCTCCCACCAGCAGCGCATCCTCACCGCAATCCTGGCCGTCGGCCTTGTGGCCCTGGCCCTGTGGCAGGGCGGCGTGTTCGTCCTGGCTGTGCTCATGGCGGTGTGCGCCCTGGGCCAGTGGGAGTTCACGGCCATGTTCCGCCCCGGAGCGCAGCACAAAGCCCTGCGGATCACCGGCGTGGCCTTGGGCGCGGCCATGCTCCTGGCGGCCAAGTTCGGCGGTGCGCCGGCCTCCCTGTGGGCCCTGGCCGGGGCCTTCTGGTTCCTGGCCCTGCGCTACCTGATGCGCTACAGCGCCCGCCAGCAGGACGCCGACTTCACCGACGAGCTCGTGCTCATGGCCGGCATGTTCTACCTGCCGCTGATGCTCCAGTTCTGCCTCGCCCTCTCCACCCTGGAGATCATCCTCGTGCTCCTGTCCACCGCCATGTCGGACACGGCGGCCTATTACTCCGGCACGTTCTTCGGCAAGACGAAGATCTGGCCCCAGGTGAGCCCCAAGAAGTCCTGGGCAGGCAGCATCGGCGGCTTCGCGGGCTGCGTGGCCGCTGTCACCGTGTACGGAGCCATGCTGGGCGACGCCCCGCTGCCCATGTGGCTGCTTTTGGGCGCGGTGCTGAACGTGGGCGCCCAGATGGGCGACTTCTTCGAGTCCGCCCTCAAGCGCAGGCTCTCCGTCAAGGACTCGGGCACGCTGCTGCCCGGTCACGGCGGCCTGCTGGACCGCATCGACAGCCTGCTCCTGGCCCTGCCCTGCTACGCGCTGTTCAAGCAGGCCATCCCCCTCTTTCCCTAGGGCCCGCGCATGAAGTCCTACATCTCCACCTGGCCGCCGCTGGCACCAGAGCAGCCCTTCCCGCGCCGGCTGGCCATCCTCGGCTCCACCGGCTCCATCGGCGTCAGCGCGCTGAAGGTGGTCGAGGAGCATCCCGGCCTCTTCCGGGTGGCGGCCCTGGCCGGCGGCAAGAACGCCGCGCGCCTGGCCGACCAGGCCGCGCGCTTCCGCCCCGCGGTGCTTGCCGTGCTGGACGACGAGACGGCCAACTCCCTGCGCGCCGCCCTTCCCGGAGACTACGCCCCGGAAATCCTGGTTGGCCCGGCCGCCTACGAGGCCATCGCCGCGTCTGCGGATTCCGACCTCGTGCTCTCGGCCATCGTGGGCGCTGCGGGCTTTCTGCCCACCCTCGCCGCGGCCAAGGCCGGCAAGCGCATCGCCCTGGCGAACAAGGAAAGCCTGGTGCTGGGCGGGCGGCTCATCCGCCAGGCCTGCCGCGAGTCGGGCGCCCTCGTGCTGCCGGTGGATTCCGAGCACAACGCCCTGTTCCAGGCCCTGTGCGGCCACGCGGACGAGGACGGCCAGGAGCTGGCCAGGCTCATCCTCACGGCCTCGGGCGGGCCCTTCCGCGGGCGTGACGCGGCCTTCCTGGCCTCCGTCACCCCGGAGCAGGCGCTGAACCATCCCAACTGGAGCATGGGCGCCAAGATTTCCGTGGATTCCGCCAGCCTCATGAACAAGGGCCTGGAGGTCATCGAGGCCTGCCACCTGTACGGGCTGCCGGTCGGCCGCGTGGACGTGCTGGTGCACCCGCAGAGCATCGTGCACTCCCTGGCGGAGTACGTGGACGGCTCGCAGTTGGCGCACCTGGGCGTGCCGGACATGCGCATCCCCATCGCCCACTGCCTGTGCTTTCCCCGCCGGGTGGAGCTGGCCATGCCCCGGCTGGACCTTGCCCAGGTGGGCGGCCTCACCTTCGAGCGGGCCGACGAGGGGCTGTTCCCCTGCCTGCGCCTGGCCAGGGAGGCCTACGCCGCCAGCCACAGCCACCCGGCCGTGCTGAACGCCGCCAACGAGGCGGCCGTGGAGCTGTTTCTGAACGGGGCCATCGGCTTCATGGACATTCCCCTGCTCATCGAGACGGCCCTTGGGCGGCACGCGCCGCTGGCCGTCGACTGCGCGGCGGCGGACCTGCTGGCCGTGGACGCCGAGGCCAGGGACCGCGCCCGCAAGGACGCCGGGCTCTAGCGTTTTTTCCGCCCCAGGCCCTGGACCAACGCCGGGGGCGGCTTATATGAAAGGGCAGAGAGCAACTGCCGCGCGTCCGCATGCAGAGACGCGAAGGAGCATACTTTGGGTGTCATCGCCATTGTCCTGGTCCTGGGCGGACTGATTTTCTTCCACGAACTCGGGCACTTCCTCGTGGCCCGGATGCTCGGCATCGGGGTCAAGGCCTTTGCCCTGGGCTTTGGGCCGAAACTGTTGAGCTTCCAGGCCGGCATGACCGAGTACCGCCTGTGCGCCGTGCCCCTGGGCGGGTACGTGCTGCTGGCGGGAGAATCGCCCGACCAGGAGGAGGAGCCCGAGATCCCCAAGCACCTGCTCTTCAACCTGCGGCCGGTGTGGCAGCGCATGTGCGTGGTGGCCGCCGGGCCGGTGTTCAACTTCATCCTGGCCTGGGGCATCTACTGGGCGCTTTTCGCCACCCAGGGGCAGATGGGCCTGGCCCCCACCATCGGCCAGGTGCTGCCCGAAAGCCCTGCCGTGCGCGCGGGCATCAAGCCCGGCGACTCCGTGCTCACGGTCAACGGCCGCGCCATTACCTTCTGGGAGGACCTGACCGACCTGGTGCAGACCTCGGAAGGCACGCCCCTCACCATGGAGATCAAGCGCGGCAAGGAGCGCGTGACCGTAAGCGTCACCCCCGAGATGCGCGAACGCAAGAACGTCTTCGGCGAGACGGTGCGCGCGCCCATGCTGGGCATCGTGGCCGCCAAGGAGATCGTCACCCTGGACCTCAGCGCCGGGCAGAGCCTCAAGCTCTCCGCCAAGGAGACCTGGCGCGCCATCGTGAACATGGTCATGGCCCTGGTGAAGATGATCGAGCGCGTGGTGCCGGCCGATTCCATCGGCGGGCCCATCCTCATCGCCCAGCTCATCAACCGCGAGGCCCAGGAGGGCATGGTGGGCGTGCTGGCCCTGGCGGCGGCGCTTTCGGCCAACCTGGGCTTCGTGAACCTGCTGCCCATCCCGGTGCTCGATGGCGGGCACCTGGTCATCTTCAGCCTGGAGGCCGTGACGCGCAAGCCGCTGAGCATGCGCGCGCGCGCCGCCGCCATGCGCGTGGGCATCGCCATGCTGGCGGCGCTCATGCTCTTCGCCACCTACAATGACCTGCGCCGGCTCTTCAAGTAACGCGGGCGACGGCCTGCTGCTGGCCATCAACGGGGCCGACGAGCGCCTGCAGATGGCCCTGGGCCGCCTGCCCGAAACGGGCCGCGAGCCCGGCGACTGGACTGGCGACAAAATCGGCGGGGACGCGGAGTTCCTGGCCGCCCAGGAATGGAGCGCGGCCGGGCAGTCGGTGCGCTTTCTGGCGCCCGGCGTGCGGCAACTGCTCCACGGGCTCGGGCTCCCCGCTGCATCCATCCGGCGCATCGCCTGCGTCACCGGGCCGGGCAGCTTCACGGGGCTGCGCATGTCCCTGGCCCTGGCCGAGGGCCTGAGCGCGGGATTTTCAGAAGGTCTGGCGGAACGCCCGCTTCTGGGCGGCATCGGCCACCTGGAGCTTCTGGGCTTCGAGGCCGCGGAGGCCCTGGCCGGACAGGGCGCAGTGCTGGCACTGGCCTGGTCGCGCAGGGGGCAGGTGTATGCCCAGGCCTTCCAGGGAAGGACGGCCCTGACGCCCCCGCGGGTGGCGCAGCTGGCCGAAATGCCCGCCCTCCTGGCCGCGCTGCCCAGGCCCCTGGCCGTTCTGGGCGGCGGACTGCGCCGCAACCTTGCCGCCTTCCGGGAGCTTGCGGCCGTCGATTCCGGCCTGCGCCTGCTGCCCGCCCACTGGGACGCGCCCCGGCCCCAGGCCCTGCTGACCCTGGCCAGCCGCGCCGCTTTCGGGCCCGGCCCCCTTGCGCCCGTGTATCTGCGCGCCTCCGACGCCGAGGACAACCTGGCGGCCATCGCCGCCGGGCGGGGCCTTTCCGAAGAAGAGGCCCAGGCCATCCTCTCGCGCGGCAGCCGCACCCTTTCCTGACGCCCCCATTCCCGAAGTCCCCTGCTCCCCTCGCCGGGCGCGGCTCCCCGCACCGGTGCCGCTCCGTATCTGCCCTCTCCCCCGCGGTCGGCAGGCGGACGAGTGGACGGACGATCAGACGGGCGGACGATCAGACGGGCGGACGATCAGACGGACGGACGATCAGACGGGCGGGCGCGTCTTCGCCGGCCTGCCGCCAGCGCTCCCGCGCACGGCGTCCTGCGTCAAATCAGCAGCGAGAGCAGAGGGCACGCAGCAGCCGGAGCGTTCGCCAGCGCCAGAAACGGCAGAGCGCCGGGCCGGCTTCCTCCCCCTGCCCAGGATTTGCCTGTGCACAGGGCCGACCCGGCGCGCGCCGGAATGCCATCGCCCCATGACGGGCGCTTTCGTGTGTGCGGACTACGCGGAGAGCCTGCCGATGGTGCTGGCCAGCTGCCGTCCGAGGGGGGTCTGGTGGTTCAGCTCGCGCTCCACGTTGATGATGCCCTTGAGCACCGTGGAATGTTTGCGGCCCAGGCGCTCGCCGATGGCCGAGAGCGACATGGCGGTGTGCTTGCGGCACAGGTAGAAGGCCGTGTTGCGGGCCAGCACGGTCTGCTGGCTGCGGCTCTTGGACCGGAGTTCGTTCTCGTCGATGCCGTAGCTCTTGCAGACGAAGGACACGATGCGGTCCAGGTCCGGCGCGGCGATCTGGGGGGCGTAGTTCTCCAGCACCTGCCAGGCCAGCTCGGCCGAGATGCGCTGGCCAAGCAGACGCGCCTTGAGCACCAGATTGTTCAGGCAGCTCTCCAGCTGGCGGATGTCCGTGGTCAGCCGCTCGGCCAAAAGCCCGGTGACGTCGTCGGGCACCTGCACCTGCAGGTTGCGCGCCTTGCGGCGGATGATCTCCTCGCGGGTGGCGAAGTCCGGGGCGTCCATCTGGGCCAGGAAGCCGGAGGCGAAGCAGGACACCAGCTGCGGGTCCACCTGGTCCAGCTCCCTGGGCAGGAAGGAGCTGGTGAGCACCACCTTGCAGCCCCGGCCCTGGAGGGCTTTCAGGGTCATGAGCAACTCATCCTGGAGCTTGCCCTTGCCCTGGAAGAAGTGGATGTCCTCCAGCAGGAGCACGTCCACGGAGTCGCGGAACTCGGCCTTGAAGCGCGCGGCTTCGCGCGCCTTGATGGCCAGCACCAGGCGGGTGGCGAATTCCTCGGCCGAGAGGCAGGCGATGGACGCGCGGCTGCGGTTGCTCTTGCCCGCCAGCTGGCGGCCGATGGCGTGCAGCAGGTGCGTCTTGCCCAGGCCGGGCCCGGCGGAAAGGAACAGATGGTCCGCGCTCAGCATGTCGTTGCACAGCCCCTTGGAGGCGGCGCAGGCCAGCTCGTTGCAGGGGCCGACCACGAAGTCGTCGAAGCTGAAGCGGAAGCGCGCGTCGGCCACGGGGCGGGGCGCGTAGCCCAGGGGCAGGGCGATGTCCCGGCCGGGCCGGGATTGCGGAGCGGGCTTCGCCGCAGCGGGGGCCGGGGCGGCGGCGGGGGCGTGCTTGCGCACCACCACGCGGAGTTCCACGCGCTTGCCGGCCAGTTCCTGGGCGGTTTCGCGGATGGTGTCCATGAGACGCTCGCGCACCCAGCTGGCGACGAAGTCGTTTGGCGCCTGCAGTTCAAGGACGCTGCCATCCGTACGGGCGGTCAATGGCCTGATCCAGAGGGTGAATAACCCCTGTTCCAGTCGATTTTCGAGCATGAGGAGCAGTTTTGGCCAAAGGTCCGCATTCATGGGGGCAGGTCTACGCTTTGGTGCGGCGCCGGACAAACCCGCCAACCGCCAGAAGCGCTTTCCGGTCCCAAGCCTTTCTCTACAACACAACCAGCTGATTTTATTTTATTCATTACATTTTTGTGAGTGCCGCTTCCATTGGCGCAAAACGCGGAAGCCCTGCAAAACGGCGCTTCCCGGCAGCATCGATTCTGGCCAAGACATTTCAGTGGATATATTCTCAACATGGTAAGCTTCATTTTTCAACGAATTTTAAAAATTCTTGCCCGATTTCTCTCTTTCAAGATTTCACGCAGGGAATGATTCCTGTGAAACACCCTCTTCCTTGTAGCCGTGCCGCACCAACCCGCCATGTGTCTTGCTGGCTGGGGCAACCCCCTTGCCGGCCCCCAGGGTGACATTCCCACACAGAATACGTAGCCGTAGAATAATGTACTGTGATATTCCTAAGATATCTTCAAGGCGAAACGAACAGGGCAAATGCTTTCCATCGGAAAATTCGTCGCGTCGAAGGTGTTTTCACGCACAAGGGGCGCCAGGCCGTGAAACCAGCCCGACGCCCCTTGCGCGCAGATGGAGCGGAATGCACCGCGCTATTTCACCTCAAGGCTGAAGCGCGTGGCCTGTCTGCCCCTTCCCTTGGGCACGGTGATGGTCAGCAGGCCGCCCTCCAGCCTTGCGCTCACCGCCCCGGCGTCTATGCCGGGCGGCAGGGGAAAGCGCCGGGCAAAGGTGCCGTGGGCGCGCTCCATTATATGATAGATCGGGTCGCCCGCTTCCTCCTGACACACCGGCTCCTGGCCCCGCTCGCACGGGCGCTCGCCCCGAACGACGAGTTCGCCGTCCAGCACCTCCACCACGACCAACTCTGCCGGCACTCCCGGCAGCTCCACCTGGGCGATGATGGCCTGCGGGGTTTCCATCAGATCGGCCAGGGGCGCCCACACATAGCCCGAGGGGGCCACATTGCGCGCCCCGCCGCAGCTTTCGTCGAGAAAGCGCTCCACCTGTTCCCGGAACTCGTCCATGCCGCGCCAGGGATCCCATCTGCCTTTGCCCATGCTTGCCTCCTGATCTGGCTCTCAACATAATCCAGCTCCCCTACGCACGCAATGTACGCCCCTTCAATTTTGTTGCAATGTTAGCGCTTGGTGCTAGAAGAAAGGTGTTGCAATTCAATCTGGATAGCGATAGCAGTAACCATTCCTGGTTGTAATCACCAACCCAAGGGGGTTTCATGGACGCACTCATGCTTTCGCGGCTCCAGTTTGCGGCCGCCACCATGTTCCACTTCCTCTTCGTGCCGCTGACGCTGGGCATCTCCGTGCTCATCGCCTGCATGGAGACTGCCTACGCCCGCACGGGAAAACCCGTGTACCGGCGCATGGCCAAGTTCTGGGGCAAGCTCTTCCTCATCAATTTCACCCTGGGCGTGGTCACCGGCATCACCCTGGAATTCCAGTTCGGCACCAACTGGTCGCGCTACTCGGCCTATGTGGGCGATATTTTCGGCTCGCTTCTGGCCATCGAGGCCACGGCGGCCTTCTTCCTCGAATCCACCATGATCGGGGTATGGCACTTCGGCTGGGAGAAGCTTTCCGCCAAGGCCCATGCCGTGGTCGCCTGGCTGGTGGCGGGCGCGGGCAACCTTTCCGCCGTGTGGATCCTCATCGCCAACGGCTTCATGCAGAATCCCCTGGGCTTCGAGCTGCGCAATGGCCGCGCCGAGCTCGTCGACTTCGTGGCCGTCATCACCAACCCCTGGGCCTGGAACCAGTTCGTGCACGTGGTTTCCGCCTCCTTCTGCGTGGCCGCCTTCTTCATGGCCGGCATCAGCGCCTGGCACCTGCTGCGCAAGCAGCACGTGGAGCTGTTTACCAAGTCCATGAAGCTGGCCCTCTTCGTCGGCCTGGCCTCCACGGCCATCGTGGCCGGCCAGGGCCACCTGCACGGCAACCTGGTGGCCAAGCTGCAGCCGGCCAAGCTGGCGGCCATGGAGGCCCACTGGGAGACCACCAAGAACGCGCCCATGTACCTGCTGCAGATTCCCGACGAGAAGAACGAAAAGAACCTGGTTCAGGCCCTGCCCGTGCCCTCGCTGCTGAGCATCCTGGCCTTCAACGATCCCGACGCCGAGGTGAAGGGCCTGAAGGACTTCGCCCCGGCCGACCGTCCGCCGGTGGGCATCACCTTCATCGCCTTCCGGGTGATGGTGGGCATCGGCACCCTCATGCCGCTGTTGATGCTCTTCGGCCTGCTGAAGCGCGACGAGCTGGAGAAGTACCCCCTGTTCCTGAAGGCGCTCATTTTCGCCATCCCCCTGCCCTACCTGGGCATGCAGGCGGGCTGGGTCGTGGCCGAGGTGGGCCGCCAGCCCTGGATCGTCTACGGTCTCATGCGCACGGCCGACGCCGTCTCGCCCATCACGGCGGGTCAGGCCGGCAGTTCCCTCGTGGCCATGGTGCTTCTGTACACCCTGCTTGGCGTGGCGGGCGCCTACCTCATGGTCACCGCCGCCCGCAAGGGCCCGCAGGACGCGTAGTCTCGGAACCACACCAACACCAAGGAGTAGGACATGCTTGAGACCATATGGTTTTTGCTCTGGGGAGTGCTGTGGGCCGTGTACTTCGTGCTGGACGGCTTCGACCTGGGCATGGGCACGCTGATGCCCTTCCTGGCCAAGAACGAGTTCGACAAACGCTCCATCTACAACGCCGGCGGCCCCTTCTGGGACGGCAACGAGGTGTGGCTGCTCTCCGCGGGCGGCGTGACCTTCGCGGCCTTCCCCCTGGCCTACGCCACCATGTTCAGCGGACTTTACTCCGCCCTCATGCTGCTGCTCTTCGCCCTCATCCTGCGCGGCGTCTCCTACGAGTTCCGCAGCAAGGTGGAAAGCATCTCCTGGCGCAGCCTGTGGGACGCCTGCCACACGGTGGGCAGCTTCCTGCCGGCCCTGCTGCTGGGCGTGGCCTTCGCCAACCTGTTCCACGGCCTGCCGCTCAACGAGCAGCAC
Source organism: Desulfovibrio sp. (assembly GCA_016218665.1). Taxonomy (GTDB): domain Bacteria; phylum Desulfobacterota; class Desulfovibrionia; order Desulfovibrionales; family Desulfovibrionaceae; genus Humidesulfovibrio. Next base: position 18,447 of record JACRDI010000019.1, on the reverse strand, counting down.
GTCAACCAGGCCGGCCTGCTTGATCTGCTGAACCCTTACGGCCTGCTGGGCGGCGTCTTCTTCGTGGCCATGTTCGCCCTGCACGGGGCGCTTTGGCTGGCCATCCGCGCCACGGGCGACCTCAAGACCCGCGCCATCAACACCGCCTGCAAGCTGTGGCCCGCGGTGCTGGTGCTGGTGCTGGCGTTTCTGGCCTACACCTATGTGAACACGCAGCTCTTCGGCAATTACATGAAGAACCCGCACCTGTTCCTCATCCTGGCCGCCGCCGTGGCGGGCCTGGTGGCAGCGCGCCTGTTCCTCTCCGCGGGCAGCCTGTGGAAGGCCTGGGCGGGCTCGGCCGTGTTCATCGCCTGCGTGGCGCTGTTCGGCGTGGTGGGCCTGTTCCCGGCCATCCTCATCTCCACGCTGAACCCGGCCTGGAGCCTCACCATCTACAACTCCGCCTCCTCTGCGCTCACGCTCAAGATCATGCTGGGCGTGGCCCTGGTCTTCGTGCCCGTGGTCATCGGCTACCAGGCCTGGGCCCTCAAGACCTTCAGCTATCCCCTGGAGCACGAGCACGACATGGAGTACTAGGCGCCCGCGCTTTCCTGGCGCCGCGAACGCAAAGGGCCGCTCCCGCGTGGGGGCGGCCCTTCTTCTTTTGATGCGGCGGCGGCGCCTAGGTGTTCTTGCGCAGGGAGAGCGCCAGGGCCGTGGTGAGCTTGACCACCTCGGCGTTGGCGCGGCGGATGGTGGCGGCCATGCGCCGGCCCAGGGTGAGCAGGAGCTTCACGCCGATGTCCGGCTCGCGCCGGACCAGGTTGAAGAACTGCTCCCGCGTGGTCACCAGGAAAGCGCAATCCGTCACCGTGCGCACCGTGGCCGAGCGCACCTCGTCGTCGATGACGGCCACCTCGCCCAGCACGGGGTGGGCGTCGTGCTTGAGCGTGGCCAGCACCTTGCGCGGCGACTCCATGTTCAAGAGGGGCACGCTCATGCCCTCCAGCAGCATGGCCTTGGAGATTTGCACCTGGCCGCGCACCAGCACGTACATGCTGTTCCCGGTGTGGCCCTCGGCCATGACCACGGTGCCGGCGGGATGCGCCTCCTCGCGGAAGATCTCGGCCACCTTGCCCAGTTCCGCCTCGCTCAGGCCCTCGAACACCGGGATGCAGGAGAGGTCGAGGCCGCTCATGGCTGGCCCCCGCCGCCCTGGCGCAGCAGCAGCACGCCGTCGTAGGCGGCCAGGGCCTGGGCGTCCGCCGGGTTCACCAGCAGCGCGGCCTCCCTGCTGCCGAGTTTGGTCTCCCGCCCGTGGGACTGGAACAGCTCCAGGATGAACTGGTCCAGGGCCGAGCCCGCGTCCAGGATGTCCTCCAGGGCCAGGGAGCGCGCGGTCTGGCACAGGGCCAGGGGCTGGCTGCCGTCCTGCTGGCGCTGGCGGCTCACCAGTTCGCTCCAGGTGCCGGCCTTCTCCTCCTCGGAAAGCGCCCGCAGGCTGATGCCCGGCCGGCCGCGCAGACCCAGCATGGCCTGCAAGAGGTTCCAGGCCTGGGGCGCAGCGCCCAGCAAGGCCAGCACCCCGCTCGATATCTCGCCCCGGTCGATGAGTTCGGTGACGCCCGCGCGCAGCAGGTGCACGCGGTTTTCCGGCTGGGCGGCCTCGGCGTAGATGGGCACCTTGGGGGACATGCCGCGCACGGTGAGGGCCGCGTAGATGCTCTGCTGGTCCGACTCGTGCGGGGGCAGGTTGTCCTGGCGCAGGATGTACACCAGGGAGGCGTTGTCCGGCCGGGACTTGTGGACCACGTTCTCCTGGGCGATCTTGCCCGCCACGAAGCTCAGGCGCGGGCCCAGCTCCAGTTGGAAGGCCACCTCCTCGCGCCGCTCCTCGGGCAGGTCCGTCACCAGCACCAGCCCCCCGGCGTCCAGCAGGCCGTTTTCCTTCAGGCCGCGCACCAGGCCCGGCACCGACGAGTTCCACCCCAGGACGACCACGTGCCCGCTCTGTTTCACTTCCAGCAGCCCCTTGCGTTTCTTGGCCTTGCGCTCCACCAGCAGCGAGGCCAGGTTGCCCGTGAGGGTGGACACCAGCCCGATGCCCCCGGCCATGACCATGAGCCCCAGCACCTTGCCGCCCGTGGTGGCGGGCACGATGTCGCCGTAGCCCACCGTGGTCATGGTGACCACGCTCCACCACAGGGCCTCGAAGTAGCCGGGAACGACGGTGCGGTTCTCCACCAGGTAGATGCCCGTGGAGCTGACGAAGAGGAGCGCGCAGATGGCCGCGGCCAGCTTGAAGGTGCCGCCGCGCAGGAAGTCGGGAAGCTGTGCTCTGGCCATGACGCCCGCCTTGGTTGGGACCGGGAGCGCATGTCCGGGGGGAGGACGCTGCTACGAATCGTAGCAGAGCCATCTCTGGAATCAAAGGTTTTTTCGAGGCAAAGGGCGAAAACGGAAGCCCGCTAGGAATCCTTGCGCACCACGCGGTGTTCCTGGGCGGGCTTGTGGGCGAAAAGCCTGCGCCGGAAGAGCGACAGGCAGCCCGCGCAGGCGGAGAGGATGGCGCCGGTGGTGAGCGCGGCGTGGAACCCGGCCATGAAGGCGGGGCCCGGCCCGGCGCCCGCGCTGGCCGCGCGGCCCTGGAAGCCCTCGAACACGGTGATGGCCACGGCGATGCCCGAAACCATGCCCACGTTGCGCACCAGGGCCAGGATGCCGCCCACCAGGCCCACCTTGTCCTGCGGGGCGCTGGAAAGCACGCTGTTGTTGTTGGGCGACATGAACATCCCCACGCCCAGGCCCAGGATGACCTGCCCCAGGTACACGCACCACAGGGGCGACGAGGAGTCCAGCCGGGAGAGCCAGGCCAGCCCGCAACTCATGATGGCGAGGCCGATGGAGGTGAGGGTGGCGAAGTTGACGCGCTCGGACAGGAAGCCGCTCACCGGGGCCACCACGGCCATGGTCAGCGGCAGGGAGGAGAGCACCAGGCCGGTCTCGAAGGGCTCCAGGCCCTTCTGCCCATGCAGGTAGAAGGGCAGCAGGATGGCGTTGGTGAACATGCTCATGAAGGCCATGTAGGCCACCAGGTTGCCGGAGCAGAACGGCCAGACGCGGAAGAGCGAGAGGTCCAGCATGGGGTGCGCGCAGCGCTTTTCCCACAGGGCGAAGCCCGGCAGGGCCAGCAGGGCCACGCCAAGGCCCGCCAGCACCGGGGGCGAGGTCCAGCCCCAGTCGTGGCCGTGGCTCATGGCGAGCAGCAGCCCCACCATGCCCAGGGCGAAGAGCCCGGCCCCGGCGATGTCCAGGGTCTCGTCGCGCAGGCGCTCCTGCGGGGGCAGAAAGCGGCGGGCCATCCAGATGCCCAGGAGGCCGATGGGCAGATTCACGTAGAACACGCTGCGCCAGCCGAAACCCTGGATGAGCAGGCCGCCCAGGCCCGGACCGGTGAGGGAGCCCAGCGCCACGGTCATGCCGGTGAAGCCCAGCGCCCGGCCGCGCGTGGGGCCGGGGAAGGCGGCCATGATGATGCCCGGGCCGTTGGCCATGAGCATGGCCGCGCCCACGCCCTGCCCCACGCGCGCGGCGATGAGCGCCCACAGTGAAGGGGCGGCTCCGCACAGCAGCGAAGCCAGGGTGAACACGACGAAGCCCGTGGTGTACATGCGCCTGCGGCCGTACATGTCGCCCATGCGGCCAAACAGCGGCAAAAGGCAGGAGATGACCAGGAAGTACCCGGCCACGATCCACTGCACGTGGGGCAGCGGCGCGTCGAAACCAAGCCCGATGGTGGGCAGGGCCGTGTTGACGATGCCCGAGTCCAGCGTGGCCATGAAGGTGCCCGCCACCGCCACGCTGAAGGCCCGCCAGTCGCCCGCGGCCGTCTTTTGCCCGTTTTCATCCATGCTCGTTCTCTCCGTCGTTCCGAAGCGCTCTCGTATTCCATTTGACTAAGTCAATCAAGCGTTTTAATCTGGCGTTTCACGACAGGTTCCGGAGGGATGCATGCTGCAGGCCGAACAGGGCGACACCAAGAAAAGACTCTTGGAGGCCGCGGGCGAGATCTTCTCGGAAAAAGGCTTCAAGGCCGCAACGGTACGCGAGATCTGCCGCAGCGCCAAGGCCAATGTGGCGGCCGTGCATTACCACTTCGGCGACAAGGCCGGGCTGTACAAGGCCCTGCTGGCCGAGGCCTTCGAGAGCGGCCTGCGGCGCTATCCCACCACCATGAACCTGGCCCCCGGCGCCGGCTGCGGGGAGCGGCTCTTCGCCTACGTGCACTCCTTTTTGCTGCGCATGCTGGGCAGCGGGCGCACCGCCTGGTGCGGCAAGCTCATGGCCAGGGAACTGCACGAGCCCACAGAGGCCCTGGACCATGTGGTGGAGCGCTACATCGTCCCCCTGGCGGAGGAACTGCGCGGCATCGTGGCGGAGGCGCTGGGCAACAGGGCCAAGGCGGGCGACGCCCGCACCCTGGCCTGCGCCATGAGCGTGGTGGGCCAATGCCAGTACGTGTTCCGCTCGCGGGCGGTCATCGGCCGGCTGGCCCCGCAGGTGCGTTTCGACGAGGCGGGCATTCTGGCCCTGGCCAGACACATCACCGCGTTTTCCTTGAGCGCGCTGAAAAACATGCCTCCGGAGCCGGAGGCCATGCAGCGGGAGTCCGGCTCGCGCGGGGCTTCGGTGGGAATTGCGGAGGGGCCGGCCTAGCCGTCGATGAAGTCCGAGACGAGCTTCATGAGCTTCTCGTACTGGCCGGCCACATCGCCGCTCTGCACGGCCTGCTCGTTGCAGCGCAGCAGGTAGCGGCGCATGATCTGCGTGGTGGCCGAGCGCAGGGCCGAGCGCACCGCCCGCACCTGCACCAGGATGTCCTCGCATTCCTTGCCCTCTTCAATCATGCGCTGGATGCCGCGCACCTGGCCCTCGATGCGCTTCATGCGGGCCATGACGTCTTTTTTGAGGGCTTCCTGATCCTTCACTTCCTTGGGCATGTCCGCCTCCTGAAAAGCCTTGGCTTTCGCGTCGCCGGACCGCGTTGCGCGCCGGACTGCGCAGCACGCCCCTTGCCCGCATGGGGTATCCGGGGTGCGCGGCGTCCGGGCAGATTCCGGCATGTCATTGAATTCCGAGCTTGGCAAGGGGAACTCCTCAAGCCTGGGGCTTCTTCGACTCGCTTCGGCCCAATCTGCTACGCCAGGATTCCGATAATTTCAATCGGAAATATCGCTTCGGGGGCTGAAAGGACATGCGGCGGCGGGCCGAGGGGGGGTATGCCTCCCGGCCCGCCGCCCAGGCAGGCTACTTCTTCTTGTTCTCGGTGATGGAGCAGGTGCCGTCCTTGGACCACTTGGTGGTGGCCTCCAGGTAGTACACGTCCTTCACGTCCTTGCGCAGGTCGCGGGTCATGTAATAGGCCTCGCCGCTGCGCGAACCCGTGGCGCAGACGAAAACCACGGGCTTGTCGAGCTTCATGGAGGGCAGCTTCTTCTCCAGCTCGTTCACGGGGATGTTGACCGCGCTGGGGGAATGGCCCGCGGCGAACTCGTCCGGGTCGCGCACGTCGATGAGCAGGATGCTGTCCGGCTTCTCGGCCAGGATCTTCTTGAACTGCTCCACGTTGATGGCGCCTTCCACGCCGCCGGTCTGCACCTTCAGGCCGCCGCCCCCAGCGTTGGTCGCGCCATACATCTTGACCCAGGCGGGCTCGCCGGCCTCGCAGACCTTCACGTTCTTGTAGCCCAGGGCCATGGCCTTCCTGGCGCTGGCGTGGCTCAGGGGGCACTCGTACCCGCCGCAGAAGAACACCAGCAGGGAGTTCTTGTCCGCGGGCAGCAGGCCCTGCTTCTTGTCGAAGGCGGAGTCGGGGATGCTCACCGCGCCGGGGATGCTGCCCTCAAGGAACTTCACCAGCGGGCGGGAATCCACCAGCAGGAAGCTCTCGCCCTTGGTCAGCAGATCCTTCACCTGCTCCACGCCGATGGCCGGATAGTTGCCCGCCTGCACCCACTCCGGGTAGCCGCCGGGGAACACCTTCACGTTCTTGTAGCCCAGCTTCTCGGCCTTGCGGGCGGAGTTGTGGGAAAGGCGGCACTCCGGGCCCTCGCAGTAGAAGACGAGGGTGGTGTTCTTGTCCTTGGGCAGAAGCTCGGCGGCCTTCTTCTCGAAATCGCCGTCCGGCAGGCTGATGGCCGTGGGAATGTAGCCTTGCACGTACTTGGCCTGGTACGGGCGCGAGTCGATGAGCTTCACGCCCTCGGGGTTGGGCACCTTCACCAGGGGCTTCACGTAGTTGATGTCCACCAGGTTCTTGTAGAAGTAGTCCGGGTTGGCCGCCTGGGCCTGGACCGCGAAGGCCAGGGCCAGAAGGACCAGCAGGAAGGCCTGCGCGAATCGCTTGGTACGCATGGTGTTCTCCTTGTGCTTCGATGGTGAGCAACACGTTCGGGCCAGGGCACGTCCCCGCCCGTCCAATCCATTCAGTGCGGCCTACTTCTCGCCGCCGGTACCCTTTTCCAGGGCGTCCAGCCAGAGGCCGTGGTGGTGCCGGGCGTAGTCGCGCGGCACCGTGCCGGTGAACATGGAGCGGAAGCCGGGCTTTTCCTCCGGCGAGACGGCCGCCATGTACACGTGCACGAGCAGGCCCGCGAACACAAGGCCCACGGCCAGGTAGTGCAGGGTCACGGCCCAGCCTACGAGCCCGGCCATGGACGCGGGCAGGAACTTGTCCGAGGCCAGCAGGACCATGCCCGTGACGCCGATGACTATTCCGCCCAGCACCGAGGCCTGGGCAAAGGCCTTCTGGCCCATGTTGTAGTAGCCCTGGGGCGGCAGCTCGCCGCCGCCGCCGCCGAACTTCGGGCCCACGGTCATGCGCAGCATCTTGCGCACCAGCCAGGCCAGGTCGCCGGGGCGGATGCTGAATATCTCGCGCAGGAAGAACCGCGCGCCGCCCGCGTTCACGCCCAGGTAGGCCAGCATGCCCAGCAGCCAGGCCACGCCGACAACCTCGTGGATGACCAGCAGCACCGCCCCGCCCGCGCTGCCGCCCCCGAAAAGGGCGCGCAGGGCGTCGGGCAGCCAGGCCCCCAGCGGGTTCAGCTTTTCGTTCTTGATGAGCCCGAGGCCGCTGACGAGCAGCACCAGCCAGCAGGCCGCGTTGAACCAGTGGATGCGGATGTCCGAGGGGTCGTGGCGCTTGATCTCGCCGTTAGCGGGCGTCATGGCCGTCCTCCTTTCCTGTTCCGGAGCCGGTTTCCGGCGGGACCGGGGCTTGCCCTGCCCCGTGGCTGCCGCCGTCCTTCCCCGCCGTTCCGGAGGTTACGAGCTGGCGGGCAAGCATGGCCAGCACGCCCAGGCCGGAAAGGCCCACGGCGTACTTCACCAGCGGGGCCACCACCTGGGTCAGGGCGTCGAAGGAGAGCGGGTTCACGGGCTGCACCGCCCAGCCGTCCGGTGCGGTGCTGGCGATGTAGTACATGTTGGGCTTTGTGTCGTTCTGCTTCGCGATGACGCGCACCACCCGGCCCTGGTTGGCGGCAAGCAGCTTGGCGGCCTCGCTGTCGGGATCGTTGATGTCGCCGAAGACGCGCGCCTTGGTGGGGCAGGTGTCCACGCAGGCCGGGGAGAGGCCCGCGGCCCGGCGCTCCGGGCAGTAGTCGCACTTGTCGGCGATACGCCTTTGCGTGTCGCGGAAGCGCGCGCCGTAGGGGCAGCTGGGAATGCAGTTGCCGCAGCCGATGCACAGCCGGGGGTCGATGACCACCGTGCCGTCGGCCGCGTTCTTGAAGGTTGCGCCCGTGGGGCAGGCGGCCACGCAGCTGGGCTCGTCGCAGTGCATGCAGGCCCCGGGCTGGAAGTGGCCCCGGCCCAGCTTCCTGTTGCCGTCCGGGCCGTTCTCAAGGGGCGGAACGGCCTCCTTGATCCAGTTGCGCCGCTGCCCGCGCGCAACGCCGTTGGCCTGCTTGCACGCGGCCACGCAGGCCTTGCAGTCGATGCACTTGGCCGAATCTATGACCATGGCGAGCTTCCGGTTCATGCGGCCCCCTTCTTCTTCACGCTGACGAAGGTCTCATGGATGGCCGAGTTGCCGCAGATGGCGTCGTGGCGGCTTTCCATGAGTTCCACGATGCTCGCGCCCACCCTGGAGCGCTTGAGCTGGCCGGAGATGGTGCCGAAGCCGGAGAGCATGTACACCGTGTCCTTGCGGATCTTCGGCGTCACCAGGGCCTTGAGCTCCCCCCTGCCCGCCGGGCTTTCCACCTGCACCAGGTCGCCCTGCCGCACGCCCAGCTCCTTTGCGCTGTCCTCGTTCAGCCAAAGCGTGTTTTCCGGCTCGAACTCGGACAGGAGCGCGTTGTTGGTGCTGCTGGCCTGGGTGACGCAGGCGCTGCGCCCGGCCACCAGGCGGAACCTGCGGCCCGCGTCCGGGCTGGGCTTGGGCGTCTGGTACACGGGCAGGGGGTCCAGCCCCATGTCCGCGTAGCGGTTGCTGTACAGCTCGATCTTCTGGCTGGGGGTCTTGAAGGGCTGTCCGTCCGTGGTTCCCAGGGGCGGGTTCGGGGGATAGAACACGCCGTCACGCTTCAGAATCTCCGCCGCCTCCGGAAAGGCGGCCAGCTGCTTTTCGCGGTACGTGGCGATGTCGAAGTCGAAGGCCTCGGGGAAGCCGAGCTTTCCCGAGAGCGCCTTCAGCACCTCGAACACCGGCCGGGACTGGTGCAGCGGGGCAATGACCGGGTCGCGCCAGACAAGGCACGCTCCCTCGGCCCCGGCCTGCAGGGCCTGCACCGGGTCCTGGCGCTCCAGGGCGCTGGGCATGGGCAGCACCAGGTCGGCCATCCAGGCCGTGTCGCTCATGGCGATGTCGGCCACCACCAGGAAGTCCAGGGCTTCGATCATCTCACGGGTCTTCCTGCGCTCCGGCGCGGTGGCCATGGGGTTGGTCTTGTACACGAACCAGCCCTTCACCGGATACGGAGCGCCCTTGATGACGGCATCGCGCGTGAGCACGAAGGACCCCTCGTCGTCGAAGAGCAGGGGCACGCCCTTGGCGTCCACGCGGCCCGGAGGGTTGTCGTCGTAGAACGGCGGCTCGAAGGGCACCTTCTTCACCCCGGCCGGGCGCGGCGGCACAAGTCCGCCGGGGCGGTCCCAGTTGCCCAGCAGGGCGTTGACGATGGCGAAGCCGCGCCGGATCTGGGTGCTGTTCTCGTAGTCGGAGCTGCGGCGGCCGGGGTAGACCATGGCCGCAGGGGCCGCTGCGGCAAGTTCCCGTGCGATCCTGGCGATGTCCGCCGCGGGGATGCCGGTCTCCCCTTCCGCCCACTGGGGCGTCTTGTCCGCCACGTGGGCGGAGAGCTTGTCCAGGCCGCTGGTGCGCTCGGCCACGAACTTCGCGTCGTAGAGCTTCTCGGCGATGATGACGTGCGCCAGCGCCAGCATGAAGGCCAGGTCAGTGCCGGGGTGGATGGCGTGCCACTCGCTCGCCAGGGCCGCGCTCTTGGTGTAGCGCGGGTCCAGCACCACCACCTTGGCTCCGTCCTTCATTATGGACACCAGGTCCATGCTGTCCGGCGTGACGAGGGCCTCCAGACGGTTGGCCCCGGCCAGGATGACGTACTTGCTGTTTTTCACGTCCGGCAGGGGCACCTCGCCGAAGGTGTCCACAAAGGCCCGGTTGCCGGAGAGCAGGCACAGGGACTCGTGGCTGGTGACGTTGTAGGAGCCGAAGGCCTCGGCGAAGCGGTTCACGAACTGGCTCTGGGTGTCGGCCCCGGCGCTGAAGAGCATGCCGCAGCGGGTGTACTTCGCGGCGATGTCCTTCATCCTGCCGGCGCAAATTTCCAGGGCCTCGTCCCAGCCCACTTCCTTCCACCTGCCCTCGCCGCGCTTGCCCGTGCGCAGAAGCGGGGTCTTCAGGCGCTCGGGATCGTACACCTGGTCCACACCGGCGTTGCCCCGCGCGCAGAGCATCCCGCGCGACTTGGTGAATTTGGGGTTGGGGTCGAGCTTCCTGATGACGCCCTTCTCCACCCGGGCGATGAGCCCGCAGCGGTTGAAGCACATGTCGCACACGCCGAACTTCGACTCCCACTGCGGTGCCTGCGCCGGAGCAGCGGCCCGGGCCTGCGGGGCAAGGGCGGCATTGGCCGCCGTCGCCGCGGCCGCGCCGGCCGCCGCGCCAGCCAGGCGCAGGAAGTCGCGTCGGGAAATATGGCTTGTCATGGGTGACTCCGTCGTGGCCGGCGGGAGGGCGAGGGAGCCGCTCCCGCCGGGCTTTGCGCTTTTAGTTGCACTTGGCCGGAGAGGGGGAGTCCTTGGCGAAATCGTGCAGGTAGGTGAAGATGTCGGTCTTCTCCTCCGGGGTGACGCCCTTCCAGTCCTTGTAGCACTTGATGGCCTCGGGCTTGGCGAAGAGCTTCTTCCACTCGGCCTGGGTCTTGGAGTTGGGCGAAAGGTCCGAGGCGCTCACCCCGTGGCAGGAGCGGCACTTCTGGCGGTACAGGTACTTGCCCTTGCGGGCGTTGCCCTCGGCGGCGAAGGCCATGCCCACGGTGGCGATGGCCAGGACTATGGCGGCGAAGATGCTGGTGCTGCGCTTCATGGTCGGTTCCTCCTGGGTGTTGGCGATACGTCACGGCAGGCTTTGGCCTGGCCGCTCATCTCCTCTGCTTCATGTTCCCTCTACCCGTATGGGGTATATACGTCAAGTACCGAGTCACGATTTTTCCAAAAAATGTTGACCCTGGTTTCCCGACGGGTTACCTGCGCAGTTATGTTAGTTTCAGCATAACTGACACGAAACCCAAGGCGGAAACACGCATGAACATCGGCCCCTACACCTTCCAGGAATTCAAGGACAAGGCCGCGGCCTTCCACGGCTACCCGGCTCCGGGCCTCTTGCTCGGCGGCTACATGGTGGAGCTGGCCCGCCGCCAGCTGCCGGAGGGCACGCTTTTCGACGCCGTGGTGGAGACCTCCAAATGCCTGCCCGACGCGGTGCAGATTCTGACCCCCTGCACCCTGGGCAACGGCTGGATGAAGGTGCTGAACCTGGGCCGCTACGCCCTGGCCCTGTACGACAAATACACCGGCACGGGCGTGCGCGTCTGGCTCGACGTGGAAAAGCTGACTCCATACGATGAAATACGCGGCTGGTTTCTGAAGCTCAAGAAAAAAGCCGACCAGGACACGGACAGGCTGTTCCGCGAGATCGAAGAAGCCGGGGAAAACCTGTGCTCCATGGCCCCGGTGCAGGTGGACGACCTGTTCCGCAAGCACAAGAACATGGGCCGGGTGGGCGTGTGCCCCATCTGCGCCGAGGCCTACCCGCCCAGCGACGGCGCCATCTGCCGGGGCTGCCAGGGCGAGGCCCCCTACGGCCAGCCCGGCTGCCACATGCCCGCGGGGGCCGGCTGCGAGACCGCGCCCCATGCCCAGGCCCAAATGGACGCCGGGCCGCGCCTCACCGCCGTTCCCGTGAGCGAGGCCGTGGGGCACAAGACCCTGCACGACATGACGCGCATCGTGGCCGGAGAGAGCAAGGGCGTGGAGTTCCACAAGGGGCACGCCATCTCCGGCGGCGACGTGTGCCGCCTGCAGGCCATGGGCCGGGCCCACGTGTACCTGGAGCAGGAGACCCCCGACGGCTTCATCCACGAGAACGAGGCCGCGCTGGCCTTCGCCAGACTCATGGCGGGCGAGAACATCACCTTCGACGAGACGCCCCACGAGGGCAAGATCAACTTCCGGTCCACCGCCACCGGCGTGCTCCTGCTTGAGCGCGAGCGCCTGGAGGCCTTCAACATGGTGCCCGACGTCATGGCCGCCAGCCGCCACGACGGCGTGCTGGTGGAGGCCGGCAAGGAGCTGGCCGGGGCCAGGGCCATTCCGCTCTACCTCTCGGCCGAGAACTTCCGCAAGGCGCAGGCCGTGCTCTCCGCCGGGCCGCTCTTCTCCATCGCCCCGGTGAAGCCCATGCGCGTGGGCGTGCTGGTCACCGGCACGGAGGTCTTCCAGGGCCTCATCGAGGACAAGTTCGCCCCCGTGGTGCGCGACAAGGTGGAGCGCCTGGGCTCCAGCGTGGTGGCCGTGGACATCGTGCCCGACGACGCCGAGCGCATCGCCCGGAGCGTGGCCAAGCTGCTTGCCGCCGGGGCGGAACTCATCGTCACCACGGCCGGCCTTTCCGTCGACCCCGACGACGTGACCCGCAAGGGCCTGCTGACTGCGGGCCTGACGGACATGCTCTACGGCGCGCCGCTCTTGCCCGGGGCCATGACGCTCCTGGGCCGCCTGGCCTGCCCGGCAGGCAGCGCTCAGGTCATGGGCGTGCCGGCCTGCGCGCTGTTCCACAAGGCCACCAGCTTCGACATCCTGCTGCCGCGCGTGCTGGCCGGGGTGGAGCTGAAGCGCGCCGACCTGGCGAAAATGGCCGAGGGCGGCTTCTGCCTCAACTGCAAGACCTGCGTGTACCCCAAGTGCTGCTTCGGCAAGTAGGCTGAAGCAGACGCGCAAGCGCCTTCCAGGGCCGCCTTCCGGGAGACGGGGAGGCGGCCCTTTTCATGGCCGCGGAAACCTCCAAACCCTTGACCCCGCGTGCGGAATGCGTATTTTTGAGGCAGGCTGAACCAGGAGGCGCACCATGCCAGAACCCGCTGCCCAGCCCGCCCCCCTCCCTACCGTGCGCGCCCTTGTGGAGCGCTTTGCTCCGCCCGTGAGCGTGAACACCTACGGCTCCGTCATCACCGACACCACCGAATTCATGAGCATCACCTACGGCGACGTCATCAAGGTGGGAGGCCGGCACTACCTGGTGATGGGCGACGAGCGCGAGCGGCGCTTCGGCATGGAGGACCCCAAGTTCTGGGTCAAGCGCTGCATCGAGCTCGAAAGCGGAGAATACCGCATCCTGAAGCTGGAGTTCGCCGAGACCTTCGACCAGCACATCGGGCCGCTGACCATCGCCTGCCACCGCAGCGCCGCCAAGGAGGCGCGCATCCTGCGGCTGGTGGAGGGCGATCCGCGCTTCATGCAGGGCCAGGCCCACCGCGACGAGAAGGGCAACCTGGTGCGCGTGCTGCTGCGCGTGGCCGGCCGCAGGCTCGACCTCAACGTGGAGGACGAGAACGCCGACCACCGCACCTACTTCCACGAGATCTACCCCGGCATCCTGGAGCGCTTCGTCCGCGCTTGCAAGGCCATCCAGTTCCTGCACGACAACGGCGAGACCCACGGGGACATCCGCCGCGACCACCTCTACGTGGACCACCAAAGCGGCGAGTACTGCTGGATCGACTTCGACTACGGCTACGACATGGCCGAGAACCCCTTCGGCCTGGACCTCTTCGGCCTGGGGAACATCCTGGCCTTCATCACCGGCAAGGGCGTGCACACCATCCAGGACCGCGCCGCCACGGACCCGGACGCGCCGGTCATCACCGAGGCCGACTGCGCGCTGTTCTTCCGCCACCGCATCGTGAACCTGAGGAAGCTCTTCCCCTACGTGCCGGAGGACCTGAACCGCGTGCTGCTGCACTACTCCAGCGCCTCGGAGGTCTACTACGAGACCGTGCCCGAGCTGCTCTCCGACCTGGAGCCCTGCCTGGACACCCTGCGCAAGCTTTAGCCCAATCGCCAAAGGAGGCCGCATGGACTTCAAGAACATCCTCATCTCCGTCGACGCCTCGGACAACGCGCGCCGCGCCGTGGACTACGCCGCGGAGCTGCTGGGCCGGGCGCCGGGCGTGCGCGTGACCCTGCTGTACATCGAGCGCGCCCCGGGGCGCGACCGCTTCGACACCGAGGAAGCCTGGCTGAACCAGTGCAAGCTTGAGCACGACCGCGTGTTCGACTTCCTCGCCGACGCCCGCGCGCGGCTCGTGGCTGCAGGGATGCCCGAAGAGGCCGTGAGCGAGCGCACGGTGCTCTGCAGCGCGGAGCCGAGCATCGCCCAGACCATCCTGGACGTGCAGCAGGAGGGCGGCTTCGGCACACTGGTGGTCGGCAGGCGGGGGCTCACCAAGAGCGAGGAGTTCCTCTTCGGCAGCGTGTCCACAAAGCTTGTGCACAATGCCAAGAACTGCGCGGTGTGGGTGGTGCAATAGCGCCCCCCGGAACGCTGTGCCGAATTGCGTGGAAGGAGGCACGCAACCCCTTGCATTCATGCCGCAGTCTGCTAGCATGAAGCAAAATTTCACCACCACCCAGGGGGGACCATGCGCGCCGCACACGCCCGTCCGTTCCTAGCGCTGCTCCTTGTGTGCGTCTGCGCTCTGGCCGGTTCCAGCAGTCTGGCGGCGGAAGGCGAGAAGCGCACCGCCCTCGTCATCGGCAACAGCGCCTACAAGACCGCCCCCCTGCGCAACCCCGCCAACGACGCCCGCGACATGGCCGCCCTGCTGCGCGGCCTGGGCTTCAACGTCACCCTCAAGATCGACGCCGGCCAGAAAGAGATGGAAGAGGCCGTGCGCCAGTTCGGCATGAACCTGCGCGCGGGCGGCGTGGGGCTGTTCTACTTCGCCGGGCACGGCCTGCAGGTGCAGGGCAGCAACTACCTTGTGCCCGTGGACGCCAAGATCCAGACCGAGAGCGACGTGCGCTTCGAGTGCGTGGACGCGGGCCGCGTGCTGGGCAAGATGGAGGACGCCGGCAACACGCTGAACATCGTCATCCTGGACGCCTGCCGCAACAACCCCTTCAGCCGGGGCTTCCGCAGCGCGGAGCGCGGCCTGGCGGAAATGCGCGCCCCCACGGGCTCGCTCATCGCCTACGCCACCGCGCCGGGCTCCGTGGCCAGCGACGGCACCGGCGAGAACGGCATCTACACCAAGCACCTGCTGCAGACCATGCGCACCCCCGGCCTGCCCATCACCGACGTGTTCATGCGCGTGCGCATGGGCGTGGTGGCCGAGACGGGCAAGAAGCAGGTGCCGTGGGAGTCCAGCTCCCTCACCGGCTACTTCTACCTTTCCGGAGAGGCCAAGGAGAGCCCGCCACCGGCACCGACGCCGGCACCGACGTCGATTCAGGCGCCGATTCCGGCGCCCCAGGCCGCACAGGCGTCCGCGGCGGTCCTGCCCGTGCCCGAGCCTGCCCCCCAGCCCGCTCCCGCGCCTGTCCCCGCGCCTGTCCCCGCGCCAAGGCCCGCCGTGGACATCAAGGCCGAGAAGCGCCGCATGGCCGAGGAGGCCGAGCGCCTGAAGCGCGAAAAGCTGGAGCTGGCCCAGTTGCAGGCCCTGCAGGCCGAAAAGGAGCGCCTGGAGGCCGAGCGCGAAAGGCTGGCCCAGGCCAAGCAGCTGGCCATGGCCTCGCGCCCCAAGCAGCCGCCCCCGGCCCCGGCCGCGCCCAGCCCCGGCGTCTCCAAGTCCGCCGTGGCGGCCAACGCGCCTTACTTCCCCCTGCTCGCGCGCGATGGCATCGGCGAGGCCCAGAAGTACTTCGAAGGGGCCGTGCAGAAGCGCCCCGACGACGCCGACGCCCGCGCCGGGCTGGCCGTGTCGTACATGCTCACCAAGCGCGAGGCCGACGCCAAGTATCATGTGCGCCGGGTGGAGGAATCCGGCGTCACCACCCCCGGCATCCGCGTGGCCAAGGGCCTCATGCTGGGCCTGGAAGGCCAGCAGGCCGACAGCGCCTATCAGCTGAACCGCGCCCAGGAGGAAGGCGCGGACAGGGCCCTGGTGCAGCTGGCCATGGCCACGGCCGCGGCCAGGAAGAACGAGATGGACCAGGCCAAGAAGGCCCTGGAGGAGTACCGCGCGCTGGTGCCGGAGCGCGAGCAGGGCGAGTACGCCCGCGACCTCTCGCGCAAGGTGGACCTGAAGGGCCGCATGGTGGGCACCTTCTACTGGACCATGCAGGACAAGGCCATCACCGGGTTCGTGAACACCATGACCTTCACCCTGAACGGCGACACCCTGGTGGGCGTGGGCGGCGGCGCAAACACCGCCACCATTTCCGACATCAAGATCACCGGCAAGACCATGACCTACCGCTGGATCTACAGCATGGGCATCTTCGGCAGCGGCTACTACGACTTCACCTGCGACCTCTCCGGCGACCTGGACACCATTCCCATCTCCGCGCGCGACTCCAGCTTCGGCGGGGTGTGGAAGGGCTTCCTCATCCGCCAGGGCAGCCTGGCCCAGAGCATGGCCTACCACGGCAACCCGGACTGCTTCATCGCCACCGCCGCCTACGGCGAGCCCTGGGAGGAGCACGTGCTCACCCTGCGGCGCTTCCGCGACTCCGTGCTCCTGCGCTCCGACGCCGGGCGCGCCATGGTGGATGCCTACTACAGCGCCAGCCCGCCCCTGGCCGAGGCCATCCGCCAGCGGCCCTGGGCCCGCGCGGCCGTGCGCGGCGCGCTGACGCCCGTGGTGCTGCTGGCCGCCGCGGCCGAGGGCGACGCGCAGGCCCGCGCCTGGGCGCTTCTTGCCGCCAGCCTCGCCTGCGGCGCTGCGGGGGTGTTCGCAGTGTCCCGCGCGGCGAACGGGCATGCGCGAGACAAGGCGCGAGACAGGGCGCGCGGCCAGACACCCGGCAGGGGATGATCCCGCTGAAAGAACGATAAGCAGGGCCCTGGGAGCGACTTACCACCCAGGGTCTTTTGCGTGCGGAGCGCATCGTGTGCAGGCAGAGCACCTCAGGCGGCTGGGCAGCCGCACGGGCTGTGCCCCGGACAGACAGACCCAGGCGACGCTTCTGGCAACGCTTCTGGCGGCAGCTTCCGGCAACGTTCCACGAAATGTCCCAGGCAACGTTCCAGGCGGCGGCGCCAGGCTCCCCAAGCAGGCAGGCGGGAGCGCGGCGCGCCAGAATGACCAAGGCCGCCAGCGGAAGCCCATCTTCCGGCGGCGGCCTTGGCCAAAGGGTATGTTTTCTCGAACAGGAGCCGGTCCCTGGCGAACACCTTAAAGGATGCCCCGGAGGTCCGTCTGCCCGTTGCCCTTCTCTTCGGACGGTGCGGACGGGAGCTTTAGCCCTGCGGCGCTACTTCGCCTGGGGTAGTCCCTCCGGCATGAAGCCCCCGCCAGCCGGGCCGGTGGGGATCGCCTGCGCGTCCGGATTCTGCGGGCCGGCAGGCTGTGCATCGACAGGTTGCGAGACGGAAGGTTGCGGGCCGACAGGTTGCGGGCCGGCGGCCTGCGAGCCCTTCTGCACGAAGCACAGCCGCGTCACCAGGCCGGTCTGGGCGCGGTAGTAGATCATGACGTTGTAGTTCTTGGCCGGGGCGTAGATCACCGCCTCCTCGATGGCCTCGTAGGCCTTGATGAACAGGCCGAAGATCTCGGAGATGATGCCCCGGCCCGCTTCCGGCTCGGGCTGTATCTCCACCTTGCCGCCGAACTTCTCCACCTTGGCCAGCCACTTGTCCATGCGCTCCGGGATGTTGTTCAGGGTGATGGAGGCCGGGAAGACCACCGTGACCAGCGGCTGCCTGGCCGAAAGCGAGGCCGAGAGCTTGCGGTCGAAGCTGCCGGAATCGAGGAACTGGACCTCGGAGAGCGCGGGCGCGCCCTCGGCCGGGTTGCGGCCGGCGCAGGCGGAAAGGACGGCGAGCAGGCCGAGGAGGGAAAGGACGGCAGCGGCAAGGACGCGTGCGTTGCGCATGGACGGCTCCTGGCAGACGGTTTTCCAGACTCGTACAACGTTAGGAAAAACGCACGCCGCTGTCAACGCGCGCCCCCGCAAACCCGCGCCGGGCCGGGCGTTCCGACCGGGAGGGGACCGGCCCTTGCCACTTGCCTGCCGGATGCTTATGGCGTACATCTCTCCCGTTTCAGGCACAGGGAAAAACCTTTTCACACAAGCGGCGGGGAAAATGCCCAAGCGGACAGACATCAAGAAGATCATGCTCATCGGCTCCGGCCCCATCGTCATCGGCCAGGCCTGCGAATTCGACTACTCCGGCACCCAGGCCCTCAAAGCCCTGAAGGAAGAAGGGTACGAGGTCATCCTGGTGAACTCCAACCCGGCCACCATCATGACCGACCCGGAGTTGGCCGACCGCACCTATATCGAACCCATCGAGCCCGGCACAGTGGCCAAGATCATCGAGCAGGAGCGCCCCGACGCCCTGCTGCCCACCCTGGGCGGCCAGACCGCGCTGAACACCGCGCTGGCCGTGGCCAAGATGGGCGTGCTGGAGAAGTTCGGCGTGGAGCTCATCGGCGCTTCGGTGCCCGTCATCGAGAAGGCCGAAAGCCGCGAGCTGTTCCGCGCCGCCCTGGAGTAGATCGGCCTCAAGGGGCCCAAGAGCGGCATCGCCCGCAGCATGGACGACGTGCGCGAGATTGGCCGCACCCTGCCCTTCCCGCTCATCATCCGCCCCGCCTTCACCATGGGCGGCACCGGCGGCGGCGTGGCCTACAACATGGAGGACCTGGAGTCCATCTCCTCCCAGGGCCTGGCCGCCAGCATGAAGAGCGAGATCATGATCGAGCAGAGCGTGCT
>JACRDI010000018.1 GCA_016218665.1 Desulfovibrio sp. | reverse complement strand
GAACACGCCGAACTCGGTGATGTTCTTGATGGCGCCCTCAAGGATGGTGCCTTCCGGATACTTCTCGGCCACCACGTCCCAGGGATTCGGCTTGATCTGCTTCATGCCCAGGCTGATGCGCTTCTTGTCCGGGTCGACGCCGAGCACGATGACTTCGACTTCGTCTCCGGCGCGCACCATCTGCGAGGGGTGGCGCAGCTTGCGGGTCCAGCTCATCTCGGAGATGTGCACCAGGCCCTCGACGCCGGCCTCAAGCTCCACAAAGGCGCCGTAGTCGGCCAGGTTGGTGACCTTGCCCTTGAAGCGGGAGCCCTGCGGGTACTTGCCGGTGATGTTCTCCCAGGGATCGGCCACGAGCTGCTTGAGGCCCAGGGACACTTTCTGGCCCTCGCGGTCGAAGTGCAGGACCTTCAGGTCCAGCTCGTCGCCCAGCTGCACCATCTCCTTGGGGTGACGGATGCGCTTCCAGCTCATGTCGGTGATGTGCAGCAGGCCGTCGAGGCCGCCCAGGTCGATGAACACGCCGTACTCGGTGATGTTCTTGACCTTGCCCTTGACCACCTGGCCCTCGGCCAGGGTTTCCAGCAGGGCGCCGCGCTGTTCGCTGCGCAGTTCCTCAAGCAGCACGCGGCGGCTCACGATGACGTTGCTGCGGCGGCGGTTGATCTTGAGGATCTTGAATTCGAAGTCCTGGCCAACCAGGGCGTCCATGTCCGGAACCGGACGCAGATCCACGTGGGAGCCGGGAAGGAAGGCCTCGACGCCGCCGAGATCGACGGTGTAGCCGCCCTTGATGCGGCGGACGATGCGGCCGGTGACGGTGCCGTTGTTCTCCTGGGAGTCCTCCAGGCGGTCGAAGAGCTGCATCCGCTTGGCCTTGTCGCGCGAGAGGTGGATGGTGCCTTCGCTTTCGTCCTTGTTGGACACGAAGACGTCCACCTTGTCGCCCACGGCCACGGTGAGCTTGCCCTCGGAATCGAGGAATTCGGAGATCGCGATCTGGCCCTCGGACTTGAAGTTCACGTCGACCAGCACATGCTCTTTGCTGATCTTGACGACGGTGCCGGGGACAATGGTGCCCTCGTCCAGGTCGCCGAAGTCTTCCTTGAGGTAGTTCTCAAGGGCCGCCTCAAAATTGAGGTCCATTTCCATTTCGTCGTCTTTCTTGTTTTTTTCCATCGTTGCCTCCAACGACACTCCCTCGGACAAATGTATTTGCGTATTTTGAGGCCCCTGGCCGTCATCCGCCGCGTCCCGGTTCCGAGGCTTCCGGGTTAACGCGAGGCGGCGACGTTCGGCCCGCGCTTCTGCGGACCGGTTCCAGTGGCTGTGACGCCATCCTTGGGCAAGGCGCCGGGCTGATCCCGCACCTTGAAGAGCAAGGCTCTTACTTCATTTGCGTACCGCTGTAAACTCTTTTCGCCCGGCCCCGGCCCTGGCCCCGTCGCGGGGGCCGTCGCCTGGGGTCCGCCCGGCCCGGCTTGAGGCGGATGCCGCAGGGTGGTATCATAATGCTGAAGTTCTGCAAACCCCGCCAAGGAGTTTCCCATGCCTGTTTCAAGCGCCCCACTCCCCGCGCCGGAACGTTGCCCCTGGTGCCTGGCCGGAACGGCCGAGCCCGACCCCGTGTACATCCGCTACCATGACGAGGAGTGGGGCGTGCCGCTTTTCGACGAGCACCGGCTCTTCGAACTGCTGGTGCTGGAAGGGGCCCAGGCGGGGCTCAACTGGCGCATGGTGCTGCACAAGCGCCCGGGCTACCGCGCCGCCTTCGGCGGGGATGCGGGGACTGTGCTGTCCCCGGCCGTTGTGGCCCGCCTGGGCGAGGCCGACATGGAGCGCCTGCGGGGCGACGCGCGCATCATCCGCAACCGGCAGAAGATCGCCGCGGCCATCGGCAACGCCCGCGCGCACCTGAAAATCGCCGAGGAATTCGGCTCCTTCTCCCGCTACCTTTGGCGCTTCGTGGACGGCGCGCCCATTCAGAACGCCTGGGCCGAGCTGCGCCAGATCCCGGCGCGCACGCCGCTTTCCGACGCCATCTCCAAGGATCTGCTCTCGCGCGGGTTCAAGTTCGTGGGCTCCACCATCGTCTACGCGTACATGCAGTCCGCCGGGCTGGTGAACGACCACCTGGTCTCCTGCTTCCGCCACGCGGAGCTGGCCCGGCCCTAGCTACTTCCTCGCCTTCGGCGGGATGAGCAGGGAGGTGACGCCCGTCACGCCCTTCACGGCCTTGGCGTGGGCCACGGCGCGCTCGGCGTCCCTGTGGCTGCGCACCATGCCCAGCAGGTACACCTTGCCGCCGAAGACCTCGGTCTCGATCTGCGTGGAGCTCAGGGCCTTGTCGCCCACCAGCGCCGTGCGCAGCTTGGCGGCGATCTCCAGGTCCGCCGTGGTGGTGCCCTCCTTGCCGGGCTTCTCCCAGTAGGTGGCCACGTCCTTCACGCCCTTGGTCTTCTTGGCCGTTGCCACGGCGAAGGACTGGAAGGCCTCGTCGTCCAGCTGGCCCAGCAGGGTGACCCGGCCCAGGAAACAGTAGGTCTTCACCGCGAGGCCCAGCTTGCCGTCCTTTTTGACGAGCGCGCTCTTGATCTCGGTCACCTTCTCCTTGTCCGCCGTGATGTCGGCCAGGCTGCGCTCGTCGCGCGCGACCTCGTACACGGCCCCCCAGGGCGTGAAGGCCAGCGCTCCGCTGGCGGAAAAGGCCAGGCACGGCACCGCCGCGGCCAGCACCACAAACATCATCCCAATCCGGAACATGCGCATCCGTCGCCACCTCCGTCTTGCCATCCAGGGCCTTGCAGGCGCCGCCGCCCGTCCGCCCCTGAACGATTTCAGGCTGATATCTTCTCCCTTGCCCTGCGGCGGCGCACCTGTCAACGCCCGGGCCGCCGGCGTCACCCGCGTGTTGACCAGCCGCGCGTTAGCCCGTACTGTGCGCGGCCAAACCAAACCACTCCACCCAAGAGGTGCACCATGTCCAACTGCCATTGCGGCTTCGAAAAACCCTTCGAGAAGTGCTGCCAGCCCATCATCCAGGGCAAGCCCGCCCCCACCGCCGAGGCCCTCATGCGCGCGCGCTACAGCGCCTATGTCGTGGGCGACATCGACTTCCTGAACGCCTCCCTCGCGCCCGAGGAACGCCACGACTTCGACCCCGAGCAGGCCAAGTCCTGGAGCGAGAACTCCAAGTGGCTGGGCCTCACCATCCACGCCGTGAAGGGCGGCGGCGCCGACGACCAGGTCGGCCTCGTGGACTTCACCGCCAGCTACGAGTACCAGGGCGCGCGCCAGGACCACCGCGAGAGCGCCAGCTTCAAGCGCATCGACGGCGCGTGGCACTACACCGACGGCCGCATGCGCAGCCACGACCCCGTGGTGCGCGGACCCAAGACCGGCCGCAACGAGCCCTGCCCCTGCGGCAGCGGCAAAAAGTACAAGAAGTGTTGCGGCAAGGCCGAGTAGCAGAGTAGAGCAAGAGCCAGGGGCGCCGCCCCTGGGACCCCGCCAGAGGGTCTTCGACCCTCTGGACTCCCTGTGCCGCCGGATGGCCCGCCCGGAAGACTGGGGCGGACCATCCGGCGGAGCTGCTTTGTGGGGAGCGCGCGCGGGGCTTGTGAAGCCCCTCAAGTCCGGCGCGGATGTCCTGGCGGAGCGCCATGGCGTCGCCGCTGGGATTTTGCAGAAACTGGCGGTCTTGTGAGCGTTGGCGCGCGCGGAAGACTTGCCCCGCCAGCATTGCCCCAAGGAAAAGGGCCGGGTTCGAGCGAAGCTCGAACCCGGCCCTT
>JACRDI010000017.1 GCA_016218665.1 Desulfovibrio sp. | reverse complement strand
GAAGGTCTCGAAGTTCACCGGCACGCCCTCCTCCTTGGCCCGCTGGCGCAGGATGCGGTGGTAGTGCGGGGCGCAGGTGGCCTTGAGCTGCATGCTGGTGGTCTTGCGGAAGTCGTAGAACCAGTTGAGGACTTCCTCGTACTCGCGGTCGCTGATGACCTGGGCGCCCAGCTCGGCCGCGCGGCCCGTGGGCACCAGCAGGAAGATGTGCCAGGCCGAGGCGCCCAGCCTCTCCGCCAGGTGGAAGATCTCCTTGAACTGGTGGAGGTTGTCCTTGGTCACCGTGGTGTTGATCTGGAACTCCATGCCCACGGCCTTCAGGTGCTCGATGCCCTTCATGGAGGACTCGAAGGCCCCCTTCACGCCGCGGAACTCGTCGTGGGCAGGGGCGTTTGGCGCGTCGATGGAGATGGAGCAGCGCTCGATGCCCAGCTCCTTGATCTTCGCCGCGTTCTCCGCCGTGAGCATGGTGCCGTTGGGCGCCATGACGCACCTGAGGCCCTTGCTCTTGGCGTAGGGGATGAGCTCGAAGATGTCGTGGCGCATGAAGGGCTCGCCGCCGGTGAAGATGATGATGGGGCTGCCCGTGGCCGGAAAGGTGTCGATGAGGGCCTTGGCCTCCTCGGTGGAGAGTTCGCCCTCGTAGGGCTCGGGGTGGGCCTCGGCCCGGCAGTGCTTGCAGGCCAGGTTGCAGGAGCGCGTCACCTCCCAGGCGATGAGCCGCAGGGGCGGCATGCCGTCCACGCCCTCGCCGATGGGATGCTCGCCGGGATGCCTGCCCACGCTGCCCGGATGGCCAGCGGGCATGCCGCCGGGATGTCCGCCGGGGTGGCCGGGACGCATGCCGCTGGGGTTTCCGCCCGGATGTCCGCCCGGATGTCCGCCGGGGTGTCCTTTCGAATGGTCGTGCATATGCTGTCCGTGCTCCGTCCGCCGTCTACTTGTTCAGCCAGCGCAGAACGTCTTCGGCGTGGTAGGTGAGGATGATGTCCGTTCCGGCGCGCTTGAAGGAGGCCATGATCTCCATGACCATGCGCTCTTCATCGACCCAGCCGTTCTGCGCGGCGGCCTTGACCATGCTGTACTCGCCGGACACGTTGTACGCGGCGATGGGCGTCTCGAAGCTGTCGCGCAGCTGGCGGATGACGTCGAGATACGGCAGGCCGGGCTTGACCATGAGGATGTCCGCGCCCTCGTCCAGGTCGGCGGCGGCTTCGCGCAGGGCCTCGCGGCTGTTGGCCGGGTCCATCTGGTGGGTCTTGCGGTCGCCGAACTTGGGCGTGCTCTCCGCCGCCTCCCGGAAGGGCCCGTAGAAGGCCGAGGCGTACTTCACGGCGTAGCTCATGATGGGCGTGCTGACGAAGCCGTTCTCGTCCAGGGTTTCGCGGATGGCCAGGATGCGGCCGTCCATCATGTCGCTGGGGGCCACCATGTCCGCGCCGGCGCGCACGTGGGACAGCGCCGCCTTGGACAAGAGCTCCAGGGTGGGGTCGTTCAGGATCTCCCCGCCCTTCTGCACGATGCCGCAGTGCCCGTGGGAGGTGTACTCGCACAGGCACACGTCGGTGATGACCACCAGCTCCGGGAAGCGGTCCTTGAGCCTGCGCACGGCCTCCTGGACGATGCCCTCGTCGGCGTAGGCCTGGGTGGCCAGCTCGTCCTTCTCCTTGGGGATGCCGAAGAGCAGCACGCTCATGAGGCCGTTTTTCACCGCCTCGCCCACCTGCTTCTCCAGCTCTTTCAGCGAGAGCTGGAACTGGCCGGGCATGGAGCCGATGGGCTTTTTGAAGCCGGGGTCGTCGGTCTCGACGACGAAATAGGGCATCACGAGGTCGGCCGGGCGGACCTCGTTTTCGCGCACCAGGGCGCGCACGCCGGGGCTCATGCGCAGGCGGCGGCCGCGGAAGAAATCGGAATCGAGCATGCGGGGTCTCCTTGGGGGTCTGCGCGCGGAGGCACCCCCGCGCCGGTAAGAAGACTGCCGGAGCCTCCGCGAACGGAGGCCCCGGCCATGGACGGGCTAGACCTTCTTGATCTCGTCGTCGGTGAGGTAGCAGGCGGGGTCCTGGGCCCAGACGTCGCCGTAGTAGGCCTCGGCGCGGGCGCGGAAGTTGCCGCCGCAGATGTTCAGGAAGCGGCAGGTGGCGCAGCGGCCCTTCACATGGGGCTTCTTGTCCTTCAGCTTGGCCAGAAGCTCGATGTTCGGGTCGTCCCAGATCTGGGAGAAGGGGCGCTCCAGCACGTTGCCGAACACGTGCTGCCGCCAGAACTGGTCGGCGTGGACCTTGCCGTCCCAGGAGATGCAGCCGATGCCGCGGCCGGTGCTGTTGCCCTCGTTCATCTGCAACAGCTCCATGACCTCCTCGGCGCGCTTGGGATCTTCCTTCAGCAGGCGGAAGTACACCAGGGGGCCGTCGGCGTGGTTGTCCACGGTGAGGACCTCCTTGGGGCGGCCGGCCTCGAACAGGGCGCGGGTCTCGTCCATGATGAGGTTGACCACGGCGCGGGTCTCGGCGTGGTCCAGATCCTCCTTGATGAGCTCCGAGCCGCGGCCGGAGTACACCAGGTGGTAGAAGCAGATGCGCGGCACGTCGAGCTGGCGCACGATCTCGAAGACCTTGGGCACCTCGCCCTGGTTGCGTTTGTTGATGGTGAACCGAAGGCCCACCTTGAGGCCCTCGGCCATGCAGTTCTCCACGCCCTGCAGCGCCTTCTTGAAGGAGCCGGGCACGGCGCGGAACTTGTCGTGGACCTCCTCGCCGCCGTCGATGGAGATGCCCACGTAGGACAGGCCCACCTGCTTCAGCTCCCTGGCCTTCTCTTTGGTGATGAGGGTGCCGTTGGTGGAAATGACCGCGCGCATGCCTTTGCTGGTGGCGTAGCTGGAAAGCTCCACCAGGTCCTGGCGCACCAGGGGCTCGCCGCCGGAGAAAAGCATCACCGGCGCGCCGTAGCCCGCCAGATCGTCGATGAGCACCTTGGCCTGCTCGGTGTTGATGATGTCGGTGCCTTCGGGATCCACGGCCTTGGCGTAGCAGTGCACGCACTTGAGGTTGCAGCGCTTGGTGGAGTTCCAGACCACGACGGGCTTCTTGTCCTTGGAGAACTGAAGCAGATGCGAGGGCAGCTTGCCGGATTCGCGGTTGTAGCGAAGGGCGTCGGAAGCTTCCACGGCTCCGCAGTAAAGCTTGGATATGCCGATCATGAAAACCTCGTTCGTGAAAAACGTTTTGATGGTGCGGAGCGGTTCCTACCACAATCGGGGCCGGGCGCAAAGCCGAAAAAAAGGGCGACCGTGGCCGCCCCTAGATAGGAATGATTCTTGCGGTTGTAAAGCTACTTCCCAGCCATGGCGTCCAGGCTGACCTCCACGCGGCGGTTGCGCTGGCGGTTGGCCGGCGTCGTGTTCGGAACCAGGGGCCTGCTCTTGCCGTAGCCCACGGTGCGGAGCGTGGCCGGGTCCACCCCGCCCTTCTCCGCCAGATAGGCCTTCACCGAGGCGGCGCGCCGCTCGGAGAGCTTCTGGTTGTACTCCACCGTGCCCACCACGTCGCAGTGGCCCGCCACCACCACCTTGCGCCCCTTGAGCGCGTCGGACTTGAGGGCCTTGGCCAGCTCGTTCAGCAGGCCGTAGGATTCCTCACGGATGCGCGCGGAGTCGAAGTCGAACTCGACCTTGAGCTTCAGGCTGTTGCCCGCGCCTGCGTCGCCGCCCTCGCCCCCGAGCAGCCCGTTGGCCATGCCCCGCGCATCGCCCCCGCCCGCGGCGGAGCCGAAGCCGTTGTTGTAGCCGCTGGCCAGAATGTTGCGCGTCATGGCCTGGGAGTTGTCGGCGAAGCCCAGCTCCTCGTCCGTCGGCGGCAGCCACGACTTGAGCGGCACGGCCATGTCCGCCGCCATGGAGGCCATGGCCTCGGCGATGGGCGAGTCGGACAGGCGCGTCTCCAGGCTGAAGAGGATCCAGTCCTGGGTGCGCTTGGCGTTCACCCGGGCGCTCTGGTCCATGGAGAGCACGAGATTGCCGGTCCGGGTCTCATAGATGCGTATCTGCAGGGTGACGGCGGTGCTGTCCACCGTGCCGCCGGTGATGAGATAGGGGATGATGCCCACGACGACGAGATCGGCCCCGGCGCGCCGGCCCACGTTCACGGCCTGTTCAGGCCCGCGGTAGACCAGTTCCGGGTCGTAGGCCAGGGTCTGGAACACGTCCAGCCCGGTCCAGGTCTGGTGCACCAGCCGGCCCAGCTCGCGTCCCACCAGCAGGTGGTTGTCCATCTTCTGCGCGATCCAGATGGGATACATGAGCACCTGGGGCGCGTCGTACAGCCGCGCCTTGGGCCGCACGTTCACGGCAAGGCGCGATTTTTCCACCGGGGCGTCGCGGTAGATCTTGGTCTGCTGGGTGACGCCGGGATCCACATGCCCGCATCCGGACAGGGAGAAGAGCGCAAGCAGCGCAAGGGCCAGGGAGGCGAAGACGAAGTACCGTTTCATGGGCGATCTCGCTGGATGGCGTTTTGCCCGCGCGCGACAAATACCCGACGCTGGCGCGGGCCCTGCGACGAATTAAGCAAGATGCGTACCGCGATGCGCGCGCCGTCTGGGGGAAAGGGCGGACGCCGGGCGGTTACTGGAGCAGGCGTGTGGGGGCGGGCACCTGGCCCATGACGCGCAAGAGCTGCTCGCGCGATTGCACGAGGCCCTTGCGCAGCTGCTGGCGGCGTGTGGGGTCCAGGCGGCGGAATTCGGGCGTCTCGGCCAGGGCGGCCAGCTTGTCCATTTCCTCGTGCACGGCGCGGATGCGCGACTGCAGCTTGCGCTCCGGCGGGCACACGCGGCGCGCGGCATCGGCCAGGGTGCGCACCTCGTGGGCCAGGCGCAGCAGTCCGCCGGGATTCTGCTCCTGCGCGGCCCGGCGCGCGGTGCACAGGGCCCGCCACTTGCGCTGCAGCCAGTGCAGCACCGGCCTGTCCTCGCCCACGCCTACGCTCCCCCGTGCACCATGCCCTGCAGCAGGCCGATGACCGCGGCCAGCATGAGCAGGATGGGCACCAGCACCGCGAACATGGCGGAGGAGATGCGGGTCCGGTGGGCCTCCCTGAGTCCGATGATGGTGAGCCCGATGCTCCACACCCCGCCGATGAGCGGGCCCACGCCGGGGATGACGCCCAAAAGCAGCGGCGCGGCGGAATAGCACAGCACGCGGAAGGTGGCCTCCGCCCCTGCGCCGCCCGCCTTGAGCGTGAGCAGCAGCAGGTGGATGACGCCGGTCATGACCATGAGGCGCAGCACCAGCAGCAGCGGGTAGATGAGGAACAGCGCGATGGGCGCCGCCCCGGCCACGCCCAGGCCCATGTCCATGAGCTCCGGCTTGCCGAGGTATTCCGCCGTGGCGCCGATGCCGGCCATGCTCCACACGTACTGGCACAGCACCATGAACTCCGCCAGGAGCAGGTGGAAGGCCAGGGGCTTGCCCATGCCGCCGTGGGCGGGCATGCGCTTGAAGAACTCGGAGGGCTTGGTGAGGATCATGCGGATGGTGCCCCACAGGCCGGGGAAGAAGCCGTGGGCGGGCAAGTCCTCAAAGGGAACGGGCGAGCCGTTGGACTGGGCAGCCTGATTTGCGGCCTGGCGCGCCGCCCAGGGCTCGGGCTGTGTCGGCGCGCCGTTCGTGCCGCCGCCGGCGGTCTCGCCGGACTCATAGGTCTGGGAACCGGGCTGGCCGAAACCGGGCTGCGGCGGCGCGGGCTCGTCTGCGGACGGGACGGCGGGCGAGGCGGAAGACTGGGCGGAGGCGTCCGCCTGGGCCGTGCCGTCGTCCTTCTTCGGGCCCTGCAGGCGCTTCCAGGCCTCTGCGGCCGCGGCGCGCTGGGCCGCCATGGGATCGGCCTGCCCCTCGCCGGGGGCGGATGCCGCTCCGGGCCCGGAGGCCTTCTGGTCGCCCATGGGATTCGCGCCCCAGCCGAAGGGGCCGGGCGACCCGTTACCAGACGGGCCCGGGCCGGACGCTCCATGCTCCTGTGGCGGCGCTGGCTCAAGATCGTCCACCACGCGGAAGCGGAACTTGTGCGAACACTTGGGGCAGGTGGCCATCTGGGCGCGCGGGGGAACCTTTGTGTCGTCCATCTCCCGGGCAAACCCGCACAAGGGGCAGAGAATCCGCATCCGTGGTCCTTGTCTCGTCTGGAAGGTTAGTGAAGCTGTCCCACTCTAGTCGCAACGGCCAGCGGAATCAAGGGCCGCAAACGCCGGGTGCCCCGGCCTGCGCACCCACGACACCAGGGCGGGGCGCGGTCAGCCGATGTCCGGCGGCAGCAGCAACCCGCGCGGCAGGCCGCGCCTCGGCGGCGAAAGCAGCTCCCTGGGCACGCGCGGGTACTCCGAACTCAGGGCGTGGCGCACGCCCCCGCCTCCCGCCGCGTCGAACCCGGCGAGCTTGCGGCGGATGTCCTCGTCCGTTTTGCCCAGGCGGTTCAGATGCTCGATCTCCACATCCAGCGCCAGGGCCTGTCCGCCTTCGATGCCGGTCAGGCGCTCGTGCACGGGGTTCACGTAGCGCAGGCCGGGCTGGCGGCGGTACAGCCGCAGCTGGATGTCCGGCCAGAGGCCGAAGCCCGTGAGGGCGCTCTCCGGCCGGGGATACGGGGTGACGCGAGGAAAATGCCAGGCCGCGGCCTCGTGGTCGGCGCAGAGCAGCGGCAGCGCGGCCCAGTCCTCGGGCGAGAGACGCTCGTCGGCGTCGAGGGAGAACACCCAGTCCCCGCCGCAGGCTTCCAGCATGGCGTTGCGCTGGGCGGCAAAGTCGCGCTCCAGCGGCCGCGCGGCCTGCCACACGGGAAAGGCTTCCGGCAGGGGCAGGCCAGAGCAGTCGGGCAAGACTGGCGCATCCCACACCAGCACCAGCTCGTGCAGCCATGAGGGCAGCTGGGCGAAGAAGCCCGGCAGGTCCGGCTCCGCAGGCGAAAGGATGGCCGCCACGGAGAGCCTCGGCGTGTCCACGCCCGAGGCCTGCGGCAGCGGCTTCGAGCGGGTGAGGAGAAGCTCCAGGGGTTTGAGCCGCGCCTTGGCCGCAGGGGCAAGTTCCGGGTTGGGCAGCGCGAGCACGTCCTGGGGGCCGATGCCGGCGCGGTCAAGCAGGAGCAGCACCGCCCAGGCAGAGGCGTCCGCCGCCAGGGGCGCCCCGCCGCCCCGCCGCCACCAGTCCAGGCGGCCCGCGGCGCGCAGGGCGCGCACCAGCGGCAGATCCTGTTCGCACACGGCCAGACGCTGGGGCGGCAGCCGCTTGGCCAGGGCCCCGGCCAGCCCCCCGGACCCCAGCCCCAGCAGCACGAGGCGCTCCCGGCCGGAGCGCTCGAAGGCCGCCAGGCAGCGCCCGGCCATGCGTTCCAGGGCTTCGGGCGCGGGCGCGGCGGGAAGCCCCGGCGCGCGCTCCCCGGAAAACCCGAAGGACAACACCTCGGCCGCGTAGTCGTACAGCAGATCCGCGTCCGTCATGCCTCCCTCCCCTTGCGCGCGAGAAGTTCCAGGTACATGTCCCCCAGCCTGGCCGCCACATCCTGCGCGCGGAAAAGCCGCGCGGCCTTGGCCCGCCCGGCGCGGCCCATGGCGCGGGCCAGCTCCGGTTCGCGCAGGAGCCGCAGCACGGCCGCCGCGTACTCCTCCGCGTGGGCGGCGACGAATCCCGTCACCCCGTGTTCCACCAGCTCCAGCTGGGCGTTGTCGCGCTCGTCCGGGCAGGGGTGCGTCACCACGGGCAGGCCGCAGGCCATGGCCTCGGCGATGACCAGGCCGAAGCTCTCACCCGTGTCGTTGGCGTGGGCCAGCACGGCCAGGCCGCCGTAGAACGCGGCAAGCTCCGCGTCCGTGGACACGGGCGGCAAAAACTCGACGTTGGCCGACAATCCGCGCTCGCGCACAAAGGCCTCGGCCTCGGGGATGCCGCCGATGACGCGATACCGGAAGTCCGGCAGCTCGCGGGCGATGCGGGGCAGGATGTCCAGGGCCAGGCGCGACCACTTGCCCGGATCGGCGCGGGACACGCGCCCCAGGACCGGGCCCTGCGCTCGTGGCCCTGCGGCCGGGCCCTCCGGCAGGGCGGCGGCGAAGAAATCCGTGTCCACGGGGTTGTACAGCACCCCGTACCTGGGCCAGTCCGGGGCGATGCCCGTGTGCCGGGCGAAGCGCCCGGCGCAGAAATGCGACACGAACAGGTGCGCGTCGATGACCGCGCCCGAGGGCGAGGGGTCGTGCCGGCCGAAGACGTTGGTCTCCACCACGACGGTTGCGGGGTTGCGGGCCACGTAGTCGCGCACGGGGCGCAGGAAGTCCGGCTCGGGCCAGCCGGCGCGATGCAGGTGGATGATCTGCGGCCGGAACGCGGCCAGGGCCTTGGCCAGCCCCATGCCGACGAAGGTTGCGCTGCCTCCTCCCACAATCTGGCCGGCGCGAATCTGGCCGGCGCGGGGGCCGTCCTCCGGGCTGTGCACCGCGGTCTCGAAGCGCGCCTGGTCCAGGTGCGCCAGAAACAGCTGGGCCACCTTCTCCGTGCCGCCCAGCCCCAGGGACTTGAGCACGTGCAGCACGCGCACCCGGCCCTTTCCGGCCGAGGGCTCCTCCGGGCTCACTGCGCGCCTCCGCCGTTCGCAACGGGGCCGATGAAGGGCGTGGCGAGCATGGCCGCGATGTCCGCGAGCATCTTGTCGCGCAGGGCGTCGGCCGCGCCGCGGTCGGCCATGGCCATGTCGACCTGCCGGGTGTGCACCAGCAGGTAGCCCAGGATGCGCAGGCGGTCGAGGATGAAGGCGTGGCGGCGGCTCTCGGCCTTGGCGAAGAGGTTGTCGCCGCGCAGCTTGGTCTGGAAGTCGTAACGCTCCAGCACCTCGCCGATGAGTTCGGCCCGGAGCACCCGGCGCTTCTCGTCGGCCGCGCCCCCGCTGAACTTGAAGCCCGCGTAGGAGTCGAAGTCGCCTTCGGTGAGCATGGACTCGATGGTGGTGAAGTGGAAGCCGAAGCGCGAGTTCAGGCAGGCGTAGCGGCGCGAAATCATGAACACGTTGCGCTCGCCAAAGCCCCCGGCCGCGCCCTCGGCCAGCTCCGGGTTCATGGTGGCCTGCAGGAAGATGTTCATCATGCCCGTGTTGCTGGCGGGCGGCGGCCCGGCCCAGGGCACGGCGCAGATGCCCTCCCATATGGCCAGCATGGGCGGGCTGGCTATGTCGTAAAGGTTCACGAAGCGTTCCGGCACCGGGCGGGAGAAGCCGTCGTCCAGGTTCACCACCCACCACTGCATGGGCACCTTGCACACCAGCTGCTTGCTGGCCTGGCTGGCCAGCCTGCTGCGCGAGCCGAAGTCGAACATGTCGCGCACGCTCATCTCGTGGGCGTAGCGGGTGATGTCGTGGTAGGTGGCGCAGGCTTCGGGGCGGAAGTTTTCCCCCTCTGGATCGGTGAGGTTCAGGGGCAGGATGAGCCGGGTCACCTCGCGCAGGCATTCGTGCACAGGGCTGCCCGCCATGACAGGCGCGTGCTTCGGCGCGTGGGCCAGCAGTTCCTCCACCCGGTCCGCGTAGACGCGCCTGCCGAGCGCGTCCACGGTGACGGTTTCGCCCTCGGCGAAGCGCGCGGCGGCGTCGGGCACGTCGAAGAGCGCGGGCACGTTGAACTCGCGCGCCACGTTGGCCAGGTGCCCGGTGATGCCCCCCTGCTCCGTCACCAGGGCCGAGGCCCGGGAGAGCAGCGAGGCCCAGCGAGGCAGGGCCATGGGCGCCACCAGCACGCCCCCGTCGGGGAAGCGCAGGGCGTCGATCTCCTTGCGGGCCACGAACACCGGCCCCGCGCCCACGCCGGCGCAGGCGGTGGTGCCCCCGGCGAAGAGCTCGCGCGCGCCCTCCACGGCGCGGCCCGTGGGCGCTTCGCCGGAAGCGGGCGTCACCAGTTGCAGAGGCCGGCACTGGAGCAGGAACACCCGCCCCTGCCGGTCCACGGCCCACTCGATGTCCTGGGGGCCGCCGTAGGCCAGTTCCAGCCTCTGGGCCAGGGCGGCCAGCTCCAGGGCCTGGGCGTCGGAAAGCGACGGCTCCGCGGCCAGCTCCGGCTCAAGGGTCTCGCGGCGCAGGCCCTCGCCCTCGTCGGGCACGGTGCGCTCGAACTTCTGCTTGATGGCGCGCTGGCGCAGGGTGAAGCCGCCCGCATGGCCCGGCGCGCGCTCCACCACAAAGAGGTCGGTGGGCGTGGTGCCGTCCACCACGGCCGTGGGCAGGCCCCACACGGAGTTGATGAACACGGCCACGTCGCGGGCGTCCAGCGGGTTGCGCGAGTACATGACCCCGCCCGCGCGGGCGTCCACCAGCTCCATGCAGCCCACGCACATGGCCACGTCCTCGTCGCGGATGCCCCGGTTCAGGCGGTAGGTCATGGCGTGCAGGGTGTGCTTGCTGGCCACGATCTCGCGGTAGGCGTCGAGCAGGCGCTCCCTGGGCACGTTCAGCAGGCTCTTGAACTGCCCGGCGAAGGTGGTGCCCGCGGCGTCCTCCCCAAGGGCGCTGCTGCGCAGGGAAACGAGCACGCGCTCCCTGCCCGCGTCGGCGCAGAGCCTGGCGTAGGCGTCCTCGATGGCGTCTGCGAGCTCCTCCGGCACGGGCGCGGCCATGATGCGCTGCTGGATCTCCGAGGATACGCGGTAGCGCGCGGCCACGGCGTCGCTTGCGCCCTCGTTTGAGCCCGGGGCCGCGTCCTCGGGCAGGCTTTGCAGCCGGGCGTTGATCTCGGCCTGCAGGTCGCCCGCGGCCATGAAGGCCTCGTACCCCGCGGCGGTGACCACGAAACCGGCCGGAACCGGCAGGCCGAGGGCGGTGCGCATGTCGGCCAGGTTGGCCATCTTGCCGCCGGTCAGGTCCGCCTTGTGGCGGTCGATTTCCGAAAAATGCAGCACGAACGGCGCGTCCCTGTGCTCCGCGCGGCGGTTCAGGATCTCGTCGATGCCCGCCTGGATGGCGGAGAGGCGGGAGAAAAGCGTCTCGTAGCGGCCGGGCTCAAGCTCGGTGAGGGCGCGCACCAGCTTGAACACGTTGACGCCCACCGCCGTGGCGCTTGCGCGCACGAAGCTCATGCCGAAGATGGCGCCGCCCTTGAGGGCCTCCTCAAGGTCGCTCATGATCTCCAGCGCCTTGTTGTTGGCCTCCAGCAGGCGCATGAAGGCCTGGGAGCGGGCCGCGAACAGGGCGCGCAGCTCCTCGTCGCTGGGCGCGGGCGCACCGGCGCCGCCGGTCAGGGCCTGCATGATCCGGCTGAAGAACCCAGGTCGGTTGGCCATGCCTGTCCATTCGCAGAAAAAGCCTGCCAAGACAAGCGCCTCGGCTCGCGGGGGGCCGGGGGGGCGCTGCTGCGTCTCCGGTGGCGGCGGCGCGGGCAATCCCCTTGAAACCTCTTGCATATCCCCTTTCCAGGGGGTAAAGTTTCAAGCTGGCTGGGGGCTCTTGCGCGTCTTGCCGCCGAACTCCCCGCCACATACGTCCGCACGAAGGGTGACCCTCATGATCGAAGGCTCTGGCTACACGAAGCTGCGCGTCAAGATGATCCTGACCACCCTCGGTTTTTCGCTCATCCCGCTCTTGATCCTCGGCTACACCATCTACCGCCAGTTCGAGGCCGCGCACACAAGCAAGGTCATCCAACACCTGAGCCATTTGACCGAGAACAAGCGCCGCACCATCGACCTGTTCCTGAACGAGCGGCTTTCGCAGCTCATGGCCATCGCCTACACGCACAAGCTGGAGTACTTCCTGGAGGGCGGCACCCTGGAGCGCGTGTTCACCCTCATGCAGGCGCGCAGCAAATACTACATCGACCTCGGCATCATCGACCAGAACGGCAACCACGTTGTCTACACCGGCCCCTACCAGGCCATCCGCACCGCCAACTACAAGGACGAGGAGTGGTTCCACCAGGTGCAGGCCAAGGGCTTCTACATCAGCGACGTGTTCCTGGGCCGCCGCAACTATCCCCACTTCATCATCGCCGTCGGCCGGCGCGACGGCGACAAGACCTGGAT
Source organism: Desulfovibrio sp. (assembly GCA_016218665.1). Classification (GTDB taxonomy): domain Bacteria; phylum Desulfobacterota; class Desulfovibrionia; order Desulfovibrionales; family Desulfovibrionaceae; genus Humidesulfovibrio. Next base: position 34,576 of record JACRDI010000017.1, on the reverse strand, counting down.
TCTGCGCGCCACCATCGACTCCGACATCTTCGACTCCCTGGTGCAGAGCGACCAGCTGGGCGTCAACGGCGACGCCTTCCTGCTCAACGCCGACAACGTGCTCCAGTCCAAGCCGCGCTTCGGCCCCAAGCTGCTGGGCCGCATGGACCTGGGCTCGTACGCGCGCTTCCCCGGCGTGCGGACGGAGATCATCAACGTCGACGGCAAGCCCTTCATCTTCGGCCTGGCCTGGCTGGACAACAAGAACTGGATGCTGGCCATCCGCGACGACCCCACCGAGGAACTGCTGCCGCTGGCCCATGCGCGCTCCCTGGTGTGGCTCATCCTGGCGGGGGGCTTCCTGCTCATCGCCGGGGGCACCATCGTCACCAGCAACACCATCATCACCCAGCTGGTGCGCGCGGAGAAGGAAAAGGCCTCGCTGAACGCGAGCCTCACCCAGTCGAGCAAGATGGCCTCCCTGGGCAAGATGGCCGCGGGCGTGGCGCACGAGATCAACAACCCGCTGGCCATCATCAAGGAGAAGGCCGGCTGGATGCGCGACCTGCTGGGCGAGGAGGACATCAAGGCCAGCCCGAACTTCAAGGAGTTCGAGGACGCCATCGCCAAGATCGAGTACCACGTGACCCGCGCCAAGGACGTGACCCACCGGCTGCTGGGCTTTGCCCGCCGCATGGACCCCATCCACGAGGACGTGAACATCAACGAGGTCATCAGCCAGACCATCACCTTCCTGCAGAACGAGGCGCGGTACCGGGCCATAGAGATCCACACCGGCTTCCAGAAGGACCTGCCCTTCGTGGCCAGCGATTCCGCCCAGCTGCAGCAGGTGTTCTTGAACATCATCGACAACGCCATCGACGCCATCGGCAAGGACGGGCACATCCACATCCGCACCATGGCCGTGCACGACCCGAACGAGGTCATCATCACCATCAAGGACTCGGGCCCGGGCATTCCCAGGGAGAAGCTGGACAAGATCTTCGATCCCTTCTTCACCACCAAGAAGGTGGGCGAGGGCACGGGCCTGGGGCTCACCATCAGCTTCAGCATCGTCCAAAAGCTCGGCGGGCAGATCAAGGTGGAGAGCGAGGAAGGCCAGGGAGCCACCTTCATCATCAGCCTGCCGCTGAACAAAGACTAGCCACCCCCCAAGGCACCAAGGAGCGTACATGGACATCAACATCCTGCTTGTGGACGACGAGGCCGACTTCGTCGAGACCATGACCAAGCGCTTCCGCATCCGCAAGCTGCCCGTCACCTCCGCCGGCAGCGGGGCCGAGGCCCTGAAGCTTTTGGACCAGCAGGACTTCGACGTGGTCATCCTGGACGTGCGCATGCCCGGCATGGACGGCCTGGAGGTGCTGCGCCAGATACGCGCCAAGCGCCCGCTCACCGAGGTCATCATGCTCACGGGCCATGCCTCCCTCGACGCGGGCATGCAGGGCATGAACCTGGGCGCCTACGACTACGTGCTCAAACCGGCGGACTTCGACGAACTGCTGGACAAGGTGCGCCGCGCAGCCGAGCGCAAGGCCCTCAATGTCAGCGCCCAATCCAGGGGATAGCCGCCCGGGCGGCGCGCGGGAGCTGCTCTCCCGGGCCACGGGCGCCCGCGTGTGGAGAGAGCACCGCCTCGTGCTCTGGCTGCACTTCCTGGTGCCTCCGGTCCTCGCCATCCTGGTCGAGGCCGCCACCCTGGCAAGCCCCGGCCACGCAACGCTTCTGGCCGTGGCCGTGTTCCTCCTGGCCGCCTGTTCCGCCCGCGGGCTCATGACGAGCCTTTCCGCGGCCGAGGAAGCCCGCAACGCCCTCAACGCCCAGCTCATCCAGAGCCAGAAGCTGGCCGCCGTGGGCGAGCTCTCGGCCGGCATCGCCCACGAGATCAACAACCCCATCGCCATCATCGCCCAGGAGACGGAGTGGGCCACGCATCTGCTCACCGAGGCGGAGAAGGCCACGGGCGGTGATTTCTCCGAGGTGCGCGACTCCCTGCGCGAGATCCGCTCCCAGGTGGACCGCTGCAAGAACATCACCCACAAGCTGCTGGACTTCGCCCGCAAGCGCGAGCCGGTGCTGCAGGACGTGGACGTGACACGCCTGGTGGACGACATGGCCCGGCTTGTGGACAAGGAGGCCTCCTACAAGGACGTGACGCTCTCCCGCAGCCTGCCCGAGGATCTGCCGAAGCTGCGCACGGACGCGCCGCTCTTGCGCCAGGTGGTGCTGAACCTCATGACCAACGCCCTGCACGCCGTGGGCAAGGGCGGAATGATCAGCGTCACCGCGCAGGCCGACGAGGAGTTCATGGAGATCCGCGTGACCGACAACGGTCACGGCATCCCGCCGGAAAACCTGGACAAGATCTTCAACCCGTTCTTCACCACCAAGCCGCCGGGGCAGGGCACGGGCCTTGGGCTTTCGCTCTGCCACAACCTGGTGCAGGGCATGGGCGGCAACATCCTGGTGGAAAGCCAGGTGGGCCGGGGCACCACCTTCACCGTGCGCCTGCCGCGCCGCCTGTCCCAGCCGGCGTAGGAACCGTCGCAGGAGCCGTCCGTGATCAGCATCCTCACCCATGACGGGCAGCGCCGCGAGCTCGCGCCCGATCCGCAGCTGACCCTGGCCCAGGCCATCTTTCTGGCCAAGTCGGACGGGCTGGCCGGACTGTGGGAGGGCGTGCCCCTGTGCGCGGGCCTGGGCAAGTGCGGTCTGTGCCGCGTGCGCTTCATCAGCGACGCGCCCGAGGCCACGGCGGACGAGGCGCGCCGCTTGGGCGCGGAGGCCCTGGAACAGGGCTGGCGGCTTTCCTGTCTGCACCCGGCCCAAGCCTGCGCCGTCGAGCTTCCGGAACCCAAACGCTCCGGCCGCCGCCGCGAACAGACCGGCGCGGCCAAGGGCACCGGCGAAACTGTCCTCGCCGTGGACCTGGGCACCACCAGCATCCACTGGACCGCCCTGGCTGGCGGGCAGGCGCTCTGCTCCGGCCAGGAGCTGAACCCCCAGATGGGCCTGGGCAGCGAAGTCATGTCGCGCCTGGGCTTCGCCGCACGGCCCGGCGGAGCGGAAACGTTGCGCGCCCTGGCCCTGGAGCGCCTGCGCCAGCTTGTGCGCCGCGCCGGGGAGGCCGGCGGTTCCGTTTCCCGACTGTGCGTGGCGGGCAACAGCGCCATGACCTGCCTGCTCCTCGGCCTGCCCGTGGACGGCCTTTCGCGCGCGCCCTACCGCCTGGGCTACGCCGGGGGCGATGACCGGGAGCTTGCGCCGGACCTGCCGCCCGCGCGCATTCCGCCCCTGCTCGCGCCCTTCGTGGGGGGCGACCTGAGCGCCGGGCTGGCGGCTTTGACCTTCGCGCCCGAGGCGCCCCGCTACCCCTTCCTCCTGGCCGACCTGGGCACCAACGGCGAGTTCGTGCTGGCCCTCTCGCCCGATGAATATCTGCTGGCCAGCGTACCCATGGGCCCGGCCCTGGAGGGCGTGGGCCTGCGCCACGGCCGCACGGCCGCGCCCGGAGCCGTGCGCGCCTTTACCCTCACCCCGGCCGGGCTCGCCCCGGCGTACATCGACCGCCCTCCCCTGCCCGGCGAGGACTCCGGCATCACCGGCGTGGGCTACCTGTCCCTGGCGGCCGCGCTGCTGCGCGCCGGGGTGCTGGACGAGTCCGGCCGCTTCGTGGTACCCGCCACGCCCCTGGGGCAAAGGATTGCCAAGGACATTTCCAGCGAAGGCGGCGAGGCCGTGCTCGGCCTGGACCAGGGGCTTGCGCTTCCGGCCTCGGACGTGGAGGAACTGGTGAAGGTCAAGGCGGCCTTCAACCTGGCCCTGTCCCGGCTGCTGGCCGAGGCGGGCATGCCCGCCGGGGCGCTGGCCGCCGTGCATCTTGCCGGGGCCATGGGCGAGCACGTGGACGCCCGCGACCTGGCCAGCCTGGGCTTCCTGCCGGAGCACTTGGCCGGACGGCTGACGCGGGCCGGAAACACGTCCCTAAAGGGCGCGCAGCTGCTGCTGAACTCTCCCCGGGCCTGGGACTGGGTGCGCCGCCTGCCCGAGAAGTGCCGGGCCCTCGATCTGGCCTCCGACCCCGCGTTCGGGGCTCTGTATGTTGAAAGGATGGTGTTGCGACATGTCGCCTGAACAGCTTTTTCCCCGCCCCGGACGCGAGTTCCTGACCCTGCTGGCGGCCCTGCCCAGGCACCTGGACGCGGCCATGCCCATGCGCAGGCAGCACCGGCGCGAGCTCCCCGGCGACATCCGCCACCTGTCGCACCTGCTCACCGACGAGCGCGGCGACCTGCGGCGCGACTACCTTTCCGATCCGGCCGCCCTCTCGGCCTACATGCGCTATTTCCTGCCCTGGAACATCTACCGCCTGGGCGTGCTCTTCGCCGGGCTGGGCATTGATCCGGGGGGCGACGCCCCGGACGCCGGGGCCACCGTCGTCGACCTGGGCACAGGCCCCCTCACCGCGCCGCTGGCCCTGTGGATGAGCCGCCCGCACCTGCGCAAGCGCCCGCTGACCTTCGTCTGCGTGGACCGCGCGCCCAAGCCCATGCGCCTGGGGCTGGACGCCCTGAACAGCATGGCCGCAGGACAGGGCGGCCTGGCCCCCTGGAAGGTCACGCTGGTGAAGGGGCCGCTGGATGCCCGCCTGCGCGAAAAGGCCGACCTGCTCATCATGGCCAACGCGCTGAACGAGGTGCTGCGCCGGGGCGAGGGCGACCTGCTGGAAAACGCCGAGGCCCTTGCCGGGCACCTCGCGTCCATGCTCACGCCCACGGGCGCGGCGCTCATCGTGGAGCCCGGCGTCCGGCCGTCCGCGCACCTCATCGCGGCGCTACGGCGAGGTTTCCTGCACCGGGGGCTGAAGCCCCTGGCCCCCTGCCCGCACACGGAGCCCTGCCCCATGAGCGGCCGTGGCTACACGGCCTGGTGCCACTTCAATTTCGACGCCGAGCCCGCGCCCGGCTGGCTCAAGAAGCTCTCCGACGACGCCAGGCTGCCCAAGGACAACGTGAGCTTGAGCCTGCTGCACTTCTCGGCCAGGGGCAGGAAGCTCGACCCCGCGCCGGGGAAATCCCTGGTGCGCGCGGTGTCCGGCCCCTTCGAGCTGCCGGCTCCCGATGACGCAGCCCCGCGCCGCTTCGGCCAGTATGCCTGCACCGAGCGCGGCCTGACCCTGCTGAGCCTGCTGCGCAAGCACATGGTGCCCCTGCCCGGCACGCTGCTGGAGGCCGCCTGGCCGGATGCGCCCGAGACCGACGCCAAGTCCGGCGCCCTTGTGCTGCCCCTGGGCGCGGACGCCCTGCCCGAACAGTTCCGGCAGCCGCCCCGCCCCGCTGGCGCTCCGGGCCCGCGCGCTGACCGTCCTGTTGATCGTCCTGCTGACCGTCCTGCTGACAGGACATCAGGCAGGACAGCCGCTCCATCCAGGGAGACGAAGAAGGCCGCCGAGCCCGGCCGCACCGAGCGCGCCAAGCCGACAAAATCCGCCAAGCCCGGTGTGCGCGGCGAACGCGACGAACACGACAGGCGGGACGGGCGGGACGACCGCCCCGAACGCCGCCCCAAGCCCGAAGGCCCCCGGCCCTCTCGCCCCGAATCCGCCGGCCCGAAGCCCACCAGCCCGAAGCCCACTGGTCCGAAGTCCGCCAGTCCGAAGCCCTCTGGCCCCAGGGGTGGCAAGTCCGCGCCCGCCCCGGCCAAGGGCAAGCCCGATCATCAGGCCCTCACCGTGGAATCCATGCTGGCCGACGGCCTTGGCGACGATTTCCCTGAAGCCCCGGCCCGTGCGTTCGAAAGAGGCGCGGAAAAGGCTTCCCGAGGCCACCGCGATGCCCATGCGGGAGAGAAGCCCGGCAAAACGGGCGGCGGCTTTGCGGGCAAGGGAAAGCACCCCGCCGCTTCCACCGGCAAACCCGGCGGCAAGCCCGGCGGCAAGCCCGGCGACACGCCCGCTGGCAAATCCTCTGGCAAGCCTGCCGGAAAACACTCCGGCGCGCCCAAGGGCAAATCCGCGCCCAAGGCCCCCAAGCGCCGCAAGGGGGACGCCTAGCCGTGCGCATCGTGGACCTGGGGCTCGTTTCCTATCGCGAAGCCGAGGCCCTGCAACTGGAGACGCTCGCTCAGGTCCAGCAGGGCGGGGAGGAAACGCTCTACCTCCTGGAGCATCCCAAGGTCATCACCCTGGGCAGGCAGGGCGGGGGCGAGAACCTGCACGTGGGCGAAAGCTTCCTGCGCAGCCAGGGCATCGAGCTGGCCCAGACCCTGCGCGGCGGCAACATCACCTGCCATTTTCCCGGTCAGCTGGTGGCCTACCCCATCTTCCGCGTGGAGAAACGGCCCGGCGGCATCCGCCAGTTCTTCTTCGACATGGAGGAGGCGGTGATCCGCACCTGCGCAGCTTTCGGCATCGAAGTCACCCGGCGCGAAGGCTTCCCCGGCGTGTGGACAAGCGCCGATGCCATGGCCCGCAAGATCTGCTCCATGGGCATCGGCGTGAAGCGCTTCGTCACCTACCACGGCCTGGCGCTCAACGTCGCCCACGACGTGAGCCTCTTCGAGCTCATCACCCTGTGCGGCATCGGCGGGGCCAAGGCCACCTCCATGAGCGCCGAGGCCGGCCGGCCCCTTGATTCGCCCATCGACATGAAGGAAGTGAAGGATGTCCTTGCCAGAGAATTCCGCGCCCGCTTTGCGCATTCCGCCCTGGCTGCGGGTAAAGCTGCCCAGTAGCAGGGACTACGGCAGCACAGGCGCGCTGCTGAGCGACCTGAACCTGAACACCGTGTGCCAGAGCGCCCGCTGCCCCAACAAGTGGGAGTGCTTCTCCCACAGCGTGGCCACGTTCTTGATCCTTGGCCGCGAGTGCACGCGCAACTGCGCCTTCTGCAACATCAGCCCGGGCATCCAACTGCCGCCGGACCAGGACGAGCCCCGGCGCGTGGCCGAGGGCGCGGCGCGCCTGGGCCTCAAGCACGTGGTCATCACCTCAGTGACGCGTGACGACCTGCCCGACGGCGGGGCCGCGCACTTCGCCGAAACCATCCGGCTGGTGAAGGGCCGGCTGCCCGGCTGCACCGTGGAGGTGCTCATCCCGGACTTCCGGGGCGATGAGGCCGCGCTGCGAACCGTGCTGGACGCCGGGCCGGACGTGCTGAACCACAACGTGGAGACCGTGCCCCGGCTGTACGCGGCAATCCGCCCGCAGGCGAACTACGCCCAGAGCCTGACGCTTTTGCGCCGCGCCGCGGCCTACCGGCCCGCAGACGGCCGGGGCATTCCGGCCAAGAGCGGGCTCATGGTGGGCCTGGGGGAAACGGACGAGGAGCTCAAGGCGGTCATCCGCGACCTGCGCGACGCGGGCTGCGCCATGATAACGGTGGGGCAGTACATGCGGCCCTCGCGCCAGCACCCGCCGGTGCAGCGCTACATGCCGCCGGAGGAGTTCGACGCCCTGGCCGGGTACGGCCGCAGCCTCGGCGTGGCCAAGATGTTCTGCGCGCCGCTGGTGCGCAGCAGCTACCACGCGGCGGAGTTGGCTGGGAAAGAATAGCGCTGGACAAGTGGCAGATGCATTCCCATAGCGACAAGTCATCACACTAGATGGGCTTATCTCCATACAACCGCGAATACTCTTCCATTACGAAGTTGTCAGTCATCCCAGCAATATGGTCACAAATGGCTCTCATCAGAACAAGTTCGAAACCCGTATTGGAACGACTTGTAGCAGATGCTATTTCTTTCCGGTACTCACCGAGCAAGATCTTGGATATTGCTCCAGTTGTGTCCCGCCGCTTTTTCAACCGATTATAGACTGCGATTATTGTAGAGTCATGTAGCTGCCGGGGATTAGTAAAATACGCCTTAAAAATTTTTTCAATCAGGTATGAACCTTTCCCGTCCATACGCTGTGCTCTGTGAGCATTCAAAATGGTATTTCTCAAAAAGTCATGAAAGCATTTATCTGCGGCTGCAAATTCGTCAGAATAACCGACAATCTTCTTCGTAACAGCAGACTCATAAGCCACGTATGACGACACAAAGTCTTTTCTATGCTTAACCATGACATCCTTAGCAAATTCAATCATTCTGCTCCTGGTTGCATCAATCAAGTTAGAGTTATACATATTAACCAAGAACTGCGAGATCAATGGCCCAAAAAAATCACGTGACAATTTGATTTCATGCAATTTCTTCTTCTTCTGAACAGAAAGACAATCTACAAAACATTCTTCAATCTTTGAAATAATATCAGATGGTTCAAGGATATTCATCAAATATGCGTCTTCAACGTCATGATGTCTCTGCGACATTTCATCTGCATAACTGACAACATCAGCTTCAAAAGACCAAGCAGGAAGGCCTTCCCCTTTGACTGACATCGCATCTCTATACCTATCATAAAAATCAACATGTGTTGTTCCGCAATTATGACACGGAACTCGATCTTTCTTGTAGCATTTTTGCTCTGTTTTATTATAATTCTTACATATTCCATATACCATACCACTATGATTTGCTATTCCATGCAAAGTAAAATTGGTTAAATTCGTTCCGCTTAACTGAGGGTAAATTCTGTGCAGCTCAGAAAATATCCTAACTCCTTGTAGATTATGCTTAAACCCTCGCTCACTCTCTCCGAAAATCGTCGCCGGAAAGAGAAGGCGCACACAATTATTCATAATCTGATTGAGCGTTCTTTCACCTACGTGCCCAAAAGGCGTATGCCCAATGTCATGACCAAGTGAAATCGCTTCAGTTAACTCATCATCAAGCCCCAACATTTTCGATGTAGTACATGCAATCTGGCTTACTTCAAGCGAATGTGTCAGTCTATTGCGGACATGATCATTCGACCGCGGTAAAAAAACTTGGGTTTTTCCGCTTAGACGTCGAAATGATTTCGAATACAGAATCCTATCCCTGTCTCTCTGAAAGTCTGACCGGTAGCTCGGCAACTCTTCTTGCTCCAACCTTGATGCGTACAACGCCGGAGCAGCAAAAATTTTCCTTTTCCGGATAGCTGCGATCTCCATATCCCCTCCATTCATCATCCGACGCGACGACGTTATCACATTCGTCTATACAGCATCACGCAAAAAACACAACCCTACCCCGCCACCAGCCGCGTCATGCCCCGCTCCACCTCGCGGTGGCGCACGGAGAGGCCGCAGGCGGCGAGTTCGGCCGCCAGCCAGTCCGCGCCGATGCGCAGCTTGCGGTAGCAGCCCTTGGCCAGCCGCCAGTGCTCGCCCTCCCGCGTGTGCACTATGTCGTGCGCGAGGTAGCTCTCCGGACCGTCTTCCTCGATGAAGCACAGGGAAATGCGGTCCGCGTCCGCCTTCACCGGAATGAACCGGTCCAGCCCCTGCGGCAGTTGGGTCATGTCGCGCCAGCCGATGACGAAGGCCCCGCCCGCGGCAAGCTGGCTGGCCACCGCCTGCACCAGATGGCGCACCTCGGCCATGCTCTGCAAATGCGGCAGGGTGTCGCCCATGCACACGGCCAGCTCCCACGGGCCGGGGGCCAGGTCGCGCACGCGCAGCATGTCGCCCAGTACGCCGCGCACCGGCAGGGAGTGCGACTCCTGGCGCATGGCGGCAAGCATGCTGGCGCTGGTGTCCACGCCGGTCACCTCATACCCCAGCCGGGCCAGGGCCACGGACTGATAGCCAGGGCCGCAACCCAGGTCCAGCGCGCGCTTGCAGCCGCTGGGCGAGAATCCCAGCCGCGCGAACAGCGCCTGCTGCTGCTCGGACTTGGCGTCGAAAGGTCCCATCATCCAGGGGTAGACTTCGTTCAGCAGGGCCTCGTAATGCTCTTGGGGGGTGGCGATGGTCATGGAATGCTCCGTCATTTATGAGTCCCAGTCTTTCACTTGCAGTTCAATCTTCGGCACGCCGTCAAAGCGGTCGATGCGCGGGGTGAAGGCGAAGCGCATGAGCCTGCCCAGCACGTCGCGGGTCAGGTCGTTGGCCTTGCGCCAGGCCTTGGCGGGCAGCAGCGCGCCGGGCCGGACGCCTTCAAGCTCCGCGGGCAGCTGTTCGGCCAGCATGAGCTTCACGTGGTCCTTGCCGAACACGCGGTAGTCCTTCACCAGCACGGGCGGAGAGACGAACAGCGGCTCCGGGTTGCCCATGCCGAAGGGCTGCAACAGCTCCAGTTCCTTGAGCAGGGTGAAGCTGATGTCGCCGAAGGAGAGCTCGCGGTCCAGCTTGAGGGACGGCTTGAGGGGGGCCGAGCCAAGGGCGGCCTCCACGGCCAGATGAAACCCTTCGCGCAGGGCGTCGAGGTTTTCCAGCGGCATGGACAGGCCTGCGGCCTGCTTGTGCCCGCCAAAACCAAGGAACAGGCGCTCCAGCCCGGCCAGGCCGTCGTGCAGGTCGAACTCGGCCACGCTGCGGCCGGAGCCCTTCCAGTGGCCGCCGTTATCGTCATCCTCGCGGCAGAGCATGAGCACGGGCCTGTAGTGCCGCTCCACCACGCGCGAGGCCACGATGCCGATGACGCCGGGGTGCCAGTGCTCCCCGGCCAGCACAAGGCCCAGGCGGTCCTGCTGGGTCTCGGCCTGGGCCAGCGCCTCGTCCAGAATGGCCTGCTCCTCGCTGCGGCGCTGGGCGTTGAGCCCGTCGAGCTTGGAGGCCAGCGGGTTGGCCGTGTCCATGTCCGGGGCGAGCAGCATGTCGAGCGCAACGGAGGGGTCGGCCATGCGCCCGGCCGCGTTGATGCGCGGCGCCAGGCCGAAGCCGATCTGCCCGGCGCCCAGCTCGGCCAGCTTGTCGTAGCCGCTGTAGACCTTGAGGGAGGCGATGCCGGGCCGGCGCGCCTCCTTGATGAGCAAAAGCCCGTTCTTGACCAGGATGCGGTTGGGCCCGGTGAGGCCCACCACGTCGGCCACGGTGCCAAGGGCCACAAGGTCCAGGAACTGGCGCATGTCGATGGCTTCGCCGGGCAGCAGGCGGTTCAGGGCGGCCATGAGCATGAAGGCCACGCCCACGCCCGCCAGCTCGCACAGGCCGGTGCACTCATCGCCACAATGCCCGCCGCACAGGCGCGGATCGCACACGGCGTCGGCCGGGGGCAGCACCTCCGGCGGCAGGTGGTGGTCGCTCACCACCACGGCCATGCCCAGCTCCTTGGCGCGCGCCACCTCGGCCACGGCGCTGATGCCGCAGTCCACCGTGAGCAGCACGCCCACGCCGTCGGCGGCCAGGGCCTCCACGCCGGGAATGTTCAGGCCGTAGCCGTCGTCCACGCGGTTGGGCAGATAGTGGCGCACCCGGCCGGAGCCGTCCAGCGGCGCGGCCTCCGGCCCCAGGCGCTTGAGCAGGAAGTCCTTCACCAGGGCCGTGGAGGTGATGCCGTCCACGTCGTAGTCGCCCCAGACGCACAGGCGCCTGCCCGCGCTGATCTCCCGCGCCAGCACGCGCGCGGCCTCGTCCAGGCCGGGAATGGCCGAGGGCTGCGGCAGGTGGCGCAGACCGGGGGAAAGGAACCGGTCCATGTCCCGCGCGGTGGTGTAGCCCCGCCGCCACAGCACCTCGGCGATGACGCGGGTGATGCCGAGCTCGTCGGCCAGAGCGCCGATGCTGGCAGGCACCGGCGCATCGGAGAGCAGTTTCCAGTTGCAGGGCATGGGTGGGTTACGCCCCTCTCGCTGCGGCGGCCATGCGGCGCAGGATCTCCCGCGCGGCGGCCACGGGTCCGCCCTGCCCCGCCGGAGCGCGGGTGACGGGCCGGCCCACCACGAGGAAGTCCGATCCGGCGGCCACGGCCTCCTCGGGCGTCATGACCCGGCGCTGGTCATCTGCCGGCGCGGCAGGATCAGGGATCCTGATGCCCGGCGTGAGGCAGAGGAAGTCCTGCCCGCAGGCGGCCTTGATGCTCGCGGCCTCCCGCGCGGAGCAGACCACTCCGTCAAGCCCGGCCTCCCGGCTCACGCGGGCCAGCTCCAGGGCCACCTCAGCGGCGGGGCGGCCGCGCAGGATGGGGTTGTCCATGTCCTGCATGCTGGTGAGCACGGTGACGGCAAACAGCAGCGGCTTTTCGGCCAGGCCGGTCTCGGCCGCGGCCTCGTCGCGGGCCGCCACGGCCACGCGCGCCATGTCCAGCCCGCCGATGGCGTGGATGTTCAGCATGTCCGCCCCGCACTTGACGGCCGAGCGCACCGCGCCGCGCACGGTGTTGGGGATGTCCAGGAACTTGAGGTCAAGGAAGACCTTGAAGCCCATGGCCTTGAGCCCGCGCACCATGCCCGGCCCCTCGGCCACGAAGAGCTCCAGGCCCACCTTCATCCAGATGTTCCCGTGCTCCCGCGCCAGGGGCGACAGGGCGCGGGCCATGTCCAGGGCCTCGGCCCCGGTCTGGAAGTCCAGGGCGACGACGAGGCGGGCCGGCTGCGGCATGGGCTGGGGCTGGGGCATCAGCGCGGCCCCCACTGGGCCATGAGGCCGGGCAGCAGGCCCGGGCGGCAGATGGCCCTGGCGCGGCCGGCCACGTACACGGCGCGCAGTTCGTCGGCCGCCTCCTCAAGGTCGTCGTTGACGATGTGGTAGTCGAAGTGCACGGCCTGCGTGAGTTCGCCCAGGGCGTTCCGCATGCGTTTGAGGATGACCTCCTCGGCATCGGTGCCGCGGCCGCGCAGGCGGCGTTCCAGCACCTCCTTGGAGGGCGGCAGGATGAACACGTAGAGCGCCTGGGGGAAGACCTGCTTCAGTTGCAGGGCGCCCTGCACGTCGATGTCGAAGAGCATGTCGTGCCCCTGGGCGAGCTTTTCCTCCACCGGGGCCTTGGGCGTGCCGTAGAAGTTGCCATGCACCTCGGCCCATTCGGCGAAGAAACCGGCATCGCGGCGGGAGATGAAGGTCTCGCGCGAGAGGAAATGGTAGTGGACGCCGTCCTCCTCACCGGCTCTGGGCGCGCGGGTGGTGCAGGAGATGGAATAGGCGAAGCCGGGAAACTCGGCCCTGAGCCGGGCCACAAGGGTGCTCTTGCCCGCGCCGGAAGGGGCGGAAAGCACCAGGCACAGGCCTTTGCGGCCGCCGTGCAGGTTGTCGAGCGGAGCGTCCGTGGGGCGCATTAGTCCTCCTCGCGTTTGGCCGCGGCGCTTTCCTCGGCGAGGAAGCGCTGGCCGATGGTCTCGGCCTGGATGGCCGAGAGGATCACATGGTTCGAATCCGTGACCACGATGGCGCGTGTCTTGCGGCCCTGGGTGGCGTCGATGAGCCGGCCTTCCTGGCGCGCGTCCTCGCGCAGGCGGCGCATGGGCGCGCTGGCGGGGTCCACGATGGCGATGATGCGCCCGGCGACCACGAAATTGCCGAAGCCCAGGTTCACCAGCCGCTGGCGCGGCGACGTCTTGTGCGCGGATTTGTCCATGGCGTTACTCGATGTTCTGCACCTGTTCGCGGCATTTTTCCAGCTCGACCTTGAAATCCACGGTCAAGCGGCTCATCTCCACGTCCTGGGCCTTGTTGCCGCAGGTGTTGATCTCGCGGAAGGCCTCCTGGATGAGGAAGTCCAGGCGCTTGCCCGCCTCGCCCTTGCCGGACACGGCCTCGTCCAGGCGGTCAAGGTGGGCGGCCAGGCGCGTCAGCTCCTCGGAAACGTCCAGACGGTCGGCCAGCACGGCCACTTCCTGGGCCAGGCGGTCCTCGGCGAAGCTCATGCCCGCCTGGGCCACCAGGGCGGTCAAACGCTCGGCCGTGGCCGCCTGCTTGTCCTTGAGGACCACGGGCACGCGCTGGCCCACGGCCTCGGCCAGTTCACGCAGGCGGGCGAAGCGGGCCTTGAGGTCCTTGGCCAGTTCGCCGCCTTCCACTCGGCGGGAGGCGTTCCAGTCGTCCAGGGCCTTCTGGAAGCCTTCTTCGAGGCTCTTGGCCAGGCGCGGGTCGGGCTCGGCGGAGTCGTCCTTCCAGAGGTGCGAGGCCGAGAGCAGGCGGTTCATGTCCGGCTGGAAGTCCACGCCCTGCTCTTTCGCCAGGGCGCGCAGCTGGTCCAGCATGGCCCCGGCCTGGGCGGTGTTCAGGCTCACGCCCAGCAGCGCGGCGCTGCGGGTGTCCACGGAGAGGTTCACGTCCACCCGCCCGCGCGCGGCGTTCTTGCGCAGGATCTTGTCGAAGCGGATCTCCATGCTGCGCAGCACCTGCGGCATGCGCCACTTCACGTCCAGGAAGCGGTTGTTCACGCTGCGGATCTCCCAGACGTGGCTGAAGTCCTCTGCGTTGGTCTCAACGCGGCCAAAGCCGGTCATGCTCATGGGCATGGCGTGTCTCCTTGTTCGGGGCGGCTGTTTTGACCGTCTGCGGTCGCGCTGCCCTCAATCGCTGTTTTGTACAGGCTGCGCAGCGCAGTCAAGCGCCGCTGCATGTCCTCGGTGGCGTAGTCGGGAAAGGTCCAGGGCAGGGTCACCCAGCCCTCGCGCTTGCTGTAGATGAGGGTCAGGTCCGCCCATATGCCCTGGCCCAGGTACACCCGGTGGGTGAAATTCTTGCCCGAGGCCAGCACCAGCCGCTCCAGGGTGAGCACGCCGGGGTCCAGGTTCACGCGGCGCGAGCCGCTGGGCCGGGCGTGGGCCTTCTCCAGCGCGTTGGTGGCCAGCTTCATGCCCGGCAGGCCGTCCAGGGGCAGCAGGCGCTCAAAGCCCAGGATGCGCCGGAAAAGCGGCCGGCCAAGCTCCTCCTCGTAATAGCCCGTGTGGTCGAAGGGCAGCAGCCCGGACTTGTAGTCCACCGGGCCGAAGCGGCGCACAAGCTCCTCGTGCAGGGGCAGCCAGCCGCCCCCAGCGCCGGCGTCCCACCAGGACTCCTCCGCCAGGACGGAGAGCAGGGCCTTGCCCGGCTGCGGCTCGCGCGGGGTGCTCACGCCGGAGCTCCCTCGCCAAGGGCCGCGCAGACGATGCGCCCCCCGGCGATCTCCACCGGCCGCGCCCGCACCAGCCCTCCGGCGCGCAGCGCCACGCCGGGCGCGCTCTCCACCCGGCACGCGGCGTAGAACTCGCACACGCCCTGGCCGCTGTCCGCGCTCTCCACCAGCACGGTGAGCCGCGGCTGCGCGGCCAGCTCCTTCTGGAAGGCGCGCTTCTTGGCCTCGATCATGCCGCGCAGGCGCGCGGCGCGGGCCGTGCGCTCGGCTTTCGGCAGCGGGTCGGCCAGGCGCGAGGCCGCCGTGCCGGGCCGTGGCGAATAGGGAAACACGTGGGCGTACGTCAGCGGCAGCTCGCGGCAGAAGGCGTAGGAGTTCTCGAACTGTTCCTCGGTCTCGCCGGGGAATCCCGTGAGCAGGTCGGCCCCGAGGCCCAGGCGCGGCCAGAAGCGCGCAAGCTGCGTCAGGAACTCCCGCACCTGCTCCGGCCGGTAGTGCCCGCGCCCCATGCGCCTGAGGACCGCCGCGTCGCCGCTCTGCAGGGACAGGTGCAGGTGCGGAGCCACTAGGCGGGAGGCCCCCAGCACATCAAGGGCCTTGGCCCCAAGCTGGCCGGGCTCCACGGAACTCAGGCGCAGGCGCGCCCGGCCCGCCCACTGCGGGGCCAGCTCCGCCTCAACCCGGGCGAGGAGATCCCAGAAGTCCAGGGGCTGCGGCAGGTCCGCCCCGTACTGGCGCAAGTTCACGCCGGAGAGGACCAGCTCGCGGTAGCCGGCATCCAGCAGGCGGCGCATCTCGTCCACGGCCTCGGCCGGGTCGCGGCTGACGCTGCCGCCCCGCGTGAGGGGCACGATGCAGTAGGTGCAGTGGTGCGAGCAGCCGTCCTGCACCTTAACCACGGCCCTGGCCCGCCGGAAGGAGCCGATGCGGAAGGGGGGAAAGCCCCTCGGGACGGCCGCCGCCGCGGGCGGCGCGGGTGCGAAGAGCGGTCCGGAGAGCAGCGCGGCCTTGCGGTCCTGGGGCACCACCTCGTCCACCTCGGGCATGGCGGAAAGCTCCGCCGAAAGCACCTGGGCGGCGCAGCCAGTGACCACGATGCGCGCGGCCGGGTTCTGCAGGCGCAGGCGGCGCACCAGGGCGCGCAGGTCGCTCACCGCCCGGCCGGTGACGGCGCAGGAGTTCACCAGCAGCACGCCGGCCCCGGCGGCATCGTCCGCCTCGGCGAAGCCCTTGCCGCGCCAGGCCTCGGCAATGGCCTCGGACTCGTACTGGTTGATTTTGCAGCCCAGGGTGGCCACATGGAACGTCTTGTTGGCAGGGAAATGCGGCATGGTCCTCGTCGATTTTTCCTGGATTATTGCGTCCGCCTGCGCGAAAATGGCGGCGGGTTCACGAAACGCCCTGCCACAGCAAGGAGGCCCCATGCGCGCATCCGCCCCCCGCCTGTCGATTCCGGCCGCCCTGCTCCTGGCCGCCCTGACGCTTTCAGCCCTGGGACTGCCCGTGCTCTCCGGCTGTTCGCCCGCGGTGCGCGGCAGCATGGCCCTTTCAAGCGGCGACTACAACCTGGCCCTGGCCCATTACCAGGAGGCCCTGAGGCAGGATCCCGGTTCCGTGTACCTGCGGCTGCGCATCGGCCTCACCTACTTCACCATGGGCGACTACGCCAGCGCCGAGGCCACATATCAGGACATCCTCGCGCGCAGTCCCGGCCAGCCGGACGCCCTCTTCTACCTGGGCCTGTCCCGCATTGGCAAGGGCGAGCGGAAAACGGCCCTGGAAGAGCTGACCCGCTTCAACTGGTCCGACAAGTTCTACCACCAGAAGTTCGTGCGCGAGGAGGCCGAACGGCTGCTGCGCCACCCGGACATGCCGGCCGCGGAGACCACCCGCAGGCTGCTGGACGCCCTGGAAGAGGGCCGCAAGGAACAGCTCCAGTTGGAGCGCGACATGTTCATGGGGCTTGACCGCTAGCCCGGACGCGGGATCAGACGATGACCGCCCCGGCCAGCACCGCGCCCCCGGCGTCGTAGACGGCCGCAACCTGTCCCGGCGCCGGCCGCACGTGGGGCTCGGCGAAGCGGACGGCCATGCCCCCGGCGGACAATTCCACCCGCGCGGGGCGGGCGCTCTCGCGGTAGCGCGTCTGCACCAGCACGTCTTCCGGCCAAAGCTCCCGGTCCACGAGGAGATTCACCTCGCCCGCGCGGAACTCCTCCACCAGCAGGGCCTCCTTCGGGGCCACCACCAGGGTGTTCTGCGCCACGTCCTTGTCCAGCACGTAAAGGGGCTCCCGCCAGGACAGGCCCAGCCCCCGGCGCTGGCCTATGGTGGTGCGCCACAGGCCCTGGTGCGCGCCCACGCGGGTGCCGTCGGGCAGCACGGCGGGGCCGGGGCCGGGCAGCTCCGGGCTGCGTGCGGCCAGAAAGGCCCGGTAGTCGTCGTCCGGCACGAAGCAGATCTCCTGGCTTTCCTCCGGCAGCGGGGGAACCACGCCACGGGCGTCCAGCCCGGCCCTGGCCTCGGCCTTGCTGGTGGCGGCCAGGGGGAAATGCGCCAGCATCAGGCGCTCCCTGGGCACGAGGGAAAGAAAATAGCTCTGGTCCTTCACCGGGTCCGCCCCGCGCGAGAGCGCCCAGCCATACGCCGGGTGCGCGCCGGACGCGGCATAGTGCCCCGTGGCCAGGGCCTGGGCCCCCAGGGCCAGGGCTTCGTCCAGCAGCAGGCCGAACTTCATGGCCGCGTTGCAGCGGGCGCAGGGGTTTGGCGTGCGGCCGGAGAGGTATTCGGCCGCAAAAGGCGCGGCCACGCGGGCCTCGAACGCGGCCCGCAGGTCGAGCACATGCAGGGGCACGCCATGGGCGGCGCAGGCCTCGGCAAGGCCCGATTCGGCGCGCTGGTCGGGCTCCGGGAGGAAGCGTCCGTGCAGGGCGAAGACCTCGTGCCCCTCACCCAGCAGGCGCAGCAGGGAGGCGAGGCTGTCGCCCCCGCCGCTCACCGCCACGGCGATCTTCACGGCCGGGGCCCCCAGTCTTCCGTCTCCGCGGCGCGCAGGTGCTTCGAAAAGGCGTAGAAGGCCCCGTGCACGGCGTTGACGAACCCGGCGCGGCCGTCCAGCACGCCCAGCTTGAGCACGTAGATCTTGAGAAAACGCGCCAGCCCGCGCAGAACGCCCTTGAGCACGCCGCCGGGCCGGCCCTTGCGCTTCAGGTCGTCCGCGCCCTGCTGCGCGTAGGAGTTCACCTTGTCCAGGTGCTCGCGGAAGTTGCGGTAGGGATAGTGGATGATGTCGCCCCGAAGCTTGCTGGTGGGGCCAAGGGCGTGGAAGCTGTAGTGCGCGCCGCTCACGCGCACCTCCATCCTGTCGGGCCGGAAGACCCGGAAGAGGTAGTCCGGGTACCAGCCGCTGTGCTTCAGGAAGCGGTCGAAATAGAAGGAAGCCCTGGGCGTCAGGAATCCGGCCGCGCCGTCCTCCGGGCGGAAGGCGGCGATGGCCGCGCGCACGTTGGCGTTGAGCTCGTCGGTGAGGTACTCGTCCTGGTCCAGGCTCACCACCCAGTCCACCCTGGGCTCCATGGCGCGGATGTGCTCCAGGGCGAAGCGGAACTGCGGGCCGGGCCCCTCCCACTTGCGCTTGAGCACCACGGCTCCGGCCTGCTCGGCGATGTCCACGGTGGCGTCCGTGCTGAAGGAATCCACCACGACCAGGGTGTCGCAGAAGTCCAGGGACTTGAGGCAGCGCTCCAGCAGGCGCTCGCCGTTGTAGGTCAGAATGAGGCCGACGATGTTGGGAGCCATGGGCCCTCGCGGGTTTGATGTGCCGACGGATCGGGTGGGCGTCTTGTACGACGGGCTCCCCGGCGGGTCAAGGCGGCGGCGTTTGTGCTTTTCCGCGCCGCAGGCTAAGAAGCCCCCATGCGCCACGATATCGACGACGACACCCCGGAACTGGACGAGCTGGACCCCTTCGACGACGCAGAGGAAGGCGGCGAGCCCGCGCGCGCGCGCCTGGGCGGCCTCCAGCAGCGCCTGGCGCCCATCGAGGACGCCGGCATGCGCCTGGACCAGTTCTGGGCCCGGGAGCTGGCGGACTTCGGCGTCTCGCGTGAGCGCGTCAAGGAATGGCTGCAGGCCGGCTTGGCCACGGTGGACGGCAAGCCCATCAAGAAGCCCGGCCAGAAGCTGGAAGGCGGCGAGCGCCTGAGACTCGACGCCCCGGACCTCTCCGGCGCGGGCGTGCCCCTGCCCGAGGACGGCCCCCTCGACGTGCTGCACCGCGACGGGGTGCTGGCCATCATCAACAAGCAGGCCGGGCTCACCACCCACCCGGCCCCCAGCCAGCCCGCCGGAACACTGGTGAACCGCCTGCTGCATCATTTTCCCGAACTCGCGCCGGAGGTTTCCGGCATGGAGGGCGAACGGCCGGGCATCGTGCACCGGCTGGACAAGGACACCAGCGGCCTCATCCTGGTGGCCCTGAACGAGGGCGCGCGGCTGGAGCTTTCCCAGGCCTTCGCCGACCGGCGCGTGCACAAGACCTACCTGGCCATCGTCCACGGCCGCCCCAAGGGCGACGAGACCGGCCGCTTCGGCGACGACGCGGGCTACATCGACCTGCCCATGGGCCGCCACCCATCGTTGCGCACCAAAATGGCCGTGCTGCAGAAGGGCGGCCGCGACGCCCGCACCAGCTGGCGCAGGCTGTGGACCGACCGCCTGGGCCGGGCCAGCCTGCTGGCCGTGGACCTGCACACCGGCCGCACGCACCAGATCCGCGTGCACCTGGCGCACATGGGCACCCCCCTTGTGGGCGACCCGGTGTACGGCCCCTCGCACCACGCCCGCTGGCTGGCGCAAAAGGGCCCCCTGGCTGCCCTCGCGCCCAGGCAGATGCTCCACGCCTTCCGCCTGGCCTTCGAGCACCCGGAGGACGGCGAGACCATGACCTTCCGCCAGGACCCGCCGCAGGACTTCATGGACCTGCTGCTGGCCCTGGCGGCAGACTGCCAGCGCGTGGTGGTCACGGGCATGCCCGGCTGCGGCAAGTCCGCCCTGCTGCGCGCCCTGGCCGAGCTGCCCGGCGGCCCGCCCGTGTTCAGCGCCGACGCCTGCGTGGCCGAACTCTACTCCCCCGGCGGCGACGGCGCGGCGCTTCTGGCCCGCAGCCTGGGCAAGGGCATCCTCGACGCGCACGGCGGAGTGGACCGCAAGGCCCTGCTGGCCCTGCTCATGGAGAATCCGGCGCGCCGGCGCGAGGTGGAGGACGTGGTCCATCCCCTTGTGCGGCACAGGCTGGAGGAATTCTGGGCCGCGCACAGCGCGGAGCCCCTGGCCGTGGCCGAGATTCCGCTCTACTTCGAGGCCGGCTGGCAGCCGGGAAAAGGCGGCGCCAAGCCCGGCGCGAAGCCCGGCGCTAAGTCCGGCCCGCGCATGGCCGATGTGGTGGTGGGCGTGCGCTGCCCCGGCGAACTGCGCCAGGGCGCCTTCCGCCAGAGCCGGGGCATGAGCCCCGAGGTGCTGGCCGCGCTGGAATCGTGGCAGTGGCCGGAGGAACGCAAGCTCGCCGCCTGCGACCTTGTGGTGGACAACTCCGCCGGGCTGGCGGAGCTGAAGGAGACGGCCGCGCGCCTGCTGGACGGCCTGGCAGCCCTGCGCGCGGACCGTTCCCACACGGCCGCCGCCGCATTGCAGGCTCTGCTGGACGCCGCCGCCGATGCCCCGCTGCAGGAAGACCCCGGCTCATGATCCCCCTGCGCGACGACATACCCCGCGTGCACACGCCCGTGGCCGTGATCCTGGTGATCGTGGTCAACCTGGGGCTGCACGTGTTCATCAGCGGGCAGGATCCGTACGTGCGGGAGGTGCTGTACAAGCTCCTGGGGGTGGTGCCGGCGCGCTACGCCTTTCCCGACTGGGCGTACTTCGCGGGCTTTCCGGCCATGGGCGTGCTGCCCTTCTTCTCCTACATGTTCCTGCACTCGGGCTGGGTGCACCTCATCATGAACATGTGGATGCTCTGGATCTTCGCGGACAACATCGAGGACGTCATGGGACCGCTGCGCTTCCTGGCGTTCTACCTGCTCTGCGGACTGGCGGCCCTGGCGCTGCACATGGCCTTCAACCTCACGGAGAGCGCGCCCATCATCGGTGCCTCCGGGGCCATCGCCGGGGTCATGGGCGGCTACGTCATGCTCTATCCGCGCGGCAAGGTCCTCACCTTCATCCCCATCATCATCATTCCCTACATCGTCTCCCTGCCGGCCTGGCTCTTCCTTGGCCTCTGGTTCCTCTCGCAAATCTTCTCCGGCCTGTTCGAGCAGCTTGGCGGGCAGGCCCAGGGCATCGCCTGGTGGGCGCACGTGGGCGGCTTTCTTGCCGGAATGTTTCTGGTACGCCTGTTCATGCGCCCGGAGAGGTGCTATCACTGCCAGTACAAGGGCTTCCGCCTCAGCTGAGGCCTACTTGGCGGCCTTGGGCTTCCACGCCGCCACCTTGGCGTCGAGCTTGGCGCGCTCCGCGGCCGGAACCTGCGGGGCCAGCGGCACCAGCCTGAACGTGGCCGTGCGAGAGCCGTTGCGCTGGGCCAGCGAGTACCAATAATAGGCCTCCGGCCTGTTCGCCGGCACGCCGTCGCCGTCCAGGTACATCGTCCCCAGCTCGTACTGGGCCTCCACGCTGCCCTGGTCGGCCTGGCCCTTGAGCATGGCCAGACCTTCCTGGACGTTCTTGACCACGCCCTGCCCGTTGATGACCATCTTGGCGAGATAGACCGCCGCAAGCTGGTTGCCCAGGCCCGCGGCCTTGCGGTACCAGGCGTAGGCCTGCACCTCGTTCTGCTGCACGCCCAGATCCTTGCTGCCGAACTGGTAGGCGCTGGCCATGTCCATCATGGCCCAGACGTCGCCGCGGCCGGCGGCCTTCTCCAGCCAGCTCCAGGCCTCGCGGGGATTCTTGGGGCCGTGCCCCCCACGCTGGTACACCTCGACCAGGAGCATCATGGCGGCCACATCCCCCTGGCTGGCCGCGCGGCGCGCAAAGGCTATCCCCTTGGCGTCGGCATCGGTCTTGGGCAGGTGCTTCTCGCCAAGGGCGAAATAGGCCAGCGCGACCTTTGTCCCGTAAGCGATGCGCTCATTGACCAGCTCGGCGAAGAGGCGCTCGCCGCCCGCCACGTCCTTTGCTCCGCCCTTGCCCATGATAAGCAGGTTCCCGAGGTCGAGCCTGGCCTCCGGCTCGCCCAGACGCATGGCCCGCTGCAGCAGTTCCCGGGCCTCGGCCTCATCCGCGGGCGTCACCGGCTGCTCGGCCAGGAACTCCGCGCGGCTGACGAGCGCAAGAGGGATGTTCTGCTTGACGGCCTGGGCAACGGCCTGGTTGTGCTCGATCTCGTCCAGGCTCAGCCAGCCTTGGGCAAAGCGGCCGTAGACGCTGCCCCTTGCGGCAAGTGCCTGGGCCCTGGCCAAAAGCTTCGCCTCGGTCTCCTCGTCGCGTTTGGTGCCGCGGTAGGCGCTCAGGTCCGCCATGAGCTTGGCTTCATCCGGGCTGGCCGGGGGCGCCGTCTGCTCCACCGCAGCGGGCTTCGGCGCGGGCTTTGGCGCGGGCGCGGGCGCCGGGGCCGCCGGCTGGCCGGCGAAAGAGAAACGGCCGATGAGCGAGGTATTCTCCCAAGGCACCTGCTTCTTGCCCGACTCGCGCACGACGCCCTCGCGCACGTTCATGAACAGATCGCCGATGGACAGCCCCGGCGTGGCGATGCTTCGCAGCAGGTGCTGGGTGTACAGGCCGTTTCTGCCCTCGCCGTCGCCCGCGACCTTGCCCGGAGCCGTGGCATAGGCGATGATGGAGCCCGTGGGTGCGTCCATGCGCGCCAGGCCCGCCTCGGCCGAGCGGAAGCTGCGCGCAAAGGGGTTGTTGCGGCAGGCGTCCAGGATGACGATGTTGGGCCCGTTGCCGGCGTCCTCCATCTTGGCCAGCACAAGGCCGGCGTTGAGGCAGCCGTACTTCACGTCGCCCTCGCTCTGGATCACCGCGTTGACGGGCACGAGGTAGTTCTCCCCCGCCACCTGCACGCCGTGCCCGGCGAAGTAGAACAGCCCCATGCCGCCGCCGCGCAGCTTGAGCCCGAAGGCGCGCACGGCCTCCTCCATCTGCTGCATGGAGGCGTTCTTGAGCAGCGTTACCTCGAAGCCGAGCCCAGCCAGGGCCGCGGCCATGTCCGTGGCGTCGTTCACCGGATTCCGCAACGGGGCGGTGGGGTAGGCGGCGTTGCCGATGACCAGGGCGGTACGGCCCCCGGCCAGGGCCAGCCCGCAAGGAGCCAGGAGAAGGAAGGCCGACAGCAGGACCGGAAGGAAAGAAGGCGGGCAGCGGCGCACGGGGCTATCCTCCTGTTGTTGCTTTGTGGTATCAGATCGCCAAAGGATGGCAAGGACGGAGGGCAAAGGCGCAGAGCGGAGCGCCAGGCCCGAAACCTGTGGAAAACTCCCTTGACAGGGCGCAAACACACACTATTTTGCACGCTGGAGAGAGATCGCGGCAACCGCTGCACAGGAGTTGTTTTGCAATGAGCGTGGAATACAAGGACTACTACAAGATTCTGGGCGTGGGCAAACAAGCCACCCAGGACGAGATATCCAAGGCCTTCAAGAAGCTGGCCCGCAAGCACCACCCGGACCTGAACCCCGGCGACAAGTCCGCCGAGGCCAAGTTCAAGGAGGCGGGAGAGGCCTACGAGGTGCTCAAGGACCCCGAGAAGCGCAAGCTCTACGACCAGTTGGGCCCCAACTGGCAGCAGGGGCAGAATTTCCAGCCGCCTCCGGGCTTTGAGAACATGCGCTTCAACTTCTCCGGCGGCGGGGGCGGGGGCGGCTTCTCCGGCGGCGCCGGCTTCAGCGACTTCTTCGAGACGCTCTTTGGCGGGGGCGGCGCGCGCGGCGGCTTCTCCGGCTTCCAGGGCGGCGGCGGCTTCGGCGGCGGCGGCTTCCAGCAGAGGCCGCGCCGCGGGCAGGACGTGGAGGTCACCTACGAGATCGGCCTGGAGCAGGCCTTCGCGGGCGGCCCGCAGTCGGTGAACCTGCAGGAGCACGTGCCCGGAGCCGACGGCTACCCCGTGATGCAGACGCGCACCCTCAAGGTGAACGTTCCGCCCGGCATCAAGGACGGCCAGAAGATCCGCCTGGCGGGCCAGGGCAGCCCCGGCGCCCCCGGCGGGGAACCCGGCGACCTCTACCTGCGCATCAAGCTGGCCCCGCACCCCCAGTTCAAGGTCAAGGAGGACAACGTCGTCTATGACCTTGCCCTGGCCCCCTGGGAGGCGGCGCTGGGCGCCACGGTGCGCGTGCCCACCCTGGACGGCGCGGTGGAGATGAAGATTCCGCCCGGCGTGGGCTCCGGCGCGAAGCTGCGCGTGCGCGGCAAGGGCCTGGGCACGGCGGGCAGGCGCGGCGACCAGATGGTGCGCATCATGATCCAGACGCCCAAGGCGCTCTCCGAAGAGGAGCGCGGCCTGTGGGAGAAGCTGGCCAAGGCCTCGTCCTTCAACCCAAGGCCCTAGGCGCCGGAAGCAGACGCGCCGGACAGGACATATCCCCGAGGAGACGCAGAATGACGCAGCTGAAGACCACTGACACGCACAGCCTGCCCATCCGCTCCGAGCTCATCGCCTGGGCGCGGCTGGTGGAGATGACCTGCGCCGAACCCGCCACCGTTGTGGAACTGCTGGACATGGGCTGGCTTGAGCCCGTGCGCACCGGAGCCGACGAGCAGCTCTTCCGCGTGGGCGACGTGTACCGCGTGCAGAAGCTCATGCGCCTGTGCCGCGACCTGGAGATTCCCTCGGCCGCGGGCTCGATCATCGTGGACCTGCTGGAGCGCGTGGAACGCCTGGAGCAGGAGATCGCGGAACTCAAGCGGCTGCTCTAGCCGCGCAATGACCTGAAGACGGACATCCAACCTGGAATGCCATTTCGGGAGGACGACACATGGATCCCAACAGACTGACGCAAAAGTCCCAGGCGGCCCTTTCCGACGCCCAGAACCTGGCCATCTCGCGCGGGCACCAGCAGGTGGACACCCTGCACCTGCTGCACGCCCTGGCCGCCCAGGACGGCGGGCTCGTGCCGCAGATCATCGGCAAGTGCGGCCTGGACGCCAAGGCCTACGTGCAGGCCGCGGAGGGCGAGCTCTCCCGCCTGCCCTCCGTGTCCGGCCCGGGCGCACAGCCCGGCCAGGTGCACGTGACCCAGGCCGCCAGCGCGGCCCTGGTGCGCGCCGACGAGGCCGCCAAGCGCATGCAGGACGAGTTCGTGAGCGTGGAGCACATCTTCCTCGCCCTGCTCGACGAGCCGCCGTCTTCTCCTGCGGGCCGCGTGAACCGCCAGTTCGGCCTCACGCGCGACAAGTTCCTGCAGGCCCTCACCGAGGTGCGCGGCAACCAGCGCGTCACCAGCGACAACCCCGAGGCCACCTACGACTCCCTCAAGAAGTATGGCCGCGACCTGGTGGACGAGGCGAGAAGCGGCAAGCTGGACCCGGTCATCGGCCGCGACCAGGAGATCCGCCGCGTCATTCGCATCCTCTCGCGCCGCACCAAGAACAACCCCGTGCTCATCGGCGAGGCCGGCGTGGGCAAGACCGCCATCGCCGAAGGCCTGGCCCAGCGCATCGTCAAGGAGGACGTGCCCGAGGGCCTCAAGGACAAGACCATCTTCGCCCTGGACATGGGCGCGCTCATCGCCGGGGCCAAGTACCGCGGCGAGTTCGAGGAGCGCCTCAAGGCCGTGCTGAAGGACGTGCAGCAGTCCGAGGGGCGCATCATCCTGTTCATCGACGAGATGCACACAATCGTGGGCGCGGGCAAGGCCGACGGCGCCATGGACGCCGGCAACATGCTGAAGCCTTTGCTGGCGCGCGGCGAGCTGCACTGCATCGGCGCCACCACCACGGACGAGTACCGCAAGTACATCGAGAAGGACCCGGCGCTGGAACGCCGCTTCCAGCCCGTCATGGTGGACGAGCCCAGCCTGGAGGACACCATCTCCATCCTGCGCGGCCTCAAGGAGCGCTTCGAGGTGCACCACGGCGTGCGCATCAGCGACTCGGCCATCGTGGAGGCGGCCACCCTCTCCAGCCGCTACATCAGCGACCGTCAGCTGCCGGACAAGGCCATCGACTTGATCGACGAGGCCGCGGCCATGATCCGCACGGACATCGACAGCCTGCCAACGGAGCTGGACGAGGCCAACCGCCGCGTGCTCCAGCTGGAGATCGAGCGCGAGGCATTGAAGCGCGAAACCGACACCGCCAGCCGCGACCGCCTGGACAAGCTCGAAGAAGAGCTCGCCGAGCTCAAGGGCAGGCAGGGCGAATTCATGGCCCAGTGGGAGCGCGAGAAGAGCGCCATCGAGGTGGTGCGGCGCATCAAGGCCGCCATCGAGCAGACCAAGCTCGAAATCGAGGAGGCCGAGCGCGCCCTGGACTACAACCGCGCGGCCGAGCTGCGCTACGGCAAGCTGAACGCCCTGGAGAAGCAGCTGGCCGACAGCGCCGAGACCCAGGAATCCGACGGCCCCCGCCTGCTGAAGGAGGAAGTGGGCCCGGACGACATCGCTGCCATCATCTCCCGCTGGACCGGCATTCCCGTCACGCGGCTGCTGGAGGGCGAGCGCGAGAAGCTGCTGCGCCTGCCGGAGCTGCTGCACCAGCGCGTGGTGGGCCAGGACGAGGCCGTGCAGGCCGTGGCCGACGCCGTGCTGCGCGCCCGCGCCGGCCTCAAGGACCCGCGCCGGCCCATCGGCAGCTTCCTGTTCCTGGGCCCCACCGGCGTGGGCAAGACCGAGCTGTGCAAGACGCTGGCCGAGGCGCTCTTCGACACCGAGGAGAACATGGTGCGCCTGGACATGAGCGAGTACATGGAGAAGCACTCCGTGGCGCGTTTGATCGGCGCGCCTCCGGGCTACGTGGGCTACGACGAGGGCGGCCAGCTCACCGAGGCCGTGCGCCGCAAGCCCTACGCCGTGGTGCTCTTCGACGAGGTGGAAAAGGCCCACCCGGACGTGTTCAACGCCCTGCTGCAGATATTGGACGACGGGCGGCTGACCGACAGCCATGGCCGCACGGTGGACTTCAAGAACACCATCCTCATCATGACCTCGAACATCGGGGCCCAGTACATGCTGGCGGGCATCGAGCCCGACGGCACCTTCGCTTCGGGCGTGGAGGAGCAGGTCATGGAGGCCCTGCGCGGGCACTTCCGGCCGGAGTTCCTGAACCGCGTGGACGAGACCGTGCTCTTCCGTCCGCTGCAGCAGGAGCAGCTCGTGGCCATCATCGAGCTGCTGGCCGGCTCCTTGCGCGCCCGCCTGGCCGACCGCAAGATGGGCCTCACCATCACCGAGGCGGCCAAGCGCTTCATGGCCGAGGCCGGGTACGACCCGGTGTACGGCGCGCGCCCCCTGCGGCGCTACCTGCAGACCCACCTGGAGACCCCGCTGGCGCGGGAGATCATCTCCGGCCGCCTGGGCGACGGCAGCGACGTGGTGGTGGACCTGCTGGACGGGCGCATCGTGTTCGGCCGCAAGGACGAGGACGGCGGGGTGGAGTACGACGCCGAGACGGTAACAACCATCCAATAGCAAGAGTGGCTGGACGAGATCCTACTCGTCCAGCCACTTAACTATCACACTCTATTATCATGCGAAAAGGTTAAACATGGAAACGATAATATCTGATTTTGATATTTTCTTACAAAACATTCATACAGCCTTTGCTGACAAAGAGCTAACGTATAGTGACAGAAGCAGACACATCGCGACCTTATTGTTTAGTCGCATCCTAGCTGGCTGCGACACATGCCGACTACTGATTCATGGAAAAATAGTGTCATACATTCCTGTCATACTTAGAAGTGTACACGAAGCATCCATTGACCTAATAAATATTTCAAAATTTGATGACTATCCAGATATTATGTTATTGTCGCTTGCACAGCAAGAGCTAAAAATGCTACGACACTTTGAATCTCACAAAAAGTATAGCGAATTATTCAGTGATGGTTCAATTCCCAAAAGAAGGCTACAAGCTGCCAAAAGCATTGTCTCCACGCATAAGCATCTTGAGAACAAGACAAAACTAATTTCAAGATTTAAATCTGCAGCGAGAGAAATCGAATATTTTTCACTTTATAATGATTTATGCAGAAGCTCACACAACAACCTTGACAGCCTAGTATATGCACATTCAGACAACAACGGTCATGATGCCGTTTCACACTGTGCCCCTAGCACAGAAAACACAGCAAAATACATACACTCAATAACTTCGATACTTCAAACAAGCGCTACAATATTCCACGATTTCCTAGAGATACCCGATATTGACATTGAAACTCTAAAAAAATCAGCTAACTCTCTTTTAGACTTGATTGAAGAGACAATTAAGCACCAACATTCCTCAAGCACATAATCAACAGAATAATATTTGAGCTTATGCAAACAAAAAGAGGGGCCGCCACGGCCCCTCTTGTTTTGTCACGATTTTCGGCACCTCCGCCGGAGGTTTTTGACATCATTCAACATTACACGTACACATTTCGCGTACTCCAACCTCATCATCCCCACGGAGGCGCCCCCATGTCCATCACCCGCCGCAAATTCCTGGAGATCATGACCTTCCTGGCCGGATCGGCCGTCATCGGCTGGGCGCCCGCCCCGGCCCTGGCCAAGGCCATCGCCAAGAAACGCAAGCCCAGAGCATACGACGCCATCGTCATCGGCGCGGGGCTGGGCGGCCTGGGCTGCGCGGCGCTGATGGCCAGAAACGGCCTCAAGCCGCTGGTCATCGAGCAGCACACCATCCCCGGCGGCTACGCCACCAGCTTCGAGCGCGACGACGACGCGGGCAACACCTTCAAGTGCGAGGTCTCCCTGCACTCCACCGTGGCCCGCTCCCCCAGCTCGCGCAAGCTGCTGACGGAAATGGGCATCTACGACAGGCTGGACCTGGTGGACCACAAGCAGGCCTGGAGCCGCGTGGATTCCCAGGGCATTGTGGACCTGCCCAACGCGGGCCTTGCCGGGCTGGAGGCCGAACTCGTCCGCCGCTTCCCCGGCGAGAAGGAGCCCATCGCCAAGTTCATGGCCTTCTGGCGGCAGTTCACGCAGGAACTGGACGCGCTCGAGACCAAGGGCATCACCGACAAGGCGCAGTTCCCCAAGATCTACCCCATCCTGTGGAGCGTTGCCGGCAGCACCCTGGGCCAGGTCATGGACCGCTTCATCGCCAACCCCAAGCTGAAGGCCCTCATCGGCATGACCTGGGGCTACTACGGCCTGCCGCCCTCCAAGCTGGCGGCCTTCTACTACCTGGAGCCCATGGCCGACTACCTGACCCACGGCGGCCAGTACGTGCGCGGCACCTCCCAGGCCATGAGCAACGCCCTGGCCGATGTCATCACCAAGGCCGGGGGCAAGGTCCTGCTGGGCGAGCAGGTCACGCGGATAGAGCTCAAGAACGGTCGGGCCAGCGGGGTGCGCACGGCCTCGGGCAAGCGTTTCTCCGCCCGCGTCGTGGTGAGCAACGCCGCCGCGCCCGTCACCTTCGGCATGCTCCCCAAGGGCACCCTGCCGGAGAAGTACACGGCCCGGCTGTCCGGCTTCACCCCCAGCCTCAGCAGCGTCATCGTCTGGCTGGGCGTCAAGGGCGACCTGACGACAATCCAGCCCCGGGCCGAGTTCTCCATCGACCTCCAGGACGACCCGGAGATCACCTACGCGGCCTCCATGACCGGGGACTGGGAAAAGGTGGGCCTGGGCTGCATGATCTACGACCACCTGGTGCCGGGCTTCTCGCCCAAGGGCACGAACACCATGGCCATCATGTGCCTCTCCGGCATGGAGCCCTGGAAGAAGTACGAGAAGGACTACGCGGCCGGGAGCAAGCACGCCTACAACCAGGAGAAGGACCGCATCGCCGACCTGTTCATCAAGACCGTTGAGCAGAAGATGGTGCCGGGCCTGTCCGGGATGATCACCATGCGCGAGGTGTCGAGCCCGCTGACCAACCGGCGCTTCACCGGCAACCCGGCCGGAGCCATCTACGGCTACGACCAGACCGTGGGCAACTCCTTCCTCACCCGCCTGGACAACCGCACCCCGGTGAAGGGGCTGTACCTGTCGAGCGCCTGGGGCAACCCCGGCGGCGGCTTTGGCGGCGCGCTGGCCGCGGCCAAGTTCACCTTCAAGGCGCTGATGGAAGATCTGGGCTAGGGTCTGGACTGATAGAAGAGTACGCCGGACGGGCGCGACTGGCCTGGTCGCCCCCGTCCGGCATCTTTGTGTCGACGTGCTTTTTTTCTGGCATCTCGCCAGAGATACAAGTAGAAACCACAACCATCAGTACAACATGGTCTTCACAAACCCTCGCAAGCCCCACGTCCGAGACACGTCAGAGGCCTCCATGCCAAGGACAGAACGCCACCAGCTCATACGTGCGCTTTTCGACGAATACATCGCCCTGTACGCCGGACGCGACGACCGACTTACAGCGAAGTTCAGCGACTGCTTCAGCGGCTTCACCGGTGGTGGCGACTTCCTGGTCAAGGACCGCGCCGCCTGGGTAGACATCACCCGGCAGGATTTCGCCCAGGTGCCAGATTCACTGCGCATCGAACTTCTCGACATCTCCATGCAGGACCTCGCCGAGGACGTCGTCACCGTCACGGGCTTCTTCCATATCCACCTGCCCATCAAGGACCACATCCTCTCCCAGGAAACCGCCCGGCTGCTGCTCATCTTCAGGCAGGAGCACGGCCGGTGGATGATCGTGAACAGCACCATCTCCATCCCCTACCATCTGGTGGAGGACGGCGAGGTCTACCCGCTGAAGAACCTGCACGACCGTAACCGCGAGCTTGAGACCGTCATCGAGGAGCGCACCCGCGCCCTGGCGGAGGCCAACGCCAAGCTGGAGCGCCTGAGCAACACCGACGGGCTGACGGGCATAGCCAACCGCCGCCACTTCGACGCCATGCTGGCCCAGGAGTGGAACCGCGCCCGGCGTAGCGGTACGCCCCTGGGGCTCATCCTGCTTGATGTGGACCACTTCAAACACTACAATGACGAAAGTGGACACGTCGCGGGCGACTTCTGCCTGAAGGCCCTGGCCGAGGCCATGGTCCGGGCGGAGCGGCGATCCGGGCGGCTTGCCGCGCGCTACGGCGGAGAGGAGTTCGCCATGCTGCTGCCCGATACGGATCTGCGCGGCGCGCTGGAGACCGCCCGGCGCATCCAGGCCGAAGTGTGGAAGCTGGCCATGTCCCACCCGCAGAGCGAAACCGGCATCGTCACCGTGAGCCTCGGCGTCGCCAGCTGCGTGCCCGTGGAGTCGATGGCCGCTGAAAATTTCGTGCGCGAGGCCGACAGCGCCCTCTACGCCGCCAAGCGCCAGGGCCGCAACCGCATCTCCCCCGCCCCCGACGCCTCCGCCTGTCCACGCAGGCGCCCCGGCGCGGATGACGCCGGGAATTGAGCGGCAGATTGCCTCCGGGAGGACAGAGTGCCCTTGTTGACGAATGACACCCTCGCCTCCTACGCCGACGTGCTGGTGTGGGCCGTGCGCACCTCCCGCTCGGTGCCCTTCAAGAACGGCGAACTGGTGCTCCTGCGCTTCGACCTGGAGGCCGCGCCCCTGGCCGAGGCCGTCTACGCCGCCCTCATGGACGCGCACCTGCACCCCCTGCCCCAGGCCCTGCCCACCGGCTTCATGCAGGCCCAGCACTTCGGCAACTCCAGCTTCGGCCAGCTTACCTTCGCCCAGCCCGGGCTGGACGACCTTTTCCGCGTCACGGCCGGGGTCATCACCATCCTCGCCCCGGACGACCTGGGAAGCCTGAGCGAGGTGGACCCGTACAGCATCGCCCAGGGCGAAAAGAGCGAGATGGCGGCCATGGCCCTTTTGGACCGCCGCCGCCGCGCCGGGCTCCTGGGCTCCACCGTGTGCCTGTACCCCACCCAGGCCCTGGCGGAGGCCAGCGGCATGGACCTGCCCGAGTATACCGAACGCCTGGCCCGGGCCTGCCTGCTCCTGGCGCCGGAGCCCGTGCGCCAGTGGCAGCGCGTGAAGCAGGAGCTGGCGGACATCGCCAAGTGGCTGGACGGACTCAAGATCGAATCCTTCCGCATGGAGAGCGCCAACATGGACCTGACCCTCTCGCCCGGGGCCAAGCGCCGCTTCGTGGGCGTCACCGGGCGGAACATCCCCGGCTTCGAACTCTACCTCGCGCCGGACTGGCGCACGGTTTCGGGCGTGTACTACGCCGACCAGCCGAGCATCCGCTGGGGGCGGCTGGTTTCCCAGACCCGGCTGGAGTTCCACAACGGCGTGGCCGTTTCTGCCCAGGCGGCCCAGGGCCAGTCGTTCCTGTCAGGCTGCCTGATGTCCGACGGGGGAGCCAGGCGCGTGGGCGAGTTCTCCCTTACGGACAAGCGCATCTCCAAGGTGGAGCGCTTCATGGCCCACACCCTGCTGGACGAGAACTGCGGCGGCGACAACGGCAACTGCCACATCGCCCTGGGCGGGGCCAGCGCCGCCAGCTTCGCCGGCCCGTCCCAGGAACTGACGGCCGAACGGGAGGAGGAGCTTGGCTTCAACGTCTCCGGCATGCACTGGGACCTGGTGAACACCGAGAAGAAACGCGTCACCGCCACCCTGGCCGGGGGCGGCAGGCGCACCATCTACGAGGACGGCCAGTTCCTGCTTTGAGCCTCCCCCGCCCTCCCTGGTGGCTTTTTTTGCACAAAAGCGCGGCGAACCAGCCCCGCCGCGTGTTGACAAGCCCCCAGACGTGCTTACTCATGTGACTGACCTCGACGCCGGGCCCGCTTCCTCGCAAGCTGCCCGGCGTCGCCTGTGTCGGACCGAACGCCCTGCACGAAGACCTGGCCAGGGGCCAAGGGGCGAGAGAGATCAAGGACGGGACAAAACGCATGTCGGATAAAAAGAAGACGAAAGACGCCGAGGCCGAAGGGGCGAAAGACGCCGCCGAAGGCCAGGAGCAGAGCCAGGTGAATCTTTCCGAAGAGGAACTGGCCGCGCTGTGCAAGGCCCACGTGTGCACCAAGTGCGCCGTGATGGCCGAGGCCGAGGACGTGAAGCTGCGCGCCCTGGCCGACAACGAGAACTTCAAGCGCCGCATCCAGCGCGAGACCGAGGAAGTGCGCCGCTACGCCACCGAGAGCGTGCTGGCGGACCTCCTGCCCGTGCTGGACAACCTGGGCCTGGCCATCGAGCACGCCGGGAGCGACGCCGCGTGCAAGAACCTGGTCATGGGCGTGGAGATGACCCGCAAGATCTTTCTCGACACCCTCAAAAGGCACGGCCTGGAGTGCGTGGGCTCCTGCGGCGAGGCCTTCGATCCGGGCGTGCACGAGGCCATCGGCACCGTGTGCGAGCCGGACAAGGACGAGAACTGCGTGGTCAAGGTGGCCCAGCCCGGATACGTCCTCAAGGGGCGCGTCATCCGGCCGGCCAAGGTGCTGGTGAACAAGGCCATCGAAGCCTAGCCCAGCGGTCTTTACATCGGCGAAAGCGGTCTTACATCACATCGCAACAGCAAACATTCTTCCTCACCCGGAGGTTTCTTTTATGGGCAAGATCATCGGCATCGACCTGGGCACCACCAACTCCTGCGTGTACGTCATGGAGGGCAAGGACCCCAAATGCATCACCAGCCCCGAGGGCGGCCGCACCACGCCGTCCATCGTGGCCTTCACCGACAAGGAACGCCTGATCGGCGAAATCGCCAAGCGCCAGAGCGTGACCAACCCGGACAAGACCATCTACGCCATCAAGCGCCTCATGGGCCGCCAGTACGA
Organism: Desulfovibrio sp.; assembly: GCA_016218665.1. GTDB lineage: Bacteria > Desulfobacterota > Desulfovibrionia > Desulfovibrionales > Desulfovibrionaceae > Humidesulfovibrio. The sequence goes on along the minus strand of JACRDI010000017.1, from coordinate 845 downwards.
CAGCCCCGAGGTCAAGAAGTGGCGCGAGCACTGCCCCTACAAGATCGTGGCCGGCAAGAACAACGACGCCTGGGTCGAGATCGCGGGCAAGAAGTACAGCCCGCCCGAAGTCTCCGCCTTCATCCTGCAGAAGCTGAAGAAGGACGCCGAGACCTACCTGGGCGAGGCCGTCACCGAGGCGGTCATCACCGTTCCGGCCTACTTCAACGACTCCCAGCGCCAGGCCACCAAGGACGCCGGCAAGATCGCCGGCCTTGAGGTCAAGCGCATCATCAACGAGCCCACTGCGGCCTCGCTGGCCTACGGCATGGACCGCAAGAAGAACGAGAAGATCGCCGTGTTCGACCTGGGCGGCGGCACCTTCGACATTTCCATCCTCGAAGTGGGCGACAACGTTGTGGAAGTGCGCGCCACCAACGGCGACACCTTCCTCGGCGGCGAGGACTTCGACCAGAAGGTCATCGCCTACCTGGTGGACGAGTTCAAGCGCGAGAACGGCATCGACCTTTCCAAGGACCGCATGGCCCTGCAGCGCCTGAAGGAAGCCGCCGAGAAGGCCAAGCAGGAGCTCTCCTCCACCATGGAGACCGAGATCAACCTGCCCTTCATCACCGCCGACCAGAACGGCCCCAAGCACCTCATGGTCAAGCTCTCCCGCGCCAAGCTGGAGCAGTTGGTCATGGATCTGGTGGAGCGCACCATCGCCCCCTGCAAGAAGGCCCTCTCCGACGCCGGCCTCTCCGCCCGCGACAGCGACGAGGTGGTGCTGGTGGGCGGCCTGACCCGCATGCCCCTGGTGCAGCAGCAGGTGGGCGAGGTCTTCGGCAGGGAGCCCCACCGCTCCG
>JACRDI010000016.1 GCA_016218665.1 Desulfovibrio sp. | reverse complement strand
CGCGCCGGAACAACAACCCCTCGCGGAAGGGCCGGGCGGGTGGCGGCGCGGACAGAGAGTTCCGCCAGGCCGCCTGCCCCGCCTCTTTCAGCCCTCCCGCCTTGTCCTGCCTGCCCCCAATGCAGAAGGCCCGGAGCGCGAAGCGCTCCGGGCCTTCTGGATTGGCCTGCGGGTCCAGGGGGTGCATACCCCCTGGCGAAGGGGGAAAGGGGTCCGGGGGAAGGGGGAGGCGGAGCCTTCCCTTCCCCCGGTTGCTTGTTTGAAGCTACGCGGCGTCCTTCTGGGCCTCCCGCGCGAGGGCGAGCTCGGCGGCGGAGAAGATGCGCGCGATGTCCAGGATGATGATGAACACATCGTCCTGCTTGCCTATGCCCTTGATGTACTCGGTGCTGATGGAGGTGCCCATGCGCGGGGCGCTTTCGATGCGGTCGGCGGGGATCTCGAAGACCTCGCGTACGGAGTCGACCATGCCGCCCATGATGATGCGGTCGCCCTCGAAGTCCACCTCGACGATGATGATGCAGGTGTCGACGGTGGTTTCGGCCTTGGGCATGCCGAACTTCAGGCGCAGGTCCATGACGGGCACGGCGTGCCCGCGCAGGTTGATGACCCCGCGCATGAACTCTGGCGTGCGGGGGATCTTGGTGATGGCGGTGAGCTCAAGCACCTCGCGCACGCTGGCGATGTCCAGGGCGAAGACCTCCTTGCCGAGGGTGAAGGTCAGGTGCTGGCTGGTCTCGATGGCGGTTTTTTCTGCCATTTCGTACTCCTGGTGCGGGGCTAGAACTTCTCGAACTCGCCGTCGTCCGAGTCGGGGCTCAAGTCAAGCTCGATGCCGCCATTCTTGGACGCCGAGGCCGCGGGGGCCGTGCGCGGCCCGGACTTGGGGGCCGGCCTGGGAGAGGCCTTGGGCGCGGCGGAGGGTCCGGCGGGCAGGGCCTTGGGCTTGCTGGGGCGCAGCACGCTGGTGCCGCCGTCCACCCGGAAGAAGCTCATGGTCATTTGCAGCTGCTGGGCCTGGCTGGAGAGCTCCTCGCTGGTGGAGGCCATTTCTTCCGAGGCCGAGGCGTTCTGCTGGATGACCTGGTCGAGCTGCTGGATGGCCTTGTTGATCTGCTCCGCGCCGGAGTTCTGCTCGCCGGTGGCGGCGGCGATCTCCTGCACGAGTTCGGCGGTGCGCTGGATGTCGGGCACGAGCTTCATGAGCATCTCGCCGGCCTTTTCGGAAACGGACACGGTGGAGCTGGAGAGCTCGCTGATCTCGCCGGCGGCGTTGCCGGAGCGCTCAGCCAGCTTGCGCACCTCTGCGGCCACCACGGCGAAGCCCTTGCCGTGCTCGCCGGCGCGTGCGGCCTCGATGGCGGCGTTCAGGGCCAGCAGGTTGGTCTGCCGGGCGATCTCCTCGATGATGGAGATCTTCTCGGCGATGTTCTTCATGGCCACCACGGCCTTGCCCACGGCCACGCCGCCCTCCTGGGCGTCCTTGGCGGCCTGCAGGGCGATGCGTTCGGTCTGCTGGGCGTTGTCGGCGTTCTGGCGGATGTTGGCGGCCATCTCCTCGATGCTGGAGGAGACTTCCTCGATGGCGGCGGCCTGTTCGGTGGCGCCCTGGGAGAGCGACTCGCTGGAGGCGGAGAGCTCCTCCGAGCCGGAGGCCACGTTGTCCGTGGCGGAGCGCACCTCGGCCACCACGCCGCGCAGGCGGCCCACCATTTCGTTCAGCGCGCGGGCCAGCACGCCGATCTCGTCCTTCTGTTCGATGTCCAGGCGGCCGGTGAAGTCGCCCTCGGCCATGCGCTTGGCGAAGTCCACGCCGAGCATGACCGGGCGGGTGATGCCCCGGGTGAGGAAGAGCGCCAGGACGATGGAGAGCACCAGGGCGATGGCCAGCCCGCCGATGAGGATGGCCGAGGCCGCGGCAAGGGCGGTGGCGGCGGAGGACGAGCCGTCGATGGTCTCCTTCACGCCCACGGCGCTGGTCTCGGAGGCGGCGTCGACCACGCCCTGGGCAGCCACGCCGCGCTGCTTGCCAAGCTCGGCCATGGCGGTCTGGATCTTCAGCAGATCCTCGACGTTCTTCCTGTAGGCGACGGCCGCGGCCTTCACGCTGTCCAGCTGCTTGAGGTTGACCTCCTGCCGGGTAAGGGACCGGATCAGCTCAAGCTTCTTCTCGATGACCTCGAAGTTCGACATGGCCTCGTTCATGAACTTCTGGTCGCGGGTGGCCATGGTCTTCCAGTTGGCCAGCCGGATGGTGTTTCCGGCGTTCATCACGTCGGCCATGAAGTCGACCTTGTCGATGCGCTCGGCCAGCTTCTTGGCGTCCACGCGACCCTTGAGGTCCTCCTTGGCCTGCTTCACCTGGGAGTCCTGGAACTCGCCGCTGGTGCGCATGAACTCGTTGCCCTGGGCGACCATCTCTTCGACGATCTTGTCCTTGCTCACCTCAAGCTCGTGGGTCTTCAGGGCAAGGGCCTTGTACTCGGCCACCTTTGCGCTGGCCTTGGCGGAGTTCTCCTTCAGCTTGACCAGGTCCGGGTGCTTTTGGGCCAGCGCCACGGCCTTGGCCAGGGCCTGCTCCACCTCGGCGAGGTGCTTGCTGGCGCCCTCCCAAAGGGATTCGTCACCGGAGAGGGAGTAGCTCCGCATGTCGTACATGGTGAGCAGGGACGCGCGCTCCACCTCGACCGCCACCGCCACCTGGGGGGCGATCTCGGTCTCCAGCGCGTCGGCGATGGTGCCCACGCGTTTCATGTTGAACACCGCCACGCCGCCGAGCAGCATGGAGATGATGATCAGCACAGCGAAGCCGCCGCCGATTTTGGTTCCGAGAGAGAGATTCTTCAGCATGGAGCCCTCCGCGAAGCTATTGCCGGGAGCGGGGGGGACACTCCGGGCAGTCAAGACCAAACAGCCGCCACCTTCGCCGAAACCGCCCAAAACCGAAGAGGTTCTGGGCGGATACCGGGTCGATGCAGTACAACGTATCGACCTCACCGTGTAGTACCTTTAGACCAAGCGGAGAGAAGGCACAAGCGGGTGCGCGAAAAAAAGCCGAGAGTGGATGGGAAGCTAGCGGACGCTTTTGAGGAGGCTCTGCAGGGTGTAGGTGTCCAGCGTTTCGAACATGGCCGTGTTGGCCCGCTCCCACACGTCCTTGGTGGGGCAGGAGGCCACGCGCGCGCAGGAGGCGCAGGTGTCCTTGGAGAGGGAGCAGCCCTTGAGCACCACCCATTCCTCCAGGGCGCGCACGATGTCGCCCACGGTGATGCTGGCGGCGGGCTTGGCCAGCACGTGGCCGCCCTTGGGCCCGCGCTTGGAAAGCACCAGCCCGGCCTTCTTGAGCTTGCGGATGAGCTTCTCCATGTACTTTTCGCTGATGCCGGTGCGCGAGGCTATCTCCGCCACGGAGACGGGGCCGTCGTGGTAGTTCTCGGCGATGTCGATGAGCATACGGGTGCCGTAGCGGCTCTTTGTGCTCAGGCGCATGGACTCTCCGAGTCTCGGGGGGGAGGCGGTTTTGGGTGGCGAAAAGGCGGGGAGAGGGCGCGCGGCCCCCTCCCCGCTGGATCAACGAACGGCTACTCTTCTTCTTCCTGGGGTTTCAGGTGATCGGGCACGACCATCATGCTGATGACCAGGGGCTTGAGGAAGCTCCACTTGATGCCGATCTTGAACTCTTCCTCAAGGTCGCGGATGGCGTCCCAGCAGTTGTGGCAGGGGGCCACCACCAGCTTGGCGCCGGTGGCCAGGATCTGGTCGCGCTTGACCATGAGGGCGCGGTTGCGCTGGGGCCGGAAGCGCCCCACGCCGTTGAAGCCGCCGCCGCCGCCGCAGCAGAAGTTGTGCTCCTTGTTGGGGCTCATCTCCACGAAGTAGCCGGGCTCCACAAGGTAGCTCATGATCTCGCGGGTGACTTCCTTGAGGCCGTAGTTGCGGATGTAGTTGCAGGAGTCCTGCAGCGTCACCAGCTGCTTGATGCGCTTGGCCGGGTCGATCTTGATCTTGCCCAGGCGCAGGGCCTCGGCCAGCCACTCCACGTAGTGCAGGTAGGGTTTGGGCGGCAGGCCGTCGGCGCGGCCGGCCCAGTAGGGGCCCTCGATGACCGTGGCGCGGTGGGCGTGGCCGCACTCGGTGCCCACGCAGCGCTTGGGGTTCAGGCGCTCGATGGCGGCGTACACGTGCTTCACCTGCATGGTGCAGGCTTCCCAGTCGCCCGCGAAGAGCGAGAGGCTGGTCTGCTCCCAGCCGGAGCTGGGCACGGTCCAGTTCTCGCCGGCCACGTGGAAGAGGATGGCCGCCTCGGAGATGTCCTCCGGATAGTGCTTGGGCTCGCGGGCGTTGACCGTGTACATGATGTCCGCATCCTGCTTGTCGATGGGGATCTCCATGCCGGGCCACTCGTCCTGGGCCTCCTCGCACATCCACTCGCAGGTCTCGGTCCAGTCCTCGTCGGTGACGTTCATCTGGGCCTTGTACACCCGGTGCATGCCCGAGCCGATCTTGAGCTCCCAGGGGACGAAGCCCTGGGAATAGAGCAGGCCGCGCGTGTAGCTGAACATGACGCCCATGTCGATGCCGTAGGGGCAGTACTGGCCGCAGCGGTTGCAGCAGGTGCACTGGCTCCAGGCTATCTCCATGGCCTTGCGCATGAACTCGTTGTCCACGTCGCCGTTGCGTTTCACCATTTCGCCCAGGGTGGACTGGATCTTGTAGGCCGGGACCTGTTTCGGGTCGCGGTCGTTGCACAGGTACAGGAAGCAGGAGTCGGCGCAGAGGCCGCAGTGGGCGCACATTTCAAGCCAGGTACGCGTGCGCGACTTGCAGGTGTTCTGGATGGACGCGGCGAGTTTCGCCTTGTCCACGTCCAGCTCTTCCATCTCCGCGTAGTATTGCTTGCCGCCCTTGTCGCCCAGAAGGGCCTCAAGGGCCTCCTGGGTGTTGATGGGCGTCCGGTTGCAGAACTTACCTTCGGGCATTGCTTTGTCTCCTTGACTCGCTTTGGGGCGTGGCGGCCGTGAAGGCTACCAGGCCATGTTCGTGCCCCTCATGCCGCCGCGCTTGATGCCGTAGTCCATGCCGAGCTGGCCGCGGGAGAGGAAGAAGCCCACCACGTGGAACAGCTTGGTGAAGGGGACGGCCAGGAGCATGAGCTCGCCGGTGAGGATGTGCGCGTAGAGCCAGAACTTGTAGTCGCCGCCCAGCTGGTGCACCGCCATGAAGCCCGTGAAGAAGGGCGCGATGGTGATGGCCAGCAGGAGGTAGTCGTACAGGCTGGTGATGATGCGCACTTCCGGCAGGGCGATGCGGCGCACGATGATGAACAGCCCGGCGCACAGCATGGCCACGGTCATCACGTCGGCCAGGATCATGGGCAGGGCCGGCCAGGCGAAGCCGAAGCGCATCTTGAGCACCACCAGGTGCCCCGCCAAAAACAGCGGGGTGATGACGATGCCGATGTGGAAGACGAAGAACAGGATGGTGAAGATGGGCTTCACCTTCCAGCCCTGGGAGCCGAAGGGCACGATCCAGGAGCCGATGCTGTTCATGGCGCCGCGCCAGCCGTAGGCCGACTGCGTGCCGTAGGCCACGCGGTCGAGCTTCCAGTCCAGGCCCTTGATGTAGGTGTACACCCGCCAGGCGAGGCCGCCCACGAACACCAGGAAGGTCAGCCAGAGCAGGGGTCCGGTGATGATCTGGTACATGGCTTACTCCTTGTCGTGCTCGGGAAACTTGTGGATTTCCTCGTCACGCGAGGTCATGAAGGCCCAGATGCCCCAGAAGCCCACCACGAACAGTCCCATGAGGATGTAGGTGATGCTCTTGGTGTGCATCATGAAGTCGTGATAGACATGATATTCCACGATGCGCCTCCTTTAGTGGGCGTCCTTGTATTCGGGGTGCTCGAAGAAGATGGGCATGCGGCTCACGATGAAGCGGTACACGGTCACACCCACAGTCACCACGAAGATGGAGAGCATGATTTCGGTCAGGCTCGGGAAGTAGCGCTGGCTGGCGGGAAGCTGCCAGTTGAAGGCCACCATGGACACGTTGAAGCGGTTCAGGATGATGCCGAACACGGTCAGCGCGGCCGTCCACTTGATGAGCTTGATGTTCTTCTCGCGGCTGCCGATGGCGTAGAGCAGGCTCGGCAGGGCCACGAAGCCCAGGACCTCGAAGAGCCACCACGCGCCCCAGCCCGTGGCCAGGTACGCCCAGTTGTCGTCGTAGGCCACGGCCACCAGCTTCACGCAGAAGTAGGCGGCCAGGGCGATGGACGCCCCGCGGGCGAAGCCGAGGATGACGCCCTCGTGCTCGTCCAGGTGGGTCTTGTCCATCATGTGGTGCCAGGGCTTGTGGGCCAGGGTGCCCTCGAAGATGACCATGGACAGGCCCGCCGGAATGCTCGACACGAAGAAGAGCACGGCCAGGTAGGGCGAGTACCACAGGGGGTGCAGCTTGCTGGGCACGGCGATGTACAGCGCGCCGAGCGAGCTCTGGTGCAGGGTGGAGAGGATGACGCCGAACACGGTGAGGGCAAGGGTCAGCTTGTGCACCGTGTTGCGCAGCTTCTTCATGCCCAGCCATTCCAGGGCCGCGGGGCTGAACTCGATGGCCAGCACCGTGACGTACAGGAAGACGCACAGGCCCACTTCATACAGGAGCGAGGTGGTGCCGGGCTGCAGGAAGATGGGGTAGACGAGGCGGTAGGGCCGGCCCACGTCGTAGTGCAGGGCGAAGACCACCAGGGCGTAGCCCAAAAAGGCCGTCAGGATGGCCGGGCGCACCGCGGAGTGGTATTTCTTCATGCCGAAGAGGTAGCAGGCCGAGCTGGTGGTGTACCCGCCGGCGGCCAGGGCGACGCCGCAGAGCAGGTCGAAGCCGATCCAGATGCCCCAGGCGTTGTTCTGGTCGAGGTTGGTCACCGCGCCCAGGCCCTTGGTGAACCGCAGCACGGTGATCACCACGCCGATGGCGAGGATGATGCCGGTGATGATGTTTACCGGGGTCATGAGAGACTTGTTTTCGGTAGTCATTTAAGCCCCCTCCCCGTCCTTGCCGGCATCGTCGCCCTTGGCGGCGGCGGCGGCCTCTTCCAGGGCGCGTTTCACTTCACGTTCGATGGCCTGGGCCTTGTCGCGCTCGGCGCCTTCCATGGCCTTGGCCAGCTTGGCGTCGGCCTCGGCCTTGGTGGCGGCCTTGGCGGCCTTCACAGCGGCCTTGGTCTCCTCCTCGGCCACCTTCTCCTTGCGCTTGTTCATGGCCCACACGCCGCCCAGAAGCGCCGGCCACAGGGCCGCCACCATGGGCACCACGGAGAGCGGTCCGGCGCTGAGCTCGGGCACGCTCTTGGTGCCCAGGTCCTCGCGCATGCCCAGGGCGCCGAAGCCGTCCTGTCCGGCCAGGTACAGCCAGTTGGTGCCGCCCATCTCCTTTTCGCCGTAGATGTGCTTCACGTAGCGGCCGGGGTTCTTGCGCATGCGCTCGCGGGCCACCTCAAGGAGGTCCTCGCGTCTGCCGTAGGTCAGGGCCTCTTTCGGGCAGGCGCCAACGCAGCCGGGAGCGTCGATCTCGCCCTTCTTGATCTGGTCATGGCACATGGTGCACTTCATGACCCTCGGGGTGAGCGGATCGTTGTACTCGTAGGCCGGGATGTTGAACGGGCAGGCCACCATGCAGTAGCGGCAGCCCACGCAGACGGAGGCGTCGTAGGTCACCGAGCCGTCGGGGTTCTTGGTGAAGGCCCGGACAAAGCAGACCGACGCGCACGCAGGCTCCATGCAATGGTTGCACTGGATCTTGCGGAACAGCGGGCCGTTCTTGCCCTGGTACTTGTTCACCACGGTGTAGGTCTTCTCATCCGTGCGGCGCTCCCGGTCGAGGACGGTCAGGTCCTCGAAGGGCTTGGGCGGCGCGGGCAGCTTGTTGACCTTGTTGCAGCCGGCTTCGCACTTGCGGCAGCCGATGCAGCGGGTGGCGTCGAAAAGGACGCCCTTGGCATCGGGGTAGCCGTCAAAGGTTTTGCCACCGGCGGCTTGCGCGGTCGTGCCCAGGGTAGCCGTGATCCCCGCGGCGCCCAGCAAGCCGAGAAACTGTCTTCTCTTCATGGACGTGCTCCTTTTGTGCCGGGGTCCGGCCTACTTCTTCTTTTCCTTGTGGCAGCCCACGCAATCCGTATTGAGGGGCTTCTTCAGCGCCATCGCCTTGTGGCAGCCCATGCACTGGCCGTGGTAGGCGGCCTTGAGGCCGGGGCGGCCGGGCTGCTTGTCGTCGAAGGGCTTGCCGTGGCAGTTCACGCACTTGGGCGGCTTCTTGGCGCCGGCCTGGCCGTTGTGGTGGCAGGCCTGGCACAGGGTGCCCGGATCGGAGTGGAACACGCCGGACATCTTGGAGTCCTTCATGTTCTCGGCCAGCTTGAGCACGATCTTGCGGTGGGGCATCTCGGAGGCCTCGTACTCGTTCACCATGCTCTTGATGACGACCTTCTCGGGGATGTCGTCGGTGGTGAAGATGTCGGCCTTCTCGGGACGGTCCTTCATGAGGGTGGCGGCGGCGGCGGCCTTCTCCTCGGGCTTCATGTTCCAGTAGGCGGGCATGGAGCCGGGCTCGGCGGGAACGTTGAGCTTGCCGCCGATGTGGCACTTCTTGCACTCGGCCTGGCCGGGGTTCTTGCGCAGCTTCATCATGTCGTGGCAGCCGGCGCACTTGGGATCGGCCTTCTTGGTGTTGTGGCAGCCCAGGCAGCTCTGCTTGGCGGTGGCGCGGTGCATGGCCTGCTCAAGCTGGACGAAGCCGCCTTCCTTGGAGCCCTGCAGCGTGTGGCACTTGTTGCAGGCCTTCAGCTCCTTGTGGTGGCAGGCGCGGCAGGTGTCCACGTTCTTCTCGTGGGCCTTGTGGTTGAACACCGCCGGGCTCATGGCCAGGGGCTTCATGCCCTCGGCGGGCTTGTCGATGCTGATGATGGTGAGCTCGGGCTGGCCGCGGCGGATGAGCTTGGCGCCCTCGGGGGCCTTGGCCACGGCCTCCTTGTTCTTGGCCGCGATCTTGTCCTGGGCCTCCTTGCTGTGGCAGCCGGCGCACTGCACGGGGCCGGTGTCCTTCTTGCCGGCCTTGGCCAGGGAAAGGTGGCAGTTCACGCACGAGGCGTGGGAGGCCTGAGCCATGCTGGAGACATCCTTGCTGGGCTTCTCCAGGTGGCACGCGCGGCAGGAGCCTTCCTTGCCCTTGGCGTAGAAGGTCTTCTTGGTCTCCTTGTTGTACTCGTGGTGGCAGCGGTCGCAGTTGTCCTTCAGGACTTCGCCGGACTCGCCCTTGAGACCGGAGGGAATCTCCTTGGTCTCGCTGTGGCGGAAGTGCAGGGCGTTGTTGAAGCCCGCGGGCTGCTTGGCCGAGACGATCTTGCTCTTGGCGTCGTGGCAGGAGCGGCAGTCGCCGTCGAGCGGGCCGGTCTTCTGGCCCTTGCCGGCCAGATCGGTGTGACAGCCGATGCAGTTTTTGTGGTAGATCGTCTTGACCTCAGCCGGCGTGGTGTCCTTCTCGCGCATGAACTTCACCACGACCTTGCCGTCTTTCTCCAGGTGGCAGGCCTTGCAGTCCTTGCCAGCCTTCTCCACGGCAGCCGTGTGCTTGTCATGCAAGAACGTGACAGGCGGCAGCTCCAGCGCGCCCAAGGCCTTCATGGCGTCGATCTTCACCACGTCGGCCCTGGCAGCTGCGTTTGCCTGCGCCTCCCCGACCCCCTGCGCCTCAAGGCTCAGGATCGAGACCACGGCCAGGGCGACGACGGCCCCGGCGCTCAGCAGCAGCACTCTTCCTTTTTCCATGTTGTTGTTCCTTGCCTCGTACGTTTGAGAGGGTTTGCCGCAACCGTAAAACCAGAGACCCCGCCCGACGGCCGAAAAGGCAGTCAGCGCGAAATTCCGCCATAATGGTAGGGAATATTGTCTTCCCCGTGACTACCGAATTCCGGCAAGTGCGTCAAGGGATGTTGGCGAAAATCCCGCATTTTGTATGAAATAAATTCCCTTCCAGAACGTCCGGTTATCGGGCTTTGCGGGGCATGTGATATCCGGCACAAAACATTCCCCACTTAAAAATCGGATATGAACGGCGGCCCCGCGCAGGTTGGACAAGCGTTGCCGGATTGCGTATACCCGCTCTCGCCGCGCGGCTTTAAACACCTGCCGCGCAGACGATTCTTCGCGAGGTTTCCATGCTCAGACCCGATTTTGCCAAGTGCGGGGGGCTGGTTCCTGTCATCGCGCAGGAGACCGGCACCGGAGACGTGCTCATGCTCGCCTACATGAACGAGGCGGCCTGGGACAAAACGCTCGAAACGGGCGAGGTCCACTACTACAGCCGCAGCCGCAACACGCTGTGGCACAAGGGCGGCACATCGGGCCACGTGCAGAAGGTCCATACCATCCGCCTGGATTGTGACGCCGACACGGTGCTCATCCAGGTGACCCAGCTGGGCGGGGCGGCCTGTCACACGGGCCGCAAAAGCTGTTTCTACCGCGAACTTGCCGGCGACACCGAGCGCGAGTGCTCGCCCATGGTATTCGACCCCAAGGAGGTCTACGGAAAATGAGCGCCACCAACGGTAACAACAAGCTGAAGCTGGGCATCCCCAAGGGCAGCCTGCAGGACGCCACCATCAAGCTTTTCGAGAAGAGCGGCTGGAAGATCCGCCTGCACTCCCGCAACTACTTCCCCGAGATCGACGACGACGAGATCACCTGCAGCATGTGCCGCGCCCAGGAGATGAGCATCTACGTGGAGCAGGGCGTGCTCGACGTGGGCCTGACCGGCAAGGACTGGATTCTGGAGAACAACTCCGACGTGGTGGTGGTGGCCGACCTGGTCTACTCCAAGGTGAGCAACCGCCCGGCCCGCTGGGTGCTGGCCGTGGCCGGAGACTCCGGCTACAAGAAGCCCGAGGACCTGGCCGGCAAGAAGATCGCCACCGAGCTGGTGAACTTCACCAAGCAGTACTTCGCCGAGCGCAAGATTCCGGTGGAGGTGTCCTTCTCCTGGGGCGCCACCGAGGCCAAGGTGGTGGAGGGCCTGTGCGACGCCATCGTGGAGGTGACCGAGACCGGCACCACCATCCGCGCCCACGGCCTCAAGATCATTGAGGACCTGCTGCTGACCAACACCCGGCTCATTGCCAACAAGAAGGCCTGGGAAGACCCCTTCAAGCGCGCCAAGATCGAGAAGATGAACCTGCTGTTGCAGGGCGCGCTGAAGGCCGAGCGCATGGTGGGCCTCAAAATGAACATGCCCAAGGCCAAGATGGACGAGGCGGCCAGACTTCTGCCCAGCCTCACCTCCCCCACCGTGAGCAGCCTGTCCGACCCGGCCTGGCTGTCCGTCGAGATCGTGGTGGACGAGGGCGTGGTGCGCGGGCTCATTCCGGAGCTCAAGGCCCTGGGCGCGGAAGGCATCATCGAGTACCCGCTGAACAAGGTCATCTAGGGACGCGTCGGGGCGCCCCCCGCTTGGAGGGGCGCCCCTTTTTCATCCCGCCGCGCGGTCCTGGCCGGCCGGGAGCGGGGTGCCGGGCTTCATCGGCAAGCACGCGCCGGGCGATCCCTGCGGCAACCCGGCAACAGCAGACAGCAACACCAGCCAGCAACCTCAGCCAGCAACATCAGGGGGCGCGCATGTTCACCAAAGCCGGACTGCTCATCGCCATCCTGCTGGTGTTCGTGGGCTACCGCTGGGGCAAGCGCAAGGCCCAGGCGGCCATGCAGCCGCCTCCGGCCCAGGCCTACCAGGCCGCAGCCCCCGCCGCGCCCAGGCAGACCTCCTGGCTCTCGGTGCGGGTGCTGCTCATCATCGTCATCATCCTGCTCATCATCGCCATCTTCTCCAGCCTGCAACGCTAAGCTCACCTCGCTTACGCCTTGGTCTCCAGGTACTTTTGGGCGCAGGCCATAAACTCTTTTCTCGGCTGGTTACCCTTCACCTTATTGCAGCAATGTTTGAACGCATCGCGCGCCTTGGCAGCAGTCACCTTATTGGCCTCTACGATCTTTGCAACAGTATAGGCCTCTTCGTAATCCTCAGTGCAGGAAACAAAATTCGCATCAACTTTCTTCTTCGTCTTGTCATCAGACATATCGTTTCTCCTCGATCAGAACTCGTCCGGGGTAAAACCCACCCAAAAGCCTTCCTCCGCCAATCCCGGCCGGATGCCCCGGACAGGCTCGCCTCGCCCGTCGGCAAAGCTTAGACGATATCGTGAGAAGCAAAATAAATCGATAAACGCTTTCGTCAAGGCGAAACAAGGCAAAAATGGGACGAGAAGAGACAAAAAAAGACGACTTTCCGTCTTTTTCCTGCCGGGTGCGTTGCGAAGCGGAGAGGGAGGGGCGGGCTAGGCGGCCAGGTCGGCCAGCTTGCGGCCCATGAGGGTCAGGCGGATGCCGCGGGCCTCGCGGATGTCGCCCAGGGCGCGGAAGGTCTCGGACGTTTCGTCGATGACCTCAAGGTCGACGTTGACGGCATCCAGCGCGCCGAAGGAGGGGTATTTCTCGCCGTGCAGGTGCCGGATCTCCAGGATCAGGCGCAGGGGCTCGTCCCCGCCGCAGGTCTGCAACCCCCGGAACACGTGGTTCTCGTTGGCCCCGTGCACGCCGCAGGCGTCGAAAACGGCGTAGCAGTCGCCCACTGTGGCCAGGCTGGACTGAAAGGTCACGTGATAGATTCCAAACAGCATGGGCGATCACTCCGGGAGGGATTTGCTCCTGCCCTACCTGAGAAATCGGTAAATCGGAACACGTAAGGTCAATTATTGCGTACTTTGGCCGATCCACACCACGGACATCATGCGTCCCGTGCGGCCCTGGGTGGCGCGGGCGCGCCGGTAGGAGAAGAACGCGTCCTCCTCCGTCATGGTGCAGCGGTCGATGCCGAAGATGCGCTCCGGCCGGAGCCCGGCGGTTTCCAGCTGGTGCCGCGTGAGACGCCAGAGGTCCATGGTGTCGCGCTTCTTGTGGAAGAAGGGCACGAACTCCTGGCCGAACTCCTCGGCGAAGTTCAGGAACTGGGCCTTGTCCGGTCCCAGGCTTGGGCCGCGCACGGCCAGGAGCTCGCCCGGCGCGCAGGCGTAGTGCGCACACAGCCGCTGCACCGCGCTGCCCGGCAGGCCAAGCACGTTGCCGCGCCAGCCCGCGTGCAGGGCGGCCACGAAGCGGCCGGACTCGTGGGCCAGGAGGATGGGCTGGCAGTCCGCAGTCTTGATGACCAGGCCCAGCCCCGGCGCAGACGTCGCCAGGGCGTCGCCCTCCAGGGTGGAGGCGGACTCGAAAGGCGTTGACGCGGGCTCCAGGTGCAGGATGTCGCCATGCACCTGCTTCAGCTCGCACCAGCGGGAAAGGCCCAGCTGCGCGGCCAGGGCGCGGCGGTTGTGCGTCACCGCGGCGGGGTCGTCGCCCACGTCGTAGGAAAGGTTGGCCGAATCGAACGGCGCGGCGCTTACCCCGCCCGTGCGGGTGGTGAAGGCGCAGCGGACGCCGGGAAGGCCGGGAAAGGCAAAGGGGATGACGCCGGGGCCCGGGCCGGGACCCGCCCCCTCGAACGCGCCGAGGGGACCTAGCGGAACCATTTGAGCTCGCGTTCGGTGCACACGGCCTGCACGGGCTCGTCCCAGGCGTTGGTGGGCAGCACGGGCAGGCGTTGGAAGTCGTAGCACAGGCCGATGGTCACGGCCCCGTCCATCTCCGGCTTGGCCAGCAGGCGGTCGTAGTAGCCGCCGCCGAAGCCCAGGCGGTAGCCGTGGGCGTCGAAGGCCACGGCCGGCACCAGCACCAGGTCGGGCACGAAGGGCTCGCCGGAGTCCTCGCGCGTGGCGCAGCAGGGCGCGGGCTCCATGATGTTGAAGGAACCGGCGGTCAGGTCCTCCTCGCAGGTGCAGGCGCACAGGTCCATGAAACCGGGCTGCTCCGGCCGGCAGCGCGGCAGAAGCGCGATGGCCCCGCGCTCCCACAGCTCGACGAGCAGGGGCCTGGTGTCCACCTCGTTCTTGATGGGCCAGTACAGCAGCACGGACCAGGCGTTTTTCCACTCGGAGAGCGCGCGGATGCGCTCGGCCACGGCCAGACTGGCGCGCTCCACCTCCTGCGGCGAAAGCGCCATGCGCTGCTCCACCAGCATCTTTCGAAGCTTGTCTTTTTCCTGGCTCGCGTCGCTCATGAGATCCCCCCCAAACGGCCGTTTTACGGGCGCCCCCGCACCCTTTGCGCCGTGATTTTGTGTATGCTATGACCGCCCCGAATGGAAGCGGAAAAATCCGCACATCCTGGTCGGGGACTATGGGTTTCCTCTGTTCTTGTAGGGGTATGGAACAGCGAAAGGCATCGCGCGGAGGAAAGGAAAATGTACTGGCTGATCGTTGGCGACGTGCACGAAAGCACGGACATGTTTGCGCGCATCCCCGGCGTGGCCGGGGCTGAGGCCCTGATCCTCTCCGGCGACATGACCAACCGGGGCGGTCCGGCCCAGGTGGACAGGGTCATCGCCGCCGCGCAGAAGGCCAACCCCCGCGTGCTGGCCCAGGTGGGCAACATGGACGAGCCTGAGGTCACCGGGCACCTGGCCGCCAAGGGCGTCAACATCCACCGCCAGGCCCTGCCGCTGGCCCCCGGCCTGGCCCTCATGGGCGTGGGCTACTCCACCACCACGCCCTTCGGCACCCCCAGCGAGGCCTCCGAGGAGGACATGGCCGCCTGGCTGGCCGAAACCCACGCCAAGGCCAAGGCCCTGGCCGCAGACCCCCGGAGCGGCGGGAACGGCCTCATCCTGGCCGTCATCCACAACGCCCCCCACGGCACCGGCCTGGACCGCCTGCCGAACGGCATGAACGTGGGCAGCCGCGCCGTGCGCGAGTTTCTGGAAGCCGCCCAGCCCGCGGTCTGCGTGTGCGGGCACATCCACGAGGGCCGGGGCGAGGAGAACCTTGGCCGCACCCACGTGCTGAATCCCGGCCTGCTATCCGAGGGCGGCTTTGTCCGCGTCGATTTCGAGGACGGCCGCCTCACCGCCCGCCTGGGACGCGTCTAGTGGCGGCCGGACTGGGCTGCCTGTTCGTGGGCAAGTGCCGCGAGGCCTCCTTGCGCGAGGCGGCTGAACTCTACGCCCTCAAGCTCTCCCGCCTGGCCCGCTGCGAGGTCGTCACCGTGAAGGACGCCCCGGCCTCCTGCCCGCCGGCGGAGAAGGCCCTGCGCGAAGGGCGCGACCTGCTCTCCAGGCTGCCCGCCGGGGCGGTTCCCGTTGTGCTTGACGAACGCGGCGAAACATGGTCCAGCCGCGAGCTGGCCGTGAAGCTGAAGGTCTGGGAGGACGCGGCCCATTCGCCCTGGTTCCTGGTGGGCGGGGCCTACGGCCTGTCCGACGAGGTGCGCGAACGCGCCAGAAGCGGCGGGGCCCTGTTCTCCCTCGGGCGCATCACCCTGCCGCACGAGCTGGCCCGGGTGGTGCTCCTGGAGCAGCTCTACCGCGCGGCCAGCATCAACAAGGGCCTGCCCTATCACCACGACTAGATTCACGATCACAAGGACACGCACATGCTCGACATCAGCTATCTGGACAAGCTCGCGGAATACTTCGACTCCGGCGACCTGGCCTTCGACTTCGAACACGGCGACGAGAAGCGCCGGCAAGACATCCTGGAATATCTGGAGCGCCTGATGGACCTGGCCGATCAGGCCGACGAACTGGCCACCAAGCTCATCTTCAAGGGCGGCATGCTTCAGGCCCTGGCCAGCTCCAACTCCCAGAAATAGCGCCGCCGCGACTCGGACGGGTATTCCCGGCTGGACGCCAGCACGAAGCCCGCGCCCATATCCCGCCCCTGTTCCACCGGAGGGGCCTCGTTGGCCAGCACCACCAGCCTGCCGCCCTCCTCCGAGCCTGGCCGCAGCAGCCCCGCCGCCAGCGGCAAGAGCTGCGGCCAGGGCATGAAGGCCCTGCTGAGCACCAGGTCCGCGCGCTCCTGCGCGATCTTCAGCCCCGGCAACGCCGCCAAAGCCTCCTCGGCACGGCCATGCAGCACGCGGGTGCGCGCCAGCTTCAGCGCGCCCACGGCCTGGGTCAGAAATATGGCCCGCTTTTCGCGCAGCTCCACCAGCACGTAGTCGCCCTCTGCCCACAGCACGCGCAGGGGAATGCCCGGCAGGCCCGCGCCCGCGCCCAGGTCCAGGGTCAGCGGCTCCGGGGGCAGCGCCAGCCCCTTCAGGAACTCCGCCAGGTGCAGGCTGTCCGCCGCAAGGTCGCGGAACACGCCCGGCCAGTCCGCCCGGCCCACAAGGTTCATGGCCTTGTTCCACTTGAGCAGCAGCGTGAGGTACTGCGACAGGGCCCCGGCCTGCTCCGGCGCAAGGCTGAAGCCCGCGCGCCGGGCCTCGCCGGAGACCTCGCCGGGGGCGGGGGCATAGGGATTGTGGCTGTGCGGCTTGGACATGGCCGCCTTCTACGCGGGCGGGGAGCGCAGGGCAAGGGCGGGAGGCCGGGCCCCCCGCCTTGCGCCCCGCTCCTACACGTTGCCCGCGGCTTCCTCTTCGCGGCCCAGCTCCATGAGCCTGGCGGCGTAGGTCTGGCGCAGGGTCTCCATGTATTCGGCGTCGATGGGCCCCTTCCAGGTGCTGATCTCGGTATAGCGCTTGGGGATTTTGGCCTGCATGGGCGCGTAGCCGGAGCGCATGCGCAGGCGCCAGCGCAGGCGCTGGATGGTGGCGCCCGCGTTGTCCAGGTTGGCGGCCACGTCGTCGTAGCCCAGGGAGGAGAGGGCCTGCTGCATGCGCTCGGTGGAGTAGACCCCGCGCGCGAACAGGCAGCCCGCCATGCTGGTGAGCACGATGCGGCTGGCCTCGTCCTTCACGAATCCGGCCACGATCTTGGGCGCGTCCTTGTCCTGGGGCTTCTGGTCGGCGGAGTAGGCGCTGGAGTCCAGGTGCGAGTGCCGGAAGCTCAATGACTCGGACACGAAGAAGGTCTCGCCCGTGGCGTAGCCGGCCATCTCCTGGCCCAGCACGCAGGCGTAGTCCTCGCCGTTGTAGTGGCGCGCGGCCTTCATGGTTCCCTGGGCCAGGCGGCGGTAGAACTCGTTGGTGCCGCGGCCCAGGTGGCCGATGGCCGCCTTGTAGCCTGCGGCCTCGCCGAACTTGAGCGGCGTGAGGGTCTCCTCCAGGGTGATGTGGCCCTTTTCCAGCGCCTCGGTGGCCCAGGCCAGGGCCACGCCGCCGCTCATGCAGTCCAGGCCCTCGCGCTCCACCGCGTCCATGAGGCCAAGCACCGCGAAGCCGTCGGTCATGCCCAGCATGGAGCCCAGGGAGAAGATGGGCTCGTAGTCGTAGGCCACCTGGCGGTACAGGTAGCGGTTGTCGGCCATGAACTTCTCGCGCAGGTAGCCGATGTGGATGCAGCCCACGGGGCAGCCCGCGCAGGCGGTGTTCCTGAGCAGCATGTCCTTGGCGAAGCGCTCGCCGCTGATGCCGTCGATGCCGGGATCGGTGGTGGCCTGCAGGTTGCGCCAGGGCAGGCTCTTGAGCTCGTTGAGGGCGGCCACGTTCCCGGCGGTGCCCAGGTCGTGGTACTTGCTCATCATCGATGTCTCGGTGAGCAGCTCGTAGATTTCCTTGAAGACCTTGGGATAGTCCTTGTTGCCCTCGGGCAGCGGGAAGGAGGCGTCGCCCTGGATGGCGATGGCCTTGAGGTTCTTGGCGCCCATCACCGCGCCGGAGCCCATGCGGCCGAAGTGGCGGTAGGTGTCCACGTTGATGCAGGCGTAGGAGCAGCCCGTTTCGCCGGCGGGGCCGATGCGCAGGATGCTGCGCATGCCGGAGCCGGGCAGCATGTTGCGCACCATCTTGCCCGTGGTGAACACGTCCTTGCCCCAAAGGAAGGGCGCGTCCTTGATCTCCATGTGCTTGTGCCCCACGGAGAGCACGCAGGGCCGCTCGGCGCGGCCGATGACCACCAGCGCGTCCATGTCGGCGAAGCGCAGGGCCAGCGCGCTGCGGCCGCCCGCGTGGGACTCGGTGTACTGGCCGTGGTAGGGCGAGAGGAACGAGCAGATGGTCTTGCTCATGAGCGGGAAGTAGCCCGTGAGCGTGCCGATGGCGAAGATGAGCGGCTGCGCCGGGTCGGTCCAGGGCGCGGCCGGGTCGCCGTACTTCTCGAACAGGAGCGCGGCCAGGCCGGAGCCGCCGATCCAGGTCTCGCGGCCGGGGATGTTCTCCACGTGGGTCTTGCGGGTGGAGAGGTTCACGATGACGACGCGGAAGTGCGGGCGGATCATTCGGCCACCTCCTGCACGAAGTTCGCCTGGCCCTTCTCGGCCAGCTCCAGGCAGTCGTGGGGGCAGTAGGGCACGCAGCGGCCGCAGTGCAGGCACATGTACGGGTTGTCCAGCTCGTCCTGCACGATGGCCCCGATGGGGCAGGCCTTCACGCATTTGCCGCAGCGGATGCAGAGCGTGCGGTCCTGCTTCACGCCGCCATCGGATTTGCGCGGGGTGAGGGAGCCGGTGGGGCAGGCGGCCGCGCACGGGGGCGGGTCGCAGGCCAGGCACACGCGGGCCTCGAAGCCGGTGGATATGCCGCCGGAGGAGCCGATGCGGATGCCGGCCGTGTACCAGGACAGGCGCTTGTGCACCAATCGGGCGCAGGCCAGCGAGCAGCTCTGGCAGCCGATGCAGCGCTCCATGCGCGCCGCGAAGAAGGTCTTCATGGGGACTCCTGTTGCGTTGTCGCGCCGCCGGATTTTTCCGGAAGGGGAGAGGGGGGAGCGGAGCAGTCCAGCACCATGTCCACCAGCTCCTCCTCGGCGTTGACCTTGATGGAGAAGCCGAACTTGCGGGCCAGGCCCTGCATGGCCTTGTTGTCCACAAGGGTCTGGCCGGAGAGGTGCCGCGTGCCGCGTGCGCGGGTGTAGTCGATGATCTTGCGGAAAAGGATGCTGCCCAGGCCCGTGCCCTTCTGGTCGGAGCGGACCACGATGGCGAACTCCGCGTCGGAGTTGTCGGGCTTGGTGGCCGTGCGCACCACGCCGAGCGTCTCGGGCAGGCCGCCCTCGGTCATGGCGCTGGCGATGAAGGCCATCTCGCGGTCGTAGTCGATCTGGGTGAAGCGGGCCATGTCCTTGTGGTCGAAGTCGCGCCTTACGGAGCCGAAAAAGCGCATGCGCAGGTCCTCGTCCGTCAGCTGGCCGATGAAGGCGCGGTGGGCGGCCTCGTCTTCGGGCCGGATGGGCCTGAGCGTGATCTTGCGGCCGTTTTTCAGCACCGCCTGCTCTTCCAGTTCCTTGGGGTAGGGGCGGATGGCTAGGCGCTCGGCCCCGGGGCGGGCCTCCGGCGCAACGCGCATGCGCGCGCCCAGGCAGAGAACGCCCATGTCGTCGGCGTAGAGGGGATTGATGTCCAGGCCCGCGATCTGTGGCACGTCCACCATGAGCTGGGCGATCTGGATGATGGTGAGGCAGATGTCGTCCACGTCGGCCGCGGGGTGCCTGGGCGTGCCGGAAAGCAGGCCGCTGATGCGCGTGCGCGAGACAAGCTCCCGCGCCAGGCTCATGTTTAGCGGCGGCAGGGTCACGGCCCGGTCGCGGATCATCTCCCGCGCCTCGCCGCCGTGGCCGAAGCCGATGACCGGCCCGAACACGGGGTCGATGTGGGCGGACACGAAAAGTTCATGCGCCCCGGCGCGCCGTCCCATCTTCTGCACGGTGAAGCCCTCGATGTAGGCATCGGGCCTTTGGCGCGACACGCGGGCCAGGATGCTGGCGCAGGCCTCCCAGACCTTGTCCGGGCCTTCCAGGTCCAGCACCACGCCGCCCACCTCCTGCGGCTGGCTTATCTGCGGGCTTTTGAGCTTCACGGCCACGGGGTAGCCAAGCTGGTCCGCGGCGATGACCGCGTCGCGGGCGCTGGTCACGTGGCGGGTCTCCACCACGGGGATGCCGTAGGCGGTGAGCACGTCCTTGGCCTCGGCCCCGGTGAGCTGGCTGCGGCCCTCGGCAAGCGCCCGGGCGCAGATGTCGCGCGCTCCTTGCGTGTCCGGGAAGAAGTCCGAGGGGAGCGAGTCCGGCGTCTGGATGAGCAGTTCCTGGTTCTTCTGGAACTGCACCATGTACAGGAAGGCCCGCACGGCCTGCTCCGGGGTCTCGTAGGTGGGCACGCCCGCGTCGGCGAACACGGAGCGCGCCCGCAGGGCCGAGCCCGAGCCCATCCACGAGGTGAGGACCATGCGCTTGGCGCGCTTGGCCTGCAGGGCCACGGCGGCGGCCACCTCCACCTCCGAAAGGCCGGCAAAGGGCACATGCAGCAGCAGCGCCGCGTCCACGCCGGGGTCGGTAAGCAAGATTTTGAGGGCCTCCACCCAGTCGGCCGCCTTGGCGTCGAAGCGCAGGCCCACGGGGTTGCCGCCGTCCCACGCGCCGCCCAGGAGCTTGTCCAGGGCCAGGGTGGTGTCGTCGGAGAACTGGGCCAGGCGCCCGCCGCCGGAGAGCAGGGCATCGGCCGCCATGATGCCGGCGGACGCGCCGTTGGCCAGGATGGCCAGGCGGTCGCCGCGCACGGGTCGCCCGCCGGAAAGGGTCTGGGCGGCGTCGAACAGGCCGTCCACGCTGCCCACCCGCAGCATGCCCGCGCGGCGGAAGGCCACGTCGTACACCTCGTCGGTGGAGGCCTCCTGGGCCATGCCCTCGTACTCGCCGGCGGCCATGGCCAGCTCGGCCAGGGCGGCGTGCAGGGCCTGGCCGGGGCGCAGGGCCAACACCGGCTTGTTGCGGCTGGCCGCGCGCGCGGCGGAGACGAAGCCCCGCGCGTCGTGGATGCCCTCCACGTAGAGCAGGATGGAGCGCACCAGCGGGTCCGCGCCCAGGTGGTCCAGCACGTCGGCGAAGGTGATGTCCAGCTGCGCGCCGAGGGAAATCATGTGCGAGAAGCCGATGCCGTGGCTGCCCGCCCAGTCCAGAACCGTGGTGAACAGGCTGTCGGACTGGGACAGGAAGGCCGTCTTGCCGGGCAGGCTGCCGGTGTGGGCCAGGCTGGCGTTCAGGTTGAGCGAGGGCACGATGAGGCCCATGCACTTGGGCCCCAGCACGCGTAGGGCGGGCGGCCGGGCGGCTTCCAGTATCTCCGCGCGCAGGCGCTGGCGGCTTTTCTCGTCCAGCCGGGCGAAACCGGGCCCCATGAGGGCCACCGAGCGCGTGCCGCGCTGGCGCAGGGCGTCGATGATGGCCGGGGCCTCGGTGAGGGGCCGGCAGACGATGGCCAGGTCCGGGGTCTTGGGCAGCTCGGCCACGGAAGCGTAGGTGAGCACCCCGGCGATGGCCTCGGCCTCGCAGCTCACGGGCATCACCGGCCCGGTGAAGCCGCCGCCCATGAGGTTCTTCATCACCAGGTGCCCGATGTTGGCGGGGTCGTTGGCCGCGCCGATGACCGCCACCGCCTTGGGGCTGAAGAGGGAGTCGAGGTTGGTCAGGCTCATGGGCACCCCGTGCGGCCGCTGGCGGCTTTGTTCTGCAAAGACGGTCCGCGGCGAACGCGGGTCCAGGATTCTGATAGCGCGAACCGGCCAGGGGTGGCAACACTTGCCGCCCTGCGCGCAGGCATGAAAAATGCTGACTTTGCCCTAAAGGAAAATTTATTCCCGGCCGAAAAAGGGATGGAACCACTGCTCCGCCCCTCCTGAAATAAAGGTTTTCCCCCAAAAAATTTACTACAGGAGACGACTATGGACATTTCCACCTACGGCAACAGCCTCGCCCAGGCCGCGACCGACAGCAGCGTCACCATCGGCTCCATGGCCAAGACCAGCAAAAGCACCCTGAGCACGGCGGGCGATTCCGACTCCGTCTCCTCCGGCTCCGGCGACACGGTCAGCATCTCCGACGAGGCCAAGAGCCTCGCCGCCTCCAGTTCCGCCGCCGGTTCGGAGCAGGCCTCCTCCGCCGCGGCCAAGACCGGTTCCTCCGGCTCCACGAGCTCCGACAGCCAGACGCAGGTGGAGAAGCTCCAGAAGCAGATCAAGGAGATCCAGCAGCAGATCAAGGAAGCGCAGAGCGACCCCAGCATGACCGAGGAGCAGCGCGACCAGAAGGTGCAGTTGCTGCAGAGCCAGTTGATGATGTTGCAGAGCCAGCTGTTGCAGGCCCAGGCCCAGAACTCCGGTTCCGCTTCCAGCTCCAACGGCGGCACCAAGGCCGAGGGCTTCGCCAGCAGCCTCACCGGCGCCTAGCCCCACCCGTCATCGCCTTGCGGCCAGGGCCGCCCGCTGCGTGTGCTGCTGCGGGCGGCCCTGGCGTTTCGTCTCCCGGCCCTGCCGCCGGCTTCCCCCATACGGGGGGGGATATCGTGAAAAATCGCACATATCCGCTGCCGGGGGCATACCCCCCAGGCCCACCTGCCGCTTGCCGCCGTTCACTTCCGCTTTTGCGCCGTTCACCGAAGAACGCGCGCCAAGGTCTTGATTCCTCATCTAGGACGGGGGCACGTCGACAGCGGCAACAAGCGCGACGGCCGGGGGCGAGCCCGGCGCCGGCACACCTCAACGAACGTCAGGAGCGAGGCAATGAGCGAAGAGCAGAAGATCATGAGCATGCAGCAGGAAGGCCGCACCTTTGATCCGCCCAAAGGCGTGCAGCAGAGCGCCTACGTCAAGTCCATGGCCGAGTACGAGGCCCTGTACAAGCGCGCCGACGAAGACCCCGAAGGCTTCTGGGCCGACCGCTCCCGCGAGCTCATCACCTGGGACAAGCCCTTTACGAAAGTGCTCGAGGCCGACATGGCCACCCCAAGCATCAAGTGGTTCGGCGACGGCAAGCTGAACGTCTCCGCCAACTGCCTGGACCGCCACCTCACCGACGGCCGCCGCAACAAGGCCGCCATCATCTGGCAGGGCGAGCCCGAGGACGACGTCAAGGTCTACACCTACCAGATGCTGCACTCCGAGGTCTGCCGCTGCGCCAACCTGCTCAAGAAACTGGGCGTGGGCCGCGGCGACCGCGTGGCCCTGTACCTGCCCATGATCCCCGAGCTGGCCATCGCCATGCTG
>JACRDI010000001.1 GCA_016218665.1 Desulfovibrio sp. | reverse complement strand
GAGAACAAGGGGCGGCTGGGCGTGTTCTGGCACACGCAGGGCAGCGGCAAGTCCCTGTCCATGGTCTTCTTCACCCAGAAGATCCACCGCACCGTGCCGGGCAACTGGACCTTCCTCCTCGTCACCGACCGCGACGAACTGGACAGGCAGATATACAAGACCTTCGCCGCCACCGGGGCCGTCACCGAGACCGAAGCGCACGCGGACAGCTGCGCCCACCTCCAGCAGTTGCTGTCCGAGGATCACCGCTACGTCTTCACGCTGATCCAGAAGTTCCGCACCGAGAACGGGGCTACCTACCCGACCCTGTCCGAGCGCCGGGACATCATCGTCATCACCGACGAGGCCCACAGGTCGCAGTACGACACCTTCGCCCTGAACATGCGCAACGCCCTGCCCAATGCCGCCTTCC
Source organism: Desulfovibrio sp. (assembly GCA_016218665.1). Lineage (GTDB taxonomy): Bacteria > Desulfobacterota > Desulfovibrionia > Desulfovibrionales > Desulfovibrionaceae > Humidesulfovibrio. The sequence continues at coordinate 113,073 of JACRDI010000001.1, read as the reverse complement.
TGGGGTTCACCGGGACGCCGCTCATCGTGGGCGAGGAGCGCACCAAGGAAGTCTTCGGCAGCTACATCTCCGTCTACAACTTCGCCCAGTCCATCGAGGACGGGGCCACGGTGCCGCTGTACTACGAGAACCGCATCCCTGAGTTGCAGCTGACCAACAAGGACCTGGGCGAGGACCTGGAGCGGCTGCTGGAGGAGGCGGAACTGGACGAGGCGCAGGAGCGCAAGGTGGAGCGGGAGTTCGCCCGCGAGTACCACCTCATCACCCGCGAAGACCGCCTTGAGACCGTGGCCGAGGACATCGTCCAGCACTTCATGGGCCGAGGACATCGCGGCAAGGCCATGGTCATCTGCATCGACAAGGCCACGGCTGTCCGCATGTACGACAAGGTCCAGGCTCACTGGAAGGAGTATCTGGACAAGCTGAAGGTCTCCCTGCCCTTGGCGCCCGAGGCCGAGCGGGAGATGCTCACGGCGAAGATCGCGGAGATGGAGGCCATGGACATGGCCGTGGTGGTCTCCCAGGGGCAGAACGAGCAAGAGGACCTTGCGGCCAAGGGTCTGGACATCACCCCGCACCGCAAGCGCATGGTGGAGCAGGACCTGGACGAGAAGTTCAAGACCCCGGACGATCGGCTCCGACTCGTCTTCGTGTGCGCCATGTGGATCACCGGGTTCGACGTGCCGTCATGCTCGACGCTGTACCTGGACAAGCCCATGCGGAACCACAGCCTCATGCAGACCATCGCCAGGGCCAACCGCCGCTACCCCGGCAAGCAGGCCGGGCTGATCGTGGACTACGTGGGCGTGTTCCGCGACCTCCAGAAGGCCCTGGCCATCTACGGCAGTCCCACGGCCAGCGGGAGCGGCGACAGCCCCATCAAGGGCAAGGACAAGCTCTTGGCCATCCTGAAGGACCTCTTGGCCCAACTGGGGGTGTTCTGCCAGGAGCGCGGCGTGGACTGCGGCAAGATCAAGTCGGCCCAGGGCTTCCAGAAGGTGGCCCTGCTGGACGATGCTGTGGAGGCCCTCATCGCCAAGGAAGAGGACAAGAGCGCCTTCATGTCCAAGGTGGTGACGGCCTGCCGCGTGTACCGGGCCATCCTGCCCGACGCCATGGCGAGCCAGGTGACGCCGGACGTGGTGCTGTTTTCCGTGCTGGCCCAGAAGATCAGGGGGCTGGTACCGCCTGCGGACATCTCGCAGATCATGGAGCAGGTGGAGGACCTCCTTGACCGTTCCGTGGCGGCAGACCCCTATGTCATGCCTGCTGGCGGTCCTGAGCAGCCACTGGTGGACCTCAGCCAGATCGACTTCGACAAGCTCCGGGGGCAGTTCACCGAGGGCCGCAAACGGACCGAAGCCGAGAAGCTCCGCGCCCTGATCAGCGAGAGGCTTGCCTCAATGGTGGCCCGGAACAAGATGCGGGCTGACTTCCTGGAGCGGTTCCAGCGGCTCATCGACGCCTACAACGCGGGCAGCCAGACCACCGAGGCCTTCTTCGCCCAGCTCATCGACTTGGCCCAGAGCCTCAACGAGGAGGACCAGCGGGCCATGCGGGAAGGGCTGACCGAAGAGGAACTGGCCATGTTCGACATCCTCACCAAGCCCGAACCGGACCTGACCGAGAAGGAGAAGGCCGAGGTCAAGAAGGTGTGCAAGGAGCTGCTGGAGAAGCTCAAGGCCGAGAAGCTGGTCCTGGACTGGCGAAACCGGCAACAGGCCCAGGCGGCGGTCAGGCAGACCGTGAAGGTTGTCTTGGATCACCTGCCGAGGGTCTACACCCCGGCCCTGTACGACTTGAAGTGCGACCTCGCCTTCCGCCACGTGTACGACAGCTACGCTGGGGCCGGGGCCAGCGTGTACGAGGCGAGGGCGTAGGCCGCAACAGTCAATATTTCGAGGAAGGGCTTCGGGCTGGTGAGGAGAATCCTAAGGGGTTCTGAGTCATCCTTCACTCATCACCACGCAAAAAAGCGGGACAGGGGCGGGACAAAGCCGCTAGCAAAGGAAAAAGGGCTTCAGACATTTCGTCTGAAGCCCTTGATCTTTCTGGCTCCCCGACACGGACTTGAACCGCGAACCTAGTGATTAACAGTCACCCGCTCTGCCGATTGAGCTACCGGGGAAAGGCCGCTTCAAGCGGCGGAGGACTCTTTACGCCGAACTCGCTTTCAAGGTCAAGCAGTTTCTCGCGCTTTTTTTGGGGCGCGCGGAGGGCGCTTGCGCATCGCGCATCGCGCATCATAGTTTTTGACTTCGCCAGCCCGGCGGAGTATCTCCCGCCCTTGACTGCCGGGGACGTATGGCATAGGCAGTCGGCTTAGCCATGCAAATGGTTTGAGACATTTTTTAGAGTCTGCACATCCCTAGGGAGAGACCCGTTTTGGCCGAAAAAGCACACGACGGCGGCGCGGAGAAGACCTGCGCCCAGTCGCCGCACGCCGGGCGCTTCAAGCCCCTGGCCGACGCACTTGCCGCCCGGGACGAGTACAACGACGTCCTGCGCACCCGCATCGACAAGGCCTGCGCCCTGCTCGACGCGGACCTGCACCTGTATCCCAACACCTTCCGCAAGGACACCCACGTCGGCGACATCCTGAAGGAATACTCCGCCCTGGACGAGGCCGCCCTGGCCGAGGTGGGCAAGGTGTTCCGCCTGGCCGGACGCATGACCTCGCTTCGGTCCTTCGGCAAGGTGACCTTCATCAAGCTGCAGGACGCCACCGACGCCATGCAGGTCTTCGTCGCGCGGGACGAGCTGGGCCAGGAGGCCTACCAGCTCTTCAAGAAGTTCGACATCGGCGACCTGGTGGGCGTTGAGGGCGACCTCTTCCGCACCAAGACCGGCGAGCTTACCGTGCGCGCCAAGTCCATCAGCCTGGTGACCAAGTCCATGCGCCCCCTGCCGGAGAAATATCACGGCCTGAAGGACATGGAGACCCGCTACCGCCAGCGGTACGTGGACCTCATCGTCACCCCCAAGACCAGTGAGATCTTCCGCAAGCGCACCATGATCGTGCGCGGCATCCGCAACTACCTCGACTCCAAGGGCTTCCTTGAGGTCGAGACGCCCATGATGCAGCCCATTCCGGGCGGCGCCACGGCCAAGCCGTTCGAGACCCACCACAACGCGCTGGACATGAAGCTCTACATGCGCATCGCGCCGGAGCTGTACCTGAAGCGCCTGCTGGTGGGCGGGTTCGAGAAGGTCTACGAGATCAACCGCAACTTCCGCAACGAGGGCATCAGCACCCGGCACAACCCGGAGTTCACGATGCTTGAGTTCTACTGGGCCTTTGCGGACTTCCACGACCTGATGGACCTGACCGAGGACATGATCTCCAAGGTGGCCCAGGACGTGTGCGGCTCCACCGTCGTGCGCTACCAGGAGCAGGACATCGACCTGACGCCCGGCAAATGGGTGCGCATGACCTTCCACGAGTCCATCGAGAAGATCGGCGGCGTGGACCCGGCCGACTACACCGACTACGACCGCTGCGCCGCGCTGGTGAGAAAGAGCGGCGAGAAGGTCGTCAAGGGCGAGAAGCTGGGCAAGCTGCAGGCCAAGCTCTTCGACATCTTCGTGGAGCCAAAGCTCATCCAGCCGCACTTCATCTACCATTACCCGACCGACATCTCGCCCCTTTCGCGCCGCAACGAGGAGAACCCGGACATCACTGACCGCTTCGAACTCTTCGTGGTGGGCCGCGAACTGGCCAACGCCTTCAGCGAGCTGAACGACCCCGTGGACCAGCGGGGCCGCTTCGAGGAGCAGGTGAAGGAGAAGGCCGCCGGCGACGACGAGGCGCACTTCATGGACGAGGACTACGTGCGCGCCCTGGAGTACGGCATGCCCCCGGCGGCCGGGCAGGGCGTTGGCATCGACCGCCTTGTCATGCTTTTGACGGACTCGCCGTCCATCCGCGAGGTCATCCTGTTCCCGCTGCTGCGGCCGGAGACCACCTCCAGCGGCGGCAGCCCGTCCTCAGCCGGGTCCGGGCCGGCAGTCGAGCCCGCATGAGCTTCGAATTCGTCGTTGCCCTGCGCTACATCTTCGCGCTGCGCAAACAGTCGTTCATCGCGGTGATCTCGCTCTTCGCGGTGTGCGGTGTGGCGCTGGGCGTGGCCGCGCTCATCGTGGTCATCGGGGTGATGACCGGCTTCACCAAGGACCTGCGCGACAAGATCCTGGGCGTCAACGCCCATGTCATCGTCAGCGCCTTCACGGGCGGCATCCGCGACCACCAGGCCATGGCCGACCTGATACGCCAGGTGCCGGGAGTCAAGGGCGTCACGCCCTTCGTCTACTCCGAGGTCATGCTCTCCGCCAGCGGCGGCGTGAAGGGCGTGGTGCTGCGCGGCATCGAGATCGGCACCGCGGACCAGGTCTTGAGCGTGAGCAAGGACATGGTCTCCGGCAACGTCAAGGATCTGGAGGAGAAGGACGGCCTGCCCGGGGTGGTCATCGGCGCGGAGATGGCCAAACGCCTGGGCCTCGGCCTTGGCGCCACGGTGAACCTGCTTTCGCCCACGGGCACGCAGAGCGCGGTGGGCTTCACCCCCAAGGTGCGGGTGTTCCGCGTGGCGGGCATCTTCCGTACCGGCATGTACGAGTACGACGCCACCCTGGGCTACGTGACCGTGGACGCCGCGCGCAACCTGCTGGGGTTCAAGGAGAACATCGTCTCCGGCCTGGAAGTGCGCCTGAACGACGTGTACAAGGCCGGCGAGGTGAGCGAACTGCTGCGCGCGAAGCTGCACGAGTACCCCGTGTACGTGCGCAACTGGCAGGAAATGAACGCCAATCTCTTTGCGGCCCTGGAGCTGGAAAAAACGGCCATGTTCATCATCCTGGCCATGATCGTGCTGGTGGGCTCCTTCAGCATCGTCACCATGCTGGTGATGCTGGTGATGCAGAAGACCAAGGACATCGCCGTGATGATGAGCCTGGGCGCGGACGAGGGCATGATCCGCCGCATCTTCATGTACCAGGGCAGCTTCATCGGCGCGGTGGGCACGGCCCTGGGCTACGGCCTGGGCATTCCGGTGGCGCTGCTGCTCAAGAAGTACCAGTTCATCAAGCTGCCGAGCGACGTGTACCCCGTCGATTATTTGCCGGTGCGGCTGGAATTGCTGGACATGACGCTCATCGGCGTGGCGGCTTTGGGCCTGTGCTTCCTGTCCACCCTGTACCCCGCCAGGCGCGCGGCAACGCTTAAACCCTCGGACGCCTTGCGTTATGAGTAAAGAGCCGCTATACCTGCTGAACAAGGTTGGCAAGGAATTTGCTGGGCCCGCAGAGCGCCTCACGGTGCTGGACGGGATCGACCTGACCATCATGCCCGGAGAATCCATCGCCATCCTTGGTGCATCGGGCTCCGGGAAGACGACCCTCCTGCACCTTCTGGGCAGCCTGGACGCGCCCACCAGCGGAGAGATCTTCTTCGCCGGGCAGAACCTGGGAAGTCTGGACGGCAGGCGCAGGGCCGCGCTCCGCAACAGGGACATCGGATTCGTCTTCCAGTTCCACCACCTGTTGCCGGAGTTCACGACCCTGGAGAACGTCGCCATGCCCGGCCTCATCGCCGGCAAGAGCAGGGAGGAGTCCCTGGAGCTTGCGCGAGAGGCCCTGGAGCTGGTGGGGCTGAAGGCGAGGATGGGCTTCCCTGTGACCACGCTCTCCGGCGGAGAACGCCAGAGGGCCGCCATCGCGAGGGCCATCCTGCTGAGGCCGAAGGCCCTTCTGGCCGACGAGCCCACCGGCAACCTGGACGAGAAGACGGGCAGGATGATCGGCGAACTCCTGGTGTCCCTGAACAGGGACTTGGGGATGACTTTCGTGGTCGTAACGCATAACATAGAGCTGGCTAACGTCATGGGGCGGCGGCTGGAGTTGCGATTGGGAGTGCTCTATGCCCAGGGGTAGAAAGATCAAATTTTTCGCACTGGCCGTTCTGGCCCTGGCGCTGGCCGTGTTCGCCGCGCCCAGGCAGTTCATGGCCGCCGTCACCTCCCCGCGGGAGGTCTCGGTGGTCGTCCTGCCGTTCGAGGTCAACGCCGGCGACGACATGAAATACCTCCGCCAGGGGCTGCAGGACATGCTCTCCGAGCGCCTGGGCGACGCCGGGTTCCGGGTCATTCCCCGGGCCGAGCTGGAGAAGGCCCTGTCCGCCAAGGGCCTCAAGCCCACGGACCCGCAGGCCGTCAAGGAGGGGGCGCTCCTCACCGGCGCCACCTACGCCATTTCCGGCAGCTTCAGCCAGCTGGGCGAAACGCTCTCCATCGACGTGCGCGTCATCGATCCCTTCGGCCTCAAGCTTCCCGTGCCCGTGTCCGTCAGCAAGGACGGCCTCATCAACCTGCTGCCCGCGGTGGACGAGCTGGTGGGCAAGATGAAGGGCGACCTCCTGGGCCTGGACCGCATCGTGGACATCGACGTGGAGGGCACGGTGGCCCTCGACCGCGAAGTGGTCCTCATGCGCATGGGCACCAAGAAGGGCGACACCATCGACTTCAAGGCCATCAACACCGACGTGAAGACGGTGTACGACCTGGGCTACTTCGACGACGTGAAGGCGCTCCTGCGCGATGCCTCCGGCGGCAAGAAGCTCATCGTCCGCGTGGTGGAGAAGCCCCGCATCCAGGCCATCGGCGTCAAGGGCGCCAAGGAGCTCAAGAGCGAGGATCTCCTCAAGGTGGCCAACTCCAAGAAGGGAGCGGTGCTGAACCCCAAGGTCCTCACCGAGGACATGAACGCCATCCGCGAGCTGTACCGCAAGGACGGCTACTACAACGCCAAGGTCACCCACGAGATCGAGTCCGCCGGCCAGGGCCAGGCGCGTCTCAACTTCGTCATCGACGAGGGCAAGAAGCTCTACATCAAGAAGATCGTCATCCAGGGCGCCAAGCAGCTTTCCGAGGACGAGCTGAAGGACGAACTGGCCGTGAAGGAACGCGGCATGTTCTCCTGGTTCACCCAGAGCGGCGTGCTGAAGGAAGAGCTCCTTGAGCGTGACAGCGCCACCCTGGCCGCCTACTACAACAACCGCGGCTTCATCGACGCCAAGGTGGGCGCGCCCGAGGTGGCCATCGGCGAGGACGGCATCACCATCACCTTCAAGGTGGAGGAGGGCGCCCGTTTCCGCGTGGAGAGCGTGCGCGTCGAGGGCGACCTCATCGCCGACGAGCCCAAGCTCATCGCCCTCACCAAGATGGCCGAGATCGCCAAGAAGAAGGACTTTCTGGACCGTTCCGCCGTGCGCGACGACCTGAAGGCCCTGACCGACTACTACAACAACTTCGGCTATGCCTACGCCGAGGCCAACGTGCGCATGAACGACCACCCCGAAGAGAAGACCATCGACGTCATCTTCGTCATGCGCAAGCTGCAGAAGGTGCACATCCGCCGCGTGCTGGTGGAGGGCAACACCAAGACCCGCGACAACGTCATCCTGCGCGAGATGCGCCTGGCCGACGGCTCGCTCTTCAGTGGCGAGAAGCTCAAGCGCTCCAGCGAGCGCCTGGACAGGCTGGGCTACTTCTCCAGCGTGGACATCGAGCCCGTGCCCACCGGCAACCCGGACGAGATGGACCTGAAGGTCAAGGTCAAGGACAAGGATACCGGCAAGATCGGCGGCGGCGTGGGCTACTCCACGTACGACTCCGTGTACCTGGCCGCGTCCATCGAGGAGGCCAACCTCTTCGGCAAGGGCTGGAGCTCCAGCCTGAACGGCCAGTGGGGCGCCAAGAAGACCGCCTACACCTTCACCGCCATGAACCCCCGCTGGGACGACAGCAACCTGGGCGTGGGCATGCAGCTCTTCGACCGCAAGGAAGACTACGTGGCCTACAACCGCGACTCCCTCGGCGGCAAGGTGAACTTCTCCTACCCGCTGGGCGAGTACACCAGCGTCCTGTGGGACTACCGCCTGGAGCGCTACAAGATCTACGACGTGGACACCGCCAGCGCCTCGCAGCTGGTCATCGACTCCATCGGCACGCACACCGCCAGCGTCGCCTCGGCCACGCTGCTGAGGGACACCACCAACGGCGGCGGCACCAGCCTGCCAACCAGCGGCACGGTGAACAGCTTCACCTTCATGTACGGCGGCGGCGTGCTCCTGGGCAGCGACAACTTCATCAAGGGCATCTACGACTCCACCTGGTACTACAACCTCATCGGCGACCTGGTGTTCAAGTGGCACGGCCAGGTGGGCGTGGTGGGCAAGAACCTGAGCGACGATTCCGTCCCGGTGAGCGAGCGCTTCGCCCTGGGCGGCTCGGGCACGGTGCGCGGCTACTCCCAGCGCAAGATCACCCCGCTGCAGGACAACGGCTACGGCGCGGTGTACGGCACCAAGGAGGCCTTCACCAACCTGGAGCTGAACTACCCCTTGAGCAAGAAGATGGGCATCTACGGCATCGGCTTCTTCGACGCCGGCAACGCCTGGAAGGAAGGGGAGGGCTGGTTCAGCAGCACCTCGCGAGGCGGCCTTGCGAGTCCTCCGCTGGGGCTGTATAAGAGCGTGGGCGTCGGCATCATGTGGTTCTCGCCCATGGGCCCGCTCAAGATCGAGTACGGCCACGGCCTGGACAACCTGTACGACAGCAGCAACAACAAGGTCGAGTTCAACATGGGCCGCACCTTCTAGCCGACCAGGGCCCTGGTGGGCCATGCTGGCGGGCGCGTCCCAGACATCAAAGATAACACTGGCTTCAACACATGTTGAAAGGAGTTGTTCACATGCGCAAGTTTTTGGCAGTCGCTTTCTTTCTTCTGCTTCTGCAGTCCGTGGCCCTGGCCGCCGGTCCGGCCAAGGTCGGCATCTTCGATCCCGAAGAGGTGCTGCGCGCCTCCGAGCCTGGCCAGGAGGCCATCAAGCAGTTTGAAGCCAAGATGAAACCCGACAGTGAGCGCATCGAGCGGCAGCAGAAGGACTTCATCAAGATGCAGGAAGACTTCCAGAAGCAGGCCTTTGCCCTCGCTCCGGAAGCCCGCCAGGACAAGGAGCGCGAGCTGCGCCGCAAGGAGTTCGAACTCTCCGAGGCCGTGCGCATGTTCCAGAACGCGGCCAACCGCGAGAAGAGCCTCAAGCTCAACGAGATCCTGAAGGTTCTGCACGACGCCGTGAACGACTACTCGGCCAAGAACGGCTTTACGCTGGTCATGGCCAAGACCCAGGGCATCATCTACTACTACGATCCTTCGAGCGACATCACCAAGCCCATCACCGGCGAGCTGAACAAGGCCTGGAAGACCCGCAAGAAGTAGTGGAGCGACGCACAATGCGCCTGTCCGAAGTGGCCGGGAAGGTCGGTTTGACCTTTTCCGGCCACGACATTGACGTCGGCGGGGTGAACACCCTGGCCAAGGCCGGAGCCGGGGACATCGCCCCGCTCTTGCACCGCAAGTACCTGCCCCAGCTTGCCGAAACGCAGGCCGGGGCGGTCTTGTGCGAGGAGAAGTTCGCGCCCGAGGGCAAGAGCTGCCTCATCGCCAAAAACCCCAAGCTGGACTGGGCCCGCGTGGTGGCGCTCTTCGCCAAGCCGCAGGGCTGCCTCACGGGCGTAAGCCCGCAGGCCTACGTGCACCCGGAGGCCGCCGTCGGCGAGGGCGTGACCCTGTACCCCTTCGTGTTCATCGGCGCGCGGGCCAGGGTGGGCGCGGGCTCGGTGCTCTTCCCCGGCGTCTACGTGGGCGAGGACTGCGAAGTGGGCGCCAACGCCACCCTGTACCCCAACGTGGTGCTCATGGCGGGCACCCAGCTGGGCGAAAACGCCATCGTGCACGCGGGCGCGGTCCTCGGCAGCGACGGCTACGGCTACGCCCAGGGCCCCCAGGGCCACGTGAAGGTGCCCCAGGTGGGCAACGTGGTCATCGGCCGCGACGTGGAGATCGGCGCCAACGCGGCCATCGACCGCGCGGCGCTGGAGTCCACCAAGGTGGGCGACGGCACCAAGATCGACAACCTCGTGCAGATCGCCCACAACGTGGAGACGGGCAGGCACTGCCTCATCATCTCCCAGGTGGGCATCGCGGGCAGCACCAAGCTCGGCAACGGGGTGGTGCTGGCGGGCCAGGCCGGCCTGCGCGACAACATCACCCTGGGCGACGGCGTGCAGGTGGCCGCGCAAAGCGGCATCGGCCAGGACATCCCCGCCGGGACCATCGTGGGCGGTTCGCCCAGCATGGACGCCGGCACCTACCTCAAGGTGTCCCTGTCCCTGCCCAAGCTTCCGGAACTCATGCGCCGCGTGAGGCGGCTGGAAAAGGCCCTTGAGGGGCCGGACAAGGAGACTGGCCATGAGTAGCGCCGCCCTGTTCGACATCGGCCAGATCATGAACATGCTGCCCCACCGCTACCCCTTCCTGCTTGTGGACCGGGTGCTGGAGCTTGAGGCTGGCGTGCGCATCAAGGCCTACAAGAACGTCACCTTCAACGAGAATTTCTTCCAGGGCCACTTCCCGGGCCAGCCCATCATGCCCGGCGTGCTGATCCTGGAGGCCCTGGCCCAGGCGGGCGGCATCTTCGTGGTCAAGAGCCTCGATATCACCACCGACGACAAGCTCTTCCTGTTCACGGGCATCGAGGGCGCCAAGTTCCGCCGCCCCGTGGTCCCCGGCGACCAGCTCATGCTCGAGGCCGAGGTCGTGCGCCGCAAGATGAACATCTGGAAGATGCAGGGCAGGGCGACGGTGGCCGGCGAACTGGTGGCCGAGGGCGTGTTCTCCGCCGCCGTCGTGGACAAGGGGAAGATGTAGTGGCGACGACGATCCATCCCGCCGCCGTGGTGCATCCCGGCGCGAAGCTCGGCCAGAATGTCCAGGTCGGCCCCTACTGCGTCATCGAGGAGAAGGTCGAGATCGGCGACGGCTGCATCCTGGAGGCCTTCGCCCAGGTGAAGGACTACACCAGCATGGGTCCGGGCAACCACGTGCACTCCTACGCCTGCCTGGGCGACGCGCCCCAGCACCTCGGCTTCAAGGGCGAGGAGACCTGGGTGCGCATCGGCGAGCAGAACCATTTCCGCGAGTTCGTCACCGTGCACCGGGGCACCCCCCAGGGCCACAAGGAGACGAAGATCGGCTCCCACTGCCTGTTCATGGCCTACGCCCACGTCGCGCACGACTGCACCATCGGCGACCACGTCACCGTGGCCAACGCGGTCAGCATGGCCGGGCATGTGGAGATCGGCGACTACGCCATCGTCTCCGGCATGGCGGCCATCCAGCAGTTCGCCCGCGTGGGCGAGTACGCCTTTTTGGGCGGCCTTTCCGGCTACAGCAACGACGTGCCGCCCTACATGCTGGCCCAGGGCACCCGCGCCAAGCTCTACGGCCCGAACATGATCGGCCTCAAGCGCCGGGGCTTCTCCTCGGCCACCATCGGGGCCATCAAGAAGGCCTACCGCATCATCTTCCGCTCCGGCCTCATGCGCGAGGAAGCCTTGCAGAAGGCCCTGGACGACCTGCCCGGCGTGCCCGAGGTGGCGCGCCTGGTGGAGTTCGTCAAGGCCACCACCCGCGGCATCACCTCCGACGCCGGACGCTCCTCCGGCGGCGAGGACTAGCCGCAGGCGGCAGGGGGGGACGACGATGACCGCTCACGCCGCCCCCAAGGTCGTGGCCCTCATCGCCGGTGGCCGCCAGTTTCCCGTGCTGGTGGCCCAGGGGGTGAAGGACCAGGGCCACAGGCTCGTCGTCGCCGGGTTCACCGGCCACACCAATCCCGAAGTCTACCCCCTGGGCGACGTCTCCCGCGAGCTCAAGCTGGGCCAGCTGGCCAAGCTGCTCGACTACCTCCGGGAGAACGGCGTCCAGGAAGTCGTCATGGCCGGCACCATCAACAAGCCCGGCGTGCTGGACATCCGCCACTTCGACGCCCGCGCCGTGAAGGTGCTGCTCTCGCTGCCCGGCAAGGGCGACGACGCCATCCTGCGCGCCGTGTCCGGCCTGCTGGAGGAGGAGGGCATGGCCCTCGTCTCCCCGCAGACCTACGCGCGCGGCCTCACCACCCCGGCGGGCGTGCTGACGAAGCGCGCCCCGGACGAGCGCGAATGGGCCGACCTGAAGCGCGGGGCGGAACTCGCCCGCGAGATGGGCCGTCTGGACATCGGCCAGGGCGTTGTGCTGCGCGAGGGCATCGTGGCCGCCGTGGAGGCCCTGGAGGGCACGGACGCGGCCATCCGCCGCGGCTGCGAGCTGGGCGGCTCCGGCTGCGTGGTGGTGAAGATGCTCAAGCCCGGACAGGAGGAGCGCGTGGACCTGCCGAGCGTGGGCCCGGACACGGTGCGCGTGCTGGCCAAGGGCGGCGGCACCTGCCTGGGCGTGGAGGCCGGCAAGAGCCTCTTCTTCGACCTTGAGACGGCCATCGCCGTGGCCGACAAGGCCGGCGTCGCCATCGTGGGCCTCACCGCGGACGATTTGACCCTCTAGCCCGGCCGGCCAGGCCTGCCCCCCGCTGCGCGGAAACTTGCGGCCCCGGGGCAAAGCGGCTATGCCTGTTTCCAGGCGCGGAGCTCTCCAACGGATTGCCATGGCTCCGCCACCTTCAACTGCCGCAGCGAACACGCGGAGCACATGCGCAAGAAGCTTCTCGTCATCCTTCTCTGCGTGCTGGGCGCCCTCGGCACCGCCAGCGGCGCGGCCGTGTGGTGGACGGCGCGCTACCTCGCCACCCCGGAGTTCCGCCTGGAACTGGCCCAGCTGGTGGAGGAGGCCACGGGCCGCAAGGCCCGGCTGGACGGGGAACTCTCCCTAAGCTTCTTCCCCTGGTTCGGCCTCAAGGCCAGGGGCTTCTCCCTGGGCAACGACCCGCGCTTCGGCGAAACGCCCCTCATCTCCGCAAGCCTCATCGGCGCGCGCATCCGCGTGCTGCCGCTGTTCCAGCGCCGCCTGGTCTTCGACACGGTGGAGCTGGAGAACGCCAGCATCGTGCTGACCATGGACGCGGAAGGGCGCGGCAACTGGGAGGGGCTCTTGGAGCGGCTGCGGGAGCAGGAGCACGCCAAGGAGAAGGCCGGGTCCTTCTTCCGGCGCATCACCATGCGCGGCCTGCAGCTCACGGACAGCATGATCCGCCTGGACGACCACGCCAACAACCACAGCTACATCACCACCGACGTGGACCTGCGCACCGGGCGCATAGAGGCCGGGCGCGAGCTGCCCTTCACCGCCAGCTGCGAGTTCACCTGGCCCCGGCCCGGCATGTTCGCCAAGGTCAGCGGTTCGGGCAAGCTGCACTGGAGCGCCGACGATTCCCAGCCGCTGTTGACCGAAACCAGCGCCCGGGCCGAGATCACCGGCACCTTCATGCCCAAGGAGGCGCCCTGGGCCCAGCTCTCCACCAACCTGAGCGTGGAAGGCGGCGGCAAGCATCTCAAGCTTTCGGACATCCGCCTGCGCATCGTGGGCTACGACGTCGCCGGAGAGCTGAGCTTCCTGGACATCACCGAGATGTTCCGCCTGGAGGCCAAGCTCAACCTGGAGCGTTTCAGCCCGCGCACGGTCATCAACGCCTACTGGCCCGGCACCATCGCCCATGACAGCCAGGGAGCCCTTTCCGTGGCCTACGGGCCGCTCAACATCTCCGCCGACGTGAACAAGCTGGTGTTCGAAACGCCCGGCTTCACCGTGGACCACGCCCAGGTGAAGGGCTTTGTGCGCATGGGCTTCGACAACGGCTCCGGGCTCGATTTCGACCTGGCCACGACGAACCTCGACGCCGACGCCCTCATCACGGCCTTCACCTCCAACTCCACCAGCCAGCCCCTTGTGGTGGCCGACCTGCCCATGGACTACCTGCGCGCCGTGCACGGCGCGGGCAAGGTGAAGGCCGAGGGCCTGAAGCTGGCCGGGGTGACGGGGCAGGGCGCCCTGGTGGAGTGGCAGGGCGGCGGCGGCGCGCACAAGGCCCAGATACGGCCCACCAAGGCCCAGGGCGGCCTGGTTTCGGCGGAGCTTGCCGCCACCTTCGCCGAGGGCCCGCACGACCCCAGGCCCCTTTCCGGGCCCGGCGCGCCCATCCTGGGCTGGAGCGGGGCGCTGTCCATGCTCGGGGTGGACGCGCGCCAGGTCTCCTGGCTGAGCCGGCCGGGCTTTACCACCACCGGCCGCATGGACCTGCGCGCCAAGGCCGAAGCCAAGGCCGCGCCGGCCGTGCACTCGGAGAAGCTCTCCCGCGTGCTCAAGCGGGCCAGCGCCGAGGTCCAGGCCAGCCTTTCCGCCCCGGCGTTGGAGTGGGCCGCGGACAAGGGCCAGAAGGGCCAGCCGGGAAGTCCGGCGAACGGGGCCGCACCGGCGCGGCGCATGGCTTTCTCGTCCATTCAGGCCCAGGCGCGCTTCGCCCCCGCCCCGTCGGGAGACGCCGACTGGGCCCTGCAGACTGACGGCACGATCTCCGCTGTGGGCGCAAAGCCGGTGCTGAACCTGGACGCCCGCGTGAACGGACTGTTGCGCAGCCAGGGCGGCAGGCTGCTTTTGACCGGGGCCACGGCCAGCGGCAGGCTCAAGGGCTGGTTCCTGCCCAGGCGGGAGAACGAGGCCAGCTTTTCGGGCCGGGGCTCCCTGGACTTCTCCACCCAGGCCCTCAATCTGACCGCCGCCTCGGTGCAGGCCTGCGGCCTGAACGTGAGCGGCCCCGTCACGGGCTCCAAGGTGCTCGGAGGCGACTGGAGCCTGGCCGGGCGCATCCGCTGCCAGGACGGCGACCCCAGGCGCGTGCTGAACGCCCTGGACATCCGCGCGCCCAAGTCCGCCGACAAGCGGGCCCTGCAGCGCATTTCCGGCGAGGGCGACCTGACCCTCTCGGCCAAGGGGGCCACCCTGGCCAACTTCTCCGGCCAGCTGGACGACGTGCCCTTGCGCGGCTCCTACTCGGTTCAGAACTTCGACGCCCCGCGCCAGACGGTGAACGTTTCCGCCGGCAATTTCGACCTGGACCGCTACCTGCCCGCGCCCGAGCCCACCAGACGCGGCGGCCCGCCGGAGAAGCCCACGCCCGAGCCCCTGCCCGTGGATACCCTGCGCGAGCTGAACCTGGAGGGCAGCCTGGCCCTGCGCAGCCTGAAGTACAAGGGCGCGGTGACCCGCGACCTGAAGCTGACGGCCAAGGCCGGAGGCGGGCAGCTGCAGGTGAAGCCCATCTCCGGCAGTTTCTACGGCGGCACCCTGTCCGGCGAGTTTTCCGCCCAGGTGGTGGGCAGCGCCATGCAGACCAGGCTCGCGCTGGCCCTGAAGGACTATCAGTCCGGGCCCTTCATGCTCGGCTGGACCGGCAAGGAGCTGGTCACCGGCAAGACCGACCTGTTCCTGGACGTGACCGGCACGGGCGCCACCAACGTGGAGGTGCTGCGCACGCTTGAGGGCCTGGGCAGCTTCAAGATCACGGACGGCGCGTACCATCTCTCCGGCGCGGCCGAGGCCCCGGCTCAGCCGGCGGGCCAGCCCCAGCAGGCCAGGCGCTCCGGCGCCACGTCCATGCAGCAGGGGCAGCAGGCGGGCCAGCCCCAGCCGGCCCGCAAGGCCGGCTCGCCCTTCAACCAGGCCCAGGCCCGCCTCAAGATCAGCCAGGGCTGGTTCCGCTCCGACGACTTCCGCCTGGACGCCCCGACCATGACCGTCACCGGAAAGGGACGCTTCTCCCCGGCGGAGGACCAGATCGCCGTGGACCTGAACGCCAGCATGACCGGCATGCCCGACGTGCCCATCCGCGTTTACGGGCGGCTCAAGGACCCGGAAATGGAGATCTCCACGGGCACCCTCATCAGCAACACCATCAAGGGCATCCTGGGCATTCCGCTCAAGCCCATCAAGTTCTTCAAGGACCTGCTGTTCTAGCGGCGGGGCGCAGGAGGCGCATGGCAGGCGGAGCGGGCATACGGCGCAAGGTGGAGCGGCACTTCCGCCACGACATCTGGGCCAAGGACATGGACTCGGCCGTGGGCGTGCGCAAGGCCATGCTCGGCCTGTCGCGGCTGGTCTACATGGTGGGCACGGGCTTCCTGGCCGACCACTGCATCATCCGCGCCTCGGCCCTCACCTTCACCACCATCCTGTCCATCGTGCCGCTTCTGGCCGTGGCCTTCTCCATTTCCAAGGGCTTCGGCCTGCAGAACGCGGACTTCTTCCGCGACTTCCTCATGGGCGTTTCCGCCGGGCGGGCGGAGGTGGTGGACAAGATCCTCCAGTACATCGCCAACACCAACGTGAAGACCCTGGGCTGGATCGGCGTGGGCACGCTCCTGGTCACGGTGTTCACCACGGTGAGCAACGTGGAGCGGGCCTTCAACTCCATCTGGAACGTCAAGAAGGGGCGCACCAGCTGGCGCAAGTTCACGGACTTCTTCTCCGTCATCGTCATCTGCCCCATCATCGTGCTGGTGGCCGCCAGCTTCACCGTGGCCGTGCAGAAACTGGACCTGGTGCACGAGTTCGTGACCAATCCGGGTTACGACGGGCTGGAAAAGTTCCTGCTGAAGTTCTTCTCCCTCGTCCTGGTGTGGATCGGCTTCGTGTTCGTGTACGCCTTCGTGCCCAACACGCGCGTGCGCCTGAAAAGCGCCATCGCCGGCGGCATCGTGGCCGGCACCCTGTGGCAGAGCGCCCAGTGGCTGTACATCCACTGGCAGATAGGCTTCACCAAGTACAACGCCATGTACGGCAGCTTCGCCCAGCTGCCCCTGTTCCTGGTGTGGCTGTACATCAGCTGGATCATCGTGCTCCTGGGGGCGGAGATCTCGTACGCGGCGCAGCACCTGCACAGCTTCGTGCGCCGGGGGCTCTCCGAGCGCCTGAGCCCGCTCTCGCGCCAGAAGGTGGCGGTGGCGGCCATCACGCACATCGCGGCGCGCTTCGCCGCCGGGCTGTCGCCGCTTTCCGTGGAGGCCCTCTCACGCGAGCTGCGCCTGCCCGAGGACGTGGTGCTGGACGCCCTGACGGCGCTGGCCGAGGCCGGCCTCACCGTGCCCCTGGGAGACGCCGCCAGCGAGGGCGAGAACCGGGGCTACGGCCTGGCCGTCAGCGCGGAGAACATCCGCATGGCCGAGGTGCTGGACGTGCTGGCCCTGTGCGGCGACGGCGGCGACTGCGGCGGCATGGTGATGCACGACGGGGTGGAGCCGCTGTTCGCGGCCATTGGGGAGGCGGTGCGCACAAGCCCGGCCAACGTGACCCTGGCGGAGTTCTCCCGGCAGGAGGCCGAGGCGCTTAGGGGAGAGGCGGCGAGGGAGCGGGAGCTGGCGGCCATCCGCGAGCGAGGGGCGCGGCAGGCCTAGCGCAAAAAAAATCAGTACGAGAAGGGGTACTTGCGTCCGTCCTTCTCGTAGATCTTGCTCTTGTCGAAGTCGAAGTCCAGGAGTTCCATGTCGTGCTGTTTCCTGGGCTTGCGCGCCAGGCGGCAGGCCACAAGACCCAGCACAAACACGCCTCCAAGCACCCACAGGGAAAGTTCCAGCATGACGAACCCTTCTGTTCTGATACACCCGGATGTCGCGCGCGGCGTCAATACACCCCAGGGGTGGGGCGATGTCAAGCCGGGAAAGATGTCCGCCGCGCCGCCCTCCGCATTGACAGAAACGCCGTGCATTCCATAAGAGTGCTCCATGCGCGCTACGAAAGAACCCAAGGACCGGCTGACACCGCATCAGGCGTTCACTACGTATCTGCAGGAACACCGCCTGAAGATCACCCCGCAGCGCCGGCTGATCCTGGACATCTTCCTCCTTGAGCCGGGGCATGTGTCCTCCGAGGAACTCTACGCCAAGGTCAAGAAGCGCGACGCCAGCATCGGCCAGGCCACGGTGTACCGCACCTTGAAGCTCCTGGCCGGCTGCGGCCTGGCCGAGGCCGTGAGCTTCGCCGACGGCATCACCCGCTACGAGCCGCACTTCGGCGTGGAGCACCACGACCACCTCATCTGCGAGGCCTGCGGCCAGACCATCGAGATCGTGGACCCGGTCATCGAGCGCCGGCAGGTGGAACTGGCCGCCAAGTACGGCTTCAGCCTGGCCCGGCACAAGATGGACCTCTACGGACAGTGCCCGGACTGCCGTCCGAAGAAGAACTAGCCCCCGCGTTTCCCCGCCAGCGCCCCCGAATCGCCCTTAGGCACGCCGGTAGACATGGCTGGCGTCTCTGGCGCCGCCGTCAACGCCGCCCTCAGATCCTTTGCGCGCCCGGCACCCCGTCCGCCGGAGCCTCCGGCCCGCCCACAGGGGCATCCACCGGGGCGTCCGACCTGGCCGTGTCCGCCCGGAAGGGCTTGCCCAGGAAGTAGAACACGAGCTTGGCGCTTTCGATGATGACGTGCCGGGCCGAGGTCTGGTGCGTCCACCACTTGCGCTCGAAGCGCTCGTACGGCGGGGGCGAAAAGAGGAGTTCGCGCCCGGGCAGCAGGCGCGAGAGGATCAGCTTGGCCCTGCGGCAGTGGTGCGGCGAGGTGACCACGATGATGGTCCTGGCCTCTGGCGGCAGCAGCCTGGCCAGGTGCTCGCCCTCGTCCACCGTGCTCAACAGGTCCTGGCCGTAGAGCACGATGGCCTCCTGCGGCACGCCCTTGGCCAGCAGCGCGGCCAGGGTGCGCTCCTCCTCGCGCTCGCAGGAGAGCCCCAGGCTGCACAGGGGCTCCTGGGACTCGTTCATGGGCCGGCAGGTGTAGATGACCGGCGCAAGGCCCTTGAGATAGATGTCGGCCGCGTGCGGGGCCCGGCGAGGGTCGCCGCCGAGGAGCACGATGGCGTCGGCGGGCTTCAGCTCGTCGTCCACGGGCAGCCACCACCCGGCGGTGAGCACAAGCCCCCCGCCGACGAGCACGGCCAGCAGGCACAAAAGCCCCCAGAGCCCGAGCAGGAAGCCCAGCACCCTGCGGATCATTTGAACCCGGCCTTCTTCCGGTCCGCGGCGAACACGTCCTGGTACCTGGCCTTGAGCTGGGCGAAGCGGCCCTGCTCTATGGCCTCCCGCGCCTGGCGGGCCAGGGTGAGGAAGAAGGTGATGTTGTGCAGGCTGTTCAGCCGGTAGCTCACTATCTCTCCGGCCACGAAGAGGTGGCGCAGGTAGGCCTTGCTGAAGGTGCGGCAGGTGTAGCAGGGGCACAGGGGGTCCAGGGGGCCGTCGTCCTCGCGGTACTCGGCCCGGCGGATGTTCACCTTGCCCTGGGAGGTGTAGAGGGTGCCGTTGCGCGCGTTTCTGGTGGGCAGCACGCAGTCGAACATGTCCACCCCGGCCCCGATGCCCTCCAGGATGTCCAGCGGGGTGCCCACGCCCATGAGGTAGCGGGGCTTGTCCGCCGGCATCAGCGGCGCGATGTGGTGCAGCATGTCGTACATCTCGGGGATGCTTTCGCCCACGGAAAGCCCGCCGATGGCGAAGCCGTCGAAGTCGATCTCGGTCAGCTGCTCCAGGCTGCGCTCGCGCAGGTCCTTGAAGAACCCGCCCTGGTTGATGCCGAAGAGCAGCTGCCCGCGCGCGTGCCTGGGGTGGGCCTGGCGGCAGCGGCGCGCCCAGCGGGTGGTCAGCTCCAGGCTTTTGGCTGTGTAGTCGTAGTCCGCGCCGTAGGCCACGCACTCGTCCAGCACCATCATGATGTCCGAGCCGATGTTGTTCTGGATGCTCATGACCTTCTCTGGCGAGAAGAAGTGCTTGCCGCCGTCCAGGTGCGAGCGGAACTCCACGCCGTCCTCGCTGAGCTTGCGGATGTCCTTCAAGCTGAACACCTGGAAGCCGCCGCTGTCCGTCAGGATGGGCTTGCCCCAGTTGGCGAAGCGGTGCAGGCCGCCCTTGCGCGCCAGCAGGTCGTCGCCGGGGCGCAGGTACAGGTGGTAGGTGTTGCCCAGGATGATCTGCGCGCCCGCGGCCTCAAGGTCGTCCGGGGCCAGGGCCTTCACGCTGCCCTGGGTGCCCACGGGCATGAAGATGGGCGTTTCCACAACGCCGTGGGCGGTGACGAGGCTGCCCCGGCGGGCCGGGCCGTCGGTGGTGTGGATGGCGAACTGGCCTAATGTTCCGTGATCGTACGTCATTTGAGTCCTTTTCTGGGGCAGAGATGGGCCAGGGGGCAGGCGTCGCACTTCGGCTTGCGGGCGTCGCACACCTCGCGGCCGAAGTAGACCAGGAAATGGTTGATGTCCGCCCACTGGGAGCGCTCGAAAAGCGGCATCAGCTCGCGCTCGATGATCACCGCGTCGCGGCTTTCGGTGAAGCCCAGGCGGAAGGACAGCCGGGTCACGTGGGTGTCCACGGCGATGCCCTCGTTGATGCCGAAGGCGCTGCCGAGCACGATGTTGGCGGTCTTTCTGGCCACGCCGCCCAGGGTGACGAGCTCGGCCATGGTGCGCGGCACCTCGCCCCCGTAGACTTCCATGATGCGCGTGGCCGCGGCCTTCAGGTTCTTGGCCTTGTTGTGGAAGAAGCCCGTGGAGCGCACCACGCCCTCGATCTCCAGCACGTCGGCCTTGGCCAGGCTGTCGATGCTGGGCCAGCGGCGGAAGAACTCCGGGGTCACGGTGTTCACGCGGGCGTCGGTGCACTGGGCGGCCAGCACGGTGGCCACCAGCAGGCTCCAGGCGTCGGTGTAGTCCAGCGCCGGGGCCGGGGCGGGGTAGCGCGCCGCCAGGATGGCGAAGACCTCCTGGGCGCGCGCGCGGTCCTTCGGGCTGGCTGCGGGGCCTGTCTTTGCGGTTCCTGCGCGGGCGCCGGCCGTGGGCTTGGTCGGGGCTTTGCCGGCGGGCTTTCCGGCCCGCGGCTTGGCCGCGGACGCCGCCGCCTGGGCTGGCTTCGCCTTCGGGGCGGTTTTCTTGGCCGGGGGCTTGGCGGGCATGGGGGCTCCTGGTTCGGTCATTGCGTGCGGCATGGGCACGGGCCGGGCGCTGCGCGGCCGTGAGCCTGGGTAGCATCAGCCGGGCCGCCGGGCAAGGCCGCCGAGTAATGTCAGGGGGCAAGGCCACGGGCATGACGGGGGGCGCCGCAGGGCAAGGCATCGGGCCAATAGGCGGCGCGCCTCATTTCGTATTGCCAGGAACAGGGAAGTGTGATTGAAATTGGGGATGCGGGGGCGCCGCGCAGTGCCCCGCGCAGAACGCATCAACGCGAGGGCAGCGCATTGAAAAAACTCGTTATTTTCGCCATCGGCTCCTACACCCTGCTTATGCTCGCCTCCCTGGTGTACGCCCAGGCCAGCGCGGCCAAGCTGGCCGCCAAGGCCTGCTCCGCCTGCCACAGCACAGAGCGCATCTGCGAGAAGCTGGGCAAGCGCACGCCGGAGGTCTGGCTGCAGACCGTGCAGCGCATGCAGGGCAACGGCGCGCAGATGACCGACGCCGAGGTGACCACCATCGCCGAATATCTCGCCACGGCCAAGCCCGGCGCCAAGCCTCTCTGCCAGTAGGGGGAGCATGGCCGCGCAGCTCGTCTACGTCACCGCGCCAAGCATGGCCGAGGCCGAACGCCTGGCCAGGCTCGCGGTGGAGGGACGGCTGGCCGCCTGCGCCAACATCCTGCCGGGCATGCGTTCGCTGTACTGGTGGCGGGGAAAGCTGGAGAACGCCGACGAGGTGGTGCTCATCCTCAAGACCACGGAGGAGTTGGTGGAGCCCCTCACCCAGGCGCTCACCCGCGCCCACAGCTACGAATGCCCCTGCGTGGTGGCCCTGCCCATCGCCTCGGGCAACCCGGACTTTTTGCGCTGGATAGCGGACGAGACCGCGGCCGGCCCCAAATAGCGCACATTCCGGCGGCCCGTCCGCCTCATCTGGAGGATTCATGCAGCTCTACGTTTCCGGCTCCCTCGCCCTCGACCGCATCATGAACTTTCCCGGCAAGTTCGCCGACCACATCCTGCCGGACAAGATCCACATCCTGAACGTGTGCTTCCTGGTGGACGGGCTGAACGAGTACTTCGGCGGCACGGCCGGCAACATCGCCTACAACCTGTCCCTCATGGGCGAAAAGCCCATCATCCTCGGCTGCGCCGGCAGGGACTTCGCCCCCTACGCCGAGCGCCTGAAGGGCCTGGGCCTGTCCCTCTCCGGCATCCGCACCGTGGAAAGCCAGTTCACCGCCGGGGCCTACATCACCACCGACGAGACCGACAACCAGATCACCGGCTTCAACCCCGGCGCCATGCGCGAGCGCTGCGGATACAAATTTCCGGAGAAGCACGACGGCCCGGTCATGGCCATCATCTCCCCGGGCAACGTGCAGGACATGGTGGAACTGCCCGCCTACTTCAAAAAGGCCTGCATCCCCTACATCTTCGATCCCGGCCAGCAGATCACCGCGCTGACCGGCGAGCAGATGGCGAGCGCCATCGACGGCTCCTTCGCCCTGTGCACCAACGACTACGAGCTGGAGCTGGTGGTGAAGGCCACGGGCCTTTCCCGGGCGGAGCTTCTGAAGCGCACGGGCGCGCTCGTCACCACCCTGGGCGAGCACGGCAGCCTCATCGCGGAAGGAAGCAGGGAAACCAAAGTCTCGCCGGTGAAGGTGGACAAGGCCCTTGACCCCACGGGCGCGGGCGACGCCTACCGCGCCGGCCTCCTGAAGGGCCTGTGCCTGGGCAAGCCCCTGGCCGAGGCCGCGGAGCTGGGCAGCGTGTGCGCGGCCTTCTGCGTGGCGCAAAAGGGCACCCAGGAGCACAGCTTCACCATGGCCCAGTTCAACGAGAAGCTTACGGCGGTCTTCGGCAAGAGCATCTAGCGCCGGCCCGACCCCGCCTGCGCGCGGTTCTTGACCGCTTGCGGCCGCCTCCCGCAGGAGGGCAGCCATGATCGACCTGAAGCCCGAGAACGTCGCCCGGTATCTGCGTCTGGCCTTCGGGCCGGGCGCGGAGCTGGCGGACCTGGGAGCCATCGGCACCCTGGACAAGCAAGGCATCAAGCGCTTCGGCTACGGCAAGCCCTTGCTCGTGCGCTTCACCGTGGACGGCGAGCCGCGCGAGGGCGTGCTCTCCGTCATGCGCGGCGACAAGTACGGCCACCAGTTCTACTGGGACCGCGCCGCCATCCTCATGTTCCAGTTCGAGACCTCCGCCCTGCTGCCGCGCCACGTGCGGCCCATGGGCCTGGGCTACGTGGACGCGCAGAACCGCCTCATCCCCGTGGCCGAGCCCCGCGAGTTCTTCATCATGAACGAGAAGCTCACGGGCTACGACTACTTCCTGGATCTGGAGCGCATCAGCGGCGGCGACTACCGCCCGGCGGACCGGGACATGGCCCGCTCCCTGGCCCGCTGGCTGGCGGAAATCCACGCCCAGAAGAAGAACGACCCGGACCTGTACTACCGCCACCTGCGCAACCTGCTGGGCGCCAGCGAGTGCATCATGGGCCTGGTGGACGAGGCCTTTCCGCATCCCTGTCCCTTCGTGTCCGACGGCGACTTCGTCCGCCTGGAAAAGCGCCTCATCGACTGGCGCTGGCGGCTCAGGGGCTTCGCCCACCGCCTTTCGGCCGTGCACGGCGACGTGCACCCCTGGAACATCCTGGTGGAGGGGCTGGTGGATGGCCCTGACAAGGAGAGCCGCGAGTTTTCCGTGCTGGACCGCAGCCGGGGCGAGTGGGGCGAGCCCGCCGGGGACCTGGCCTCGCTGGCGGCCAACTACCTGCTCTTCGGCCTGCTGCACAACCCGGACGGGGCCAGGCCGGGCCCGCTGTTCCAGGGCCCCTTCGCCGAGCTCTGGGACATCCTGTTCACCGAATACTTGGAGCGCAGCGGCGACCAGGAGGCGTTGCGGGCCCTGGCTCCTTTCTTCGTGTTCCGGGGCCTGGTCATCGTCTCGCCCGAATGGTACCCCAACCACCCGGAAACCGTGCGCGCGGCCCTTGTGCGCTTCATCTTCCGCGTGCTGGAGGACGATGTCTTCGACTGGCGCAATGTGTGCCGCTACATCGAGGAATGCGACGGAGGACAGGCATGAGCGCGGCATCGCACGAGACGGGCCCGCCCAGCACGGGCTGGGCCCTGTGGTTCACTGGCCTGCCCGGCTGCGGCAAGAGCACCATCGCCCGCGCTGTGCGCGGGGAACTCTCCGCCCGCGGGGTGGAGGTGGACCTGCTGGCCATGGACGAGCGCCGCAGGGCCTATTTCCCGCATCCGCAGTACACGGCGGAGGAACGCGCCCAGGCGTACGCCTTCCTCGTGCGCGAGGCGGCCGACCTGACGGCCCAGGGGCGCGCGGTCATCATCGACGCCACGGCCCACCGGCTGGCCATGCGCCAGGAGGCCCGCGCGGTGGTTCCCCGCTTCGCCGAGGTGCTGGTGCGCTGCCCCCTGCACGAGGCCATGCGCCGCGAGGCCATGCGCGCCGTGCACCAGGCCCAGCACAAGGGCTACGTCATCCCCGGCATGTACCAGAAAGCCCTGGAGCGCAGGCGCACGGGCGTCGCCGTGCCCGGCCTGGGCCAGGTGGTGGGCGTCGACGTGCAGTACGAGGAGAACCCGGACGCCGAGTGCGTGCTGGACGCCATGAAGCCCGTGGAGGAGAACGCCCGCGCCGTGCTGCACTTCCTGGACGCCTGGCTGCCCGGCCTGCCGCCGGAGCGCGGGGACGCCGCATGACGGATCCCAATGCCCTGGCGCCAGAGGCCCTTGCCGGCGCGGCCTACGCCTTCGGCCTGTGGACGGGCTGGGGCGCGCTGCACAGCGTCATGGCCGCCCGGCGGATCAAGACGGCCTTCGAGCTGGCCCTGGGCCCGCGCTACGCCCTGTATCCCTTCGCCTACACGGTCATCAGCCTGTGGACCTTCTGGCTGGTGCTGGCCAAGGAGCCGGACCTGCCCCAGGTGCTCTGGACGCTGCAGGGCGCGCCGAAGTATTTTCTGCATCTGCTGCAGTTGGCCGGCATCGGCCTGCTGGGCTGGGCGGCGGTGAGCGTGGCGGGCCTCAAGATGCTGGGCCTGCCGCAGCTGGTGGACGTCGTGCGCGGCCGCGTGCCCGACGAGCGCGACATCCACGCCGACTTCAAGACCACCGGGGCCTACGCCCTGGTGCGCCACCCCATGCACGCGGGCGGCATCCTGTTCCTGGC
Organism: Desulfovibrio sp.; assembly: GCA_016218665.1. Lineage (GTDB taxonomy): Bacteria > Desulfobacterota > Desulfovibrionia > Desulfovibrionales > Desulfovibrionaceae > Humidesulfovibrio. The sequence continues at coordinate 88,052 of JACRDI010000001.1, read as the reverse complement.
CTGCCAGCCCTCGCAGACCCTGGGCGGCTTCGTGTTCGCCCTGTTCGGCTGCCTGTACATGGTCATCGGCACCGTGCTGGAGGAGCGCCGCCTGCGGCGGGAACTTGGCTATGTCTGGGCCGACTATGCCCGGCGCGTGCCCATGTTTGTGCCATTTTTGGGTAATCGCCAAAAATGAAGGAGCATTTGTCCGGGGGCATCCGGTGCGTTCGTCCGGAAAGGGGACCCCGGAGCGCGCGCCCAGGGCCGGAATGCGCGGCGTTTTTGCGGTACGGCGCTCCGCTGGGGCCATTGCGGCAGGCGCCTCCCAGGCGTTGACCTCCGGCCCGAAGGGGTCTATGCCCGCTTCCGCAAGGGCCGCGCGCCTGATTGAAACGCTTTCGGAGCACCTTTGGACAAGACCTTTCATATCATCACCTTCGGCTGCCAGATGAACGTGGGCGACTCCGACTGGCTGGCCCGCGCCCTTTGCGCGCGCGGCTGGCGGCAGGTTGCGGAGCGGGACGCCTGGCTGTTCGTGGTCAACACCTGCAGCGTGCGCGAGAAACCGGAGCAGAAGGTGTACAGCGAGCTCGGCCGCCTGGCCGCGTACCAGCGCGGGAAACCCGGCCTCATGGCCGCCGTGGGCGGCTGCGTGGCCCAGCAGATCGGCGCGGGCTTCTTCGACCGTTTTCCCTTTGTGCGTCTGGTGTTCGGGTCCGACGGCATAGCCGGCGCGCCCGACGCCCTGGACGAGCTGGCGGCCGACCCCAAGGCCCGCAAGACTCTGCTGGACTTCATGGCAAGCTACCCGGAGCGCGAGGACGTGCTGAGCCCCCTGGCCGAAGCTCCCGCGCCGGCTTTCGACGCCGACGCGGGCGAGCCGGACGCCGGGCCGGCCCAGGCCTTCGTCAACATCATGCAGGGCTGCGACAACTTCTGCGCCTACTGCATCGTGCCCTACACGCGCGGCAGGCAGAAGTCCCGCGCGCCCGAGGCCGTGCTGGCCGAGTGCCGCGCCCGGGTAGAGCAGGGCGCCCGGGAGATCACCCTGCTGGGCCAGAACGTGAACAGCTACGGCCTGGACCCCTCGGCCCAAAGCGGCGGCCTGGGCATGGGCTTCGCGCAACTCTTGCGGCAGGTGGCGGCCATCCCCGGCCTTGAGCGCCTGCGCTTCACCACCTCGCACCCCAAGGACATCGACCCGGCGGTCATCCGCGCCTTCGGCGAACTGGAAAACCTCTGTCCGGCCCTGCACCTGCCCCTGCAGGCCGGCAGCGACGCGGTGCTCAGGCGCATGGGCCGCAAGTACGACCGTTCGAAATATTTGCAGATCGTGCAGGACTTGCGCGTTGCGCGACCAGACATGGCCCTCACCACGGACCTCATCGTGGGCTTTCCCGGCGAAACCGAGGACGATTTTGCGCAAACGCTTGAAATGATGGAGCGCGTGGGCTTCGAGTCCAGCTTCTCCTTCCGGTATTCCGACCGACCCGGCGTGGCCGCCGTGCGCATGACTCCCAAAGTGCCTGGGGATGTGGCCCAGGAGCGGCTGTTGCGCTTGCAGTCTTTGCAAAATGGCATTACTAAACAAACTCTAAAAAGACTTGAGGGTCGTGAAGCCGTTGTTTTGCTGGAGGCGAAGAGCCGCAGGCAGGACGGCGGAACCCCCTCATGGCGCGGCCGCGACGAGGCCGGGCGGGTGGTGAACATCCGCCTGGAGGACGGCTGCACAAGCGGGCGAGAGTTGGCGGGTCTCATGGTGCGCGCGCGCATCGTGGAGGCCAAGAACCACTCCCTCATCGGGGAAAGGGTGGGCCAGCCGTGGTAGAGATGAAAATATTCGGCCTTGCCGTGGACGAGAAGGCCCAGTCGCCGGTCATCATCCTGAAGGATGAAGCCCGCGACCTTGCTTTGCCCATCTGGGTGGGTCCGGTGGAGGCCATGGCCATCTCGCTGGCCATCAACGCCGTGGAGACCCCCCGGCCCATGACCCACGACCTCATCGGCCGCGTGGTGGAGGCCCTGGGCGCGAAGCTGACCGGCGTGGAGGTGGTGGCCCTGCGCGAGGGCACCTTCTACGCCGAGCTGGTGCTTGAGGCCAAGGACGCCAAGAAACACTTGCGGGTGGACTGCCGGCCATCCGACGCCATCGCCCTGGCCGCGCGCCTGGGCGTGCCCATCTTCGTGGCCGAGGCCGTGCTCGACGCCGCGGGCACCCGCACCCTGGAAGGGGCCAAGGCCGAATTCGCCGAGCCCGAGCGCGACAAGTGGGCGGACGAGCTGGACAAGCTCTCGCCCGACGATCTCAAATACAAGATGTGAGGGCGTCATGATCGACCTGCACACCCACACCACCTTCAGCGACGGCGAACTCATCCCGGCCGAGCTCATCCGCCGGGCCAAGGTGGCGGGCTACCGCGCCATCGCCATCACCGACCACGCCGACGCCAGCAACATCTCGTTCATCCTTGAGAACGTGCGCCGCCTGACCGACGCCTACGCCCATTTCTTCGACATGGAGGTGCTGGCCGGGGTGGAACTGACCCACGTGCCGCCGGCCCTCATGGCCGACTTTGCGGACATGGCCCGCAAGGCCGGGGCGCAGATCGTGGTCTGCCACGGCGAGACCGTGGTGGAGCCCGTGGCCCAGGGCACCAACCTGGCGGCCATAGAGGCCGGAGTTGACGTGCTGGCGCACCCCGGGCTCATCACCGAGGTGGAGGTGAAGCTCGCGGCGGAGCGCGGTGTCGCGCTTGAGATAACCACCCGGCGCGGCCACAGCTACGCCAACGGCCATGTGGCGAGGCTGGCCCGGCGTTTCGGGGCCAGGCTCGTCATCGACAACGACGCCCACGCCCCCGGCGACCTCGTTTCCCGCGAGATGCGCCACAAGGTGGGCATGGGCGCGGGGCTGACGCCCGAGGAAGTGGCCCTGGCCACGCAGAACGCCTGGATGATTCTGGAGCGCTGCCGCAAGGGGCGCTAGGTTTTTCACGCATGCATCGCGCCCGGCCGGACAGGCCCGGGCACGAGAGCCGGAAGGAGAGAGACGCATGATTCCTGAAAGCGGATTCTTGGGCATGATGCTGGGGGCCACCCTGGGCGTGCAGATCGTCCTGGTGTTCCTCGTCTGCATGAGCCTGTGGAGCTGGAGCATCATCTTCCACAAGCTCATCCTGTACAACCGCACCAAAAAACAGGTGTCGCGCGGGTACGCGCTGTTCAACGACGCCACCGACCTCTCGGAAGGCCTCTCGGCCATCAGCCGCGACGAAAGCTCGCCCTTGAGCAGCGTGGGCCTGCTGGCCGTGGGCGAGTTCCGCAAGCTGGAAAAGGCCGACATCGAGCGCGAGCGCAAGCGCATGCTGGTGAAGGACACCCTGCGGCGCGTGCTGCGCCAGGGCGTGAGCGAGGAAATGAAGCGTCTGTCGAGCTCGCTGTCCTTCCTGGCCACCTGCGCCAACGCCGCCCCGTTCATCGGGCTCTTCGGCACGGTGTGGGGCATCATGCACGCCTTCCACTCCATCGGCCTTTCGCAGTCGGCCGCGCTGGCCACCGTGGCCCCCGGCATCTCCGAGGCGCTGGTCACCACGGCCATCGGCCTTGTGGTCGCCATTCCCGCCACCATCGCCTACAACTACCTCCTGGCCATGCTGGGCGAGGTGGAGACCGAACTCGTCAATTTCGCCGGCGCGTTCCTCAACCGGGTCGAGCGCGAGGTCTCCTGGGCCTCGGGCTCCACGCGCGAGCGCTAGGGGGCCGGCCTCATGGGCGCAAGCGTCGGCAAAGGCCCGCGCGGCTACATGGCGGAGATCAACGTCACGCCCTTCGTGGACGTGATGCTGGTGCTCCTCATCATCTTCATGGTCACCGCGCCCATGCTGACGCAAGGCATGGACGTGGACCTGCCCAAGACCAGGAGCGTGCGCACCCTGCCCGCTGGCAGCGACCACCTGGTCCTCACCGTGCAGAAGGACGGCGGCATCTTCCTTGACGAATACAGCGTCCCCTTCGAGGACTTGCAGAACCATCTGCTGAACCTCGTGGTGGCGCAGAAGAAGCAGCTCTACCTCCGCGCGGACAAGGACGTGCCCTACGGCGTGGTGGTCAAGATCATGGGCGAGATCAAGGCCGTGGGCATAGAGAAGCTCGGCGTGGTGGCGGAGTCCAGCGAGCAGAAGACCCCGGGCGACAACTCGGCCGGCCAGACCGGCCAGGCCACGGCCAAGAAGCCCTAGGGGCGCAAAAGGAATCTTTCCGTGCGGCAATCCGGGCAACCCACAAGCTTCCTCCTCTCGCTTGCGCTGCATGCGACGCTGGTGGTGCTCGCCATGCTCAACTTGAGCGCCAACCTCAAGGTGGACATGGACAAGCCCATGTACACCGTGGACCTCGTGTCGCTGAACCCGAGCGAAGACCCCGCCGCCGGCGAAACCGGCGAGGCGGCCGGCGCGCCCCCGGCCCTGGCCGAGGGGCAGCAGCAGGAGCAGCAGGCCGCGGCCTCCATTCCGCCACCGCCCGCGCAGGCCAAGCCGGAGCCCAAGCCCGCTCCCAAGGTGGACGACGCCAAGGCCATCAGCGAAAAGAAGGTGGACGAGAAGAAGAAGCCGAAGGAAGAGAAGAAAGAGGACAAGACTCCGCCCAAGCCGGCCAAGCCCGAGGAGAAGAAGCCCACCAAGGAGGAGCTCCTCAAGCAGGCCCTGCAGGACGTGAAGCAGGACGTGTCCTCCAAGGCCAAGGACGCCAAGCACAAGACGCCCGACGCCAAGCCCGACCCCGTTGCGGGCGAGCTGGCGGCGCTGCGCAAGTCCACCGGCGGCAACATCTTCACGGCCGGGGGAACCGGCCCCGGCGGCGCGGGCGGCGGCAAGGGCACGGGGGCCGGCGGCACCGGCACCGGCCTCATGAGCGTCTACGGCGACATCGTGAAGCAGATCATCAAGAAGAACTGGCGCTACCCGGCGTTTGGCACCGAGACCAACGTGGCCGTGACGCTGGAGATACGGATAGACCCCCAGGGCAAGATCCTGGGCTCCAAGGTCGTCACGCCGTCGGGCAACTCGGTCTTCGACAACTCGGCCATGAACGCCGTGGCCCAGACCGAAACCCTGCCCCCCCCGCGCGTGAAGACCCTGGACACCCTGCGCATCACCTTCAACCTGCAGGAGATGCTGAAGTAGCTTCAGCACCTTGAGAACCCTATGAAACTGAAGACCTGGATACTGACCTGCCTGATGCTCCTGGTGCTGGCCAAGGGCGCCCAGGCGGACGCGCTCTCCGTGGACATCTTCGGCCCCGGCCAGAACAAGGTGAACATTCTGGTGCTGCCCGCGCGCGGCCCCGGCGGCCCCGGCACCAGCGCGCTGGCCAAGAGCTTCGCCGAGAACGTGCAGAGCGACATCACCTATCTGCCCTTTCTGCGCCTGGCCTACATGAACGAGATCTTGGGCGGCGACCCGAGCCGCGGCCTCAAGGCCGACGACATCGACTTCAAGCCCCTGCAACTGGGCCGCATCGACCTCGTCATGACCGTGGGCGGCCAGGGCCAGGAGATAGAGGCCCGCGTGTACGAAACCTACACGCGCAAGCTCCTGGTGGGCAAATCCTACAGCCAGGTGACCGAGGGCGGCGTGCCCCTGGTGGCCGACCGCTTCGCCGCGCAGCTCATGCGCGTGCTGACAGGCAAGAGCGGCTTCTTCGACTCCACCCTGGCCTTCTCCAAGCGCGTCAACGGCGGCAAGGAGCTCTTCACCGCCTCGGCCCTGGGGCGTGGCCTCACGCAGATCACGGCCGACGGCGGCTTCAACGTCAGCCCCTCCTGGTCCAAGGACGGCCGCTTCGTGGCCTACACCAACATCTCCGACAAGGGCCACCGCCTGGGCATCTGGGACCGCGGCCGCAAGGTCTCGCGCCTGCGCAAGTTCGCCGGCAACGTGGCCATCAGCCCCACCTACACCCCGGACGGCCGCATCGCCATCTCGCTCTCTCTCAACGGCCACCCGGACATCTACCTGCTGGACGCCGACCTGAACCCCGGCCCGGCCCTGGCCCCCAGCTGGGCCATCGGCGTGTCCCCGGCCTTCGACCTCTCCGGCCGGAAGATGGTCTTCTGCTCCGGCCGCCTGGGCGGGCCGCAGATCTTCATGCTCAACCGCGACACCGGCGCTGTGGAGCGCATCACCTACGAGGGCAGCTACAACACCCGGCCCTCCTTGAGCCCGGACGGCCGCTTCGTGGTCTTCGCCCGGCTCACCTCCGACGGGCACCGCATCTTCATCCGCGACCTGGTGGCCAACCAGGAGCGGCAGATCAGCTTCGGCCCCGGCAACGACGAAGACCCGAGCTTCGACCCGGACGGCTATTTCGTGTCCTTCGCCTCCAGCCGCAACGGCGGCAGCAAGATCTTCGTCACCACGCGCTACGGCGACCCGGCCAAGCAGATTCCCACCGGCCCCGGCGACGCCATGGCCCCGGCCTGGGGCGTTGCTCCGGCCCTTGAGTAGACGGTCAAATTCGGGCTTGCATTTCGTTTCGAACAGGCGGAAGATGCGCGCCTGGACAAAAACGATGACTTATGTACAATGGTAATAAGGACGTCTTCGAAACCAACGCGCGTTGCGCAAGGGAATTTCAAGGAGGAACCATGAACGCCAAACGTCTTATCGGGAGCATTCTGATGCTGAGCATGCTGGTGGCCCTGGGCGCCGGCTGCGCCAAGAAGACCACCGACACCATGCCCGCCTCGGCCACCAAGGTCGAGATCTCGGACAAGGACACCGACTGGCAGAGCAAGCCCGCTCCGGCCCGCAGCCTCACCGAGGATGAAATGCGCGCCCAGCAGCGCGAGCAGGCCCAGCGCGAGGTCGGCAACATGATTTTCTTCGCCTTTGACTCCTTCGAGCTGACCCCCGAGAGCCGCGACGTGCTGAACGCCAAGGCCGACGCCCTGAAGAAGTACTCCCTGTTCAACATCATCATCGAAGGCCACTGCGACGAGCGCGGCACCAGCGAGTACAACCTCGCCCTGGGCGAGCGCCGCGCCAAGGCCGCGCAGCAGTACCTGAACCAGCTGGGCATCCCCGACAGCCGCATGACCATCGTCAGCTACGGCAAGGAGCGCCCCCTCGATCCCGGCAAGAGCGAGGCCTCCTGGTCCAAGAACCGCCGCGACGAGTTCAAGCTGGGCAACTAGCCCGACCCTTTGATTCCGCGAAGCCGCCGTTGCCTGAAGGGCAGCGGCGGCTTTTTCGCGTCCTGCGCGCTCCGGACGTCTGACGGCCAGCGGGCTTGCCCCCGCGCGTGCCGCCCGCCGGAACGCCCGCCAGACTCGAACAATCAGATTCGAACAGGCAGGCTCGAACAATCAGACTTCAACCACTTGGCTCGAACCTTCAGATCCCGGCCATCAGGCTCGGACCATCAGGCTCGGACCATCAGGCTCGGGCGTCAGGCATGTGCGCAAGGAGCAAACGTCGAACGCAAGCACCGAGCACGAACGCCAAATGCGATTGCCAAATACGATCGCAAATGCGCTCATCAGGCGCGGGCCACGGCAGGATGCTGCGGCAGGGGGCGACGGAGGCGAACGGGAGCGGGCGGACTAGAAGGCCAGGCGCAGCAGGGCGAAGCTTGCGGCGGCGAAGACGCCGGCCACCAGGTCGTCGAGCATGACGCCCAGGCCGCCGGGCACGGCGCGTTCCACCGCGCGGATGGGCCAGGGCTTCACGATGTCGAAGGCCCGGAACAGGGCGAAGAGGAGCAGCAGGTCCAGGGGCAGGGTGGCGGCGGAGTCCGCCGCGAGGTGAAAGGGCGCAAAGGCCGCCCACTGGCCCAGAAGCTCGTCCACCACAACGCAGCCGGGGTCCTTGCTGCCCATGATTCTTTCCGCCCGGCCGGCGGCCCAGGCCCCGCCGAGGAGGACGAGGGCCAAGACGGCCAGGCGTGCGGCCAGGGGCAGGGGGGAGAAGAGCCAGGGCGCGGCGCAGGTGGCGGCCAGGCTGCCCCAGGTGCCGGGGGCCTTGGGCATGCGGCCGATGGGCCCCAGGGTGGCGATGAACACGGCCCCGGCGTCGGCCGGGGAAAGCGGGGCGGAAGGCCTCATGGGGCGGCCTTGGGCGCGCCCTCGATGAGGCCGAGGGTGGCCAGTTCGTCCAGCACCTCGCGCAGGCGGAAGGGCTTGGTGAGGAACGAGGCCGCGTGGCCGTGGATGAAGGCCCGCGAGGCGGTCTGGTGATCGTTCAGCACGGTGGTGACGATGACCTTGGCCCGGTCGGACTCGCCGACGCCGAAGTCGTCCTCCAGGGCGCGCAGCATCTCCAGGGTCTTCAGGCCATCCATGCCCGGCAGCATCACGTCGAGGAAGACGAGCTCAAAGGGCTCGCCCAGGGCCAGGGCCCGGTGGAGCTCCTTCAGGGCGGCCTCGCCCGTGCCCACGGCGGCGCACTGCGCGTGGGGCTTGAGGGCCAGGAGCAGGAACTCGCGGTTGACCTGCTCGTCCTCCACGATGAGCGCCTTGAGCATCGCTAGCCCTGCCCGAGCTCCATCACCGCCTCGAAGAGGAAGTGGTCCACCACGTGGCAGAGCATGTGCCCGGCGGCGATGTGGACCTCCTGGATCACTGCGGTGTCCTTGCTGGGCACGCTGATCAGGTGGTCGCACAGGGGTTCCATCTCGCCGGTCATGGCGCCGCACATGCCGATGGTGGTGAGCCCGCGGCTCTTGGCCTCGCGCAGGGCCGCCACCACGTTGCGGCTGGTGCCGGAGGTGCTGATGCCCACCAGCACGTCTCCCGCCAGTCCCAGGGCCTGCACCTGCTTCACGAACACCAGGTCGAAGCCGTAGTCGTTGCCGATGGCGGTCAGGATGGAGGTGTCGGTGGTCAGCGCCAGGGCCGGCAGGGGCGGGCGCTCCAGCTTGAAGCGGTTCACGAACTCGGCCGCCAGGTGCTGGCTGTCGGCGGCGCTGCCGCCGTTGCCGCAGAACAAAATTTTGCCGCCCTCGGTGAGGGTGAGGGCCATGACCCGGGCGATGTCCACCAGGGACTGCGCGTTTTCCTCAAAGAAGGCCTCGCGGACGCGCAGGCCTTCCCTTGCGTGTTCCAGTACTTTGCGGACTGCTTTTTCGGACATGCATGCTCCATGTTGCAGCAAGAATTTTCTCCAACCGGCCTGTTGATTACACCAAATTGCACGCACAGGCAACGCGGCGCGCCGGGTGTGGACGGCGAATAATATTCGGCCTGCGGGCAATCGCCCCGCCTTCGGGAAAAAACCCTTTGAACTCCAATTCCGTTTGGGTTAGAGGGGGTAATGCGGTTTGGGTTGCACATTTTTTTACATTTTTCGTTGAGGAGGAACGGATGAAAAAGATGACCGTCAAAGTGCTCGTCGCGGTCCTGGCCCTCGCCCTGGGTTCGTTCGCGCTCATGGGCTGCGGCAAGGACAGTGACACCATCAAGATCGGCTTCAACCTCGAACTGACCGGCGACATCCCGAAGGTCGGCGAGGCGTCCAAGTTCGCGGCCGAGATGCTCAAAGAGGACATCAACTCCAAGGGCGGCCTGGAAGTGGGCGGCAAGAAGTACAAGCTCGAGTTCATCTACCAGGACAACGAGGCCAAGGCTGAGAGCGCCGTCAACGCCGCTCTGAAGCTCATCAACCAGGACGGCGTCGTGGCCATCGTGGGCCCGAACTCCTCCAAGCAGGCCATTCCGGCCGGCGCCACCTGCAACGACTCGCAGGTGCCCATGGTGACCCCCTGGTCCACCAACCCCGATACCACCAAGGACCGCCCCTGGGTCTTCCGCGCCTGCTTCCTGGATCCCTTCCAGGGTCCGGTGGCCGTGAACTTCGCCTCCAAGCAGTTCGGCGCCAAGACCTCCGCGGTCATTTTCGACATCGCCAACGACTACTCCAAGGGCCTGGCCGAGATCTTCAAGGCCGAGTGGGAGAAGAAGATGGGCGCCGGCACCGTGGTTGGCTTCGAGTCCCACGGCACCAAGGACCAGGACTTCTCCGCCCAGCTGACCAAGATCATCGCCGCCAAGCCTGACTTCATCTTCATTCCCGACAACTACAACCAGGTCGCCCTCATCGTGAAGCAGGCCCACGACCTCGGTTACAAGGGTCCCTTCATGGGCTCCGACGCCTGGGGCTCCGCCGAGCTGATGACCCTGTGCGGCAAGGACTGCATCGGCCAGTTCTTCAGCACCCACTACGCCGCCGCCGGCGCGCAGGGTGCCACCAAGGAGTTCATCGACCGCTACAACGCCAAGTACAAGTACGTGCCGGACGACGTGGCCGCCCTGACCTGGGACGCCACCCGCCTGGTGCTGCAGGCCGTGCAGGCCGCCGGCAAGGTCGAGAAGGACATCAAGGCCGAGCGCAAGCTCGTGCGCGATGCCCTGGCCGGCATCAAGGAGTTCGCGGGCATCACCGGCAACATGAAGTTCGCCGGCACCGGCGACCCCAACAAGTGCGCCGTGGTGGTCCAGATCAGCCCTGAGGGCAAGTTCGAGTTCAAGGAAAGCGTCTGCCCCGAGTAGGCGTTTAGGAATCGCGCGAGGCGGGGGCCTTCAAAGGCCCCCGCCCGCCTCGTTTTGCGCAGCGGGCCTTCACTCTTTTCGGGCCGCCACGCCCCACCGCCGGGATGGCGGGCCCGCCCACTGCGCAAGCTTCACTCTCAAAGCCAAGGTGCCCCCGGTGGAAATTTTTCAGCATATCCTGAACGCGTTGCAGTTCGGCAGCTTCTACGCCCTCATCGCCCTGGGCTACACCCTCGTGTACGGCGTGCTCCGGCTCATCAATTTCGCCCACGGCGACATCTTCATGGTCGGCGCGTACATCGCCTTCTTCGTGGCCGTGTCGCTTCTGGGCACGGGCGGGCTGCCGCTCGGCACCGGCATGGACCCGGCGCTGACGCTGGCGCTCACCGTTCCGGTGACCATGGTGCTCACCTCCGTTGTGGGCGTTGCGCTTGAGCGCACCATGTACCGGCCCCTGCGCCGCAAGGGCGCCAACCGCCTGTACGTGGTCATCACCGCCCTCATGGCCGGCCTGATCCTGGAGAACGGCAACTTGGCCCTCTTGGGCGCCAGCCGCAAGCGCTTTCCCGATCTCATCGAGAAGGTGGTGTGGAACCTGGGCGGCGTGTCCATCACGAACCTCAAGGTCATCGTCATCGTGGCCGCCATCCTGGTCTTCCTGCTGCTGGAGTTCATCGTCACCAAGACCAAGATCGGCATGGCCATGCGCGGCATTTCCTACGACAAGTTCGCCATCCCGCTCATGGGCATCCCGCTGGACACCATCATCGTGTTCACCTTCATCCTGGGCTCCGGCATGGCGGGCCTGGCCGGCATCCTCTTCGCCATGAGCTACCCCATCCTGGAACCCTACATGGGCGCGCTCATCGGCTGGAAGGCCTTCATCGCGGCGGTTGTGGGCGGCATCGGCGACATCCGTGGCGCCATCGTGGGCGGCTTCCTGCTGGGCTTCATCGAGCTCGGCGTGGTGGCCGTGTTCCCCAGCACCCTGCGCGACCTGTTCGCCTTCTCGGTGCTTTTGGGCATTCTCTGGCTTCGTCCCACGGGCATCTTCGGCGTGGCGCAGACCACCAAGATCTAGGCAGGGCGCGCGCATGCAGAAGAAAACCGTCACCATCGCCGTCTTCGCCGCCATCGCCGTCATCGTGGCGCTGGCCCAGTTCGGGGTGCTCTCGCCCTACCACGTGTCCGTCATCATGTTCATGGGGGTCAACGTCATCCTGGCCACCAGCCTGAACTTGGTGAACGGCTACATGGGCGAATTCTCCTGCGGGCACGGCGGGTTCATGTGCGTGGGAGCCTACGTGTCCTCCCTGTGCACGGTGCTCATGTTCAGCAAGAACGCCATCCTGGGCGCGCCGCTTTTGCCGCCGTCCCTGGCGCTCATCGGTTTCCCCCTCGCCCTGGTCGTGGGCTCCGCCTTCGCGGCCGTGGCCGGGCTCGTGGTGGCCATCCCCTCCTTCAAGACCCGCGGCGACTACCTGGCCATCATCACCCTGGCGGCCAACTACATCGTCATCTCGGCCATCAACAACATGGAGATCATCGGCGGCCCCAGAGGCTTCATGGGCATGAGCGCCACGGAAGTGGGCATGAAGTCCCTGGTGGACATCCCCTGGGTGCTCATCTTCGTGCTTCTGGGCACGCTGTTCACCGTGTGGATCCTCAGGCGCTTCGTGTCCTCCACCCTGGGCAAGGGCGTGCCCGCCATCTGCCAGGACGAGATCGCGGCCGAGATCATGAGCGTGGACACCAACCGCATGAAGCTCATCGCCTTCATGCTGTCCTCGGGCATCGCGGGCCTGGCGGGCGGGCTCTTCGCCCACATCCTGGGCTACGTGAACCCGCAGAGCTTCGACATCATGCGCTCCACCGAGATCATGGTCATGGTGTACCTGGGCGGCATGGGCTCGCTTTCGGGCACGGCGCTGGCCGCCATCCTGTTCACCCTGCTCATGGAGGCCCTGCGCTTCCTGGACGTGTGGAAGTGGGTGGTCATCCCGCTGCTCTTGATCCTGCTGATGCAGTTCCGTCCCGAGGGGCTCATGGGCAGCAAGGAGCTTGCGGACCTGTTCCCCAAGCTGCGCAAGTACTATTCCTTCAAATAGCGGACCAATAGCGAGCCGGAGAGAGCATGTCGCTTCTTGAGATCAACGGACTCACCCGCCGCTTCGGCGGCCTCATCGCGGTGAACGACTTCAATATCGAGCTCGGCGAGCACGAGCTGGTGGCGCTCATCGGCCCCAACGGCGCGGGCAAGACCACGGTGTTCAACCTCATCTCCGGCTTCTACCAGCCGAGCGAGGGCAGCATCAAACTGAAGGGCCGCGACACCAAGGGCCTGCGGCCCCACCAGGTGACCGGCCTGGGCGTGGCGCGCACCTTCCAGGGCATCCGCCTCTGGGGCAACATGCACGTGCTGGACAACATCCGCATCGCCCAGCACTACCGCCTGGGCTACAGCCTGGTGGACTGCTTCCTGCGCACCAAGAACTACGTCCACCGCGAGAAGGAGATCGACCGCATCGCCTGGGAGCTGCTTGAAGCCATGGACCTGAAGGACGTGGCCTTTGAACTGCCGCGCAACCTGCCCTATGGCGTGCAGCGCCGGGTGGAGATCGCCCGGGCCATGAGCGTGAAGCCCTCGCTGCTGCTTTTGGACGAGCCCGCGGCCGGCCTCAACTCCGCGGACGTCGAGGGGCTCATCAAGCTGGTGCGCTGGATCTACGACAACTTCCCGGTGACCATCTGGATGATCGAGCACCAGATGAAGGTGGTCATGAGCCTCTGCTCGCGCATCAAGGTCATCGACTTCGGCACCACCATCGCCGATGGCGGGCCCGAGGACATCCAGAAGAATCCCACGGTCATCAAAGCCTACCTCGGAGACGATACGATTTGAAAACGCTCCTGGAAGTCAAGAACCTCAAGGTTCGCTACGGCAATATCGAGGCTCTGCACGGCGTCTCCTTCGACGTGAAGGAGGGCGAAATCGTGACCTTGATCGGCGCAAACGGCGCCGGCAAGTCCACCACGCTCATGAGCATCTGCCGCCTGCCACCCCCGGAGGCCCCGCGCGTCACCGAGGGCGACATCCTCTTCAAGGGCCAGAGCATCCTGAACGTGCCGCCGCACAAGATCGTCAGCGACCTGGACATGGCCCTCGTGCCCGAAGGCCGCCGCATCTTCGGCAACCTGACCGTTGAGGAGAACCTCAAGCTGGCCACCTACGCCCGCTCCGACGGGCACGAGAACATCGCCCGCGACTACGAGCGCGTGTACAGCCTGTTCCCCCGCCTGGCCGAGCGCAGGAAGCAGCGCAGCGAGTCCCTCTCCGGCGGCGAGCAGCAGATGCTGGCCCTGGGCCGCGCCATCATGAGCAAGTGCAGCTTCCTCATGCTCGACGAGCCCAGCATGGGCCTGGCCCCGCTGCTGATGTACGACATGTTCCGCACCCTGAAGGAACTGAACCGCGAGGGCCTGACCATCCTCTTGATCGAGCAGAACGCCAACCTTGCCCTGCGCTTCGCCCACCGCGGCTACGTGCTGGACACCGGCGAGATCGTGGCCCACGGCTCCAGCGAGCAGCTGCTGGCCGACCCGGAAGTGAAGAAGGCCTACCTGGGCGGCTAGGCCCAAAACGTGCGATGTGACGCCAGGGGGCGGGCCGTGAAAGCGGTCCGCCCCTTTTTTCGCCCGCGCGCAGCCCAGGGCAGGGCGTCTGCGCCTGGGGCCGTGCTCGTCGCGGCCCGTCGCGCACCACGGCGTCCTGCCACGGCTGGCTGCCGTGTGAAAACTAGTGCGCAGGCGGCTTTGCCCGGCTTGCCCGGCCGTCCGGCTCGTCGAATCGGCCCGGCCGATCGCTCCGGCTGATCGCTCCGGCCGACCGCTCCGGCCAGTCGGGCCATCAAGGCGGGCCGTGGCCGAATGGGGGCCGCCCATGCCCAACGCACGCAGCGCCGCGGCTGCTGGAGACGAAGGGCCCTGCCCGGTTCTGGAGCTTTCCGCCCGGCCGCCGGGCTTTGAGCGGCAGAGGGACCGAGGAAACTGTCCGGGGGCATTGCAATATTTCATCGGCAAAGCTATGGAGGAAATATCGTGCCCTCCCCATGGGCGCGCAATGCACGAGGGGGACTTCGCATGTTCCGCAACCTGAGCATCAAATGGCGGCTCTTGGGCATCGCCCTGGCCGGGCCGGTCATCGTATCCGTGGTCATGGGCTTCTTTCTCGTCCGGGCCATCAGCCAGTTTTCCGAGGAAGGCCTGCTGGACAAGAGTCGGGCCATCGTCCTCATGGCCGAAAGCGCCCGCAACGAGATGAGCGCCAAGCTCCAGTCCGGCGTCATGCGCCCGCTGGACGAGATTCCCAAGGACAAGGTGGTGGACGCCGTGCCCGTGGTCACCGCCATAAAGATGGCCCGGGAAAACGCCGAACGCGGCGGCTACCAGTTCCGCGTGCCCAAGATCAGTCCGCGCAATCCGCAGAACGAGCCCACGCCCCAGGAGAAGGCCATCCTGGAGGAGCTGGAGAGCAAGAAGCTCACGGAGATGGTAGTGCGCGAGCAGGGCCAGACCCGCTACTTCCGCGCCATCCGCCTGACCAAGGAATGCCTGTACTGCCACGGCGATCCCAAGGGCGAGCGCGACGCCGCCGGCGGCGTCAAGGAGGGCTGGAAGGAGGGCGAGGTCCACGGCGCGTTCGAGATCATCACCTCCCACGCGGCGGCGCAGGCGGAGCAGACCAAGGCCATCCTCTCCGTGCTGGGCTGGACGGGGCTTGTGCTGGCGCTGGTCTTCGGCCTGGCCTGGGTTCTGCTGCAGCGCGGGGTCATCGCCCCGCTGGAGGCCATCCGCGCCTTTGCCGAGCGCGTGGCCTCGGGCGACCTGACGGGCAGGCTGGAAGGGACCTTCCGGGCCGAGATGGCCGCCGTGGCCGGGGCCTTCACCACCATGATCGAGCAGCTCTCGCGCATCATCGGCAGCGTGGTGGACGGGGCGGCGGGCGTCGCCTCCAGCAGTTCGGAGCTCTCGGCCACCTCGCGGTCCATCTCCCAGGGGGCGGTGTCGCAGGCGGCCAGCGTGGAGGAGATCTCCTCGTCCATGGAGCAGATGACCTCCAACATCTCCCACAGCGCGGAGAACGCGCTGAAGACCGACGCCCTGGCCCAGCAGGCCGCGCGCGAGGCCCAGGGCAGCGGCGAGGCCGTGGGCCAGACCGTGGCCGCCATGCGCCAGATATCGGAGAAGATCACCATCGTGGAGGAGATAGCCCGGCAAACCAACCTCCTGGCCCTGAACGCGGCCATCGAGGCCGCCCGCGCGGGCGAGCACGGCAAGGGTTTCGCCGTTGTGGCGGCGGAGGTGCGCAAGCTGGCCGAGCGCAGCGGCCACGCCGCGGCCGAGATCAGTTCCCTGGCGGGCTCCAGCGTCAAGATAGCCGACCAGGCCGGCAGCATGCTGCGCGAGCTGGTGCCCACCATCCAGAAGACCGCCGAGCTGGTGCAGGAGATCTCGGCCGCCAGCCGCGAGCAGAGCATCGGCGCGGAGCAGATCAACAAGGCCATCCAGCAGCTGGACCACGTGATCCAGCAGAACGCCGCCGCGTCCGAGGAGATGAGCGCCACCTCCGACGCCCTCTCCGGCCAGGCGGAGCAGCTCCAGTCCACCATCGGCTTCTTCGACGTGGGAGGCGGGCGCAGGGGCCTCAAGATGCTGCCGGAATAGCCGTCAGCGCGGTTTCGGCAGGGCAGGGCGGGGGCAGGCGCTCCCCCCCGGTACGCATGCGCTTTGTGCCTTTCCGCACACGGCTTGCCAAACCCCCGGCCGGGGGTATAGTGGCTGCGGCGCGGGCCACCCGGCCCGCTTCCGCGCACCGCTTACCAGAGAGCTGTTCATGCCCAGCCGCACACGACAGGACGCCTGCCCCCTCCCGCCACGGCCCCTCCGCCAGGAACTCCTCGCCATCATCGGCGCGGCTCCGGCCCCTGTGCGCCAGGCCATCTGCGAACTCATGCGCTCGGTGAAGGCCGGGCTCGACGCCGCGGGCAAGCGGCCCACCTTCGTCGACGCCCGCGCCAAGGTCTTTGACTGGCGGTCGCTTTTGCCCATGCTCACCGACATGCGCGCCAAGCTCGATCCGCTCATCGCCGCGCGCCTGCGCCGCCGGGGCAAGGCCAAACAGGCCCTGGCCCACATGGAGCAGCAGTTCGCCACCCTGCGCCGCTCCCACGAGGACCTCTCCCTCACCGTGCAGATCATCTACGCCCTCATCAACGTGGGCGGAGAGTTCCAGACGCCCGAGGAAGTGCTGGAGCAGAGCGCCGAGGTGCTCATCGAGCTCCTTGAAGCCGACCTCTTCGTCTGCCGCCTGCGCGACGCCAGCGGCGAATGGATCAACGTGGCCGCCAACACCTCCCACGGCACCAGCACGCCCATCCTCGTGCGCGCCATGGAGGAGAGCATCCCCGGCCATCCGGTGATGCAGGCGGTGGCGGGCAAGAAATGGAGCTACGTGCTCTCGAACAACCTCATGAGCTCCGAGCGCGGCGGCGAGTCCTACGACTGCGTGGCCTACCAGGAGGGCTACCGCTCCCGCCTGGCCTTCATCCTGCGCGGGCACGACACCAAGCCCTTCGGCCTCATCATGCTCTACTCCCGCTCGGTGGACTTCTTCAGCCACTACGACCACAGCTTCCTCTCCGACTGCTCGCGCATCGTGTCCCTCACCGTGGGCTCGCGCCTGGAGGTTGGCCGCGACGCCCTGGCCAAGGCCGCCGGCGGCATGGCCCACGTGGGCAACAACGCCCTGTCGGTCATCAAGAACTGCCTGGAACTCGTGAAGGAGGACATGGAGGCCGTGGTCCACACCGGCACGCGCCAGGCCCTGCGCGACATAGGCACCGGCTTCGACCTGATGCGCGAAATGGAACTCATCGGCTGCGCCCTGGGCGGGGCCGAACGCCTGCGCGGCGCCATAGCCAACCTGCTCTCCGCCGTGGATAACCCGCGCATCATGCACTACATCCGCGGCGAGGAAGTCCTCGACCTCGACCCCAACACCTGCCCCGGCCCGCTGGAATAGACGCGCGCCAAGGGCTCCGCGTCCGGGAGGGGCAAGGGGCTCCGCCCCTTGAACCCCGCCAGGGGGATGCACCCCCTGGCCCCGCATATGGGGGAGGGGGGCGCCTGCCTCGGACGGCTGCGCCGGGGCCGGAACTCCCTCACCTTCCGCGAGGTTTTTCCCGGCGCCTGCGCCGGGAAAACCCTCGCGGGCAGTTGTGAGGGAAGCGCCACGTCTGGATGAACGCGCACAGGCCGTATGCGGAATTGCCACGCAGAGCAAACGTGTCGCCGGGCCGTGTCTTTGCTGTGCGACCCCGGGCGGTGGGGGCGCAAGATTCTCCCTTTCTTCCCAGCAAGCCGGAAACGGCAGGCAGGCTCACAAGCCTGCCTGCCGTTTCCGGCGTCAATGGGAGTCCAGAGGGCCCTGTGCCCTCTGGCGGGGTCTGGGGCGGCGCCCCAGAATATTCCTCTATTCGTAGCGCAGGGCGTCGATGGGGTTCAGGCCCGCGGCCTTGCGCGCGGGGTAGTAGCCGAAGAAGATGCCTATGGCGCTGGAGAAGGCCACGGCCAGGGCCACGGCCCGGCCCGAGATGAGCGTGGGCCAGCCGAACAGGGCGGAGATGCCGTAGGCCCCGGCAACGCCCAGGCTGATGCCGATGAGCCCGCCGAGCATGGTCAGCAGCACGGCCTCGGCCAGGAACTGGAGCAGGATGTCGCGCTGCTTGGCGCCGATGGCCATGCGGATGCCGATTTCCCGTGTGCGCTCGGTGACGGAGACGAGCATGATGTTCATGATGCCGATGCCGCCCACGACGAGGGAGATGGAGGCCACCGCGCCGAGGAGCAGGGACATGGTGGTGGCCGACTGCTGCGACACGGCCAGGATCTCCGAGAGGTTGCGCACGGTGTAGTCGCGTTCCTTGGTGGCGCTCATGCGGTGGCGCTGGTCCAGCAGGGCCTTCACCTCCTCCTCGGCCTGGGAGAGCCTGGCCTCGCTGACGGCCTGCACCAGGGTGGGGCCCACGGTGCCGGGGAAGGCGTTGCCGATGATCTTGCGCTGGGCGGTGGTCAGCGGCAGGAAGACCTTGTCGTCCTGGTCCGTGCCCTGGGCGCTGCGGCCCTTGGCCTCCAGCAGGCCGATGACCTGGAAGGGCACGCCCTTGATGCGCACCTGCTTGCCCACGGGATCCTCGTCGCCGAAGAGGTTCTCGGCCACGGTGGCGCCGAGCAGGCACACCTTCTGGGCGGTCTCCACGTCGGCCTCGGTCATCTCCCGGCCGGAGGCGATCTTCCAGTCGCGGATGAGCAGGAAGTCCGGCGTGGTGCCCGTGAGTTCCGTGGACCAGTTCATGTTTCCGGCCACCAGCTGGGCCGCGCCGCGCTGCTCCGGGGCCACGCGCAGCACGGACGGGCATTCCGTGCGGATGGCCTTCACGTCGTCGAAGGTGAGGGTGGGCTGGGAGCCCATGCCCCCGTGCACGCCGCCGCTGGTGGTGCTGCCGGGCAGGATGATGAGGAGATTTGCGCCCATGGTGGAGATCTGGTCGGCGATCTGCCTGGTGGCGCCGGAGCCCACGGCCACCATGACGATGACCGCGCCGATGCCGATCATGATGCCCAGCATGGTGAGAAACGAGCGCATGAGGTTCACGCGCAGGGCCCGCGCGGCGATTTTGAGGGGGAGCAGGATGTCCACCTAGGCGCTCCGCGGCGCGGGCCGTATCGCGCTCTGGTGCGCGCTCTGGTGCGCGCTCTGGGACGCGGGCCGGGCCGTGTCGGCCACGATGAGCCCGTCCCTGAAGGTGACCTGCCTTCCCGCGTGGGCGGCGATGTCCGGCTCGTGGGTGACCATGATGATGGTCTTGCCCGCCTGGTTGAGCCGTTTGAAGATGTCCATGATCTCCTCGCTCATTTGCGAGTCCAGGTTGCCGGTGGGTTCGTCGGCCAGGATGAGGGCAGGGTCGCCCGCAAGGGCGCGGGCGATGGCCACGCGCTGCTGCTGCCCGCCCGAGAGCTGACTGGAGAAGTGCCCGGCGCGCTCGCCCAGGCCCACCATGTCCAGGGCGGCCAGGGCGCGCTCGCGGCGTTCCCTGGCCTCCATGCGGCCGTAGACCAGCGGCAGTTCCACGTTCTCCACGGCACTGGTGCGCGCAAGCAGGTTGAAGCCCTGGAACACGAAGCCCAGCTTCCGGTTGCGGATGTCCGCCAGCTCGTCGCGGCTCATGTTCTCCACGGCCACGCCGTCCAGGGCGTAGCGGCCCGAGGTGGGGCGGTCCAGGCAGCCCAGGATGTGCATGCAGGTGCTTTTGCCCGAGCCGCTGGAGCCCATGATGGCCACGAACTCCCCCCGGCGGACGGCGAGGGACACCCCGCGCAGGGCGTGCACCGTCTCCTCGCCCATGTGGTAGGCCCTGGTAATGTCTTCGATGCGGACCACGTCGCTCATGGTTGTCTTTCCTCTTGGGCTAGCGAGGCGGGCGCATGCCTGGGCCGCCCATGCTCATGGGGTTGCGCACGCCCTGGGCCTGGCCGTTGGAGGTGGCCTCCAGGACGATGGCGTCGCCCTCGGCCAGTTGGCCGGAGGTGATCTCGGTCTCCTTGTCGTTGCCGATGCCGACGGTGATCACCACGGGCTCGGGCTTGCCGTCCTTGAGCACGTAGATGCGCTTCTGGCCGGGCTCCAGCCTGCCCGCCTCGATGCTCCTGCCGTCCGGGCCCTTGGGCCGGAAGCGCAGGGCGGACGTGGGCACCTTGAGCACGTTCTGCCGCGCGGCGGCCACGAAGGTGACGTTGGCGGTCATGCCGGGCTTGAGCTTCAGCTCCGGGTTGTCCACGGCCACGATGACCGAGTAGGTGACCACGTTGGACACGGTGGTGGCGGCGTTGCGCACCTGGGTCACCACGCCGCTGAAGTGCGTCTCCGGGTAGGCGTCCACGGTGAAGGTGGCGCCGCCGCCCTCGTGGACCTTGCCGATGTCCGACTCGTCCACCGTGGCGCTGATCTGCATCTTGGTCAGGTCCTGGGCGATGGTGAACAGCGTGGGGGTGCTCATGTTGGCGGTGACGGTCTGGCCCACCTCCACCACGCGGGAGATGACGATGCCGTCCACGGGCGAGGTGATGGTGGTGTAGTCCAGGTTGGTCCTGGCCTGGTCGAAGGCGCCCTTGGCCTGGTTCACGCTGCCCTGGGCCGCGGTGACGGCGGCCCTGGCCGAGGCCGCCGCCGTGGCGTAGGTGTCGTAGTCGCTGACGGAGACGGAGCCGTCCTTGACCAGGGTCTGGTAGCGCCTGAGCGTGCGCTCGGCGTCGGCCAGGGTGACCTTGGCCTTTTCCAGGTTGGCCTGGGCGTTCAGGTAGCTGCCCCGGCTCTGCTCCACCTGGGCCCGGTAGCTGGCCGGGTCGATCTGGGCGATGACCTGGCCCTTCTTGACCGGGGAGTTGTAGTCGGCCGAGAGTTCCTTGATGATGCCGGACACGGGCGTGCCCACGGTGACCGTGACCACCGGGTTGATGGTGCCCGAGGAGGTGACGGTTGCCGAGAGGTCGCCGCGCGCGGCGGCTTCCACGCGGTAGCTGGTCTGCCGGGACGGGCCGCGCAGGACCGCCCAGGCCGTGCCCGTCGTCAGGAACAGGATGGCGGCCAGCACGACCATTCCGCGCTTGCCGGAAAAGATGCCCTTCACACTGATGGTACGTTTCAAGGGAGTGCTCCCGTGGTTTTCCGCCGGGCTGGGGGGCCGTGGCGGAGTGATTCTCGAACTTGCTGCCGGGACGGGGCTGTTGCGCCGCGCCCGGGGAAAGTCAAACAGTGTTAGCCAGTTTTGTGCCAGCAATAATGACGGTCTTTCCACACAGTTGGTTTCAGGTTACAGGTATTTTTGTGCAAATGTTTGCGGTTGTGTGCAGGGCGCTTCACACGGCGGGCCCGGCGAGAAGCGCTCGACAACGCTGGCGGTTCTTGAGACAAGGAATCATTATGGACACCACTGCGAAACCCGCTTCCACTCCGGCTTCCGCTCCGGCGCCTGCTCCGGTTCCCGTTTTGGCCCCGGCATTCGCCGAGTTCTTCCGCTATTGGCTGCGCCTGGGCTTCATCAACTTCGGCGGCCCGGCCGGGCAGATCGCCATGATGCACAAGGACCTGGTGGACGCGCGCGGCTGGGTGCGGGAGCAGATCTTCCAGCGCTCCCTGGCCTTCTGCATGCTGCTGCCCGGGCCGGAGGCCCACCAGCTGGCCGTGTACCTGGGCTGGCGCATGCACGGCTATCGCGGCGGCCTTGTGGCGGGCCTGTTCTTCCTGCTGCCCTCGGTGTTCCTGATGCTTTTTCTGAGCTGGCTGGCAGCGGAGCACGGCAGCGTGCCCGTGGTGGCCGGGGTGTTCCGGGGCATCGCCGGGGCGGTGGTGGCCATCGTGGCCCAGGCCCTGTGGCGCATGGCCAGGAAGTCTCTGGTGCACCCGGTCTTCTATGCCTTCGCCCTGGGCAGCTTTCTCATGGGCTATGCGCTCAGGCTCAAGTTTCCGGGCATCGTGGTGGCGGCGGGGCTTTTGGGCGTGTGGCTGGGCGGGGTGCGGCCGGACATCTTCTGCCCCGGCGGAACGTGCCCGCCCCCGGACGCGGAGGATGTCCGCCCCGCGCCGGGCGGCTCTCCCTGGCGGCACGCGGGCCGGGTGGCGCTGGTGTTCGCGGGCGTGTGGCTGGCCGTGGCCCTGCCTGTGTACCTCCTGAGCGGGCCGGGCTCGCTGCTGCCGAAAATTCTGAATTTCTACTCCCGCGCCAGCTTCGTCACCTTTGGCGGGGCCTACGCCGTGCTGGCCTACGTGTCGGACATGTCCATGCGCCTGGGCTGGCTGACCCAGGAGCAGCTGGTGCTGGGACTGGGCCTGGCCGAGACCACGCCCGGCCCGCTGATCATGGTCACCCAGTTCACGGGTTTTTTGACCGCCTGGACGCAGCCGGGGACCATGAGCCCGCTGGCGGCCGGGATCATCGGCGGGCTTTTGGCCACCTTCGGCATGTTCCTGCCGAGTTTCTTCCTGGTTTTCGCGGGCGCGCCGTACATCGAGTCCCTCACGGCCAACCCAAAGCTCCGGGCCGCGCTCACGGGCATCACCGCCGCCGTGGTGGGGGTCATCCTGAAGCTTGGCGTGGTCTTCGCCGCAGCCACCTTCTTTCCCGCATCGGGCCCGGCCGGGGGTGGCGCGGACTTCTTCGCCCTGGCCCTGGCCGGCCTGAGCGCCCTGGCCCTGTGGCGCACGAGGCTCGGCGTGCACCACCTGGTGCTGCTGTGCGGGCTGGCCGGCGCGGCCTGGACATTGCTGTAAAAGATGAGGGGGGATATATCTCTCCCCCCTCCGCTAGCTGCGCCGGTCGTCTTTTTCTTTTGCGACCCCTTTGAACGGGTCGCCTCCCTGCTTCTGGTCCATGAAGCGCCCTGTGTCCCTTGTCCCGCTTGGTCCAATTGCCATTCACCGGGTTCTGGCTCTGGGTGCGGTCATTGACCGACCCCTTCCTGTAGCCGTTACCTGTGTTCTTCGCCATTGCTGGCCTCCCTTTGTGAAAATTTCTAGAAGATTAATACGCGTTGATGCGTTGCCAAGACGCGATTGGGATTGAAAAGACGGGAAAGGGAAGAAAAAGGGCGAATCGGCCTGATGATGCGCCCGTCGCACGGCTTTGCTCGGCCCCCTGCCGGGGTAGGGTGGGTTCTCAAGGAAATTGCAATCCGCATGGCCTTGGAATAGGGTGCGCCCAGTTCGGGATCGGGCCCCCGGCTGCAGCGGGGGAAGACGGGTCAACCAGCGGAGATTGCATATGCGCCACGTCCGGAAAACCATCGGTCAGTCCCTGGGCATCATCGCCCTGTCCGCAGCCCTCGCTTTCGGCGTCAACGCCATGCGGCCCGACGGCTTGCCCCTGGCCAATGCCGCGTCCAAAAGTTCCGTGCAGCTCGATTCCGCCGCGGGCGAGATCAGCATCAAGGACGCGGCCATGCTCTTCATCACCAACCGGGCCGTGTTCCTCGACGCGCGCTCCCAGCTGGAATACGAGATGGGCCACGTCAAGGGCGCCATCAGCCTGCCCCCGCGCGAGTTCGCGTCCCAGTTCCAGGACGTGAAGCCCCTGCTGGCCGGCAAGGAGGCCGTCATCACCTACTGCGACGGCGAGCGCTGCCCCTTAAGCATCAATCTGGCCAAGCACCTGCGCGACGCGGGCGTGAAGAACGTCTACGTGCTGAAGAACGGCTGGACTCTTTGGAAGGCCGAGAAACTGCCCGTGGAAGCGGGCGGCAAGGGCGGCGCGGGCATGTCCCGCCTGCCCGGAGCCCTGGCTGGCAAGACCCAGGAGGGCATATGTCGGGACTGCGAGAACTAGTAGTGCCCTGGGCGGCCCTGGCCTGGCTCTTGCGCATGGCCGTGGGCGGCCTGCTCCTCTACGCCAGTGCGGACAAGATCATGAACCCGCAGGATTTCGCGGTCATCGTGAAGGACTACCGCCTGCTGCCGGACTTCCTCGTGAACATCGTGGCCATCTGGCTGCCCTGGTTCGAACTGGTGCTGGGCTTCTGCCTGTTTACGGACTGGTGGCGGCAGGGCGCGCTGTTTCTGGCCACGGCGCTGCTGGCCGCCTTCTGGCTGGCGCTCATCGTCAACTATTTCCGCGGGATCAATGTGAACTGCGGCTGCTTCAGCTCGTCTCCCAGCGATGACGCCGCGCCCATGCTCTGGTACATCGGCCGCGACGCCCTGCTGCTCTGCCTGCCGCTGCTGGCCTACGAGGCCGGGCGCAGGGCCAGGGCGCAGGACGCCTAGCCGCCCCCCGTCACGCAAACAAGAAAGCCCCCGGACGTGCGTAGCGTCCGGGGGCTTTCTTCGTTGTCGCGGTTATTCCTCGGGGGTCGGCGGCTCCTTGCCCGGACTGCCGGGCACCCAGCCGCGCGGCATGGCTGTGTGCGCGGCCTCGGGCGGCAGGCCGCGCGTGCGGTACACCGAGAGCGCCACGGACCCGCCGATGATGGCCGCCGTGAGCAGCAGCGCCCATTCGGTGGGGATGATCTGGCCGAAGGCCGCGTTGATGACCATCTTCGAGCCCACCACCACCAGCACGATGGACAGGCCGTACTTCAGGTAGTGGAACCTGTGGATGATGCCGGCCAGCGCGAAGAACAGCGCCCTGAGGCCCAGGATGGCGAAGACGTTGGACGTGTACACCAGGAAGGGATCCTTGGTGATGGCGAAGATGGCCGGGATGGAGTCCAGGGCGAAGACCACGTCGGAGAACTCCACCAGCACCAGCACGATGAGCAGCGGGGTGATGAACCGCACGCCGTCCTTCACCACCGCGAAGCGCTCGCCCTCGTAGCCCTCGGTGACGCGGAAGTGCCGGCGCATGAAGCGCGTGACCTTGTTGCCCGAGAGGTCCGGCTCCTCGTTGATGGTCATGAGCATCTTGATGCCCGTGAGGATGAGGAAGGCGCCGAATACGTAAATGACCCAGTGAAAGGCCGAGATGACCGCCGCGCCCGCCAGGATGAGGGCCGCGCGCATGACCAGCGCCCCCAGCACGCCCCAGAAGAGCACGGTGTGCTGGGCCTTCTTGGGCACCTGGAAGTGGGTGAATATGAGCACGAACACGAAGATGTTGTCGATGCTCAGGCTCTTTTCGATGAGGTAGCCGGTGAGGAATTCGAGCCCCGCCTGCCTGCCCTCGTAGTGGAAGATGATTCCGGAAAAGCCGAGGGCCAGCACGAAATAGCCCAGGCTCAACCACAGGGATTCCTTGACGCTCACCTCGCGGTGATTTTTATGCAGCACGCCCAGGTCGAAGGCGAGCAGGACAAGAACGAGCAGGTTGAAGCCTGCCCAGTGCCACCATGTGGTCATGAAGTCGCTCCTTCGGGCCGTATGGGCCCCAAGATAGCTCCTTATGCGGAGCCGGGTGCGGAAGCAAGGGAAACGCACGGACTGCGGCTACGCAAAAGCCCCCGCGCCGTTGACTCCGGTCCTGAGCGGGCGTAGCCATTCGGGGCATGCCCATCACATCAGCCAAGCAGCGTGCCGCCGCCTTCGCCCGGGCCATTGCCGCGTTGCGCCACGCGCACTCCTGGCGTTGGCTGGCCTACGGCATCGCCGTGGGATTGGCCGCCGGGCTGGCCGCCTGCCTCTACTTCGTGTCCATCGAATGGCTGCAGACCTTCCTGCTGCGCCATCTGGCCGGCCTCACCCTGCCCAGCCCGGCGGGCGAGCATCTCTTCGACATGGAGCCGGGCGAGTACCGCCCTTGGCTGGTGCCCGTGCTTACCTCGCTGGCCGGGCTTCTCACTGGGTACTTCATCCAGCGCTTTATTCCTGAGACCGTCACCGCCGGCACCGACGGCACCGACGCCACCACGCGCGCCTTCCATCGCGCCGGGGGCGTGGTGCCGCCCCGCGTGCCCGTCATCCGGGGGCTGGCCTCCATCCTCACCATCGCCACAGGCGGCAGCGCCGGACGCGAGGGGCCCATCGCCCAGATCGGCGGCGGCATCGGCTCCTGGCTGGCGCAGCGGTTCGGGCTTTCGGCCAGGGAGCGCAGGCTGCTGCTGCTGGCCGGCGCGGCCGGGGGCATGGGGGCCATCTTCCGCGCGCCGCTGGGCGGGGCACTCACGGCGGTGGAGGTCATCTACCGCGAGGACTTCGAGGCCGAAGCCATCCTGCCCGCGGTCATGAGTTCCGTGACGGCCTACAGCGTGTTCACCTTCTTCTTCGGCACCGAGCACATCCTGGCCGCCCCGGCCTTCCAGTTCCGCGATCCGCGCGAGCTGATTTTTTATGCCGTCCTCGCGCTGGTCTGCTCGGGCGCGGCGTTTCTCTTCATCGGCACCTTCCGGGCCTGCAAGACGCGGCTCTTCGCCCCCGTGCGGGAGCGGCTCGGCATCATGTGGACCCTGGGCCTGGGCGGCTTGCTGGCGGGCAGCGTGGGCGCGCTCTTCCCGCAGGCGCTCTCCGGCGGCTACGGCTGGCTGGAAATGGCCATCCTGGGCCAGGTGCCCGCGCTCATGCTCTGCGTCATGGTGCTGGGCAAGACGCTGACCACGAGCCTGACCATCGGCTCGGGCATGAGCGGCGGCATGTTCGCCCCGGCGCTCTTTGTGGGCGGGCTCTCCGGCGGGGTGGTGGGGCAGCTGGCGCATGAATACTGGCCAGGCATAGCGCCGGAGCCGGGCAGCTACGTGCTGGTGGGCATGGCGGCCTTCTTCTCGGGCATCGCCAAGGCACCCATCGGGCCGCTGGTGATGGTCTGCGAGCTTTCGCGCGGGTATGGGCTGCTGGCCCCGCTCATGCTCGCTTCGGCCCTGTGCATCGCGCTGTGCCGGCGGGTGTCGCTGTACGACAACCAGGTGGAGAGCAAGTTCGACTCCCCGGCCCACGCGGCGGACGCCACCGTGAACCTGCTGGAGGAGCGCACCGTGGGCGCGCACTATGCGCCCGGCGCGGCGATGGTGCTGGAGGCCGGGTCCACCCTGGCCGTGGTGGCGGACCTCATGCGCTCAAGCGAGGGCCGCAGCTTCCCGGTGCGCGGGGCGGACGGAACCCTGGTGGGCATGCTGGACATGCACCGCGTGCGCGGCCTGGTGTTCGAGGAGGATCTGTACGACCTGCTGCTGGCCCACGACCTCATGGGGCCCCTGGTCGGGGTGACGCCGGAGGAGGACCTGTACAGCGCCCTGCAGAAGTTTCTGGAGAGCGGCTACGCCCAGCTGCCCGTGCTGACCGGCGACGGCTGCGGCGAACTGCTGGGCATGCTGGACCGCCGGTCCGTGTTCGAGGCCTACGCCGACGGCATCCGCCGTGTGCGCGAGCAGCAGGAGGCCGCGGGCCTCGCTACCACCAGTACTCCGGATAGCGCCTGCCGGGCGTGAGGGCGTTGGTCGCAAGGGCCACGCACAGCAGGATGAGCGCGCCCGCCAGGGCCGGAGACACCACGTACAGATAGCCCAGGGCCGTGAGCTTGGGCCCGCCGGTGACGGCGATGAAGGCCGTGGCCCCTCCCGGGGGGTGCAGGGTCTTGGTCATGTGCATCACCGCGATGGCCGTGGCCACGGCCAGGGCGGCGCTGAGCCACAGCGGCTCCGGCAGGGCCAGGCGGACGCTTACCCCGATGACGGCCGAGAGCGCATGTCCGCCCAGCAGGTTCCGGGGCTGGGCCAGGGGGCTTTTGGGCGCGGCGAAGAGCAGCACCGCCGAGGCCGCGAAGGAGCCGATGAGCAGCACCTGGTCGGCCGGGTCGGCCACGTTGGCGTGCAGCCAGCCGAGCAGCGCCATGCCCGCCAGCGATCCCAGGAACGACGAGACGATCTCTGTCTTGCGCACGCGCGGGGGGCTCTTGCCCGCGCCGCGCATCTTGGCGAAAAATTCCAATGCCTACTCCGCGATTTTCAGGGACTGCGAGGCGCGCACCACGTCGCCCCGGGTGATGATGCCCACGAGCCTGCCGACCTCCACCACGGGCAGGCGGTTGATGCCGCGTCCGTCCATGAGCGCCGCCGCCTCGCCCACGGGCGTGTCCGGTCCCACGGTGAGCGCCGGGGAGGTCATGAGCTCGCGGGCGCTGACGCCGGGAAAGTCGCCCGCGGCGCACAACTCTCCGCTGACGAGCCCCGCCACCAGGGCCATGGGCGTGGACTGCCTGGGCAGGCCGAGCCGGGGCAGAAAGTCCTTGATGCTGACCACGCCGACGAGTTGGCCGCCCTCCACAACGGGCGCGCCGGAAACGCCCGCCTGGGCCAGCATCCGCGCCACCTCCACGGCCGGGGTCTCCGGGGCCAGGGTGTGCACCTCGCGCGTCATGAGCCGGCCCACGGTGAGGCGCAGGCGCACGCGCTCCACCGCGTGGGCAAGGGCCAGGCGGTACAGGGCCAGGGCGTCGTCCGGGGTGATGTCCAGGTAGCCGTCGGCCTGGCCCATGGCCGCCAGGATGTCGTCCACGCTGACGCCGATGGGGGTGGGCTTGTCTGTCATGCGTTCTCCTTGGCTGTTTTAAGACCGTGCGCCCTGCGCGGCGGGCAGCATGATCCGGCTGGCCGTGTCCGGCCCGTGGTGCAGGGCGATGCGTGCGGGGCGGGTCTCGGCGCTTTGGGCTTCGCTCATGCCGGTCTGCGGGTTGCGGGCCAGCGCCGGGTGCCAGCCGGCGCAGAGGATGGCCCGCACGCGATGCCCGGCCGGGAAGGCGTTGGCCGTCCACAGGCCGCAAAGCTCCACCCGGCGCGTTTCGCCCGGCGCCAGCAGCCGGGGCTCCGGTCCCTCCGCCACTGAAAGCCGCACGGCCCCGGCGCGCGGGTCCATGAGCAGGCAGGCGGTCCCGTCCGGGGCCACGTCCTGCAGGATGAGCACGAGGTCGGCGTCCGGCGCGTCGGCGCTGACGAAAAGTTCCGCCCGGATCTCGCCCGCCACCGTCAGCGTCTCCTCCATGGGCGCGGTCTCGAACACCAGCAGCCTGCCCGCGTGGGCCGCGAGAAAGGCCGCCTGCTCCGCCGGGCTGGAGGCGCGGGAGGGCAGGGCCTGGACCGGCCGCGCCGGGTCGTTGTCAAAGGCGCCGGCCCCCGGGGTCTGCGGCGGCTGCTGCGCCAGCGCCCCGGCCGGGCCGAAGTGCAGCGCGTGTTCGCGCAGCGGGGCCGGCGGCCAGGTCTCGGCCTCGCGCCAGCGGTTCTCGCCCATGACGAAGAAGCGCACCGGCGCGGCGCGCCCCTGGGGACCCGGAATGCCGCGCACGTGCTCGTCCATGAAGTCCAGCACCAGGGCGTCGTAGTCGAGAAACGCGCCCGGCCCGAAGTCGCGGCCGCCCTCGCGCCAGCCGCCGGTGACGGCCGGCACGCCGTGGGACCAGGGACCGAGGACGAGGCGCGAGCGTGAGCCGCCCTGCGCGGCGCAAAGGGCCGCATGGCAGGCCTGGGCCCCGCGCGGCCCGCAGGCGTCGTTCAGCCAGCCGTCCAGGTGCAGCACCGCGGCCGTCACCCGGTCCAGGCGCTCCACGATGTCGCCGAAGTCCCACCAGGGCGAGGAGGGCGGCTGGGCCAGCCATTGGGACAGATAGGGCGCGGCCGTGCGCAGGTCGTCAAAGTCCCCCAGGGGCAGGTCGGCGAAGGTTTCCTCGAACCCTTCGCGCTCCCAGGCCTCGAAGGCCTCGCCGACGCTCTGGGGGCCGGGCAGGTCCAGGTGGCGGCGCGTGTCCGGGGCCATGTACAGCCAGGCCCAGCGCAGCCAGTCGGCGTCGAAAATTCCCCGGTAGCGGGCGGCCTCGCGCAGCCGGCCGTAGGCCATGGCCGGAGCCAGGGCCAGCAGGTGCGGCGGGGCTTCCACCGCGGCCAGCCACTGGGCGCAGCCGGGATACGACAGGCCGAAAGTTCCCACGCGGCCGTCGCACCAGGGCTGCGCGGCGGCCCACTCGATGGTGTCGTGGCCGTCGCGGCCCTCGTGGACGTGGGGCTCAAACGCGCCGTCCGAGGCGTGGCGCCCGCGCACGTCCTGCAGCAGCACCGCGTAGCCGCGCGCGACCGCCTTGGCCGCCAGGCGCAGCTCGGCGGCGTCGGAGTCCTTGCCGTAGGGCGTGCGGCAGATGAGGGCCGGGCGGGGCTCCCCGGCCGGTGAGGTCCAGAGGTCCGCGCGCAGGATGACCCCGTCGCGCATGGGCACGGGGAGATCCCGCCGCACTTGCGCTCCGGAATGTGTATCGGGTTCCGCTGTCTGGTCTGTCATACGCGCCGGCCTTGTCGGTGGTGGCCAGGGCCTGGGCGGCGGGACGAGATGCCCCGCCGTGCGATCACTTGCCGTGCAATCACTGGATGATGTGCTGCTCCACGCGCGCGCCCTTGCGCAGTTCCCACAGGTCGTGCCGCTTCACCCAGGCGATGGCCAGGAACAGGGCCACATAGCCCGCGCTGAAGAGCTGGTGCAGGCCGTCCGTTCCATTTCCCCAGGGCAGCTCGGGCAGGTTCAGGCCCTCCACGACGTAGGGGCTCAGCAGCTGCCCGGTGAACATGACGAAGAGCAGCACCGCCGCCTTCGGCCCCAGGGACAGCGAGGCCAGCAGCGCCACGGCCATGAGCGACTGGGCCGCGGTGAGGAAGATCTCGTGCATCTGGAAGGGGCCAAGGGGCAGCGGGTGCTCGAAGGTGCCGCTGGAGAGGCCGTACACGCCGGGGATCATGCCCACCAAGAGCGTCCACTGGTTCAGCTTGCTGGAGACCAGGCTGCCCATGGCCGTGGCCGCCTGCCCGCGCAGCACGAACATGATGGCCACGATGAACTCCGGGGCCTCGCTGGCGATGGGCGCCAGCCACTGCACCAGCAGGAACTCGTTGATGCCGAAGACCTTGCCCGTGGCCACGAGATTCTCGCTGAAGGGCTCGGCGTTGGCCAGGATGACCCCGGCCGCGAAGAGGAACAGGGCGATGGTGGCCTGCCTGCGGCGGGCCCTGGGCAGCGCGCCGATGAGCTCCGCCGGGCCCTCCAGTTCGCACTCCTGGCAGGGGCGCTGGCTGGCCAGGCGGATGTACCAGCCGTAGAGCGCCAGGAACACGAGGCCGTCGTACCAGGCTAGGCTGCCTTTTATGGGAATGAGGAAGGCGTAGGCCGTGGCCAGGCCGAGGAACAGCACCTCGGTGCGCTGCTCCATGTCCAGGTGCACGCGGCGGCGGGTGCGCATCCAGTGCAGCCCCGCGATGGCCGACCAGGCCACGCCGATGAGCAGACGGTTGGCTCCGGTCATGTTGGCGATGGCGTAGTGGGCGTAGTCCGACTCCGGATACTTGCCCGCCTGCCAGGTGAAGTACATGTCCACGGCGTACTCCGGCAGCACGGCGATGAGCGCCACCACGGCCAGCGCCAGGGTCTGGGGAATGTCCATCTGGGCCACGTCGCAGGCCCACAGCAGCAGGAAGGACGCGCCCAGGATGGCCAGGCCCGAGATGAGGGCCATGGACGGGGCGTCCAGGTGGATGCCCGCAAGCCGCAGCCACAGGCCCGGCAGGGTGATGAGCGCCGCCAGGATGAGCGGCAGGAGCTTGCGCATGCGCCGGACCGCCTACTCGTCGGCCAGCAGGCGCTCGGCCACGGCCACGTCATACAGGGTGGTGGGATCGGTCTCCTTGCCGCTGGCCTTGAACATGGCCGCGGCCTGCTCGATGACCTGATAGGGCAGCCACTGGTGCTTGTCCCACACGTTCGCGTCGTCGCGGTGCCACATGCGGAACTCTATGCGTCCGCCGAAGCGGCGCACGTACATGCGGGCCTCCGGGTGCTGCGGGGCGGGGTAGTAGTAAACGCCGAGATCGTCTTTCATGGCAGGGGCTCCGATGCGCTTTTCAGGTTGGCGTTGGGTGAGGCGGCCTCCGGCCGCCAGAGGGGGTCGGGCTGCACGCGGCAACCCAGGCGGGCGTCGTCGCGCAGGGAAAGCCCGGCGGCGGCGAACAGGGCGGCAGCAGCGCGGCCAAGGAAGAACTCATGATATTCCGGCGCGATGCCCGCGCGTTCGGCCAGGCTTTTGCGGAAGGCCTTGTCGGCCAGGGCCATGCGGGAAAGCTCGTCCTGGGCGTCGAGGCCTTCCTGGCCGCCGGCGCGCAGAAGCTCGGCCAGGGGGGCGATGCGCTCCACCGGCACCAGGGCCTCGTGCTCGGCTATGACGGCGTGGATGGCGTGCCCCTTGGGCAGCAGGTCGGCGCGGCGCAGGCGGTTCTTGGCGTACATGGCGGCCAGGGGCGCGGTGTCCTGGCAGGAGAGGGCGCGGCACTCGGCCGGGCGGCGGTCGTACAGGCCGCAGGCGCGGCTGCGCGCGTCGTAATGGGCGCAGGTCCACGCGCCGTAAACGCCGCGCAGCTTCAGCAGTTCTTCTTGCAGGGGAACGGCGCGGCCCAGCACCTGGTCGAACATGGGCTCGCCCCGGCGGAAGGTGACGACGGCGGAAAGCTCAAGGGCGTCCTCGCCGGAGAACAGATGCGCGTCCTCTGCGTGGAGCGCCGGTCCACCCTTGCGGCAGCAGGTGCCGCAGCGCTCGCAGGCGGGTTCAGGTAATGGCGTCGCGTTCAAGATTCTGATTGCCTGCCGCGTCGGGTTTGGAGTAGTTTGGCCGGGTGCCTCCGGTCCTGTCGGCCGGTCTCGGCGGCAAGCTGCTTACCCTGCGCCGGGGCGGAAAGCAACCATGCCCGGCCCCCTCCCTCCTGAACGGCAATGTTTGGGAGAGTAGCGCTTTAATCCGGATTTATGTTGACAGAGACGGTGGATTTTCCGTAACAGATGAGGAATCATGCGCTGGAATTGGACGGCTTGGGGTAGCCTGTGTTCGCCAATTCACAAGCGCCTCGCCAGATGGAGGAAAGACATCCGGCGATAGTCCGCGCGCCAGCGGGCGCATGCTGGATAGTTTCAGGAGTGTGGCAACATCTTACTTCAACTAACGGAGGTTAAGGGAATGGCGAAACACAAAACTCCCTTGTTGGACCAGCTGGAAAGCGGCCCGTGGCCCAGCTTTGTGTCCGACATCAAGCAGGAGATCGAGCACCGGTACGCGAACCCCAAGGGCATCGACTACCAGATCCCCGCTGAGTGCCCGGACGACCTGCTCGGTCTGCTGGAGCTCTCCTATGTGGACGGCGAAACCCACTGGAAGCACGGCGGCATCGTGGGCGTGTTCGGTTACGGCGGCGGCGTCATCGGCCGTTACTGCGACCAGCCCGAGAAGTACCCCGGCGTGGCCCACTTCCACACCGTGCGCGTGGCCCAGCCCTCCGGCATGTTCTACAAGACCGACTTCCTGCGTCAGCTCTGCGACCTGTGGGAACTGCGCGGCTCCGGTCTGACCAACATGCACGGCGCCACCGGCGACATCGTGCTGCTCGGCACCACCACCCCGCAGCTTGAGGAAATCTTCTTCGAGCTGACCCACAAGATGAACAACGACCTGGGCGGCTCGGGCTCCAACCTGCGCACCCCGGCCTGCTGCCTCGGCGAGAGCCGCTGCGAGTACGCCTGCTACGACTCTCAGGAGCTGTGCTACCAGCTGACCCAGGAGTACCAGGACGAACTGCACCGCCCCGCCTTCCCCTACAAGTTCAAGTTCAAGTTCGACGGCTGCTCGCTGGGCTGCGTGGCCTCCATCGCCCGCTCCGACATGAGCTTCATCGGCACCTGGCGCGACGAGATCCGCGTCGACCAGAAGGCCGTTGCCGCCTAC
This sequence comes from Desulfovibrio sp., assembly GCA_016218665.1. Lineage (GTDB taxonomy): Bacteria > Desulfobacterota > Desulfovibrionia > Desulfovibrionales > Desulfovibrionaceae > Humidesulfovibrio. Next base: position 54,260 of record JACRDI010000001.1, on the reverse strand, counting down.
GTCGGCGGCGAGATCGCCCCCAACGCCGGCGCCTACGCCGGTCGCGACTGGGGCAAGTTCGACATCAAGGCTGAAGTCATCGACCGTTGCCCGAGCCAGTGCATCCGCTACGAGGGCGGCAAGCTCGAGATCAACAACAAGGAATGCGTGCGCTGCATGCACTGCATCTGCGTCATGCCCCGCGCCCTGAAGATCGGCAACGACCGCGGCCTGTCCATCCTGGTCGGCGCCAAGGCCCCGATCCTCGACGGCCCGCAGATGGGCTCCCTGACCATCCCCTTCATCAAGGCCGAGGCCCCCTACGACGAGATCAAAGAGTTCGTCGAAGCGACCTGGGACTGGTGGATGGAAGAGGGCAAGAACCGCGAGCGCATCGGTGAGACCCTGAAGCGTCTTGGCTTCTCCCGCCTGCTCGAGGTCACCGGCACCACCGCCGATCCTCGCCACGTGAAGGAGCCCCGCCACAACCCCTACATCTTCTGGAAGGAAGAGGAAGTGACTGGCGGCTGGAACAAGACCATCGCGGAATACCGCGCCAAGCACCAGCGCTAACCCAGAAGGAGGACAAGAAAATGGCCTTCATTTCTTCCGGATACAATCCCGAAAAACCGATGCAGGACCGCATCACTGACATCGGTCCCCAGCACTTCAGCAAGTTCCTGCCCCCGGTTCTGGCCAAGAACAAGGGCGCCTGGGACTACCACGAGATCATCGAGCCCGGCATCCTGATGCACGTGGGCCTCTCCGGCGACAAGGTCTTCACCGTCCGCGCCGGCGCCGCCCGCCTCATGTCGGTCACCAACATCCGCGAGATCTGCGACATCGCCGATCAGTTCTGCGGCGGTCACCTGCGCTTCACCACCCGCAACAACGTGGAGTTCATGGTCGGCACCCTTGAGGAAGCCAAGGCCCTCAAAGCCAACCTGAACGCCCGCAAGTTCGCCGGCGGTTCCTTCAAGTTCCCCGTTGGCGGCACCGGCGCCGGCGTCACCAACATCGTGCACACCCAGGGCTGGGTCCACTGCCACACGCCCGCCACGGACGCCTCCGGCACCGTGAAGGCGACCATGGACGTGGTGTTCGAAGAGTTCCAGAACATGCGTCTGCCCGCCCCCGTGCGCATCTCCATGGCCTGCTGCCTGAACATGTGCGGCGCGGTGCACTGTTCCGACATCGCCATCCTGGGCATTCACCGCAAGCCCCCGATCCTCGACCACGAGAACCTGGACAACGTGTGCGAAGTGCCCCTGGCCGTCGCCGCCTGTCCCACCGGCGCCATCCGCCCCACCAAGATCGAGTTCCAGGGCAAGCAGGTGAACACCGTTGCCGTTAAGAACGAGCGCTGCATGTTCTGCGGCAACTGCTACACCATGTGCCCCGCCATGCCCCTGGCCGACAAGGACGGTGACGGCATCGCCCTCATGGTCGGCGGCAAGATCAGCAACCGCATGACCACCCCCAAGTTCTCCAAGGTCGTCGTGCCCTTCATCCCGAACGAGCCCCCGCGCTGGCCGACCATGACCAAGGTCATCAAGAAGATCCTTGATGCCTACGCCAAGGACGCGCGCAAGTACGAGCGCCTGGGCGACTGGGCCAACCGCATCGGCTGGGAGCGCTTCTTCGAGAAGTGCGACCTGGAGTTCTCGGCCCACCTGATCGACGACTTCCGTGATCCGGCGTACTACACCTGGCGCCAGACCACCCAGTTCAAGTTCTAGTCATTAGGAACAAACAGGGCGCGGGGATCATCCCCGCGCCCTTACCACAAAAAGGGGCATCACCATGGCGCTCGTTTACGAAGAAGCCAAGGGCAAAATCATCGAGTTCATCAACTCGAAAGCCAAGTCCAAGAGCAAGTTCTACTTCAACGACTTCACCGCCCTCTTCCCGGATGAGAAGGGCCGCGATGTGAAGAAGATCCTCACCCAGATGGTCAACGAGGAGATCCTCGTGTTCTGGTCCTCCGGCAGCACCACCATGTATGGTCTGACCGGCGCCGGCAAGCACGCCGACGGCGAGGACTAGTCTCTCCCGTTTCCGACGGTTCGAGAGGGCCTTGCCCAGAATCTGGGCAAGGCTTTTCTCGTTGCCGGGGCATTGATTTTCAGTACGGGCCAGGAACAATGACCAACTTCCCCCGCATCATCCTGGCCGGACTCTCCGGCGGCTCGGGCAAGACCTTCGTCTCCATAGGCCTGTGCCGCGCCTTCTCCCGCCGGGGCCGCGCTGTCCGCCCCTTCAAGAAGGGGCCGGACTACATCGACGCCTCCTGGCTCTCCCACGCGGCCCGCTCAACGGCCTGCAACCTCGATCCCTTCCTGCTCCCGCGCGCCACCGTGGCCGCCCTGTTCCAGGAAAAGGCGTCCGGGTTCGACATTTCCCTCATCGAAGGCAACCGCGGCCTGTTCGACGGCAAGGACCGCGAGGGCACCTGCTCCACGGCCGAACTGGCGCGCCAGCTGGACGCGCCGGTCGTCCTCGTGCTCGACGCCACCAAGATGACGCGCACCGCCGCGGCCGTTGTGGCCGGGTGCAAGGCCTTCGAGCCCGGGCTGAACCTGGCCGGGGTCATCCTGAACCGCACGGCCGGGGAGCGCCACCGGGCCATCCTCCGGCAGTGCATCGAGGAGCTTGCCGGCGTGCCGGTGCTGGGCTGCCTGCCTAAAATGGCCGCCAACCCCATCCCCGAGCGGCACATGGGCCTCGTTTCCGACCAGGAGCACGCGGACCGCGAGGCCTCCCTCGACGCCATCGCCGACGTCATCGAGGGCTGGGTGGACGTGGATCGGGTGCTGGACATGGCGCGCGCCGTAGCGGAACCTGCTCCCGCCGGGCCGGTGCCCTGGCCCGTGCCGGTGTGCGCGGAGACCGAGGCCCCGGTCATCGGCTACGTGCACGACGCCGCCCTGTGGTTCTACTACCCGGAGAATCTGGAGGCGCTTGAGCGCGCCGGCGCAAGGCTTGAGCGCGTGAGCCTGCTCTCGGGCGAGCCCTGGCCGCAGCTCGACGGCCTGTACCTGGGCGGCGGCTTTCCGGAAACGCAGGCGGAGAAGCTTTCGGCCAACGCAGGCGTGCGCGCGCACGTGCGCGCCCTTGCGCAGTCGGGCCTGCCCATCTACGCCGAGTGCGGCGGGTTCATGTATTTGTGCTGCAGCCTGCTGCTGCCTGGCGGCGAGCACGAACTGGCCGGGGTGTTCCCCGTGTCCACGCGGCTGTGCCCCCGGCCCCAGGGCCTGGGCTACGTGGAGGCCCTGGTGGAGGCCGAGAATCCCTTCCATCCGCTTGGCGCGCATGTGGCCGGGCACGAGTTCCACTACTCCGCCTGCACCGAGCCAAGCTCCGCCGCGGCCCTGCCGCCCCTGGCCCTGAAGATGCTGCGCGGCCACGGCATGCTCTCCGGGCGCGACGGCCTGCTCTCGGACCGCACCTTCGCCTCGTACACGCACATCCACGCCCTGGGTGCGCCCCACTGGGCCACGGCCTTCGTGCGCGCCGCCCTTGACTTCCGCAACGGCCGCTAGCCTCCGGCCCCTTCCTGGCCGGGCAGGTCCACGGTCAGGGCCTCCTCCTCCTGATCAAACCCCTTGAGCCTGAGCGGGCCAACCGGCTGTAAAGGGAAATGCCCGCCCACCAGCGCCGCCGTGCGCGCGCTGACGAGGATGCCGCCCACCGGGGCCGCGCCCTCCAGCCGTTGCGCCAGGTTCACGTTGCGGCCAAGGAGCGAGAACTCCCGCCGCGTGCGCGAGCCCATGTCGCCCACGATGGCGTGGCCGGTGTGCAGCCCGATGCGGATGGCCAGCTGCGGGCGGCCCTGGGACTTCCAGCGGCGGTTCAGTCCGGCCAGGGAGGCCTGCATTTCCACGGCGGCCCGCACCCCGCCCAGGGCGGAGCGCCGTGCGTTCTCCGCGCTGTCCAGGCCCTCGGTCTCGGGGTAGCCGAAAAAGGCCATGAGCCCGTCGCCCATGAACTTGTCCACCGCGCCCTGGTTGCGGAACACGCAGGCCGTCATCTCCTCGAAGTATTCGCCCAGCAGGCGCTGCACCTCGGCGGGCTCCATGTGGTCGCTCATGGCGGTGAAGCCGGAGATGTCCGCGAAGAGCACGGTGAGGTCCACGCTGCGGCCGGCCATGATGTCCTCGCCGGATTCCATGATCTGCGCGGCGATGGAGGGGGAGAAGTAGGCCTCCAGCATGCGGCGCTGGCGGGCGGCCTCGCGCGCGGTGCGCAGCAGGGAATGGCCCAGCAGGGCCAGCACGGCGGCGGCCGTGGACAGGGTCGGCCCGGCCATGGCCAGGGGCAGCCCGAAGGTGGCGAACAGGCCGGTGTTCACGGCGGGGCAGGCCAGCACCAGCCCCGCTCCAGCGAGCAGGAAGCGCCGCACCGGCAGCCGCAGGAACGCCAGCCCCGCCAGGGCGAGGAACGCGCCGGCAAAGATCCAGGACGCCCAGGCCGGAGCCGCGCGCAGGTTTGCCCCGGTGAGCAGCTGGCTCATGAGGTTGGCGTGCAGGGTGGCCAGGGGCTCGGCCGGGGAGAGGGCCGTGGCCTTGATGTCCGTGGTGCCCGAGGCCGCCAGGGCCACGAGGGCGATCTTGCCCTCCAGCCCCTGCCGCAGGAAGGCCAGGCGCGTCGCGTCGCCGGATTCGGCCGCGTCGATGAGCTCGACATAGGACAGGTGCCAGAAGCCCCGGCCCCAGGCGGCGGCGGGGTTCACCCAGAGCGTCGCGTCGGCGCTGGTGGGGATGCGCAGCGTCTTGCCGTTCCAGGAGATGTCCGTGCCGCCGGGCCCGACACTAATTGTGGCACCAATTCTGGCATCAATTTCGGCCTCGCGTCTGCCCTCCAGGTGGCGCAGCACGGCGGCAAGGGAAAGCGCCGGGAGCAGCCGGCCCTGGAAGCCGACGAAAAGAGGCATGCGGCGGTACGCGCCGTCGGCCTCGGGCAGGGCGGCGATGTGCCCCAGCCCAAGGGCCCGGCCGGAGAAGCGCGCCGCAGGGGCCACGCTGCGCTCGGCCTGCAGAAGCGCCGGCACGTGCAGCGCTCCCGGCGACAGCAGCGAGGGCAGCAGGGGCAGGTCGTCGGGCTCCGGCTCCAGGCGCAGCACATCGGCATCGCGGGCCAAGGCCACGCCTACGGGCAGCACCACGCGGCCGCTGCGCGCCATGGCCGCCTCCAGCGCGGCGTCCTGGGCGGGGCCGTCTTGCCCCTGGGCCGGACCTCTGAAGACGATGTCGTACGCCACAACCGACACCCCGCAACGGGTCAGGGCGTCCAGGGCGCGGGCGTGGACGGAGCGCGGCAGGGGCCAGGAACCGAAGCGCTGCAACGTGGCGTCGTCGATGTCCACCAGCACCACGTCCGGGCTGGGCAGGGGGCGCGGGGCCAGGCGCAGCCGCAGGTCGAAGGCGGCCAGCTCCAGGCGCTCGAAGGGCAGGGGGAACAGCAGCATGGCCAGCCACAGGGCGCAGAGCGTTCCCAGCGCCGCCAGCAGCGCCCGTCCCTGCGGGGATATTCGCCGCGCGCCGCCAGCCATGCCCCCCTCCCGCCAGTGCCGCTAGGGCGCGGTATTGGGCACGGGCAGGCCGGATTCCCGCCCCGCCGCGCCGCTCATGTTCACCGGAGCCTGCGCGCCCTTGAGGCGCAGCGCCCGCTCGCGCCCTGTCCCGTCCAGGTCCAGCAGCACGCAGTCGGACACCACGCCTTCCACTTGCGAGGGGCGGGGGCGGCCTTCGCGGGCCCTGGTCTGCGCATCGTCAAAGGTAAGCGGGTTGACCGGCATGCTGAGGCCGCCTGTGCAGGCCAGCACGCCCAGGGCCACGCCGCCGGGAGGGGTGGACGTCTGCAGTACGCGCCCGGGGCGGAGGCGGAAGGAGCGCGTCCCGCCGGGGAGGTACTCCGTTTCCCCGGCCTTGGACGGGGCATAGGCCACCACGGCCTCGCAGGCACGGTCGGCCTCGATGGTCAGGTTTCTGCCGGAGACAGTGGCGCGCAGGTCCAGCAGCGGCGAGTCCTTGGGAGCGGGGGAGGGCAGACCGCGCAGGCGGAACTCCACGAGGCCCACCACGCGCGCGGGGCCGAAGCCCAACTGCGGGAAGTGCTTGATGCTGGCCAGGCGCACGGCCTCCGGCCCCTGGGCCAGGGCCCGCTCGCCGCCGATGGCCTGCAGGTGCTGCACGGCCAGTTCGCGGGCGTTGCGCCGCAACTGCCCCTCGGCCTCCTGGGCGTTGGCGCCCTCGCCGATGGCCTTCACCAGCAGATGCCGCAGCGGGGGCTGGGCCATGGCCCGCTCCTGCGCAGGCTCGGCGGCGGGTTCGGCGGCGTCATCGGCCAGGCTGGGCCCGGCGTGCAAAACAAGAGCGAACAGCACCAGGGCTGCGGCAAGGGGCTTCCGGGCGGCGATGGTGGGCATGGCGGCCTCCGGGGAGTGTGGGCGATTGCTGCCATGCTAGCGCATCGGCGCGGCGGTGGCAACGGGCGGCGGTGCTTTGGGAACGTTGCCCTGCGGGCCGGGGTCTGTTAAAAGCCGTGCAGCGCGGGCAACGCACCGCGACGCATCCGCAACAACCAAGGAGACCCCCATGCAGCGCATCTTCCGTCTCTTCCTGGCCCTGGGCCTCGTGCTGGCCCTGGCCGTGCCCGCTCTGGCCCAGAATACCGCGGCCCCCGCCCCCGGCAAGATCCTGGTGAAGCTGGAGACCAGCAAGGGCGACATCGTGCTGGAACTGTTCAAGGACAAAGCCCCGGCCACCGTGGCCAACTTCCTTTCCTACGTGAAGAGCGGCCACTACGACGGCACCATCTTCCACCGCGTCATCAACAGCTTCATGATCCAGGGCGGCGGCTTCGACGTGAACATGCGCGAGAAGCCCACGGGCCAGCCCATCAAGAACGAGGCCGACAACGGGCTCAAGAACACGCTGTACTCCGTGGCCATGGCCCGCACCTCCGACCCGCACTCGGCCTCGGCCCAGTTCTTCATCAACGTGAAGGAGAACCGCTTCCTGGATCACCGCAGCAAGACCGCCGACGGCTGGGGCTACGCCGTGTTCGGCGTGGTGGTGGACGGCAAGCGCGTGGTGGACGAGATCAAGGGCGTGCAGACCGGCCGCAAGGGCATGTTCGACGACGTGCCCACCCAGCCGGTCATCATCAAGAAGGCCAGCATCATTTCCCAGTAGGACTCCCCGGCCGGACCGGCGGCCCCTCCGCCGGACCGGATTCCTTGCGCGCCATGACAGGGCGGCTTCCGCACCACGCGGGGGCCGCCCTTTTTTCGTGCGTTGGCCCGGTGCAGCCGGCCGGGGAAGGGCATTGCGCGGGAATCAGGCCTGGGCCTGGCCGTCGACCGAGGTGTCGACAGGGCCGCCGACCGGGCCGTCGACCGGGCCGTCGCCCTGGTCGCCGATCGGGCCACAGCCAGGTGCGGCAGCCAAGCCCGGTGGCCGCCCCGGCAAACAAAGGGCAACGATCAGGCCGCGCGGAAATAGCGCCTGAGGGTGCGGCGCAGGTGGCGGGTGGCTTCCTCGTGGGAAAAGCCCCTGGCGCGGCGCAGGGCGTCGTAGATGCGTGCGGCGGGCGGGGCGGAACGGGGACGCTCGTGGGCAGTGGCGGTGAGCCGGGACGGATCGGGCATGGGCGTGTTCCTCTTGGCTTGGGTGGTCGCGGGGGCGCCGGGCGGGCATTCTTCCGCCCGGCCATGATACAGACGCGCTCCGGCCGGACGGGTTACACCGTCTACGCGGCCTGGAACGGGCCGTCGTCCGTCGGGGGCAGGTCGGCCATGCGGCGCAGGCATTCCGCGTGGGCCAGGCCCTGGCCGTGGCGCAGCAGGGTGTACACCAGGCCCTTGGCCGGGGCCGAAGGGCGCGGCAGGGCGCGCAGCGGGGGCATTTTTTCCGTGGCGGGGGCGGGCAGCAGACGGAGCATGGGCGTATCCTCCTCCTGGCGCGGCTAGGCGGCCAGGGCGCGTTTGTGCCCGTTGCCTTGCCGCAGGCGTGCGGCATGCTGCGAGTCGTGCGGGGCGCAGCGGACCACGGGCACGGGGTCTTCCGGGCGGACGCCGTTGATGGGGGCAGGGCCCGCGGCAGGGACCGGGAATGTTCTGGGCATGGCGCGTCCTCCTCGGGGCGGACCATGGCATGGCCGGGTGACGCGTTCTGGGCGCGCGTGTGACATTTCGCGCGGGCGAAAAAAAAGCCCCGTCCGGGGACGGGGCCTTGGCGGATGCGCCGGAGAGGGGGTCAGCCCTCGGAACTGGTGTCGTCCACGACCTTGGGCACGCCGCAGGCCTTGGCGCGCTCGGCTTCCTCGGCCCGCAGGGCGCGGCGCAGCACCTTGCCCACCATGGTCTTGGGCAGGCTCTCGCGGAACTCCACGTGGCGCGGCACCTTGTAGCCGGCCAGCTTCTGCCGGCAGAAGCCGATGATCTCGGCCTTGGTGGGCTTTTCCCCGGCCTTGGGCACCACGTACACCTTCACCACCTCGCCGCGCGCGTCGCAGGGGATGCCCACGGCCACGGCCTCCTGCACCTTGGGGTGCTGGTGCAGGATCTCGTCGATCTCGCGCGGGTAGATGTTGTAGCCCGCGCTGATGATGAGGTCCTTCTTGCGGTCCACGATGAAGAAGTAGCCGTCCTCGTCCATGTAGGCGATGTCGCCGGTGTAGAGCCAGCCGTTTCTGAGAACGTCGGCGGTCTCGTCGGGCTTGTTGTAGTACCCGGCCATGACCTGCGGGCCGCGCACGGCCAGCTCGCCCAGCTTGCCCGCGGGCAGCGGCGGGCCGCCCAGATCCATGTCCACGATCTTGGCGTCGGTTCCGGGCACGGGCAGGCCGATGGAGCCGTGCTTGGCCACGCCGTGCAGGGGGTTGATGTGCGTCACCGGGCTGGCTTCCGAGAGGCCGTAGCCCTCGCAGATGCGCGCGCCCGTGGCCTCGCGGAACTGCTCGAACCACTCCACCGGCATGGGGGCCGAGCCGGACACGCAGTAGCGGATGGAGGAGAGGTCGTAGGTGCCCACGTTCTTCTGCTGCAAGAGCGAAATGTACACGGAGGGAGCGCCAGGGAACACCGTGGGCTTCTCCTTGTGGATGGTCTTCAGCACGTCCGCCGGCACGTAGCGCGGGAAGGGAATCTGCGTGGCCCCCAGCGCGGTGCACAGGTTCAGGCACACGGTGAGGCCGTAGATGTGGAAGTAGGGCAGCACGCCCAGGAAGAGCTCCTGCTTCTCGCCCATGCCGGGCAGCATGGCCGTGCATTGCAGGGCGTTGGCGCACAGGTTGGCGTGGGTGATCATGCAGCCCTTGGCCAGGCCCGTGGTGCCGCCGGTGTACTGCAAAAGCGCCAGGTCCTTCTCCGGGATGATGCCGTCCGCGGTGTAGGTGGACAGCCCGCCCATGAGCGAGGCCCAGGGGAACACCTCCTGGGAGTCGAAGGGCACCTTGCGGTTCTGCCCCTCGCGCCAGGCGCGCAGCTTGTAGAGCATGCTCAAGGGAAAGCGCAGGGCGTCGGCGATGGAGGTGACGAAATATTTTTCGATCTTCAGCTGGGGGCGCAGGGCCTCCAGCTTGTTCCACAAAAGGTCCAGGGTGATGACGAAGCGCGCGCCGGAATCGCTGAACTGGTGGACGATTTCCGTCTCCATGTACAGCGGGTTGGTGAAGACCACGGTGCCGCCCGCGCGCAGCACGCCCCAGTAGGCGATGACCGTCTGCGGGGTGTTGGGCAGCATGATGGCCACGCGGTCGCCGCGCTTGAGGCCGTGTTTGCGGAGATTGGCGGCCACCAGCCCGGAGAGCTTGCGCAGCTTGGCGTAGGTGATGCTGCTGTTCTGGAAGACCACGGCCGGCCGGTCGGGCCAGCGGTTGGCGGCCTCGTCCAGCAGCTGGAACACAGGGTGCACCTTAAGCTGCGGGGAACTTGGAACATTCTCGTCGTAGTGCTTCAGCCAGGGGCGGTCAAACTCGGGCATGTGCCAACCTCGCGTGAGATCATGGCGCAGGGAAGCGCCGGAGGACTATAGTTGCCCGCACACACGGTGGCAAGGAGAAATGCTTCAAGCGCTCGGAGGGAACGCCCGCCAGGCGGAGGCGGAATTTTGACGGGCTCGGTTCATTGCGTCCATGAACGATCCGGCCTGTTTTCGCCAATATCGGTTCCTGTGATGAAACAGGGGCAAAATCAGCCTTGAGCTTGACAGTTGCTTGCTTCTTTGGCTATCAGGCCAATAATGAGGTTTCATATTTTTTGAAAAAATTATTGAACAAGTGAATGGTTCGCAGGTTGTTTGCCCGAAAGTTGCATGATGTTTGGGCAGGCCAGAGCGCGGCAGAGCCTTCCGCCCGCATCCGGCCCCGGCAGGCAGCGAATTTGACGGACGCATCAACCACAGAGTGAATGAACATGCTGCTCTCAGACGGAAAATACATCAAGCCCAGCAAGGAGACCCGGGTGCTCGCCATCCTGGACTCCCTCTCGCAGGACTCCGCCCTGTCCCAGTACGAGCTGGGCCGGCGGCTCAAGCTCAGCGGAGCCATGGTCAACCAGTACCTGAAGCTCCTGCAGGAGCAGAACCTCATCGAGTACCGCCCGGTGAACGGCAAAAGCTACCGCTACGTGCTCACCAGCGGGGGCGAGAAGAGCCGCAGGCAGATGTTCAGCGACTATTCCAGCGAGACCATCCGCCTGTACACCAACATCAAGGACTTCATCGTCGCCAAGCTGTCCAGCCTGGCCTCGCGCGGGCGCCGGAAGATCGCCCTCTTCGGCGCCTCAGAGACGTGCGAGGTGGTGCTTTCCGCCCTGCGCGACACCGCCTTCCAGGTGGTGGCCGTGGTGGACAACGACGTGGACAAGCACGGCGCGCTCTTCCACGGCTATGTCATTTCCTCGCCCCTTGTGCTCGATCATGTGGACTGCCAGGCGGTGGTCATCACCTCCTTCGGCCGCCAGGACGAAATCCATCAGCAACTGCAGCCCGTCTCCGCCAAGCGGGGACTTGAAATCGTGAGGTTGTGAGCATGGCGCACGTCACCTCCATTACGCTTCCCGGCGGCCGGCAAATCGGCCAGGGGCAGCCCTGCTTCATCGTGGCCGAGGTGGGCAACAACCACCAGGGCGACATGACCCAGGCCAGGCGCATGGTCGAAGAGGCCGCCAAGGCCGGGGTGCAGGCGGTCAAGTTCCAGAAGCGCCACACCGCGTCGCTTTTGACCCGCGCCGGGCGCGAGGCCCCCTACACGGGGCCCAACAGCTTCGGCCCCACCTACGGCGCGCACCGCGACGCCCTGGAGCTCTCCGCCGCGCAGATGGCCGAACTGAAGGTCCTGGCCGAGTCCCTGGGGCTGGTGTTCTTCGCCTCCGCCTGGGACGAGGTGAGCCTGGACGAGATGCTGGGCCTGGGCATGGAAGTCATCAAGATCTGTTCGGCCGACGTGGTGAACCTGCCCCTGGTGCGCAAGGTGGCCGCCTCGGGCCTGCCGGTCATCATGAGCACGGGCATGAGCAGCCTGGAGGACGTGGACACGGCCGTGGCCGCCATCCGCGAGCGCCACAACGACATCATCCTGCTGCACTGCAACAGCTCCTACCCCTGCCTTGAGGAGCAGATCGGCCTGCCGGTCATGGATACCCTGCGCGAGCGCTATGGCGTTCCGGTTGGCTACTCCGGGCACGAGAGGGGCCTGGCCCCCAGCGTGGCCGCCGTGGCCCTGGGCGCGTGCATGGTGGAGCGCCACTTCACCCTGGACAAGACCCAGATCGGCACGGACCACAAGGCCTCGCTCGAACCTGCGGAGCTGGCGCAGCTCGTGCGCATGATCCGCGAGGTGGAGGCCTGCATGGTCCTCAAGGGCAAGCGGGTCTTCCCCGAGGAACAGGCCGCGGCCAAGAAGCTGCGCAAGTGCATCGTCTTCGCGCGGGATCTGCCCGCCGGGCACGTGCTGACCGAGGCCGACCTGACCACCAGGAGCCCGCTGGACGGCATTTCGCCCGTGCACTGGGACGAAGTCCTCGGCGCGGCCCTTTTACGCAGCGTAAAGCTTGAAGAGCCGCTCCAATGGGAGTATCTTGCCGTAGCGGAAAGGCAGGCCGGCGCGGCCTCGCTCTCCAAGTAAGCCCTGCGGAAGGGAAAACCGGCGGCGGCCCCCGGGCGCCGTCAAGAGCACGGCACGGTCCCCATGAACCAGACCAACATCCTGCTTGAGACGGGCACCAACGAGCTGGAGATCATCGAGCTCTATATCGCCGAGGAAGGCGAGGACGGCGCCGCCGAGAACGCCTTCTTCGGCGTCAACGTGGCCAAGGTGCTGGAGATCATCGAGTCCCCCCCGGCGATGGAGCCGGCGGAATCCGCCGCGCACCCCAGCTACCTCGGGGTCATTCCCCTGCGCGACATGGTGCTGCCCGTGGTGGACCTGGCCGTGTGGCTGAACGTGAAGCGCGCCAAGAACCGCCACGAGCCCATCCTGGTGACGGAGTTCAACGGCGTGCGCACGGGCTTCCTGGTGTCCGGCGTCACCATGATCCACCGCGTGAGCTGGAGCGACGTGGAGCCGCCCAGCAGATATCTTTCCGACATGCCGGGCAACTGCATCACCGGCACCGTGCGCCTGGGCGAGCACTTCGCCCTGCTGCTGGACCTGGAGCGCGCCCTGGTGGAGCTGAACGCCCTGGACTCCAGCGAGCCGGAGCAGACCGCGGAGGCGGATGCCAACGTGCCCCTGCACGTGCTCCTGGTGGACGACTCCACCTCGGTGCGCTTTCTTTTGCGCCGCAATTTCGAGGCCGCGGGCTTCACCGTGGACGTGAAGAACAACGGCGAGGACGCCTGGGCGCACCTGCAGGCCCTGAAGGACGAGGCCGTGAAAAGGGGCCAGCCCATGACCGGCCTCCTCGACGCCGTGGTTTCCGACGTGGAAATGCCGCGCATGGACGGCTACACCCTGACCAAGAACATCAAGAGCGACAAGGAGCTGTCCACGCTTCCCGTGATCCTCTTCTCCTCGCTCATCTCCAAGGGCCTGCTGCACAAGGGCGAGAGCGTGGGGGCCGACGCCCAGATCACCAAGCCGGAGTTCGGCGGCCTCACCACCCAGGTGCGCGAGATGATCCTGGCGCGCCGGGCAGGCTGATTTTTCCCCCGGGCCGGGGCTTGACCTTTTCCCGGCCTTGGGCGTAAGCATCAAGACAGTCGATAACCCCGCAACATGCGAGCCAAATGACATGAACCGCGCCACGAACCGCACCGCCGCCTCCGCCCTGGCCCTAGCCGCCAGCGCCTCGCTCTGCGCCGTGCGGGCCTCTGTCCGCGCCATCGTAGTCGTAGGCGTCGTAGGCGACAGCGCGTCGTAGCGGGCAGTTTTCACTCAGGAAACCAGAACCCCCGCCGGCGCGAGTCGGCGGGGGTTTTCTTTCTCCCGGGCGCACGCGCCCACCTGACGGGGGAAACCACACCACAGCCGGCCGCGCAGGCGGGACACCCGAACCAGAAGGAGGGGGTCCCATGCAGACACGGCAGCCCGGCACGGCCAAGCAGGCCCGGCCCACCAAACGACCCGAGGCCCAACCGGAAACCTTGACCGGCGCGGAACTCGTCATCCGCCTGCTGGAGCGCCAGGGCATCGGCATCATCCCCGGCATTCCCGGCGGGGCCAACCTGCCCCTGTACGACGCGCTCTCCAAAAGCACGGCCATCCGCCACGTGCTGGCCCGGCACGAGCAGGGCGCGGGCTTCATGGCCCAGGGCATGGCCCGCACCACGGGCGCTCCCGCCGTGTTCTTCGCCACCTCCGGCCCAGGGGCCACCAACACCCTCACCGCCATCGCCGACGCCAAGCTCGACTCCGTGCCCATCATCTGCATCACCGGGCAGGTGCCCAGCTCCATGATCGGCACCGACGCCTTCCAGGAGGTGGACATCTACGGCATGTCCATCCCGGTGACCAAGCACAACTTCCTGGTGCGCAGCGTGGAGGAACTCTTGCGCGTCATCCCCGAGGCCTTCCGCATCGCGTCTTCCGGTCGGCCGGGCCCCGTGCTGGTGGACATTCCCAAGGACGTGCAGACCGCGCGCATCACCATGAGCCAAGGAAGGGACCAGGGGGAGGGCCAGGGGGCGGGATTCGCATGGCCCGAGCCCGGCGGGCCGGACCCCGTGGAGGCCCCGGACCAGGAAGCCCTGGCGCGCGCCGCGCAGATGCTCGCCGAGGCCAGGCGCCCCATCCTCATGCTGGGCGGCGGCGTGGCCGCCTCCGGCGCCGCGGGCATTGCCCGCGCCTTTGCCGAAACGGCCTGCCTGCCCGCCACCATGTCGCTTTTGGGCCTGGGCGCGCTGCCCGACGCCCACCCCCTCAACCTGGGCATGCTGGGCATGCACGGCACGCGGGCGGCCAACATCCTCATGCACGAGTGCGACCTGCTGATGGTGGCTGGCGCGCGCCTGGACGACCGCGCCACGGGCCGGCTGGAACAGTTCTGCCCCGGCGCCCGGCTCATCCACCTGGACATCGACCAGAGCGAGCTGGACAAGCTCAAGGCCGCGCACCTGGGCATCCGCGCCGACGTGGCCGCCGCGCTGGCGGCGCTTGCCCCGCTGGTGGACGCCGATGCCGCCCGGCGTGACCGCGCCCCCTGGCTGGCGCGCGTGGCCGCCTGCAAGGCCGAGAATCCGCAGGAGCTGCCCGGCGCGGGCAACCCGTTGACGCCCTACGGCCTGGTGCGCTGCGCGGGCGAGCTTGCCGCCGCCTCCGGCCAAGGCGACACCATCGTGGCCACGGACGTGGGCCAGCACCAGATGCGCGCGGCCCAGGCCTACCCGGACCTCAAGCCCAGGGCCTGGCTCACCAGCGGCGGGCTGGGCACCATGGGCTTCGGCCTGCCCACGGCCATCGGCGCGGCCCTGGCCAACCCCGGCCGCAGGGTCATCTGCTTCACGGGCGACGGCTCGCTGCAGATGAACATCCAGGAGCTGGCCACGGCCGCGGAGACCGGGGCCAACGTGACCATCATCCTGGCGGACAACGGCGGCCTGGGCCTTGTGCAGCAGCAGCAGGACCTGTTCTACGGCCGGCGCATCTTCGCCTCCAGCTACCGGCACCACATCGATTTCATCCGAATCGCCGAGGGCTTCGGCGTGCGCGCCGTGGACCTCTCCGAGGCCAGGGACCCCATGGCCGAGCTGGAGCGCAGCCTGCGGCGCGAGGGCCCCTGCCTGGTGCGCGTGCCGGTGGAGGCCCAGGAGAACGTGTACCCCATGGTGCCCCCTGGCGCGGCCAACACGGACATGATCTGCGAGGATTCCCCGGCGGCCTGCCCCGCAAAAAACATGGCAAAAAACACGAAGGGAGGGCGCATCCATGCCTAAGCGCGAACAGAACCTCATGGCCCTGCGGCTTACGGTGAACAACCACCCCGGCGTGATGACACACGTGTGCGGGCTCTTCGCCCGGCGGGCCTTCAACGTGGAGGGCATCTTGTGCACCCCGCAGCCCGGCGATGACGGCAGCGGCGCCACGAGCCGCATCTGGCTGGTGGTCAAGCGCGACGACCGCCTGGAGCAGATGATCCGCCAGGTGCGCAAGCTTTACGACGTGCTGGAGGTGCTGGCCTTCGAGGCCGACGCCACGGCCCTGGGCCGCATGGACGCCTGCATGGAGGGCTGGGAGGCCGCCGGGCCCTGCGCCGAGAGCGCGGCCTAGCGGAAGGGGGCGCACGGCGGTGCGCGGCGGAGGATACGCCGCTACGGCCTGGGCTGGTTCTGCCGGCCCAGGCTGGCGCCCAGCTGCATGTGCACCGGCAGGGTGAAGTCCCTGGCCATGACGTTGGTGGGCGTCTTGCGGCGGGAAACCACCGTGACGCTGGTGCCGTCCTTGCCGGGGGCGAGGTAGACGCCCACGTTCTCGCCGTTGCTGGTGGCGTTCACGCCGCGCTCGGCCAGCAGGTAGCGCCCGGCCGGGTCTATCTCCACCACGTGCAGGCCTATCTGCGGCAGGTCGCGGATGGCGGCCTCCAGGATGGCTTCGGGCTTCTGGGGGTAGAGCATGGTCATGCCGCCGGGGGGCGGCGCGCCGTCGGGGCCGGGGCGCAGCCCCGTGGCGCTGGCGCAGGCGCAGAGCAGGGCGAGCAGAGTCATTCCGAGGGCGGCGGCGAGGGTGCGGGCCATGTTCCCCCTCCTGGCTGAAGCCTGGTTCTAGAAGCCGTTCTCCCGCAGGAAGTCCATGCTGAGCTTCGAGGCGGGCTTCGCCTCCCCGCCGGAGCTTCCCATCCAGGCCCCCAGCATGTTGCGCACGTACTTGCCGATGAGGTCGGTCTCCATGTTCACCCGCGTGCCCGGCGACCAGCCGGAGATGGTGGTTTCGCGCTGGGTGCTGGGGATGATGTTCACCGACAGGCTGTCCGGCCCGCAGTCGTTCACCGTCAGGCTGATGCCGTCGAGGGTCACCGAGCCCTTCTGGATGACGTAGGCCCCGTGCTCCGCCGGGAAGGAAAGCGTGTAGACGCGGCTTTCCCCGGCGGGCTCCATGCCCGTGACCAGGGCCACGCAGTCCACGTGGCCGCTCACCAGGTGGCCGCCCAGGCGGTCGCCCAGGGCCAGCGCCCGCTCCAGGTTCACCAGGGCGCCGCTTTTCAGCCCGCCCAGGTTGGTATGGCGCAGGGTTTCCGCGCTGGCGTAGGCCGTGAACCAGTTCTCGCCGGAGGTCTCCACCGTCAGGCAGGTTCCGTTGACGGCGATGGACTCGCCCAGCACGATGTTCTTCAGCTCGAACAAGGCGCGGATGCGCAGCCGGGTTTCGGCCCCGCGCGCCTCCACGGCCTCGATGCGGCCCATGCCCTGCACCAGTCCGGTGAACATGATACGTCTCCTTGCCGCAAAGACCCTGGCGGGCCTAGCCGCGGCGGGGCTTGTAGGTCAGCTTCAGGTCGTCCCCGCAGGTGGAGCTGTGCGCCAGGCGGAAGGGCAGGGCCTGCTCCATGGTCTGCACGGCGTCGCCGGCGAAGAGGCTCTTGCCCTCGGCGTCGCCCAGCACGCGCGGGGCCAGGTAGAGCACGAACTCGTCCACCAGGTTCTGGCGGCACAGGCTCAAGGCCAGGTGCCCGCCGCCCTCGCACATGGTCAGGTGGCAGGAAAGCTCCTGGCGCAGGCGCTGGAAGGCCGGGGCGAAGTCCAGGGCGTCGGCCCCGCCGCCGGGCAGTTCCGGCAGCCCCCAGATGCGTGTGCCGCGCTCGCGCATTTCTTCGGCCAGCGGGGTCTTGGCCGAGTATTCGCTGGTCCAGAACACGGCCTGCTGCGGCCGCTGCCGCAGGATGGTGTAGTTGGAGTAGGCCTTGGGCAGCTTGCTGGTCACGATGACGGCCAGCGGCTGGCAAAAGCCCTCGGGCAGGGCGGAGTCGCCCATCTGCTCCAGCCGGCAGGTGAGCTGCGGGTTGTCGCCGTAGAAGGTGTTGCCGCCCACGATGACCGCCTGCACCTGGCTGCGCAGCCGGTGCACGTCCTGCTGGGAGGCCGGGCCGGAAACGGCCTGGGGCCTGCCGCCGCGCGCGGCGATCTTGCCGTCGATGGTGGCGGCCATTTTGAGGATGTTGAAGGTGCGCGGCGTGGTCTTCCAGGTCACGAACTCGTCGATGAGGTCGCGGCAGAGGGCTTCCTCCACGCCGACGGTGACCTCCACCCCGGCGGCGCGCAGGGCTTCCACTCCACCGCCGGCGACGTCCTGGTTGGGGTCGCCGCAGCCGACCACCACGCGCTTCACCCCGGCCTGCAGCACCGCGCCCGTGCAGGGCGGGGTCTTGCCGTGGTGGTTGCAGGGCTCCAGGGTGACGAAGAGGGTGCACTCCGCCGGGTTCACACCCTTTGCGGCCGCGTCGGCCAGGCAGTTCACCTCGGCGTGGGGGCCGCCGTGGGCCTTGTGCCAGCCCTCGGCCACGATGTGTCCGTCACGGACGAGCACCGCGCCCACGCAGGGGTTGGGGGCCGTGGCGCCGCGTCCGCGCAGGGCCAGCTCGGCCGCGCGGCGCATGAAGGACTCAAGAGGTCCGGTAGTCTCCAGGCATGTGGGCATGTTCCACTCCCGCTTCGATGAGCATGGCGTTGGCCAGTTCGTCCGGGTAGGACTCGGCGAAATAGATGGCCTTGACCTGGCAGTTGATGAGCATCTTGGTGCAGATGAGGCAGGGCTCGGTGGTGCAGTAGATTTCCGCCCCGGCGAGCGACAGCCCGTGCAGCGCGCACTGGATGATGACGTTCTGCTCCGCGTGCAGGCCGCGGCAAAGCTCGTGCCGCTGGCCCGAGGGGATGCCCAGGCGCTCGCGGATGCAGCCCACCTCTCGGCAGTGGGGCACGTTGGTGGGGGTGCCGTTGTAGCCGGTGGCGATCATGCGCTTGTCGCGCACGGCCACGGCCCCCACCCTGCGCCGCAGGCAGGTGGAGCGCTCGGCCACGAGGTGCGCGATGCGCATGAAGTAGATGGGCCAGGGGACGCGGTCGCTCATGTGCAGAGCCTCCCGAAGCCTTGGGAAAAGAAGCCGCCCGGACCGGGCTTCACGCTTTCGGCCCGGGCGGCGAATGGTGCGGGTCTACCAGGCGAACAGGGGGAACTCGCGGGCGAAGTCCTCCACCTCCAGGCGGATCTCCTCCAGCACGGAGTCGTTGTCCATGTTCTCCAGGGCGGCGGTGATGGCCTCGGCCACGGCCAGCATGTCCTCTTCGATCATGCCGCGGGTGGTGAGCGCGGGCGTGCCCACGCGGATGCCCGAGGTGACGGTGGGCGGCGTGGTGTCGAAGGGGATGCCGTTCTTGTTCACGGTGATGCCGTCCTTCTCCAGGGCGGCCTGGGCGTCCTTGCCGGTGATCTTCTTGCTGCGCAGGTCAACCAGCATGAGGTGGTTGTCCGTGCCGCCGGAGACCAGGTCGAAGCCGGCGTCCTTCAGGTAGCCGGCCAGGGCGCCGGCGTTCTTGACCACCTGCTCCTGGTACTGCTTGAAGCCGGGCTGCAGCGCCTCGCCGAAGGCCACGGCCTTGGCCGCGATGATGTGCATGAGCGGTCCGCCCTGGATGCCGGGGAAGATGTTCGAGTTGAGCGCCTTGCCCATCTCCTCGCCCGCCAGGATCATGCCGCCGCGGGGGCCGCGCAGGGTCTTGTGGGTGGTGGTGGTGGTGTAGTGCGCGTGCTCGATGCAGGAGGGGTGCAGCTCGGCGGCGATGAGGCCCGCGATGTGGGCCATGTCGACCATGAGCACAGCGCCCACCTCGTCGGCGATCTTGCGGAAGCGGGCGAAGTCGATGATGCGGGGGTAGGCGCTGGCGCCGGCCACGATCATCTTGGGCCTGGTCTCCTTGGCGATCTTCTCCAGCTCCTCGTAGTCGATGGTCTGGGTGTCCTTGTTCACGCCGTAGGAGACGATGTTGTACAGCTTGCCGGAGAAGTTCACCGGGCTGCCGTGGGTCAAGTGGCCGCCGTGGGCCAGGTTCATGCCGAGCACCGTGTCGCCGGGTTTGCAGGCGGCGAAGTACACGGCCATGTTGGCCTGGGAGCCTGAGTGGGGCTGCACGTTGGCGTAGCCGCAGCCGAAGAGCTGCTTGGCGCGCTCTATGGCCAGCTCCTCGGCCTGGTCGACGAATTCGCAGCCGCCGTAGTAACGCTTGCCCGGATAGCCTTCGGCGTACTTGTGGGTCATCACGCTGCCCGCGGCCTGGCGCACGGCGGTGGAGACGAAGTTCTCCGAGGCGATGAGTTCAAGTCCGCCCACCTGGCGGTCGATTTCCCCCGCAATGGCGGCGGCGATTTCCGGGTCCTGGATGAAGAGTTCTTCCATGGTGCGTCCTCGTGGGCTTGTTGGTGCCTATGGTGACGGGCGGCTTTGGGCGCGTCCGCTAGTCCTCGTAGCGCTTGAAGAGCATGCAGCCGTTGGTGCCGCCGAAGCCGAAGGAGTTCGACAGGGCGTACTGGGCCTGCATCTTGCGCGATCCGCCCGCGCCGTAGTCCAGGTCGCACTCGGGGTCCGGGCTGATCTGGTTCACGGTGCCGGGGATGGTGCCGGTGCAGAGCGCCATGACGCTGAACACGGCCTCCACGCCGCCGGCGGCGCCCAGCAGGTGGCCAATCTGGCCCTTGTTGCCGCAGATGGCGATGTTCTTGGCGTGCTCGCCGAACACGGCCTTGATGGCCCGGGTTTCGCACAGGTCGTTCAAGTAGGTGCTGGTGCCGTGGGCGTTGATGTGGTCCACCTGGGACGGATCGACGCCGGCTTCCTCAAGGGCCTTGCGCATGGCGATGGCGGCTCCGGAGCCGTCCTCCGGCGGGGCGGTCATGTGGAAGGCGTCGCCGGAGGCGCCGGCGCCCACAACCTCGGCCAGGATCTTGGCGCCGCGGGCCTTGGCGTGCTCCAGGCTCTCCAGCAGCAGCAGGCCGCAGCCCTCGCCCATGACGAAGCCGTCGCGCTCCTTGTCGAAGGGGCGGGAGGCGTGCTCCGGGTCGTCGTTGCGGGTGGAGAGGGCCTTCATGGCGTTGAAGCCGGAGAAGGCCAACGGGGTGATGGTCGACTCCGCGCCGCCGCAGATCATGACGTCGTTTCTGCCCAGCTTGATCTCCGAGAAGGCGCTGCCGATGGCGTGCGTGCCGGAGGCGCAGGCCGTGGTGGTGCAGATGTTGGCCCCGCGCGCGCCGTGCTCGATGGAGACCATGCCCGCCGCCATGTTGGCGATGATGGTGGGGATGAAGAACGGGCTGATGCGGCCCGGTCCGGAGTCCATGAGCTTCTGGTGCTGGTGCTCGATGCCGTCGAGTCCGCCCAGGCCCACGCCGATGATGACGCCGGCGCGGTGGGCCTCCTCGGCCGGGATGGTCCAGCCGGCCTGCTCCATCAGCATCTTGGAGGCGCTCACCGCGTACTGGGTGAATTTCTCCATTCTGCGCGCAGCCTTGGCGTTGATAAATTTGGTCGGATCAAAGCCCTTCACCTCGCCGGCGATCTGCGTGTCGTGGCCGGTGGTGTCGAAGCTGGTGACCTTGCCGATGCCGGACTTGCCGGCGACGAGGTTTTCCCAGCTCGATTCGAGGTCGTTTCCGAGGGGGGTGATGGCGGCCAAGGCCGTGACGACAACCCTGTTCATGCAGACGTATCCGTATTGCGGGGGCAGCCCGTGCGGGGAAAAGGCCGGAGCGCCCCGCCGCCCAACGCAGGCAGGGCGCTCCGGAAATTGAAGGCGGGAAAGGGGCCGGGCCCTCTCCTACTTGTGCTTCTCGATGTAGTCGATGGCGTCCTTGACCTTGACGATCTTCTGGGCTTCTTCATCGTCGATCTCGATGTCAAAGGCCTCTTCCATGGCCATGATCAGCTCGGTGAGGTCCAGGGAGTCGGCGCCCAGGTCTTCCACGAAGGCGGCTTCGGGCTTCACTTCGTCGGCGGACACGCCCAGCTGCTCGACCACAATGCCTTTAACTTTCTCGGCTACGGACATATTCCCTCCAAAAGGTGTGTTTTGCGTGACGTTACAGTTACATGTACATGCCGCCGTTGACGGCCAGAACCTGCCCGGTGACATAGCCCGCGCCCGGCCCAGCAAGGTAGGAGACGGCGGCGGCGATGTCCTCGGGCTCGCCAAGGCGGCCAAGGGGAATGTTCTCAAGCATCTTGGAGACGATGGCTTCAGGCAGCGCCGCGGTCATGTCGGTCTGGATGAAGCCGGGGGTGACGGCGTTGACGGTGACACCGCGGCCCGAAAGCTCGCGCGCGGCGCTCTTGGTAAGGCCGATGAGGCCCGCCTTGGCGGCCACGTAGTTGGCCTGGCCGGCGTTGCCCATCTGCCCCACCACGGAGGAGATGTTGATGATGCGGCCGGAGCGCTGCTTGGCCATGATCTTGGCGGCCTCGCGCAGGCAGGCGAAGGCTCCGGTCAGGTTCACCTGGATGACCCTGTCCCAATCCTCGTCCTTCATGCGGATCAAGAGGCCGTCCTTGGTGATGCCGGCGTTGTTGACCAGCACTTCCAACTGGACCTTGTCCTTGATCTCGTCGGTGAAGAAGGCGCTCACGGCCTGGCGGTTGCTGGCGTCCAGGCAGAAGGCCTTGGCCTCGCCGCCGGCGTCGGTGATGGCGGCCACGGTCTTTTCGGCCTCTTCCGGGCGGCTCACGTAGGTCAGGTAGACCTCGAAGCCGTCCCTGGCGAGGCGCTCGGCGCAGGCGCGGCCAATGCCGCGGGAACCGCCGGTGACCAGTGCAACCTTGGGCATGTCGCTCATGTGCTTCCCCTTCGCGGCCACGCTTGGCCGCCGGTGTGCTTTGGGTCCATTACCCGAAAACGGGCCGGACTGCAAACCCGCTCTCGAGGTGTTAGAACTTCAGCAGGCCGGAGCCCCAGGTGAAGCCGCCGCCGAAAGTGCCCAGCAACACAAGACTTCCGGGCTTCACGAACCCTTCGGCCACGGCCTCGGAAAGGGCCAGCGGCACGGAGGCGGCGGAAGTGTTGCCGTACTTTTGCAGATTGGTGAAGACCTTGGCCTCGGGCATGTCCAGCCTTTTGCCCACGGCCTCCACGATGCGCAGGTTGGCCTGGTGGGGGATGAACACGTCCACGTCGCTGGTGGTCAGCCCGTGCCGGGTCAGCATCTCCTCGCAGATGGAGCTCATGGCGCGCACGGCGTGCTTGTACACCTCGCGGCCGTTCATCTCCACGAAGAAATCGCGGCGGATGGCATCGCCCAGCTTGTAGGGCGTGCCGGAGCCGCCGCCCTTGATGGTCAGAAGGTCGCCCACGGCCCCGTCGGAGGAGACGAGCACGTCCAGCACGCGGCCGCCGGTGAGGCCGGGGCCGTCCGCCGTGATGACGGCCGCGCCGGCGCCGTCGCCGAAGAGCACACAGGTGCCGCGGTCGGTGTAGTCCACGCGGGAGGAGACGATGTCGCAGGCGGCCAGCAGCACCTTGGCCTGCGGGTGCAGGGCGATGAGGGCCCGCGCGGTCTCAAGGGCGTAGAGGAAGCCGGAGCACGCGGCGGAGACATCCATGGCCATGCGGCCGGAGATGCCCAGGCGGTGCGAGAGCATGCACGCGGCGGAGGGGATGAAGGCGTCCGGCGAGAAGGTGGCCAGCACCACGTGGGTGATGTCCGAGGCTTCCATGCCGGCCTGCTTCAAGGCCTGGACGCTGGCGCCATGGCACAGGTCCACGCAGGTTTCGCCCTTGAGCGCCACGTGGCGCTCGCGGATGCCCGTGCGCGTGACGATCCACTCGTCGTTGGTGTCCACCATGCGCTCGAAATCGGCGTTGGTGAGCACGCTGTCCGGCACGCAGTGTCCAAGTCCGCGGATGATGCAGGAGGTGTTCATGGGCTTGCTCTGTGTGTGGTGGTGCTGGCGGCTGCCGGCGTGGTTTGCAGGGGGGACCCGGCGGCCAGGGCCTGCCGGGGCGCTGCTCAGGCCTTGTGCCTGCTGAACTGGGTCAGCTCCGCCGTGGCGGAGAGCTTGGCTGCCAGGTGCTCGTGGGCCTTCTTTTCCACAAAGGTCGCGGCCATGCGTGTGGCGTTGGTCACGGCCTTTATGTTGCTGGCCCCGTGACAGACGATGAGGATGCTCTTGAGGCCCAGCAGCGGGGCTCCGCCATACTCGGCGTAGTCCATCATCTGGGCGAAGTTCTTGAGGGAGCGCATGGACAGCGCCGCGCCCATGCGCGAGAGCATGTGGCGTTTGAGCTCGCGCTTGAGCACGCGGCCGAAGCTTCTGGCCAGGCCTTCGGAAAGCTTGAGGCAGACGTTGCCCACAAAGCCGTCGCACACGGCCACGTCCAGGTCGCCGGTGAAGATGTCCCGGCCTTCCACGTTGCCCACGAAGTTCAGCTTGGTCTGCTTCAGGAGGTCGTAGGCCTCCTTGACCACGGTGTTGCCCTTGCCTTCCTCCTCGCCGATGGACAGAAGGCCCACGCGGGGATGGTCCACGCCCAGCACGTCGCGGGCGAGCACGTCGCCCATGATGCCGAACTGGGCCAGGTGAAAGGGCTTGGAATCCACGTTGGCGCCCACGTCGATGAGCACCACGGGTTCCTTCTCGGTGGGCATGATGCTGGCGAGCGCCGGGCGCTCGACGCCCTTGATGCGGCCGAGCACGAACATGCCGCAGGCGACGCTCGCCCCGGAATTGCCCGCGCTGACCACGCCGTCGGCCAGACCATCCTTCACCAGCTGGCAGGCCACCTGGATGGAGGAGTTCTTCTTGCGCCGGAGCGCGTCGGAGGGCTTCTCGTCCATGCCCACCACCTGGGAGGCGTGGCGGATCTCGATGGGCAGCGTGCCCGCATCCTCAATGCGCGCAAGCTCGCCGCGAAGCGCTTCCTCATCGCCCACCAGGGTGATGTGGATGCCTTCGCGGGCGGCCTGCGCTGCGGCAGGGACGTTGACTCGGGGGCCTATGTCTCCCCCCATGGCGTCAACGGCTATGCGGGGCGCTTTCTCAAGCATTCGCGGGCGTCAGGGCCTGGCGGTCCTTGTAGTTGCCGCACACGGAGCAGGCGCGATGAGAAAGCACGGGCTCGCCGCACTTGCACAGCACCACATTGGGGGTGGCCACGTGGTCGTGGGAACGGCGCATGTTCTTGCGGGACTTGGAGGTCTTTTTCTTCGGTAAGGCCATGGTGGCGCTCCTTCTTCTTATTGGGACGCAACGGGGAAGGCCCCGCGCGTTCCGGTCATGATAGCTTCAAGTTGCGCAGGACCGCAAGCCTCGGATCGCCCTCGTCCCTTTTGCAGGAACAGGCGGCGAGGTTGCGGTTCACGCCGCAATCCGGGCACAGGCCCTTGCAGTCCTCGGCGCAGACCGGACTCTCCGGCAGGGCCAGCAGGAACTGCTCCCAGAGGAAGCCCGCGGCGTCGAACTCGGGCTGCCCGGCGGTCATGCGCAGGCGGCTCTCGTCCTCAAGGCTTTCCTCCGGGCCCGGGGGCTCCTCGAAGCTGTCGAAGTCGCCCTCGACAACCAGCTCGAAGTCCTCGGCGCAGCGGCCGCAGGGCAGCATGACAGAGCCGGAGAATCCGCCGCTCACCAGGAAGCCGTCGTCCTGGGGAGTGATGAGCATCCTGGCCTCGAACTTTCTGCCCACCTTGCCGGGCACGCGGAACTCCCCCATGGGGCCGGTCCACAGGGACTGGTCCGTGAAATGAAATTCCCGGCCTTCTGCCGGGACGTCATTCAGGGGAATCCAAAGTTCGGTCATGCTGCCTCGCAGGCCGCATGTCTATACGGGGGGCTTTTTGTTTGTCAAGAAAAAAGCACTTGCGTTTTTCCCGCTGCGGGGCTAAAAGTCCTCTTCCCTGAGGCCGGGAGCCCGGTCCGGGGCCGATGCGGCAAGGCCCGCATCCCAAGCACCGAGTAATGTTCCAGGAGGATTCCACCATGTCCCAGACGTGCGATATCTGCGGCAAGCACCCCAGCTCCGGCAACAACGTGAGCCACGCCAACAACCGCACCCGGCGTCGTTTTCTGCCCAACCTGCAGCGCGTCAAGACCGTGCTTCCCTCCGGCGAAGTGCGCTACGTGCGCGCCTGCACCCGCTGCATCCGTAGCGGCGCGGTGGTGAAGCCCGCCGTCCGTCCCGTGGCCGCCGCCTAATACCGCGGTGTCACTTCCCCAGACGAGAGAGCCCCGGCTTGCCGGGGCTTTTTTGTCTTCTGTCCGGGGCGGTTCCTCCACGCGGCTGCACATGGGGAGACAGGGGGGGGCTGTCCATGAGTCGGGTTTACTTTTCGTGGTGCTCTCCCTCCGGGCTGGTTCGTTTGTGATTAGGTAACTCCTGGAGCGAGTATGAAGTCCACTTCTGGAGCCTATTACATTGGCCTGGATCATGTCAGGGCGCTGGCTGCGTTGCTGGTGTTTAGCTGGCATTTTCTCCCGTTTTGCGCACCGCCCGCACAGGAAGTCTCCCCCTTGCTTTCGCTCTTCGTCCAGGGCCACACCGGCGTTTCTCTGTTTATGTGTCTTAGCGGTTACCTCTTCGCCAAGCTGCTTGATGACGGCGTGATCAATTGGCGGGCCTTCTGGACGAACAGGGCGCTGCGCCTTTTGCCCTTGCTGCTCTTCGTCATCCTGGTCAAGGCAGTGCTGGTGCTCACCGGGGACGGCAAGATCAGCGGGTACATCAAGGACTGCCTGAAAGGCGTTTTCCAGCCCACCTTGCCCAACGGTGGCTGGTCCATCACCGTCGAGTTCCATTTCTACCTGCTGCTGCCTGTGTTCCTGGTGCTTCTGAAGCGATCCAAACGCTTGTTCCTGCTGCTGCTGCCCGTATTCATCTTGGTCCGCCTTCTGCTCTACCTGCACTATGGCACGGTGCAGAACCTCGCGTACATGACCATCCTCGGCCGTGTCGACCAGTTCGCCCTGGGGATTTTCGCCTTTCACATCCAGTCTGTTTTCGTCAAAAGACACATCGTCGCCGCCGCCACAATGGTGCTCTTCTTGTCCTTCCATGCCTTCTTCCATGCCGCGGGCGGCTTTCAGGGCGACCCTCGTTCCGAGTTTCTGCCACCCCTCTGGATCGTCATGACCACAATCGAAGGTGTGGCTTACAGCGTCCTTATCGCCTGGTACGACAGTTCTTTTCAACATTCTGCGGGTCCGATCTCGCGCTTTATCGGCCTGCTTGGAACCTACTCCTATTCCAACTATCTGCTGCATCCCTTCTTCGTCCCCCACATTGGCAGGGTCTTTTCCAGGTTCATGTACCTTGGCGGCATGAACATGCGGATTCTGGCCTCGGTGCTTGCCTTTGTGAGCATGGTGCCAGTGACGTACCTTTCCTACCGTTTCATCGAATCACCGTTCCTCAAATTCCGGCGGCGCTACATCCAGCGCTTCACGCCGGCAGCACCCCCTGTTTCTTGAGCCCTGCCGACCGCTTCTCTTTCCGTCCATAAGCAAACCCGAACACCCGCTTCAGGCATTCCCATTGGACTGCCGGGCGGGCTTTTGGCACAGTCGCCCCGTCGGTCCAGTGACGGGCCGGGAACGCGGGAGGCGCACATGTCGAGCAAGGCGTATTTCGCCCAGGTGGCGGGCCAGTGGGATGAACTGCGGGCCGGGTTCTTCCCCGAGGCCGTGCGCGAGAAGGCCCTGGAGCTGGCCGGGATAGGGCTCGGCGCGGGCGCGGCGAAGATCGCCGCAGACCTGGGCGCGGGCACGGGCTTCGTCACACAGGCCCTGCTGGGGGCCGGGCTCACGGTCTTCGCCGTGGACCAGTCGCCCCCCATGCTGGCCCAACTGCGCGCCACCTTCGCGGCCGAGGCCCGCACCGGCCGCCTCCACGCCCTTGAAGGGACCGCCGAGGCCCTGCCGCTGCCTTCGGCCAGCGTGGATTACGTCTTCGCCAACATGTTTCTGCACCATGTGGACGACCCGGCCCGCGCCCTGGCGGAGATGGCCCGCATCCTGCGGCCCGGCGGGCGGCTTGTGGTCACGGACCTGGACCTGCACGCGCACGATTTCCTGCTCACGGAGCACCACGACCGCTGGCCGGGCTTCCGGCGCGCGGACGTGCAGGCCTGGCTTGTCGCGGCGGGCCTTGCGGACGCGGCCGTGGACTGCTGCGGCGAACGCTGCTGCGCGGATTCCTGCTCCGGGTCCCACCGCGCCGAAATCTCCATCTTCGCCGCCAGCGGCCGCAAGCCCGTGGCCGCCAGCCGGCCGGCGGTCATTCGGCCGGAAGCCCTGGAGCCCCTTGCCGTGGGCGCGCGGGCGCGGGAACTCTTCGGCGCCCAGCCGGCGCTGCTCTGCGCGGAGAGTGTGCTGCTCGCCGTGGCCGAGGGGCTTGGCGCGGACTCTCCGCTCGTCCCGCGCCTGGCCACGGGCTTTTGCAGCGGGCTTTCGCGCACGGACGGCCCCTGCGGTGCCTTCAGCGGGGGCGTCATGGCCCTGGGCCTGGCCCTGGGGCGCGACAGCGCGGCAGGCGACCTGGACGAGACCTACGCGCCGGTGCAGGAATTCCGCGACTTCTTCCTCTCCCGCTTCGGCGACTTGGCCTGCACGAAGGTCTGCGGCTTCCACCTGGGCACGGACGAGGGCCGCAAAAACTTCGGGCCCGGCGGGGGCAAGGCCCGCTGCCTGGACGTGGTGGAGCAGGCGGCGGCGCAGATCGCGCGTATGTTGAGGGGCGCATAAGCCTTGCCCCGGGGGCGCGGCCGGGGTAGAGGGCGGCCCATGCACGTGAGCTCCCTTTTTCTCGACGCTTCTTTCGATGTTTTGCCCGGCGTTCTGCCCGGCGCTTCTTGCGACACCTCGCCGGGAGCTTCCGGCTGGGGGCGCAGCCTGGCCTTCGGCGAACCCCTGGAGGTCCGGCAGGCCTTGACCCTGGGCGAGGTGGCCCCGGTGGTCGCCTGGGCCGAGGCCCAGGCCCGCGCCGGACGCTGGGTTGTCCTGGCCCTGGCCTACGAGGCCGCGCCCGCCTTCGACGCCGCCCTGGCCGTCCATGGGCCGTTGCCCGGCCTGCCCCTGGCCTTTGCCGCCGCGCATGCGGCCCCCCTGGATAAGATTCCCGCTGCGGCCGGGGGCGAGTGCGCCCGCGGCCCCTGGCGGGCCCTGGTGCCCCCGGCGGACTACGCCGGGCGCTTCGAGCGCCTGCAGGAGTGGATCGCCCAGGGCGAGACCTACCAGGCCAACTACACCGTGCCCTTCGAATGCGCCTTCACGGGGGATCCGCACACGTGGTTCGCGGAGCTTGCGCGCGCCCAGGGGGCCGGGTTCTGCGCCCTGCTTGATCTTGGGCGGCACACGATCCTGTCCCTCTCGCCGGAGCTGTTCTTCCGCCTGGACGGGGAGGGCAGGGCCCTGGCCCGGCCCATGAAGGGCACCGCGAAGCGCGGGGCCACGCCCGAGGACGACGCCGCGCGGCGCGAGGGGCTGGCCGCCTGCCCCAAGAACCGGGCCGAGAACGTCATGATCGTGGACCTGCTGCGCAGCGACCTGGGCCGTGTGGCCGAGGCCGGCAGCGTGGCCGCGCCCCGGCTCTTCCACGTGGAGGCCTACCCCACGCTGTTCCAGATGACCTCCGACGTGCGCGCGCAACTGCTGCCGGGCGTCTCCCTCATGGATGTCCTCTCCGCCCTGTTCCCCTGCGGGTCCGTCACCGGCGCGCCCAAGGTGCGCACCATGCAGCTCCTCCGCGAGCTGGAGCCCCAGCCGCGCGGCATTTACTGCGGGGCCGTCGGCCTTTTGGAGCCCAGCCCCGGCAAACACCTGAAGGCCACGTTCAGCGTGCCCATCCGCACCCTGCTGCTGGACGGCGACGAGGGCCTTGCGCGCTTCAGCGCCGGGGGCGGGGTGACGCACGACTCCACGGCCTGGGACGAGTACGCGGAGGTGCAGACCAAAATGCGTTTCCTCATCCCGCCGGAGGAGGACTTCGAGCTGCTGGAGTCCATGCTGCTTTTGAACGGCCGCATTCCCTTGCTGGACGGGCATCTGGAGCGCCTGGGCCGCTCGGCGGACGTGTTCGGCTTCCCGGTGGACGGGGTGGAGGTGCTGCAGGCCCTGGACGCCCTGGCCCGCGCTCACGACCAGGGCCGGTTCAAGCTGCGGCTGCTGCTCTCGCGCACGGGGGAACTCCGCGCCGAGGCCGCGCCCATCGCGGGCGGCCGCGCGCGCCTGCGTCTGGGCGTGTCTTCACTGCGGGTCGATTCCCGCGACGAGCTGCTGGCCCACAAGACCACGCGCCGGGCCGTGTACGCGGCCGCCCTGGCCGCCTGCCCCGGGTGTGACGACGCGCTGCTGCTGAACGAGCGCGGCGAACTCACTGAGTCCACGCGGGCCTCGCTGGTGCTGGATCTGGACGGCGAGCTGCTGACGCCGGCGCTCTCCTGCGGGCTGCTGCCCGGCGTGTTCCGGCAGCGGCTGCTGGGGCTTGGAACCGCGCGCGAGGGCGTGCTCCGGCCGGAGGACCTGGCCCGCGCCAGGCGCGTGTGGCTGGTGAACTCCGTGCGCTGGTGGATGCCCTGCGAGTTGGCCGGTGCCGGCGCGGGCGCGGAGCCCCGCCTGAGCTAGGCTGCGGTCTTCACCCGGTTGCGGCCTTCCTGCTTGGCTGCGTACATGGCGCGGTCGGCCCGGCCCACCAGGCTTTCCACCGGCTCGCCGTCCTTGTGCTGGGACACGCCGTAGCTGGCCGTGACCCCGCCGGGCACCAGCGCCGCCAGCTCGGCGTCGCCCTCGATGGCCACGCGCAGCTTCTCCGCCAAAGCCGTCGCCGCCTGGGCGTCGCAGTCCTTGAGGATCATCAGGAATTCCTCGCCGCCCCAGCGGCACACCACGTCAGAGGTGCGCAGCTGCTCCTTGAGGCAGGCGGCGGCGCGGGCCAGCACGGCGTCGCCCTTGAGGTGTCCGTGGCGGTCGTTGACGGCCTTGAAGTGGTCCAGGTCCGAGAGGACGACGCTCAAGGGTTCCCCCGTGCGGCGGGCCAGGCTCAGGGACTGCTGGAAGAGCACGTCCAGGGTCTGGCGGTTCAGCAGACCGGTGAGCTTGTCCGTGGTGGCCATCTCCTCCATGCGCTTCTGATAGCGCGAGAGCGACAGGCTGGTGATGAACACCACCAGGATGGTGACGGCCAGGCACACGGCGATGTTCACGTACAGCGTGCGGCGTATGCCCGCCAGCGCGCCGTCCTCCGGCTTTTCCACGAAGAGGTACCACTTGAGCTCCGGGACGTAGCGCACGTTCAGCAGGTAGGTCCTGCCGCCGTTCTTGTACTCGTAGGAGCCGGTCTGGACGCTCAGGATCTCCGGGGCCAGGGTGCGCAGGCCGTCGATGAAGTGGATGTTGGTCTCGCGCTGGCGGGCGCGGTCTCCGGCCAGCAGAATGCGGCCCTGCGGGTCCACGAAGGAGATGCGGCGGTCGAAGCGCTCCTGGTAGGCGGTGATGGCCGAGCGCACGGCCTCCACGGTCAGGCCCACGCCCGCCGCGCCGATGAAGTTCCCCTGGTAGTCCTGCACGCGGTAGTTGATGAAGATGGTCAGAAGGTCGCGGTTGGCCATGTCCGGGTCCACGTTGATCTCGTAGGGCTCGGGCATGGCGCGCACGCGGTAGTACCAGGCGTCGCGGTTCTCCAGCTCGCTCACCTGCTTGATGACGCCCGTGGGATGGTAATAGTTGCGCGTCTTCTCGGAGATGAAGAAGCTGGTGAAGGCGCTGTACTTGGCCATGACCTCGCGCAGGTAGCGGGTCAGCTGGTCGCGGTCCTTCTCCCCGTTCAGGGTCCAGTCGCGCAGGAAGGTGTCGTTGGCCATCATGGAGGCCACGAACACCGGGCGCACCAGGTCCTTCAGTATCTCGGAGTAGACGTTGTCCGAGGTCAGCGGCAGTTCCTGGGTGAGGATGGAGTCGCGGATGGCGTTGCGCGAAACCTGGTAGCTGACGATGGTGGTGCCCAGGAAGCCGAGCGCCAGGAACAGCGTCACCAGGAAGAGGACGGGGCGCTTGCGCGGCAGGGCGAATCGCGACATCGGGGGGTCAGCTCCGCGCCTGGCCCGGGGGGAACCGTGTTGGCGGCGGCCCCCCCGGCGGCGGTGTTTATTCCACGGTGACGCTTTTGGCCAGGTTGCGCGGCTGGTCCACGTCCTTGCCCAGGTAGTCGGCCATCTCGTAGGCGAAGAGCTGCACCGCCGGCAGGATGACGAAGGCCGCCAGCGGCCCCGAGGCGCGGGGCAGCGTCCAGGGCTGCTCCACCGCAAGGTCCAGGCCCTCGTTGGTCAGCGCCAGGATCTCTCCCGCGCGCGCCTGCACCTCCACCAGGTTCGACTTCACCTTGGGGAAGAACTCGTCGTCCAGCGCGATGGCGAAGGTGGGGAAGTGCGGGTCGATGAGGGCGATGGGCCCGTGCTTCATCTCGCCCGCGGCGTAGCCCTCTGCGTGGATGTAGCTGATTTCCTTGAGCTTGAGCGCGCCCTCCAGGGCCAGGGGGTAGCTGGGGCCACGGCCCAGGTAGAGGAAGCTGGTGGCCTCCGCATAGTGGCGGGCCAGGCGCTGGGCCTTGGCGCGCAAGCCCGGCAGGGCTTCCTCCAGCATCTGCGGCATGGCCTGCAGTTCGCGCAGCATCCGGGCGCAGTCGTCCTCGGCCATGCGGCCGCTGCGGCGGCCCCAGTAGAGGGTAAGCAGGAGCAGGGCGGCCAGCTGGCTGCACATGGCCTTGGTGGAGGCCACGCTGATCTCCGGCCCGGCCTGGCTGTAGACCACGTAGTCGGCCTCGCGCGAGATGCTCGATCCCACCACGTTGCACAGGCCGATGACCGGCAGGCCGCGGCCCTTGGCCAGCTTGATGCCGGCCATGGTGTCCATGGTCTCGCCGCTTTGGCTTATGGCCAGCACCACGCCGTTTTTCGGCAGGATGGGGTCGCGGTAGCGGAACTCCGAGGCGATCTCCACCTGCACGGGGATGCCGGCATACTTCTCCAGGAGGTACATGCCCCACAGGCCGGCGTGGTAGCTGGTGCCGCAGGCCACGATGTGCAGCCGCTCGGGCACGGGCAGCTCGTCCAGCTCGGGCAGGCGCACCTGCCCGCCTTGTTGGCTGATGCGGCCCAGGAGGCAGTCGCGGATGACCTTGGGCTGCTCGAAGATTTCCTTGAGCATGAAGTGCTTGTGCCCGCCCTTTTCGGCGGCCTGCACGTCCCAGTTGATGTGGTTGACCTTCTTTTCCACGGGCTTCAGGCTGGCGGTCTCCATCACCTCCCAGCTGGAGGCGGTGATTCGGACCAGCTCGCCGTCCTCCAGGAAGACCACGTCGCGGGTGTAGGGCAGAAAGGCCGGGATGTCCGAGCCGAAGAAGTTTTCGCCCGTGCCCACGCCCATGACCAGCGGGCTGGCCACGCGGGTGGCCCACAGGGTGCCGGGATGGTCCACGCTCATGACCACGATGGCGTAGGCGCCCTCCACGCGGGACAGGGCCTTGGAGATGGCCCTGGTCACGTCGCCGCCGGTGTCCTTCAGGCAGTGGGCGATGAGGTTCACCAGCACCTCGGAGTCCGTGTCCGAGCGGAACTCGACGCCCTTCTGGGCCAGCTCGGTCTTGATCTCCTGGTAGTTCTCGATGATGCCGTTGTGGATGATGGCGAGCCTGCCCGAATGGTCCAGGTGGGGGTGGGCGTTCTTCTCCACCGGGGGGCCGTGGGTGGCCCAGCGGGTGTGGCCCATGCCCGAGGTGGCGGAGAACACGTGCTGGCTCTCCAGCTTCTTCTCCAGGCCGGAGAGCTTGCCCTCGGCCCGGATGACCGAGAGGCGGCCGCCCTGGACGAAGCTCACGCCCGCCGAGTCGTAGCCGCGGTATTCCAGGCGGCGCAGGCCCTCCACCACCAGGGGGACGGCGGGCCGGTGTCCGCAGTAGCCGATGATTCCGCACATGGGGATTTCTCCGTGGGATGGCTGTCGTTAGCGCGAGGCCCTGGCCCAGAAGTCCGGCCAGTCCGCCAGCAGGGCGCGCAGGGCGCTGCCCCGGTGGGAGCGCGCGTTCTTGTCCGCGTGGGAAAGCTCGGCCGCGCTTTGGCCGAGTTCAAGGTCCAGGAAGAGGGGGTCGTAGCCGAAGCCGCCGCTGCCGCGCGGGGCGAAGAGCACGCGCCCCTCCCAGCGGCCCTCGGCCAGCAGCTCCACCCCGTTCGGGGCCACGGCCGCCACCACGCTCACGAAGCGGCAGGCGCGTTTTTCCTCGGGGATGTCCTGCATGACGTCCAGCAGCTTCTGGTTGTTGCGCTCGTCCGTGGCGCCGGGGTCGGAGTAGCGGGCGGAATACACGCCGGGCGCGCCGCCCAGGGCGTCCACCATCAGGCCGGAGTCGTCGGCCAGGGCGACGAGGCCCGTGGCCTTGGCCACGGTGCGCGCCTTCAACAGCGAGTTTTCGGCAAAGGTGGCGCCGGTCTCCTCGATCTCCCCGATCTCGGGGAAGTCGCCCAGGCCCAGCACATGCAGCCCGTAGCCGGAGAGCAGGGATTCGAGTTCCTTGATTTTGCCCGCGTTGCGGGTGGCCAGCACGAGGGTCTTTTTGAGGGGTTCCTTGGCGTAGGTCATCGTTCGACTCTACTCGTCCGCCCCCGGTTTCGCAACAGGCTCCTGCCCGGTCTCCCCCGGCTGGGCGGCCTGCGCCGCCCACGGCGGCAGGAAGAGATCCACGCGGGTGCCCGCGCCCGGCACGCTGACCAGCTCCAGGCTGCCGCCCAGGCCGTCCACGATCTTCTTGACCATGGCCAGCCCCAGGCCGGAGCCGCGGCCCTTGGTGCCGATGAAGGGGCTCATGACCTTGTCGCGCAGCTCCGGGGCAATGCCTTGGCCGGTGTCCTCCACCTCCAGGATGATCCGGCCCCCGGCGAAGCCCGTGCGCACGGCCAGCAGCCCGCCGCCGGGCATGGCCTCCACGGAGTTCTTGACCAGGTTGATGAGGCACTGCTTGATGAGCTCCGGGTCGGCCTTCACCAGGGGCAGGTCGGGGGCGAGGCCCAGCACCGGCGAAATGCCCTTGGTTTCGCAGGCCATGCCCATGAGTTCCATGGTGTCGCGCACGATGCTGTTCAGGTCCGTCTGGCCGGAGCCGGATTCCAGCGGGCGCGCGAAGGTGACGATGCTCTTGAGGATGCCGTCCAGGCGCTTGGCCTCCTCGATGATGATCTCGATCTTCTCGCGGGCGGCGGGGTCGGCCACGTTGCGCATGAGCTGGTTGGCGAAGCCGCCGATGGCGAAGAGCGGGTTTCTGATCTCGTGGGCGATGTAGGTGCTCATCTCGCCGATGGAGGCCAGCCGCTCGGATTCCTGCAGGCGCTGCTCCATCTGGGTGCGGCCGGTGATGTCGCGGCGGATGCACAGATAGCTGCCGGTCCGGCCCGCCTCGTCCTGGAGGGGATGCACGTACTCGCGCGTGTGGTGCACGCGGCCCCCGGCATCCGTGTAGGTCAGGGTGGCCTCGGCGCTTTCCCCGGTTTCCAGGGCGTGCTCCAGGGGCGGGGGCGCATCAAGGCTGCCGGCGGGTTCCTCCGGCAGCAGGAAGAACTCCCGCAGCGGGCGCCCGGCCATGTCCGCCTTGCCGATGCCGCGGGCCCCCAGCACGGCCTTGTTGCAGTCCAGCACGTTTCCGTGTGCGTCCACCAGGACGATCTCCTCCTTGAGCTGGTCGATGATGCCCTTGAGGAGCGCCTGGGTGTGCAGAAGGTCCAGCTTGCAGGCCACCCACATCTGGTCCGAGGAGAGCAGGCGCAGAAAGAAGCTGGCCGCGCCGCGCTCCACCAGGGTGATGGAACTGGGCAGGCCATGGCGCAGGTCCAGCAGCACGGCTTCGCGCCCGGTGGTCTCGATGACGAGGTTGAGATCCTGGTGGGCGGCCAGCATGCTTTGCCAGTCGGGGTGCACCGGCAGCTCGAAGCCGACGTCGAAGCCGCCCCCGGCCTGGCTTTCGCTGTGCAGGGCCAGGGCGCGGATGCCCAATTGGCCGATGACGCGCTCGTTGCCGAGGCTGGCGAAAAGTTCCCAGAAAGGCACCAGCGACGACTTGTCGCCCACGAGTCCTATGCGGTATTGCTTCTCCGCCCGCAGGGAATCCACCATGCGCGGGCCTCCTTATCAGGCCGGGGGAGGCGAAATGGCCGGCCGCCCCCGGAGGATGCTCTGGCGGGGCATCCTACACGAGTTGGACCAAAGCGCAACCACCACCCCTGTCGGGAATATCCCCCGCCCTCAAGGAGAGCCCAATGGCCAAGATCCGCGTCCACACCATCAGCCTGGGCTGCCCGAAAAACCGCGTGGACACCGAACGCATGCTGGGCGCCCTGGGCGGCGGGCTTGTTCCCGCGGAGACCGCGGCCGAAAGCGACCTGGTGCTGGTGAACACCTGCGGCTTCATCCGCCCGGCGGTGGAGGAGAGCATCGACACCATCCTTTCGGTCATCCGCGAGGTGGAGGACGCAAAACCTCGGCCGCTTCTGGCCGTCACCGGCTGCATGGTGAGCCGCTACGGCCAGGCCGACCTGGCCGCGGACCTGCCCGAGGTGGACCTGTGGCTCTCCACGCGGGAGCTGGGCCAGTGGCCCCAGCTTGTGGGCGCGGCCCTGGGCAGGAAGAAGCTGGACGACATGGGCCCCCGCCGCCTGAGCACCGCGCCCGGCTACGCCTACCTCAAGATCAGCGAGGGCTGCTCCCACAAATGCGCCTTCTGCACCATCCCCAGCATCCGCGGCAGGCACGTGAGCCGCCCCCTGGACGAGCTGGAGCGCGAGGCGCGCCTGCTGGTGGAGCAGGGCGGCGTGCCGGAGCTGGTCATCGTGGGCCAGGACGTGACCTCCTACGGGCGCGACCTGGACATGAAGGACGGCCTGAGGCGCCTGCTGGACCGGCTCATGCCCATCAAGGGCCTCAAGTGGCTGCGGCTCATGTACCTCTACCCGGCGGGCCTGACGGACGGCCTGCTGAAGCACCTCTCCGGCCTTGGCCGGCCGCTTCTGCCCTATTTCGACATTCCCCTGCAGCACGCCCACCCGGAGATCCTCTCGGCCATGGGCCGGCCCTTCGCCCAGGATCCCTCCCTGGTCATCGACCGCGTGCGCAGACATTTTCCCGAGGCCGCCCTGCGCACCAGCCTCATCGTGGGCTTCCCCGGCGAGACCGAGTCCCACTACAAGGCGCTGAAGGACTTCGTGGCCCGCACGCGCTTCACCAACCTGGGCGTGTTTCCGTACCATCAGGAAGAAGGCACCCGCGCGGCGGAACTGCCCGGCCAGGTGCCCCAGGCCACCAAGACCAAGCGCCGCAACGCGCTGATGAAGCTGCAGGAGGGCATCAGCCGCGAGCGGCTGGACGCGCTCATCGGCACCCGGCAGGAGGTGCTTGTGGAGGAGCCGAGCCCGGAGTGGCCGGGCCTGCACGTGGGCCGGGTGTGGTTCCAGGCCCCGGAGGTGGACGGCGTGACCTACGTGAGCGGGCCCAAGGTGAAGCCCGGCAAGCTCGTCATGGCCGACATTGAGCAGGCGCAAAGCTACGACCTGGTGGCCCTGGCCTAGGCTTGCACCTGCCGCTTTCGGCCTACCGTTCCCTGGCCTGCCGGATGGTGTCGGCCAGCTCGAAGATGTCCTCGCCATGCGCAGGGTCTCGGCGACGCCGCGCACGGACATGAACGCCGCCCCGCCATGCTCATGGAGATGTCCAGGGCCTTGAGGAGGCGCAGTTCGTCCGCGGTGCTGTCCTGCTCGGCCAGGGCCGCCTCGATGCGCTCGCCCGACGCCCCGCGCCGCGCTTTGTCCCGTCCGTTCGCCACATGGGCCAGGGCCACGGGACGACTCCCGCCCTGGGCGGACGTTGACGCCAAAGCAGGTGCCCGGTCCGAGTGAACTCGGACCGGGCACCTGCTTTGGCCCTGCGGGTCCAGGGGGTGCATACCCCCTGGCGGGGGCTGGGGCGGAGCCCCAGCGGGGTTCAAGGGGCAGGGCCCCTGGTTTCTATTTCGCCTCGATCTTCTCCAGCCCGCCCAGGTACGGCCGCAGCGCCTGGGGCAGCACGATGCTGCCGTCGGCCTGCTGGCCGTTTTCCAGCACGGCCACCAGGGCGCGGCCGACCGCCAGTCCGGAGCCGTTCAGGGTGTGCAGGAACTCGCTCTTTTTCGCGCCCTTGGCCTTGAAGCGGATGTTCGCGCGGCGGGCCTGGAAGTCCAGGAAGTTGGAGCAGCTTGATATCTCGCGGTACTTGTCCTGGCCGGGCAGCCAGACCTCGATGTCGTAGGTCTTGCAGGAGGAGAAGCCCAGGTCGCCGCCGCACAGGGCGATGACGCGGTAGTGCAGGCCCAGGCGCTGCAGCACCATCTCGGCGTGGCCGGTGAGCAGTTCCAGGTCCTCAAAGGACTTTTCCGGATGGCTGAAGCGGACCAGCTCCACCTTGTGGAACTGGTGCTGGCGGATGAGGCCCTTGGTGTCCTTGCCGTAGCTGCCGGCCTCGCTGCGGAAGCAGGGGGTGAGGGCGCAGTAGGCCGTGGGCAGCTGGTCTTCTTCGAGGACTTCGCCCGCGTGCAGGTTGGTCACCGGCACCTCGGCCGTGGGGATGAGGTAGTAGTCCTGGCCTTCGATCTTGAACAGGTCTTCGGCGAACTTGGGCAGCTGGCCGGTGCCGGTCATGGAGGCCTTGTTCACGATGTAGGGCGGGATGACCTCGGTGTAGCCGTTCTCGGCCGCGCAATCGAGCATGAAGGCGCCCAGGGCGCGCTCAAGCTTGGCCGCCCAGCCGAAGCTGACGCAGAAGCGCGAGCCGGTGAGCTTGCCCGCGCGCTCGAAGTCCAGGCCGCCCAGGGCCTGGCCCAGCTCCCAGTGTTCCTTGGGGGCGAAGGGGAGTTCGGGCTTGGTTCCCCAGTGGCGCAGCACCGGGTTGTCCTCCTCGGAGCAGCCGTCCGGGGTGGATTCGTGCGGGATGTTGGGCACCTTCAGGAGCCAGTCCTGCTCCTGGGCCTCGATGACGCCGAGCTCTGCGTCCAGTTCCTTCACCCGGTCGCCGATGGCGGACATGCGGGCCATGAGCTCGCTGGCGTCCTGCCCGGCGCGCTTGAGCTTGGCCACCTCGGCCGAGCCGGTGTTGCGCTCGGCCTTCAGGGCCTCGGCCTCGCGGATGAGGGCGATGCGGGCTTCGTCGAGGCGGGCGAACTCGGCCACGTCGGGCTCGGTCTTGCAGCGTTTTTTCAGGCCTTCGGTCACGGCGCCGAGGTTTTTCTGCACGAATTTCAGGTCAAGCATGGTCGTCTCCTTGAAATGGGGGCGCGGCCTTCAGGACGGGGACGGGCGCGCTCCTGGCGGTGTACCCAAAGCCGGGCCGGGAATAAAGAGGGAAAATGGGCCGTTCAGGGGTCGATGCCCTGCTCGATGTTCTTGCGCCGCACGCGCCAGAGGGCGAAGGCCGCGATGGCCAGGCCGATGGGCCCCAGGTCCTGCCGCCAGAGCATGATGGCCGTGAGCGGCGCGCCGATGCCCAGGAACCACAGCTGGCGCTTCTTGCGCGGGGTCATGGGCGCGGCCAGCCAGGCGCTCTCCAGCCCGATGAGGCGTTCGATGTGCGGAACCAGCCATTTTGCCCCGGTGTGCTCCATGGGCGGCAGGGGCAGGCTGCGGCAGCTGGCCGCGAAGCCGATGAGCGAAAGGGCGCAAAGGGGCCAGCTGTGGAAGAGCAGCCCCGGTGGCAAAAACGCGGCGAAGAAGTTCTGGGCCAGCCAGTTCCAGGGCTCGCGCCGGCGCAGGCGCAGCCGCTGCCACAGGTTCCCGGCCTTTTGCCGCCAGCCGGATTGGCCCGCTGCGCTGCCCTTCGTGTCGGCTGTCGTGTTGTCCGGCCCGTTGTCCATGGGCACCAATTGCCACGCCGGGGCCTGTTCTGTAAACAATGCCGAAGGGCGCGACGCCATCGCGCAAGGAGCGGGCATGAAGAGCATCACGGATCCGGGCATGCTGGAGCTGGAGGGCGCGCACAGGCTGGAGGCCATGGCCTCGGAGGCCGGAAGGCTCGTTGCGGGCCGGGGCTGGATGCTGGCCACGGCGGAGTCGTGCACGGGCGGGCAGCTGGCCAGCACGCTGACCAACCTGCCGGGCAGCTCGGGCTGGTTCCACGGCGGGGTCGTCGCCTATTCCAACGCCCTCAAAAGCGGCCTGCTTGGCGTGCCGGAGGAACTCATCGCCGCGCACGGCGCGGTGAGCGCGCCTGTGGTGGAGGCCATGGCCCGGGGCGCGCTGGCCCTGCCGGGCATGCCGGAAGGTCGGGGCTGCGCCATCGCCATTTCAGGCATCGCCGGGCCCACCGGCGGCACGCGGGAAAAGCCCGTGGGCACGGTGTGGATGGCCTGGGCCTGGCCGGAGGGCTGCCGGGCCGAGAGCTTCCTGTTCCGCGGCTCGCGCACGGCGGTCAAGACCCAGAGCGTTGCCGGGGCCCTGTTCGGCCTCGTCACCTTTGTGAAGTAGGGCCGCATGGAGCGCGCACGGGCGTCCGACCGCAATACCGTCCGCTGCTTTGTGGGGCTGCCCCTGCCGGAAGCCTGGCAGCGGGGCCTGGACGACCTGTGCGGCGGGCTTGCGCGCGCGCTCGCGTCGCGCATCGGCTGGACCAAGCCCGGCAACTGGCACGTGACGCTGAAATTTCTGGGCGAGGTGGACGAGGCCCGGCTGGGGGAACTCTGCGCGGCCCTGGCGCAGGTGGAGTTCGCGCCGTTTTCCTTCCGCCTGGGCATGGCCGGCAGCTTCGGCCAGCGCGGCGCGCCGCGCACGCTCTGGGCCGGGCTGGCGCAGGGCGCGCAGGAATGCGCCCGGCTGGCGGCCGGTGTGGAGCGGGCGCTGGGGCCGCTGGGATTTGTTCCGGAGGGGCGGGAGTATCGGCCCCACGTGACCCTGGGCAGGGTGAGGCGGGCCGCGCCCGGCGACGGCTGGGAACAGGCCGGGCAGGCCGTTTCGCAGGCCCTTGGCGGGCCCGGGTTCGCTTCCGGCTGTGCGGGGGAGTTTGTGCTCTGGCGGAGCATACTTGGGCCGCAGGGGCCCAAGTATCTCGCGCTCAGGAATTTTCCGGCCCGCGACCGCGGGCGTCCGGATGGAGGGAAGGATGCCCCGCGCTAGGCGGTGTAATCCCCCCGGTTGAACTTGATGCGTTCCGTCACCGTCATGGCCTCGAGCTCGGAGACCACGCCCTGCAGGGCGGGGAACTTCTCCGCGAGATCGGGATTGTCGCCCCGGATCTGCTTCACCACGCCGTCGATGTCATCGAGCACTCCGTAAGCCTGCTTCAGGCTGGCGGAGTCGGCGGTGCTCTGCAGATTCTGGGCGTACTGGTCCCACTTGTCGAGCACGCTGTCCACCTTGTCCATGATCGCATTCTCCGCCGAGGTTACCGGGGTTGTGGCCTCAACCTCCTGGGCCCCGATGAGGGCGGACAGGGCGCCGAGGCCGCCCGGCGGCGGCAGGGGAGCGGTGCTGGACGCGGACTGCGTGCCCGACTTGGCGACTTCCTGGCTGAGCAGGTCGCCAAAGCCGGTTCCGGTCTGCGTGCCTCGGTTCGACTGGGTGGTCGGGTCCAGACGAACGCCTTCCAACTGGTCAGGATGGATCTTCATGGCTGCTCCTCATCCTGTGGTTTTCCTGGAATGTGCAGAGACCATGCCAAGGACGCCGCATCCGATAAGTGTTTAAAATCAGGGCGAATGTGCTCTTGCGCCGGGGGGCAAAACTTGCCTGCCGCGGGCGGCTCCGGGGCTTTGGCCGCCCCAGGAGCCGGATAGCCCATGCATCGGCTCTTGTCCATCCGGGGGGCATCCGTGGCCCGGCCATGCCCGCTCATGGCCCGGCCGCGCGCGCGCCGGGCTTGCGCAAGTCTTATCGGTGCGATTTTCACTTGCGTTAACGGACATGGGTGATTATTTTCACATTGTCTCACCATTTCCCCCTAAGGCAGGGGCAACGCACGGATCATTTTGGAAAAGGGAGAGCGTCATGGCCGAGATCAAGAAGATTCTTTGCGCGGTGGATTTTTCCGAGCACAGCCCGGCGGTGGCCGACTATGCCCGCATCATGGCCCAGGGGCTGGGAGCCAAGATCATCTGCCTCTACGTGGCCCCCTCGCTGTCCCAGTACGTGGGCTTCCACGTGCCGCCCAGCTCCATCGAGAACTTCGTGGGCGAGATCGTGACCGGCGCGGAAGCCACCATGAGTGCCTTCCTGAACGAGAATTTCCAGGGCGTCGAGGCCGAGGGCCACGTGGTCACCGGCTACGCGGCCGAGGAAATCTTCGGCATGGCCTCCAAGGAAGGGGCTGACCTGATCATCATGGGCACCCACGGACGCAAGGGCATCGACCGCATCCTCTTCGGCTCCGTGGCCGAGAAGGTCGTCAAGGGCGCCAAGTGCCCGGTGATGACCATCCGCCCCATCAAGTAGCAGGGATTCCGCCCGTCCCCCCGTCGCAAACAGCGGGCGACGAACAGGCGCGATAGCGGCGCAGGCAGGGCTGCCCCCACGGGCTGCCCCCCTGCGTCATGTCGTCATTTTGCGGCCTGCGCCGCGCACACTTCAAGGGAGCACTCCATGTCCAGCCAGCGCGTCCGGCCAGAGATCCTCGACTTCACCCCCTATGTGCCGGGCCTCACGGTGGAGGAGATCAAGGCCAAATACGGCCTTGAGCACGTCATCAAGCTCGCCAGCAACGAGAATCCCCTGGGGGCCTCCCCCCTGGCGCGGGAGGCCATAGCCCGCGCGGCCGCGCAGGCCTACCGCTACCCCCAGAACCACAGCCCGCGCCTGTGCGCCGCCATCGGCAAGGCCATGGGGCTCGATCCCGCGCACATCGTGTGCGGCAACGGCTCCGACGAGGTCATCGACCTGCTCTTCCGCGTGCTGGCGGAGCCGGGCAAGAGCAACGTCATCTGCTACGCGCACTCCTTCAGCATGTATCGCCTTACGGCCCAGCTGTGCGGGGTGGAATACCGCGAGGTGCCCCGCGGCGAGGACTACCGCCTGCCCCTGGAGGCTCTGGCCGAGGCCGTGGACAGGAACACCCGCATGGTCTTCGTCACCAGCCCGGACAATCCCACCGGCCTGGCCGCCAAGGCCGAGGAGCTCATGGTGCTCTCCGGCGTGCTGCCCGAAGGCGCGCTGCTCGTGGTGGACGAGGCCTACACGGACTTCACCTGGCCGCCGGAGGAGTACAGCATGCTCTCCATGGTGGCGGAGCTCAAGAACGTGGCCGTGCTGCGCACCTTCTCCAAGGCCTACGGCCTGGCCGGCCTGCGCCTGGGCTACGGCGCGCTGCCCCTCTGGCTGGCGGAGCACGTGCGCCGCGCCCGGCCGCCCTTCACGGTGAACCTCATGGCCGAGGAAGCCGGGCTGGCCGTGCTGGAGGACGACAACTTCTACTCCGAGACGCTGGAAGTGGTGTTCCAGGGGCGCGAGCTTTTATTGAAGCGCCTGCCCGAGC
Source organism: Desulfovibrio sp. (assembly GCA_016218665.1). Taxonomy (GTDB): domain Bacteria; phylum Desulfobacterota; class Desulfovibrionia; order Desulfovibrionales; family Desulfovibrionaceae; genus Humidesulfovibrio. The sequence continues at coordinate 11,362 of JACRDI010000001.1, read as the reverse complement.
TGGGCTGCCAGGTCTGGCCCTCCCAGGCCAACTTCGTCATGTTCCGGCCGCCCTGCCCGGCGGACCAGGTGTGCGAGGATCTGCTCAAGCGCGGGGTCATCGTGCGGCATTTGAAGAGCTTCGGCCTGCCGGACAACATCCGCGTCAACGTGGGCACCAGGGCCGAGACCGAAGCCTTCCTGAAGGCGCTGGAGGGCATCCTCCATGGCTAGCGCACCCCTCATCGTGACCCTGGACGGCCCGGCCGGCGTGGGCAAGAGCACCCTGGCCCGGCGCCTGGCCGGGGAGCTGGGCATCGCCTTCCTGGACACCGGAGCCATGTTCCGCGCCGCGGCCTACACCCTGGGCGAGGGCGCGTGGGACTGGACCCAGGGCATCCTGCAGCAGAAGCTGGGCGATTTCGAGTTCTCCCTGCGCGGCAGCGGGGCGGACACGGAGCTGCTGCTGAACGGCAAGCCCCTGCCCGAGGCCATCCGCAGCGAGGAAGCCGGCCGCTGGGCCTCCCAGCTGGCCGTGGTGCCCTCGGTGCGGGCGTACATGAAGATGGCGCAGATCTTCCTGGGGCAGACCACCCCGCTGGTGGCCGAGGGCCGCGACATGGGCACCGTGGTCTTCCCCGGGGCCAGCAACAAGTTCTTCCTCGACGCCGACCCGGACGAGCGCGCGCGCAGGCGCTGCCGCCAGCTGGAGGCCCAGGGCAAGCCCGCGGACTTCGCGGCCATCGCCGCCAGCATCCGCCAGCGCGACGACCAGGACAGGAACCGCAGCATCGCCCCCCTCAAGCCCGCGCCCGACGCCGTCGTCGTGGACACCACGGCGCTCAGCGAGGACGAGGTGCTGGAGAAGGTGCTGGCCTCGGTGCGCGGGTCTTAGGCCCGCGCCGGGCCGCCGCAACGCAGCCTAGAGGCCGGACGGGGAGCCCCGCCCGGCCTTTTTTGCGCCCCGTGAGAACCGGGCCTGGAAGTCTGGCCAGGTAAGCCGGGCCAGGGAAAAACCTGCCCACGGTCAACCGGGCCGCGAAGGACCGCCCCTGGAGAAAATTGCGCCGGGGGACTTGTCCGGCCGGAATACGTAGCTATATTCTGCCATCGCCCCCCCTTGGCCGGGAATGCCTCCCGGCTGGCGGGGAGCATCCGGAACCCTTTTCCCGAAACAAGGAAGACCAGGCATGGCGGAAGAGAAGAAAGAGAAATGGCTGGGCTACGTCGCCGTCACCACCATCGTGTTCGCCGTGTGCGCCACGCTTTCCACCTTCAAGGGCGGGCAGTACTCCACACGGGCCGTGCTCTCACAGTCCAAGGCCACCAACCAGTGGGCCTACTACCAGGCCAAGGACATGAAGCAGTATCTGCACGAGTTGCAGAAGGACGCCCTGGACCTCTCGCTGTTGAACGCGGGCAAGGGCGGCGAGGGCTACGCCAAGGCCGTGGCCGACAAGACCAAGGCCTACGCGGCAAAGATCGAGAAGTACGAGGTGCAGAAGGAGGAGATCAAGAAGCAGGCGGAAGGCTATGACGCGGCCATCGCCCAGGCCCAGGCGCATTCCGGGGCCTTCGGCATGGCCATCATCTTCCTGCAGATCGCCATCCTGCTCTCGTCCATCGCCGCGCTCATGAAGATCCAGTCGGTGTGGTACGGCGGGCTGGCCATCGGAGCCATCGGCCTGGTCTACTTCGCCAACGGCTTCTTCCTGTTCCTGTAGCGGGGCGTTGCGGGGTGCCGGGCGCACGGCCCGGCGGCGTCAGACGTGTCAGGCGCCGCGGCGGAAGCCTATCTCCACCTGGGGGCTTTCGCCCGGCTCCGGCCGCACGATGACCGGCACCCGGCGCACCCCGCCGGAGAGCCGCAGCATTTCCTCAAGCGCGGCCGGGTCGGCCAGCACGTCCACGAAGCGCGCGGCCGGCAGGGCCGCCCTGGCCCGGCTGGTGTGCGGGCAGCCTTCCTTGCCGTAGATGAGCATGCCCGCGCCGGGCGCTGTCTCGGTCATATCTCTGGCCCCCTACCGCAATCGCTGCTCGCTTGCGCAGGCAAGTCGGTTTCGCCCTGTGCGAGCATGGCTGGCTGGCGGCCTTCTTGTCCGCCGGGCGGCCGCGGACACGGGTGATGTTACCTCCCTGCCTGAGCCCTTGTCGAGCCTGGGGAAACACCTTGGAAGGCGGGCGCGGGGGAGGCTCCGGCTGCGGGCGGCGGCGTGGGGGGAGCTGGCATCCGTTCCGCCGCCAGACCCAGTGCCGGAAAGACAGCCAGCCGGCGCGGACGAAGAACTCCGTCCCGCGTTCCGGGCGGAACGCAAGCGGAGTCTGTCCGTCCCTCTGCCGCCTGGGCCGCCCTATATCTTCGCCAGGAGCCGGGAGGTCAGGTTGACCAGGGAGCCGGTGCCGCCGTTGGCGTAGTACCGCTTGATGTTCTCGTTCTGGCCGGCCAGGACGCTCTGCAACTCGGCCTGGCTCACCTTGCCGTCGTTGTTGGCGTCGATCTCGGAGAACACGGAGCTGGTCAGGCCCAGCTCGTCGCTGCTGAGCACGCCGTCATTGTTGTCGTCCTTGTCGGCCATGAAGCGCTTGGTCGCCAGCTTGGAGTAGGTTCCGGCCGCGGTGCCGCCGCTGTTCGAGGCGGTGAGCAGGCTGTTGGTGATGTCGGGGGTCTCGGAATTGGCCCCGCCGTTCTTGTAGTACTGGTATATCTCGTTGTCTTTTCCGGCCAGGGACTTCTTCATCTCTTCCATGGTCACCTTGCCGTCGCTGTTGGCGTCGAGCTTGGCGTAGGCCTCGGCGGAGATGCTTACCTCGTCGGCGGAGAGGCTCTTGTCCCCGTCCTTGTCGTTGTCCTTGATGTATTTGGCCGCGGCCAGGGTGGTGTAGGTGCCGGTGGGCAGGCACGAGGCGTCCTCGTTGCCGGAGTTCAGGTACATCTGATTCGCGATCTGGGGGTTTATGCGCATGACGTTCTTTCCTCCTGCGCCCCATGTGCATAATCCAGGCCAGAGCCTGGGCAGGACATTCTTGCCGGGCGGCGGCGGGAGGCGTACACGGAAAGCGGATTCCCCCCGCGCAGAAAACCGCGAACATGCCGTCCATCGCCGCAAGGAGGCGCACATGAAACGTTCCACCGCAGCCCTCGCCCTTTGCCTCTTCGCACTGCCGCTTTTTGCCGCCCCGGCCCTGGCCGGCTGGGCCGACATGCTGGACAAGGCCCAGCAGGCCGCGCAGACTGCGCAGGGTTCCGGCTCTTCCGCCGGCTCCAACGCCGTCCCGGCGGGCATGTCCGACGCGGACATCGCCAAGGGCCTGAAGGAGGCCCTGGCCAAGGGCGTCAGCACGTCCATCGCCAGCCTGGGCAAGACCGACGGCTACTTCGCCAACCAGGCGGTGAAGATCCTGCTGCCGGAGCAGTTGCAGAAGATCGAGACCCCGCTGCGCCTGGCGGGCCAGGGCAAGCTCATCGACGACCTGGTGCTGGCCATGAACCGCGCCGCCGAGCAGGCCGTGCCCCAGGCCGCGAACATCCTGGGCGACTCCATCAAGAACATGAGCGTCGGCGACGCCAAGGGCATCCTCACCGGGCCGGACGACGCCGCCACCCAGTACTTCCGCAAGTCCAGCGGCAGCAAGATCGCCGAACTCATGCAGCCCATCATCAGCAAGGCCACGGACTCCGTGGGCGTGGCCAAGGCCTACAAGAAGCTCACGGCCAACCCGCTGGCCGCCAGCGCCGCCCAGGCCTACGGCCTGGACCTGGACTCCTACGTGAACGCCAAGGCCCAGGACGGCCTGTTCACCCTCATCGCCAAGGAGGAGAAGGACATCCGCACCAATCCGGCGGAGCGCACCACCTCGCTGCTCAAGAAGGTCTTCGGCTCGCGCTAGCCCGGAGGCGAAGGAGAATCCCATGCACAGAGTGCTCATCGAACCCGCCGACTACCAGAGCTGCCGCCCGGCGGTGGAGAAGGCCTTCTCGCTCTTCGCCCCGCCGATCGCCGGGAAGAGGGTGCTGGTGAAGCCCAACGTGCTGCGTGCCGCAAGGCCGGAGGAAGCCGTGACCACGCACCCGGCCGTGCTGCGCGCCGTGGTGGAGTGCCTGCTTGATCTGGGCGCGGGCGGGATCACCGTGGGCGACAACCCCGGCCTCATGGGCTACGGCGCCAACGAGAAGAGCTTCGAGCGCGCCGGGCTCATCGAGGCCTCGCTTGGGCACTACAGGAACATCGGCCTGGACGCGGTGGAGGTGCCCTTCTCCGTACTGGGCGACGTGGCCGCCATGCCCAAGGTCAGCGTGTCGCGCGCGGTGCTGGAGGCCGAGGTCTTCCTCTCCCTGCCCAAGTTCAAGACCCACGGGCTCACCGTCATCACCGGCGCGGTGAAGAACAGCTACGGCATTCTGCCCGGCGCGCAGAAGGCGCTTCTGCACAAGCTTTCCGGCAGCCCGGAACGTTTCCAGGAAGTGGTGGTGGACGTGTTCCGCCTGCGCCCGCCGGACTTCGTCATCGTGGACGCCATCCTGGGCATGCAGGGCAACGGCCCGGCTTCCACCGACCTGCGCTGGGTGGCCGCGTGCTCGCCGCGGACAACGCCGTGGCCCTGGACTCGGTCATCAGCCGCATGATGGGCCTGGACCCGGCCAGGCTGCGGCTTCTGCACAAGGCCAGGGCCCTGGGCCTGGGCGACTTCGCACCCGAAGCGGTGGAGGTGCTGGGCGAACTGGCCGTGCTTGAGGGCTTCCGCCTGCCGGCGCTGGACGGCGGGGCCATCCAGCACTCGGCCCAGCTGCAGAGCCTGCTGGAAAGCCGCATCGTCATGCGGCCCAAGGCCGAGCGTGCGCGCTGCACGGCCTGCGGCACCTGCGTGGACCAGTGCCCGGCCCAGGCCCTGCGCATCGAGGACGCCGTCGCCGTGGTGGACCGCGAGGCGTGCATCGCCTGCTTCTGCTGTCAGGAAATGTGCCCGGAGAAGGCCATCGCCCTCGTGGCGGGGTAGGGGGGCTTCCAACCGTCTCGCGCGTATGCTAGGCGTGATGCGCCCGCCCTGGCCTGCGGCCGGGGCGGAGCCGCCAAACCATGAGGAATCCATGCCGAAGAAATGTGCCGTCCTTGCCTGCTGCCTGTGCGCCATGCTGCTCTCCGCCTGCGCTCCGCAGGCCAACCTGCCGGTGCTCGATACCTCCCGCGTGGGCGAAGAAGCGAAAAAACAGCAGGAACTGGCCGTGCGCGACTACATGTCCAAGCTGGACCGCATGGACCGCGTGGGCTGGGCCTTGCGCAGCGCCAACCTGGAACTCTGCGGCGATGTCGTTTCCTACCGCCTGGGCATGAGCTATGCAGTGGCGGGGGACTTCCCGAAAGAGTACCGGGAGGCCCTGCAGGGCGTGCTCAAGGTGGGCGACCGGGTCACCGTGTACCAGCTGGCGGCGGGCGGACCGGCGCTGGCCGCCGGAATCCAGAAGGGCGACGTGCTGCTGGCCGTGGGCGGCAAGCCTGTGGCGAACAAGAAGGAGACCAAGGCCGCCATGGATTCGGCCCTGGCCAAGGGAACCCCGGTGCAGCTGACCCTGGAGCGCGCCGGCGAGCGGCGAGAGATGACGGTGACGCCAGCCAAGCTGTGCGGCTACGACATCGCGCTCAAGCAGAACACGATGATCAACGCCTTTGCGGACGGCAAAAACATCACCATCTACACGGGCATGATGAAGTTCGTGCAGTCGGACGACGAACTGGCGGCCATCCTGGGCCATGAGCTGGCCCACAACAACCAGGGGCACATCAAGGCCAAGCAGGGCAATGCGCTCCTCGGCGCGCTGCTGCTGGACCTGCCCGTGGCCATCCTGACCGGGGTGAACCCGAACGTCGGCGGGCGCATCGGCGCGAATGCCTACAGCCAGGAGTTCGAGGCCGAGGCCGACTATGTGGGCCTCTACTTCACCGCCAGGGCGGGCTACGACATCTCGAACGTGCCGGACCTTTGGCGGCGGATGGCCGTGGAGAACCCCGGCGCCATCACCATGGGAAGCACGCACCCCAGCACCAGCGCCCGCTTTGTGGGGCTTGAGGCCGCCGCGGCGGAGATCGAGAACAAGCGCAAGGCCGGGCAGGCGCTGATTCCGGAGACCAAGTCGGCCCAGGTGGCCAAGTCCGCGCCGAAGGTGGCGGAGACGCCGCAGTAAAGCGGCCAGGGGATTCCCCGCGAAATCGCCAAGATGCCGGAGTGCTTGCCCATGCGCAGACTGGCCGCTTTCTGCTCCATGCTGGTCCTGTGCCTCGCCGCGCCAGCCTTGTCCGCATCGGCCCTGGCCGCATCGGCCTTGTCCGCATCGGCCCTGGCCGCCTCGGGCAAACCCAGGCCCGACGCCCTGCTGAGCGCCCTGTGGACCCCGCGGGAGCTGGCGGGCAGCGAGGCCGACCGGGTCATCGGCGCGGTGGGCGAGCCCGACCCCGGCGTTCCGGCCCTTGCGCCCGGCGTCACCCTGCCGGAGCGCCCGGCCGCTGTGCCCAGGGCCATGCAGGGGGCCATCCGCCGGGTGGAGCTTCCGGCTGCGGCTTCCGGCAAGGAGGTCGGCAAGGGCCGCAAGGCCATCGCCCTCACCTTTGACCTCTGCGAGCGGGCCAACAACGTGGCCGGGTACGAGAACCGCGTCATCAACCTGCTGCGGGAGCGGAACCTGCGGGCGACGTTCTTCGCCGGGGGCAAGTGGATGCGCTCGCACCCGGAGAAGGCCATGCAGCTCATGGCCGATGCGCGCTTCGAGATGGGCAACCACGCCTGGACCCACGGCAACCTCGCCCTCATGACGCGGGAGGAGATCGCCAGCCAGATGCGCCTGGCGGAGATCCAGTACGCCAACCTCCGGGCGGAGCTCCTCCGCAGGGCCGAGGCCAAGGGCCTGGGCCCCCTGGCAGCGCAGAGGGCAGGGGTTCTGTCCGTCATGCGCCTGCCCTACGGCCGCAGCTCCGAGCTGGCGCTCGATGCCCTGGCCGCGTCGGGCTACGTGGTCATCCAGTGGGATGTGGACGGGGAGGGGGACGAGGAACTGCACACGCCCGAGGAGCTGGCCGCGCGGGCGTTGCGGCTGCTCAAGCCGGGGTCCATCATGCTCATGCACGCCAACGCGGTGCCGCAGAAGACCTTCGCCATACTGCGCATCCTGCTGCCGGAGTTGAAGAAGCGCGGCTACGAGACCGTGACCGTGAGCGAGCTGCTGCGCCGGGGCAGGCCCCAGACCGTGCGCGAGGGCTACTTCACCACGCCGGGCGACAACCTGCAGTACGACGCCATCTTTCCCGGCAAGGGCACCCTCAAGCCCGACCCCGCGCGGCCCTTCGCCACCGAGCCGGTGCCGCCCGCGCAGTAGGGCCGGGGCGCTGGGGCGCTGGCTATTCCGGGAACTGCTGCCCCACCTTGAGCACGTGCACGGCCAGGGGCGAGATGGGGTCGTTCACCGCCAGAACCAGGGCCTTGGGGCTCATGTAGTCGGCCGACCAGTCCAGGGTCAGCTCCACGCCGCCGTCGTCCTTCAGGACCGCCTCGGCCACCATGCTGCGCACGTCCGTGGCCTTGGGGCCGTTCTTGCTCTTGCGCATGAAGGGGAAGTGCTCCAGGCGCAGGAATTCCGCCCACTGGCCGCGCCAGCGCGCGATGTCCTCCGGCGCGCCGGAGTAGCGCAGCAGGAAGCGCTCGCGCAGGGCCTGCACCGGCCGCTGCAGCACGGGCAGGGGCTCGATGCGCGTGGGCGCGAGGCCCTCGGGCAGCTGGGCGGAAAGGGTGTCCAGCACGTGCTGCGGGCCCAGCTCCTCGCGCAGGGTCAGGGTGAACCACTCGCACATGCTCTCCACGCCCACGGGCAGGGCCCGGCCGAAGGAGATGCGCGGCATGGGGTGGAAGCCCGCGCTGAAGGAAAGCGGGAAGCGCGAGCGCCGAAGCGCCCGCTCCAGCACGCTCTGCAGCTCCAGCTGGCTCAAATAGGCGGCCTCGGCGCGCTTTTCGTACCAGATGCGGTAGTGGGCCTTGCGGTCCGAGAGGCCGAGGTCCGGCGGAAGGGGCTTGCCGGACTTTTGCTGGTCAGGCTTCTGCTGGCCCGTCCGGGAGGGCTGAGGCGCTGCGGACTGTGCTGCGGCCGGGGCCGGAACTGGCGCCGGAGCGGTGACAGGCGCAGCATCCACAGGCCGCTCCTGGTCGCGGCGGGCGAAGACCACGCGCGGGCGGATGTCTTCCTTCGCCGCCTGGGCCGAAAGCTCGGACACGCGGCCGTCCATGTTGCACACGCCGCAGTTGCGGCAGGCCCCGTAGCGGCAGTCCTCGGTGATCTTTTCCGCCAGGGCGCGCTGGCGCTCCTTGAGCAGGAAGTCCTTGGACACGCCGCAGCCCAGGTGGTCCCAGGGCAGGGGGGCGTCCACGGCGCGCGGGCCCTGGAATTCCTCGGGCGTCAGGCCGTGCTCGGCCAGGGCCTCCAGGTAGTGCTCAAGCTTCAGGTGGTCCTTCCAGCTGGAGAAGAGCGCGCCCTTGCGGTAGGCCGTTTCCAGCACCTTGCCAAGCCGCCGGTCGCCGCGTGAGAACACGCCCTCCAGGAAGCTCATCTCCGGCTGGTGGTACTTCAGGGTGATGCGCTTGTACGGCTTGAGCGCGTTCTTGATGTGCCAGATGCGGCGGCGGATCTCCTCCATGCCGATCTGCCCCTCCCACTGGAAGGGCGTGTGCGTCTTGGGCACGAAGGGCGACACCGCGGCCGTCACCTGCAGGCGCTTCACGTGGCGCCCGGCGGCGTCGCGCACCTTCACGCACAGCTCGGCGATGGCATCCAGGTCCGCGTCGGTCTCGGTCGGCAGGCCGATCATGAAATAGAGCTTCACCTGCTGCCAGCCGTGCTCGAAGAGCGTGCGCACATGCTGGATGAGCGCCTCCTCGTCCACGCCCTTGTTGATGACGTCACGCAGGCGCTGGCTGCCGGCCTCCGGCGCGAGGGTGGCCCCGGTGCGGCGGATGCTGGCCATGCGGCCCATGATGCGCTCGGACAGGGAGCCCACGCGCAGGGAGGGCAGGGAGATGGCCACCTGCTCCGCGGCGCAGCGGTCGAACACGGTGTCGAACAGGGTCTCCAGGGCGGAGTAGTCGCCGGTGGACAGCGAAAGCAGCGAGACCTCCTCGAAGCCCGTGGCCTCGATGGCGCGGGAGAGCATGGGGCCCAGCTGGTCCGGGGCCTTTTCGCGCACCGGGCGGTAGGTCATGCCCGCGTGGCAGAAGCGGCAGCCCCGCGTGCAGCCGCGCGCCAGCTCGATGGTGTAGCGGTCGTGCACTGCCTGGCCGAAGGGCACCGGCGGCGAGAGGGGGAAGGGCGCGGCGGCCAGGTCGGCCACCATGGCCTTCTCCACCTTGTCCTGTCCGGGGATGAGCGGCCGCACGGCGGCGCCCGGGCCGTCCCAGGCGAAGTGCGCGGGCACGTAAACGCCGGGAATGGCGGCCAACTCGCGCAGCATCTGCTCCCTGGGCATGCCGGCCTTGCGGGCGGCCGCGATGCGCTCCACAAGCTCCGGCATCACGCCTTCGCCGTCGCCCAGCACCATGAGATCGAGAAATTCCGCCAGGGGTTCGGCGTTGAAGGCCGCGCCGCCGCCGGCCATGATGACCGGCCAGGGGCCGTGCGGGCCGGGCTCCATGCGCTCTGCCGCGCGCAGGGGAATCTGCGCCAGCTCCAGCATGAACAGCACGTTGGTGTAGCACAGCTCGTGCGTGAGGCTGAAGCCCACGGCGTCCAGATCACGCAGGGGGGTGTCGGTCTCCAGGGTGGCCAGGGGCGTGTTGTGCTCCCGCAGGATTGCCGCGGCGTCCACGCAGGGGCAGTACACGCGCTCGGCGTAGAGCCCCGGCCGCAGGTTGATGGCGTGGGCCAGGATCTTCTGTCCCAGGTAGCTCATGCCGACTTCATAGAGGTCGGGGAAGGCCAGGGCGATGCGGCCGGTCAGGGCGGCGGGATCCTTGCGCACGGCGCCCCACTCGTTGCCGAGGTAGCGGCTGGGGCGGGGCAGCAGGGGCAGCAGTTCCTTCACGCGGGGGCTCCTTGGGGCTCTTGGCGCAAAAGGGGCGGCAGACCGAACGGCCCGCCGCCCCCTTCATCGCATTTCAGGCGGTTGTCTGTCTATTTGGTGATGAGCTGGGACAGGTTGCCCGCGCCGGGGGCGGAAAGGGTGAGGTTGCTGGCGGCCTCAAGGTACTTGGTCTTCAGCTCCTCGGGGGCCTTGGTGTACTCGTACAGCACGTGCTTGGTGGAGATGCAGCCGGTGATCTCCTGCTCGAAGGGGTAGCCGAAGGGCAGGAGCATCATCTGCACGCCCTGCTGCATGGGAACGGTCTGCAGCACGGCGGGGTCGCTGATGGTCTGGCCGTCCTCGCTCCACTTGCCGATGACGGTCTCGCCGTTGATGAGCTTGACCAGACGGATATCGTACGCCATTTGAATGACTCCTTGGTTGATGGGTGAGGCGGAAAGTAGGGGCTCGCATGGCGGCTGTCAAGCCGCGCGCCTTGCGTCCCGCGTCCGCCGCGGGTAGCATGCCGGAAACCCAGGAGGATGGCCTGCCGCCATGAAACGATCCGCACCGTTTTTCCGCCTTCTCCCCGGCCTGCTGTGCGCGCTGGTGCTGCTGCTCTCGGGCTGCTGGGTGCCGGAGCGCTACCTGGCGCGCATCAAGATCGAGCGTGACGGAAGCTACAGGGTCGCCGTCGAGGGCACGGCCGTGCACCACGACACTTGGCTGGCCGTGAAGCGCCTGCAAGCCGAGATCAAGGCCGGCAAGCTGAAGCCCGAGGAGATCAAGAAGGCTCAGGCCGAGGTCCTGGCTCCGCTGTTCAAGGATCTTGAGGCCCTGAAAGGCGACAGGCGCGTGGAAAGCGTCAGCTCCATCGGCGACGGCCGCGTGCGCTTCAGCCTGATCGGCACGTGGCAGATAGACCGCAAGCTCCTGATCGCCAGCGAGTTCACAGTGCCCATCGACTACGCCGTGGGCCAGGACGGCAGCATGCGCCTGCGGGTGAAGGACGCCGTGGAGACGGCGGAGGCGCGCAGCCTGGGCATCGTCACCGAGGGCACGCTCTCCGTGTCCGTGGCCGAGGGAGTAGAGGTGCTGGAGCATAACGCCCGCAAGGCGCCGAGCTCGCCCTACGGTTCCTACCGCTGGGAAATCGGGCCCGGTTCCACCACGCCGCCGTATCTCAAGATCCGCCTGCCCGAGGCCGCCCCGCCCCAGGGCAATGCGCAGCCGCAAAAAGGACTTGCCCGCCACTGAAAAAATGGCTAAACAACGCTTCCGCCCGGCACGCCGGGCGCCCATGGGGATGTAGCTCAGCTGGGAGAGCGATGCGTTCGCAACGCATAGGCCAGG
>JACRDI010000014.1 GCA_016218665.1 Desulfovibrio sp. | reverse complement strand
GGCAAGGGGCGCTGCCCCTTGACCCCGCCAGGGGGTATGCACCCCCTGGACCCGCATGCCAAACGAAACGTCCCGGACGCGCAAAGCGCGTCCGGGACGTTTCGTTTGGGGAAGGTTCCGCGGGAAGTGCCGCGACACCCCATGAAAAGTCTTTGGAAAGGCGGTCCGGGGGGGAGAACCTTTCTTCAGAAAGGTTTCCCCCCGGCGTCTTGCCTGTTCCGTCTTTTCCTTTTCAGCCCCGCCCGCCTACGTCAGCGTGTTCCAGGGCGAGGGCGCCATGGGGGCGAAGCCGCGTTTCTGGGCCAGGATGTCCAGGTGCAGCATGCTGATGGGCAGCATCTCCAGGTTGATGCGGTCGGTGCGGTCCACCATGTTCAGGGTGGGCAGGTAGCTCTTGCAGTCGTGGCAGAGCTGCACGCGTTCTGCGTCCGAGCGCGGGTCGCCCTCGGCCAGCAGCAGTTCCAGGCGCTGCGGGTCTTCGCAGTCGCAGGCGGCGCAGCGCATGCGCGGGAAGCGCCACAGGGCGGCGCACTGGGAGCAGTGCAGCCAGAGCTGTCCTGCCTTGGCGATGAGGAATTCCGAGTCTTCCTTGGCTTCCTTGAGGATGCCGGAATCTGGCCCGCCGCCGCACACGGGGCAGTAGCCGCGCCGCCAGATGTCGTTGTCCACCTGGGGCAGCAGGCGCGCGGACGCGTGGGTGAGCAGGGCCAGCAGCCCTTCGGTGGCGGTCATGTGCAGGGCGGGGGAGGAAATCCCCAGGCGTGTGGCGAGCTCTTCCATGGTCGCCCCGGCGGATTCCGCCGTGTTGCGCGCCTTGGCCGGGGCGATGGCCGCCAGCAGGGACGCGGCGAGCTGGACGCCCTCGTCCGGGGCCTTGCCTGGGGAGTCGAGGAGCAGGGCCAGGCGGGCCAAGTCCGGGGCGAGTTTGGGGAAGGCCTGGGCCGCCTGGGGCAGGATGACCTTGGCTGCGGCGCGGAAGTGCTCGGCGGTGGTTTTGGCCGGTGTGGCAAGGGACTCCATGAAGTCCGCCAGCAGGGGGCGGCCGTGGGGCAGCCCGGCAAGGTCCGGGTCGCCATCGAGCAGGGGGGAATCCGGCAGGGCGGCCTGGGCGTCGAGCCGGGCCTTTTGCAGCAGGGCGAAGGAGGTGGCGATGTCCGTCATGGCGGGCCGGCGGGAGGTGATGTCCTGAAGGGCCTCGTCCACGTCGAACAGGCGGTGCTGGTGCTCTAGGGTCTGCCGCATGGATGCTCCGTGTTGCGGTTGAAGAAACGGGCCGCGCTGCCGGTGTGCGGCGGCACGGCCCGTTTTGGTTCGTGGCGCTGTTTTTGCCGTTTAGCCCAGCAGGTTGCGCAGGGGCTTGCCCAGGGCGGAGAGAAGCTCCTGCCTGTTCAGGCCCGCGTATTGCGTCTGCGGGGTTTCGCGGCGCTCGGCGAACTCATGGTACAGCTTCCGGTCCTCGGTGACCAGGAAGATGGTGTTCACGTCGTCGGCGTCCAGCAGCTGGGCCTTGGGGTACTCCTTCTTGACCTTGGCCAGGCGTTCGGCCCCGAGCTTGAGCATGGCCTCGCGCTCGCCGAAGTTCATGCAGCCGGTGCAGCAGGTCTTCACGCAGGCGGGCACCTGTCCGGCCTGCACGCGGTCGATGCACATGTTGCACTTGGTGAGCATGCCGGTCTTGGGGTCGCGTCGGGGGATGTTGTACGGGCACATGACGCGCACATCCTCGGCCTGCTGGGCAGTGAACTTCTTGGTCAGCTCGGTGTAGAGCACGGCCCCGGTGGCGGGGTCCTGGATGATGGCTCCGGGCAGGATGGCGTCCGCGCCCTCCTTGCAGCCGGGGGCGTGGCAGTGGCGGCACTGCTCGGGGAAGAACAGCCACTCCACCCGGGTCTTCATCTTGTATTCCTTGAAGCGGATGAGTTTGAAGTTGTACGGGCCCAGGTCGGGCGGATTCTGGTGCGTACCGGTCTGCTTGGTCTTGACTGCGGGGTGGTTCTTCCACTCCTTGCAGGCGATCTGGCAACCGCGGCAGGCCGTGCAGCGCGAGGTGTCGTTCAGAAAGGACTTAGGCATGGCGCATCTCCCTTGTGCGCCTGCCCGGCGGACCCGCTGCGTTCGGGCGGGTCCGCCGGGCGGGCGGTTATCTCTCGATTTCCGTGATCTTGGCGGCCTTGCGCACGTTCACCAGCGAGGCCTTGAACTCCGGGATGGAGACGTTGGGGTCGCCCACGGTCGGAGTCAGCCTGTTGGTGGAATCGCCCACGCCGGGTGTGGTCCAGCCGAAGGCGAAGGGCATGCCCACCAGGTGCACGGTCTTGCCCATGACCTTGAAAGGCACCACGCGCACGGTGACCATGGCCACCGCCTGCACCTTGCCGCGGATGCTCTCGATCTCGACCACGTCGCCGTTCTTGATGCCCTTCTCCTTGGCCAGCTCGTGGCTCATCTCCACGTAGAGCTGGGGCTCGGCCTCGAGCAGGACCTTGGTGTTGCGCGAGTCCGTGCCGGAGAGCCAATGCTCGGTGAGGCTGTAGGTGGTGAGCACGATGGGGAAGCGCGGGTCCGCGTTCTTGGCCAGCTTGTCCATGTCCGAGGCGATCCAGCGGATGGCCGGGTTGGACATCTGCTTGCCGAAGGGGTTCTTGGCCAGCGGGGTTTCCGCGGGCTCGTAGTGCTCGGGCAGGGGGCCGTCCACCCGGCCGGGGCCGAAGAGCTGGGCCAGGCCTTCCGTCTGCATGATGAACGGGTACTTGCCGCCCTGCTGGGCCATGGGTGCCCCGCCGCCGTCGACCACGTCGCCCACCCAGCCCTTGCCGTCCCACAGGACCACGGGCAGTTCCGGGTTGAAGGGCTTGCCGTTCACGTCCACGCTGGCGCGGTTGTAGATGATGCGGCGGTTGACCGGCCAGGAGAAGGAGAAGTTGGGATAGAGCCCAAGCTTTGCCTGCATGGGGGTCTGGGTGTGGTCGCGCCGCTTGGACAGGTTCTTGCCGGCCTCCGGGTAGCTGCCGGAGTATATCCAGCACAGGCAGTTGGTGCTGCCGTCGTCCGTCAGGAAGGCGAAGCTGGGCACCTGGTCGCCCTTCTTGAACTTGCGGCCGTTCACTTCCGCGTCGCGGGTGAACCAGCCGTTGACCTTCATGGCGACCTTTTCCGGGTCGTACTCGCGGTCCAGGTCCAGATTCAGCACTGGCTCGGGGAACACGCCGCCGTCCTTCTTGTACAGGTCGCGCACGGCGTGGAAGAGCTCCACCTCGATCTGGCCCATGCTCTTGCTCTGGCCCATGGGCTCGTAGCCCTTGTGGTGCCACATCTGCCAGCGGCCGGAGTTGGTGGCCGTGCCGGCCTTTTCGCCCCGGTGGCTGCAGGGCAGCAGGAACACCTCGGTCTTGATCTTCTTGGGGTCCACGCCGGGGCCACGCCAGAAGTCCGTGGTCTCGGTCAGGTGCACTTCGCCCATGACCAGCCAGTCCAGGTTCTCCAGGCTCTTCCGTATCTTGTGCGTGTTGGGCATGCTCTGGGCCGGGTTGTGGCCGTAGATGAACGCGCCCTTGATCTGCTTCTTGTACAGGCGGTCGAACATGAACATGCTGGCGTACTCTTCGCCGGGCTCCACCTTGGGGGTCCAGTCGTAGCCGTAGCCGTTGGCCTTGGTGCCCGCCTCGCCGAACCAGCCCTTGAACAGGCTGACGGCGTACTTGGGCTGGTTCACCTTCCAGTTGATGCTCATGGGATCGGCAGTCTTGGGCGTGATGGCCTTGTTGTAGTCGTCCAAGGTGGGCTGGGTGGCCAGGGGCGCCGGCAGGTAGCCGGGCAGGATGTCCCAGAGCACCGCGTGGTCCGTGCTGCCCTGCACGTTGGGCTCGCCGCGCAGGGCGTTGATGCCGCCGCCCGCCACGCCGATGTTGCCCAAAAGCAGCTGGATCATGGCCGCCAGGCGGATGTTCTGGGTGCCCACGGTGTGCTGGGTCCAGCCCAGGGCGTACATCATGGTGCCGGCCTTGTCGGGCTTGCCCGTGGCGCCGAAGGCCTCGTACACCATGAGCAGGTTCTTCTTGGAAACGCCGGTCACCTGGCTCACCAGGTCCACCGTGTAGCGGTTATAGTGCTTCTTCATCACCTGGAACACGCAGCGCGGGTCCTGCAGGGTCTTGTCGCGCTTGGAAACGCCGTTTTCGTCCTTTACGAAGCCCCACTTCTTGCGGTCGTACACGCGCTTTTCAGGGTCGTAGCCGCTGAACAGGCCGTCCTTGAACTCGTAATCGGGTCCGAGGATGAAGCTCGCGTTGGTGTATTCGGTGACGTATTCCTTCTGGAAGAGGTTCTTTTCCAGAATGTAGCGCAGCATGCCGCCCAGGAAGGCGATGTCCGTGCCGGAGCGCAGGGGCACGTGATGGTCGCAGCGCGCGCTCGTGCGGGAGAACTTGGGGTCCACATGGATGACCTTGGCCCCCTGGTCCTTTGCGCGCAGCACCCACTTGAAGGAGATGGGGTGGTGCTCGGCAGCGTTGCTGCCCATGATCAGAATCGCGTTGGAGTTCTTGATGTCAATCCAGTGCTGGGTCATGGCGCCACGTCCGAACGACTCTGCCAGAGCCGGTACCGTGGGGCTGTGTCAGACCCTTGCCTGATGGTCTATTTGGTAGACCCCCAGGGCTCGGAGCATTTGGACCGTGACGGCGCACTCCTCGTTGTCCATGAGGGCGCTGCCCAGGTGCATGACGGTGTCCAGGCGGTTCACCACCTGACCCTTGTCGTTCTTGACCTTGAAGTCGCGGTCGCGGGCGTCCTTCATGCGCTTGGCGATGGTGGACAGCATGAAGGTCCAGTCCTTCTCCACCCACTTGTCGCTGCCGGGCGCGCGGTACAGCGGCTTCACGATGCGGTGCTCGTTCACGTGCAGGGCGTGGAAGGCCGCGCCCTTGGCGCACAGGGAGCCCTCGCTCACGGGGTAGTCGGGGTCGCCCTCGGAGCTGATGAATTTGCCGTCCTTGACGAACATGATGATGTTGCAGCCGCAGGAGCAGTAAGGACAGATGGAGACGACCTCCTTGGCCCCGGCCGTCTTCATGCTCATGGCGTATGTTTGCGCCTGGGCAACGTCTACTCCCATGCGCGAGAGCCCGTAGCAGGCCGTGCCCGCGCCGAGCAGCTTGATGAACCCTCGCCGTGAAATGTTCATGCGTCCTCCTTAAGGTTGGCACCATACGCAGCCGGAGAGGGTGTGAGGGCCCATGCCGGCAACTTTTTGTGATTATGGCACCTTTGGCATAGTTTCCCCTGTTCGTCAACACGGAGCAGCCAAAAGTTGCGTTTCCTCGTAGCCCGCAGAAGAGCATTCTGCTGCTTATCCGTATGGATTTGCGATGATATCTTTCGTTGTTTGCTTTCGCTAGAAGGAACTTGTCGCGGTTTGTACGCAGTCCTGCTTCCACCTCCGAAGCCGTCCTTGTGTCAAATCGTGCGCAATGTTTCTGCCTTGGACAAGAAACGGAGCTTGCCCCAGTAGTGTTATGTCTGAAAGGACATAGCAAGGCCCGGGGGCTGGATGGACGAGCATGAAGAGACGGCGGTGGTGCGGCTGCACCTGTGGATGGAGCGGGGAGGGGAGACCCTCTTTGGGCTCGGCCGTCTGCAACTGCTTGAACGCATTGACACCTGCGGCTCCATCAAGGGCGCGGCCGACCAACTGGGCATGAGCTACCGCGCGGCCTGGGGCAAGCTTAGGGCCAGCGAGGAAGCCCTTGGCCTGGCCCTGGTGGAGAAGGTTGGCGGCAACAAGAGCGGCTGCCGCCTGACGCCCGAGGGCCAGCGTCTGGCGGGCGCCTTCCGCCACTGGTTCGCCGCGGTGGAACGCCATGCCATTTCCCAGGCGAACCAGCTGTTTCCCTTCTTTTGCGGCGGGTTCGATGACCGCGGCAACCTGACTTCCGCCCTGTCCGCAAATTCTTGTGCTACACAAAACATAGCAAAATAATTGAATAAAATTTGACGCGATTGTGTCCTTGTGTCATATCTGACATAATAGGGTTCCGCGGAGGATACCCGCGGCCTCGCCGTGAGCGCGGCGGGGTCGGTCTGGCGACACTCAAGGAGGATGCATGAGCGTATCACGTCGAGGATTCATCAAGCTGCTGGGGGCGGGCACCGCCTGCCTCGGGCTGTCGAAACTGGGGGTCGATCTCGCGCCCGCGCAGGCGTACGCCGCGGGCATGAAGATCGAGGGCGCCAGGGAGGTCATCTCCATCTGTCCGTTCTGCTCCTGCGGGTGCAACACCCTGGTGCATGTGAAGGACGGCAGGATCATCAACGTCGAGGGCGACCCCGACTATCCCATCAGCGCGGGCGGCCTGTGCGCCAAGGGCGCGGCCCTGAAGAGCCTGCACACCAGCTCCGAGCGCCTGACCAGGCCCCTGTACCGCGCTCCCGGCAGCGCCAAATGGGTGGAGAAGGACTGGAACTGGATGCTGGACACTATCGCCCGCAAGGTGAAGGACCAGCGCGACAAGGACTTCACCCTGAAGAACGCCGACGGCGTCGAGGTGAATCGCCTGGAGAGCGTGTTCTCGCTCGGTTCCTCCCAGATGTCCAACGAGGAGTGCGCCGTCGCCCACCAATCTCTGCGCAGCCTGGGCATCGTCCACATGGACCACCAGGCCCGGGTCTGACACAGCCCCACTGTGCCGGCTCTGGCAGAGTCGGTTGGACGCGGCGCAATGACCAATCACTACACGGACATCGGCAACGCCGATGCCATCCTGATCATCGGCAGCAATGCCGCTGAACACCATCCCATCTCTTTCCGCTGGGTTTTGAAGGCCAAGGAAAAGGGCGCCACGGTCATCCACGTGGACCCCAAGTTCTCGCGCACTTCCGCCCGCAGCAGCTACCACGTGCCCCTGCGTTCGGGAACGGACATCGCCTTCATGGGCGGCATGTGCAAGTACATCCTGGACAACAAGAAGTACTTCGCCGAGTACGTGAACGAGTACACCAACGCCAGCTTCCTCGTGGGCGAGAAGTACTCCTTCAAGGACGGCCTCTTCTCCGGTTTTGATCCGGCCAAGAAGAAGTACGACAAGAGCCAGTGGGCCTTCGAGAAGGACGAGAAGGGCCTGGTCAAGCGTGACAAGACCTTCCAGCATCCCCGCTGCGTCATCAACGTGCTGAAGAAGCACTACGAGCGCTACAACCTCGATCTCGTGTCCCAGGTCACCGGCGTGAGCAAGGAAAACCTCGTCAAGGTGTACGAGAGCTTCGCCGCCACCGGCCGCCCGGACAAGGCCGGCACCATCATGTACGCCCTGGGCTGGACCCAGCACACCGTGGGCGTGCAGAACATCCGCCTGGCGGGCATCGTGCAGCTGCTTCTGGGCAACTTCGGCGTGGCGGGCGGCGGCATCAACGCCCTGCGCGGCGAGCCCAACGTGCAGGGCAGCACGGACCACGCCCTGCTCTACGGCTACATTCCCGGCTACCACAACGCGCCCTACGCCAACTGGAAGACCCTGGAAGAGTACCAGAAGGGCAACACGCCCAAGACGGCCGACCCCATGAGCGTCAACTGGTGGGGCAACCGGCCCAAGTACATCGTCAGCCTCTTGAAGGGCTGGTTCGGCGAGAACGCCACCAAGGACAACGACTTCTGCTACGGCCTCTTGCCCAAGCTCGACGTGGGCATGGACTGCTCGCACCTGTTCCTGTTCGACCGCATGTACCAGGGCCGGATCAAGGGCGGCTTCATCTTCGGCCACAACCCCTGCCAAAGCTTCCCCAACTCCAACAAGGTCCGCAAGGCCTTCGACAAGCTGGACTGGCTGGTGGTGGGCGAGGTGTTCCACAACGAGACCACGGACAACTTCCGCCGCCCCGGCGCGGACCCCAGGAAGTGCAAAACCGAGGTGTTCCTGCTGCCTTCCGCCTACCGCGCGGAGAAAGAAGGCACCATCTCCAACTCCGGCCGCTGGCACATGTGGCACTACAAGGCCATCGAGCCAATCGGCCAGTGCAAGAGCATGGGCTGGATGTTCGTGGAGATCATGAAGCGCGTGCGCGCGCTGTACGCCAAGGAGGGCGGCGCCCTGCCCGAGGCCATCCTGAAGCACGACATCCCCTCCGAGTTCAACGCCGAGGAGATGAACAGGCGCATCAACGGCTACTTCACCCGTGACGTGGAGATCGGCGGCAAGCAGTACAAGAAGGGCCAGCTGGTGCCCGGCTTCCCGCTGCTCCAGGCCGACGGCAGCACCTCCAGCCTGTGCTGGGTGTACTGCGGCGGCTACACCGAGGCCGAGGGCAACCTCTCCAAGCGGCGCGACCTGACCCAGACCCCCATGCAGGCCAAGATCGGGCTGTACCCGAAGTTCGCCTGGGCCTGGCCCATGAACCGCCGCGTGCTGTACAACCGCGCCAGCGTGGACAAGAACGGCAAGCCGTACAACCCGGCCAAGGCCGTCATCGAGTGGGACGGCAAGGCCTGGCAGGGCGACGTGCCCGACGGCGGCCAGCCGCCCATGGCGCAAAAGGGCGGCGTGTACCCGTTCATCATGACCACCGACGGCCATGGCCAGCTGTACGGCCCCGGCCGCGAGGACGGCCCCCTGCCCGAGCACTACGAGCCGGCCGAGACCCCGCTGGCCCAGAACCCCTTCTCGCCGCAGATGAACAACCCCTGCATGAAGAAGGTCTCCGGCAGCGAGTACGACGTGCTGTGCAAGCCCGCCGACCCGCGCTTCCCCATCGTGCTCACCACCTACTCCATGACCGAGCACTGGTGCTCCGGCTCGGAGACGCGCAACGGCAACGGCCTGCTTGAGGCCGAGCCCCAGCAGTACATCGAGATGAGCCCGCAGCTCGCTGCGGAGCGGGGCATCAAGAACGGCGACGTGGTCGAGGTCGAGAGCCTGCGCGGCAAGGTGCAGGCCGTGGCCATGGTCACCATCCGCATCAAGCCCTTCCAGGTCATGGGCAAGACCGTGCACCTGGTGGGCATGCCCTTCGCCTTCGGCTGGACCAAGCCCAAATGCGGCGACGCGACGAACAGGCTGACCACCTCGGTTGGTGATCCGAACACCACCATCCCGGAGTACAAGGCCTGCATGGTGAACGTGAGGAAGGCCACCAAGGTGACCGAGCTGTAAACCAACGTCGCAACCGGGCGGGCGCGCCGCGAAACCCCGGCGCGCCCCCTGAACCCGCAAGGAGCCAAAACCATGCCCAAGGCCATACTCATAGACACCACCCGCTGCACCGCCTGCCGCGGCTGCCAGGTGGGCTGCAAGGAGTGGAAGAACTACCCCGCCGTGGCCACCAAACAGCGCGGCACCCACCAGAACCCCCCGGACCTCGGTCCGTACAACGTGAAGCTGGTGCGCTTCTCCGAGCACCAGGACGGCGACTCCGTGAAGTGGCTCTTCTTCCCGGACGCCTGCCGCCACTGCCTGGAAGTGCCCTGCAAGTCCGGCGCGGAGCTTGAGGACTCGATCATCGTGGACAAGGAAACCGGCGCGGTCATCTACACCGAGAAGACCGCCAAGGAGAACTTCGAGACCATCAAAAGCTCCTGCCCGTACGACATTCCGCGCCTTGACCCCAAGACCCGGCGCATCGTCAAGTGCGACATGTGCATCGACCGCGTGAAGAAGAACCTGCTGCCCATGTGCGTGAAGAGCTGCGCCATGGGGGCCATGACCTTCGGCGAGCGTTCCGACATCCTGAAGATCGCCGCCGAGCGCCTGGTGGCCGTGCAGAAGGAGAACCCCAAGGCCCAGCTGTGCGACATGGAGAACGTCAACGTCATCTACCTGGTGGCCGAGGCCCCCTCCAAGTACCACAAGTTCGCCGTGGCGGACGCTTCCGACGCGATGAAGGGCGACCCGGGCATGACCCGCCAGCAGATGCTGGCCGGCAAGTTCGCCCCCCTGCGCAAGCTTGCCGGGCCTGCGCAGGGCTAGTTGCGCCTGGGCTTGGCCGGCAGGAAGACGCCATAAACCCGAGGCCATGGCGGGGCCGTCCGGAACTGCAGCCGGGCGGTCCCGCCCCATGGCTCCATGCCTTTCGCCTCAAGGAGCAATTGATGCAAACCGCCGCAGAAGAACTCTCCCCGGGCCAGCGCGCCGTGCGCCAGGCCCTTTCCCGCGCCGGGGCCGACCTGCCTGCGCTCGCCCCCATGCTTTCCGCCTTCGGCCCCGTCCTGGCCTGGCGCGTGCGCGCGCGTGAGGCCGCCCCGGGCTGGCAGGGCCCGCTTCCGGCCATCGACGAGGCCCGCTTCTGCCTGGGCGCGTTCCTGCTGGACGACTCCGGCTTCGAAGACATGAGCGCCAGCCTGCCCCAGGCCGCGCGCGAGCTGCTGCCCATCCTGGCAGCCAGTTTCCCGGCCGTGGCCGGCGAGTTTCAGGCCCTTCTCGCCGCGTTGGAATCCGGCGTCCTCTCGCCCCCGGCCCTGGCGGGCGCAGCCTTCGGCGAGCCTGCGGAGGCGCCCGGCGATATCCCCGGCGTCACCCCCGCCACCCTGGGCTTCGCCGCGGCGGAACTCGTCCAGCCCTTCATCGAGCGCCAGGCCCAGGACCTGTTGCCCCTGGTGAAGGAGCTGCCCTGGCGGCAGAGCTGCTGCCCCGTGTGCGGCGGCGCGCCCAACATGAGCCTGTTGCGCAAAACCTGGGACGAGAGCGAGTTCATCCAGGCCCACGGCGGTCGGCGCTTTCTGCGCTGCTCCTGCTGCTCGTCGGAATGGACCGCCAAGCGCGTGTCCTGCCCGGCCTGCGGCTGCGAGGAGCCCGACGAACTGACAGTGCTGCGCGACCCGGAACGCCCCTTCGAGCGCGCCGACGCTTGCACCCGCTGCAAAAGCTTCGTGCTCTGCCTGGATACCGCCGAAATGGCCGAGATCCCCGCACCCGAGGTGGCCGCCCTGACCATGCTGCCCCTGGAACTGAAAGCGCGCGAGCAGGGCTTCACGCCCATGGCCGGGCACCCCTGGAGCGGCCTGTAGGAATGGAATGAAGCAAGGGGCGCCGCCCCTTGACCCCGCCAGGGGGTATGCACCCCCTGGACCCGCATGGCGAACG
>JACRDI010000015.1 GCA_016218665.1 Desulfovibrio sp. | reverse complement strand
GAACAGCTCGTAGATCTCCTTCAGCTTGTATCCGGTCACCTTGGACAGGATGCGCACCATGGGAGCGATGCCGTTCTTCTTGTAGTAGTCCTGCAGGAAGTCGATGACCTTCTGGTGGTTCTCGGTGATGGTGGGGATGCCCTCGCTCTCCTTCACGAACTCCACCCACTCGGGGTTCCAGTCTTCGAATTTCAGCAGAAAGCCGTCCTCGTCCACCTCAAACTTTTTGCCCTTGTACTCAAGAATAGCCATTCGTCTTCCTCCTCTAGGATCTTATGGATAAAGCCTCAGCCGTTGGATGCGTTGATGCTTTGGGGGCTGCCGCCCTTCCGCGTCAGAGAGCAACTAAATGATTTCGCTCCCCCGGTCAATACGGTGCGGGAGTATATCCGCCTCAAAGGAGGATTTTTATTCCCCGGCCTTGTGGAGCATTTCGTCCAGGTGACGGCGCGCGTAATCCAACCCCGGATCAAGCTTCAGGGCCGATTCCAGGTACTCGCGCGCGTCGTCCAGCTCGCCCAGGAACTTGTGGCACAGCCCCAAGTTGGCGATGTCCGGCGCGGAACCGCTGTCGAGCTTGAGCACGGCCAGGAAGTCCTCCTTGGCGGTGGCATAATCGCCCGCCTTGAAGCGCCCCACTCCGCGCAGGTTGAAGAACTCCTTCACCTCGGCGTCCAGGCCGATGGCCCGGTCCAGGTGCGGCATCGCCGCGGCCCAGCCGTCCTCCTGGGTGAGGGCGTAGGCTTGGTAGAAGGCGCACAGGGCGCGCTCCTCTGCTCCGGGCTGGGCGGGCTCGGCCTTGGCGAAAAGGGCCGAGGCCGTGGCTATGTCGCCCAGGCGCAGGGCCAGCAAGGCCTGGAAGAACGGCAGGTAGTACGCGTTGGGAGCAACCGAGGCCAGCACGTCCAGCCCGGCCATGGCCTCGTCGTCCGGGGCCTCCTCCGCCAGCTTGCGGCCCACAAAGAGCCCCAGGCTGCGGTTCACCGTGCGCTCGCGGAAGTCGAAACCGGGCACCACGTTGTAGTTGGCGGGCACATCCAGGTCGGGCCGGGTGGTCGCCACGGTGTAGAGGTCGTGGCCCTTGGCCTTCAGGCCCTCGGCCAGGCGGGCCAGCTCCACGCGGATGTTGTTGTCCTCCACGCTGGGCAGGCTGTTCAGGTCCACCACGGGCCCCTCGGTGAGCCAGGCGAACTGGCCGGGATCGGTGAACTTGCGCAGGCCGGAGGCCTCGTACACGCGGGCGGTCTCGAAGTCGCCCGCCAGCTGGGCGATTTCGGTGACGGCGCGCACGGCCGCCTTGACCGGGTTGGCCGCGGTGCCGGCGGTGTAGACGATCTCGCTCAGGGTGGGGAAGGTCTTGGGATCAAAGGCCAGGGCGCCCACCGTGGGCACGGGCATGCCCAGGGTGAAGTCCTTCAGGAGCAGCACGACGCCGTTCTTGCGGAAGCGCTCGCACAGGTCCTTCAGCACCGGATCGTCGATGCCGTCCTGGTCGATGGTGGGCAGCACGGGCGAGGTGCGGTCCACGATGGCCGAAACGTGGCGCTCCACCAGCTCGCAGCCGCCCTGGAGGATGGATTCCTCGGGCGTGTTGCCGGCGGAGGACCCGTTGAATTCGTTGAGGGTCTTGAACCAGTCCAGCGGCACCACGCGGGTTTCCCCGCTGGCCACGTCGAGCACGGGGCAGAAGCGCCAGCGCACCAGGTCCATGAGCCTGCGGGCGTCGGCCGGGGTCAGGTCGTCGCCCACGGACTGGCACACGCGGGCGATGTCCATGAGCCGGTCGCCGAAGAGCTTCTCGGCCTCGCTCCAGGTGGCCAGGGTGAAGTTGGATTCGTCGGCCCAGAAGCTGAAGTAGCTGAAGCGCTCCACCAGCTCCATGAGGGCCGAGGCCTCGGCCTGGGCCGGGCTTGCGCCCTTGCCCATCTGCTTGCGGGTGGGCATCACGGCGCGGGCCTCGGGCCCGCAGATGCTCAGGAACACGGGAATGCCCAGGCGGCCGGTGTCCACGCGCTTGGTTTCCTCCAGCACGCCGGGGCACTTCTCCTCCAGCCGGGCCTTCACCCGGGCCACGGTCTCCGACGGGGGCGCGGCCTTGTCCTGGTCGGCGGTGTAGACCTTGAAACAGTCCTGCAGTTTCAGCATGAAAACTCCTTGCGCAAGAAGCCCGGACACCTTTGCCCGGGCTTCCGTTTCGTCATCGGGGTTTTGTCATCAGAGGATCGTCATCGGGAATCGTCAGCGGCCGGCTGCAACGCTAGGCTTCCAGCTGCTGGATGCCCTCAAGCCGCCAGTTGGCGGAGAGGTCCGCCGCGGGACGGGAGAAATGCCAGACCTCGCGGATCTGCTTCGGCCTCTCCTCGCTCGCGTCCTCGCGCATGAGCACGTCGAAGAGCACCGTGGCCACGATGTCCGCATCCTCCTCGCGGAACTCCAGCAGCTTGGCGTTCACCAGCAGCAGCTCGGTCTTGGAGGGCGCGGGATCGGCCGCGGCCTGGCGGCGGATCTCCGCCAGCACCTCCTGCGTGGTGAACAGGGCGATGTCGTTCAGGTCGCGGCGGTCCCAGGAGTGCTGGAGCCGGCCGTACACGGTCTTGGCCCCTTCCAGGAACTCCGGCACGTTGAAGCCTTCCGGCACCACGGGTCCGGCAGCCGGGTCGCCCTGGGGCGCCACCCCGAAGCCGCCAGTGGGGCTCTGCGCAGCGGCCTGGGCATTGGCCTGGGCACCGGGCTGTGAATTGGCCGGCGGCGTGGAGCGCAGGTGGTCCCAGCTGGCCTCCGCCCGCGAGCGCGGATCGTCGGAACCCGGGCCGGACGCGGCGGGCGTGTCCTGCCGCCAGGTCCCCGGCTGGTTCTGGGGCTGGCCCGCAGGCGCGGACGAACGGCGGCGCAGCAGGCGGTAGCCCAGGTACGCCACCAGGCCGATGAGCAGGATGTCCATGAGGCCGATGCCGCCGCCGCCCCAGCCCATGCCGCCGGAGTTGCCGAAGAGCATGGAGCCGAGGAGCCCGCCGGCCATGAAGCCGCCGAGCCCCCAGCCGAAGCGCGAGAACATGCCCGGAGCCTGCGGCTGGGCCATGGGCGGCGTGGGCGTGGCGGCCTGCTGCTGGGTCGCTGGGCGCGCCGCGGGAGCGGTCGGCTGGCTGGGCGAACTGGGCGCGTAGGGAGCGCTGCTGGGCGGGGTGTAGCTGCGGGAATAGCTGCTGCGCCCGCCGAAGCTGCCGCCGCCGCCCACGCGTTTGGCCAGGGCGGCGCTGGCCCAAATGGCATCGGCCAGGATGGCGCAGCACAGCATGGCGGCAAGGGCCGCGGAAATGGTCTTGGTGCCGGTCTTCATGGGGTGTTGTCCTTTCTCAAACCTCGATGCCGAGGCTGCAGATGGTCTCGTAGAGACGTTCGGTGAGGATGGGCTTGGTGAGGTAGGCGGTGGCCCCGCCCTTGTAGGCGCTCATGACCGACCGCACGTCGCCCAGGGCTGTGGTCATGATGATCTTGACCCCCTGGGCGGGCTTCACGCCCGCGGCCTCCTCAAGGGTGCGGATGTCCTCCAGGACCTCCTGCCCATTCCTGCGGGGCATCATGATGTCCAGACAGATGAGCTGATACGGATTGCCCTCGGCCAGGGCCGAAGAGTAGGCGGCCAGGGCGAGTTCGCCGTCCTCCACCACCGTGCACTCGCCAAAGCGGGCCAGCAGGCCCGACATGTAGCGCGCGCTGGTGCTGTCGTCCTCGGCTATGAGTATGCGCATCATGGGCTCCCTTGCCAATGCTCTCTACCCCAAGTTCCGGCTCTGCACAATCGCCCCGGCTACGGCATTGCATGGCCGGCCTTGCAAGATCGGCCGATGCGACGTATCTCTCCCGCCATGCCGGCGCCGACCGGCCACAACCTTCCGGAGGCTCGCGCTTCATGTCCTACCTGAACATCTCCGCCCAGGCCGAAGTGGCCTCCAAGTGGCGCATCTGGCCCTTCAACGCCGGCACCGGCGGCGACTGGGAGACCAGCCTCGCCACCTACGCGTTCTCCTTCGCCATCCTGGCCGTCATCTGCCTGTTCCTGCGCTTTTTGTACGGCCCCAAGGGCATCTGGCGCGACCACGAGATGGACCGCGAGGCCGACGAGATGCGCCGCCGCGAGCACGCCCGCCTCGACGCCGACTACCACGCCGGACGCATACCCAAGCAGCTGTACGAGTTGAAGAAAAGGTCCATCGACAGATGAGCGGCGACCTCGTCTCCCTCGTGGCCCGGCGCTTCGAGGCGTACGCGGGCCGCTTCCACGACGACCAGGGCGACGGCTTCGCCTACGCCCTCAAGATCGAGCACACCAAGCGCGTGCTGGCCATCGCGGAAACCATCTGCGCCGAGGAGCGGCTGCCCGCGGACGTGACCCTGGCCGCGCGTCTGGCCGCGCTGCTGCACGATGTGGGGCGCTTTCCGCAGTACCTTGAGTACCGCACCTTCCGCGACGCCGACTCGGCCAACCACGCGGCCCTGAGCGTCGTGCACACCCTGCGCGAGAAGCTCCTCGACGGAGTGCCCACAGACATCCGCCGCATGGTGCTGGGCGCGGTGTACCTGCACAACAAGCGCTCCCTGCCCAACCTCTCCTCCGCGCCCCTGCGCGCCGTGGCCAAGGTCGTGCGCGACAGCGACAAGCTGGACATCTACCAGGTGATGATCGCCCACTTTTCGCAAAAGAAGCCCAAGCACCCGGAAGTGGCCCTGAACGTCATCGACGATCCCGAGCGCTACACCCCGGCCGTGCTCCAGGCCCTGCTCGCCCGCCAATTGGGAGACTACCGCTCCATCGTCTACGTCAACGACTTCAAACTCATGGTCGTGGGCTGGCTGTATGACCTGAATTACGCCACCTCCTGCCGGCTGCTGCACGAGCGCGGCTACCTGGACACCATCTTCGCCGGACTGCCGGCCGATGACGCCGTCCTTTCCTTCCGCACGCACATCTACACGGACCTTGCCCAGCGCCTGAACCGTGCTTAACTCACTCCCCGAACCCCAATTCGAGGAGGCCAGCATGGATCAGAAGCCCATCTACGACGTCGTCATCCTGGGATGCGGGCCCGCCGGCATCCAGGCCGCCATACACGCCTCGCGCAAGAAGGCCAGCGTGCTCATGCTGGGCCGCCTGAACAAGAGCAGCCTCTTCTGGGCCCATGTGGAGAACTTCATGGGCATGTTCAAGACCAGCGGCGAGGAGATGCTCACCACGGGCCTGGCCCAGGCCAAGAGCTTCGGCACCGAGGTGCTGGAGGAGGACGCCCTGCACATCACCCCCGCCGGCAGGCTCTTCGACATCGAGACCGAGAGCGGCAACCTGGTCAGCGCGCGCTCCCTCGTCATCGCCACCGGCAGCACGCGCAACAAGCTGGGCGTGCCCGGCGAAAAGGAGCTCCTCGGCAAGGGGGTGTCCTACTGCGTGGACTGCGACGGCGGCTTCTTCCGCGGCGAGGACGTGGCCATCGTGGGCGGGCAGAGCGCCGCCGCTGGCGGAGCCCTCACCCTCCTCGCCCTGGCCGGCAGCGTGCACCTGGTGGCCGAGGCCCTGGAAGTCTCCCCGGCCCTCAAGGCCAAGCTGGTACAGAGCGGGGCCATCCTGCACGAAGGCGCCAAGGTCAAGGCCATCCACGGCGAAAGGCAGGTCACCGGCCTGGAACTCACCGACGGGACAATCCTGCCCGTGGCCGGGGTGTTCATCGAGCTCGGCGCCAAGGGCGTGCTGGAACTGGCCGCCGCCCTGGGCCTGAACCTCGACGAAAGCATGCGCTACATCGACACCGACAAGCGCCAGGCCACCAACGTGCCCGGCGTGTACGCCGCGGGCGACATCTGCGGCGCGCCCCTGCAGATGGCCAAGGCCGTGGGCGAGGGCTGCGTGGCCGGCACCAACGCCGCCACCTACGCCAAGAACATGAAGGTGGCCCAGGAAGGTCCTGCCGAAGACTAGCCCAGCTTGATCGAGGCTCCGCCCAGACCCGCCAGGGAACATTCGTTCAGAGGGCATGCGCCCCCCCCTGGCCCCGCATGGCCCGAAGGGCTCCCGCCGATGAAGACAGCGGCGGGAGCCCTTCGCTTTGGGTTGGCGTCGCCTGCATGGCCTGCTGAATCATATCTAGAAATAGTCACGACTATTTCTAATAATCCAAAAAATCAGACCGTTACGCATGCGTATTTTTTTGATGCCGGCACAAAGCAAGAGGCCCGGCCGAGCAACGCTCAACCGGGCCTTCTGGCATGGTGTGTACGGGGTCCGGGGCGCACAGCCCCCGGCGGAACCCCTGGCGCCCCCCTGGCGCCCCCACTGGCGGCGGGACTGTGGGGGGGCGGCGAGCCTCCCCCCTGCCCTTCTACTTTCTGTTGAAGCGCACCAGACTGCGAGCGCCGTCGTCCAGGCCGCGCGCGTCGATGCAGTGGGTGGAGCAGCTGATGCAAGGGTCGTAGGCGCGCACCAGCATGGAGAGCTTCAGCTCCAGCTCCCTCTCGGACAGGCCGGAGATCTGCGGGGTGAGCGCGTCCAGGTCGCGCTGGATGTTCCCGTGGTTCTGGTTGGTGGGGATGACGCAGTCGGCCTGGAAGATGCGCCCGGCGTCGTCGTACTCGTAGAAGTGGAACAGGATGCCGCGCGGCACCTCCACCGCGCCGGTGCCCCGCCCGGCGGAGATGCTGGGCTTGGCCGGGGCCTCCTCGCGGATGCCGCGGGTGAGCAGCTCGTCGAGCTGGGAGATGGACTCCTCCACCGTGTGCACGCACTCCACAAGCTGGGCGATGGTGATGAGATAGGGGTTGGTCTCGCCCTTCTTGAGGCCCAGCTTTTTGGCCGCGGCCTTGGCGCGCGGCATGAGGAAGTCGGCGTTCAGGTTGAAGCGGGCCAGGGCGCCCACCATGTAGGAATCGGCCTGGTTCTTGGTCCACTTGGCGGTGGAGGTGGGAATCAGGTACTCGCGGGTGATGTTGCGATACTGGCGCACCGGGCGGCGCTCGTCGCGGCTGGAGCCGATCTCGCCCCAGTACATGGCGTATTCCGCCGGGGAGACCAGGGCCACGTACTCGGTCTCGCGCTGGAACTTGGGGAACTTGTCCATGATGCCGGCGAAGAAGTCCACGGCGAAGTCCAGGTTGGGCAGGGTCTCCACCAGCATGGCGCGCAGGGCCACGAGGTCCTCGGTGGCGGGGAACATGGTGAAGCCGCCGGGGGTCATGCGCTGCGGATGCACGCTGCGGCCGCAGATGATGCGGCTGAACTCGTTGGACACGCGCCGCGCGGCGATGAACTTGAGCACGGCGTCCCTGTGCGTCTGCGCCAGGGGCAGAATGGAGTCCACGCCCATGAGGTCCGGCAGGACGAGATAGGCGATGTGCAGCAGGTGGCTCTGCAGGTTTTCGGAGTGCAGGGCCAGGCGGCGCAGCAGGTGCGTCTGCTCGGAAACGTTGATGTTCAGCGCGTCCTCCGTGGCCTGGAGGCTGGCCAGCTGGTGTCCGATGGCGCAGATGCCGCAGATGCGCGAGACGATGTGGTGCACGTCGGTGTAGTCGCGCCCCACGAGCATGGCCTCGAAGAAGCGCGGGGCCTCGGGCACCTCCCAGCGGCAGGTGGAAACGCTGCCGTCGGGCTCCACGTCCACCACGATGTTGCCGTGGCCCTCCACCCGGGTGAGATAATGGACGCGGACCTTCTTGGGTCCGGCGCACTCCGGCTTGGAAATGGGCGTGGCGGGCGAGGCCTTCTGCGCAGGGGCCTTGGCGGCTGTCTTTTTCGGCTTGGAGGCGGGTGCGGTCTTGGCCATATGCTCTCCTTGTCTTCTATCGCGTTCCACCGGGCCTGTATCCAAACGATGGATTCGGCTCCTGGCTGAAGCGAGTCGACTGGGGACCAGGGATAGTACTTCTATGCTACAGCCCTGGGCCACCGTCGACTCGCGACGCGGCCCAGGGGGCAAAACACACGTTTCGAAACAGGCCCGCCCAGCCTTACAGCGCGGCGCCGGTATCGCCCAGGAAGAAGCGCAGCAGGTCCTGGATGGCCTTGCGGCTGGTGCCGGGGCGGTCCATGACGATACGCGCGGCGTCGAGGTTGGCGCCGGGCACCAGGCCCCGGCAGCCCCAGCAGTGGGCGCCCTGGCTCACGCAGGCGGCCTTGCAGCCCGCGCGGGTGATGATCCCCAGGCACATCTTGCCCATCTCGTAGCGGCACACGTTGCCCGCCTGCTTGCACTCCACGCACACCGGGAAGTCGGAGATCCAGGGCGCGCGGCCGAGCAGCAGCTCCTTGGTGATGCGCGCGAACTCCGTGGGGTCGATGGGGCAGCCGGGCACCTCCGCGTCCACCTTGACCACGCTCTTCAAAGGGCGCGCGGCGTAGGTGGAGAACCAGCGGGCCGAGGAGCCGTACACTTCCTCGCGGTAGACGTTCTCCGCCAGGAAGTTCTTGAGGCAGTTGATGCCGCCGATGGCCGCGCATGCGCCCAGGGCCACCAGGACCTTGGCGTTCTTGCGGATCTCCTTCAGGCGGATTTCGTCCTCCGGGCGGGTGATGGAGCCCTCCACAAAGGCCACGTCGTAGTCGTCGGAGTGCCCGGTGGCCACCTCGCGGAAGCTCACCACCTCCACGTGGCCCAGGATGTCGAGCAGGCGCTCCTCAAGGTTGGCGATCTGGAGCTGGTCGCCCTCGCATCCGGCGAAGTCGAAGAAGGCGATTCTGGGTTTTGCCATGGTTTCCCCCTCCGGCCGCGCCTAGATGGCTTCCTGGTAGGCCTCGATGTCCGTGTAGCAGAACACGGGGCCGTCGATGCAGGCGTTCAGTTCGTTGATCTGGCAGTGGCCGCACTTGCCCAGGCCGCACTTCATCTTGCGCTCCAGCGAGACGAAGATCTGGTCCGAGGCGATGCCCTTCTTGCGGCACTCGGCGATGACGAAGCGGTACATGATCGGGGGGCCGACCATGGCCACGTAGGTGTTGCCGGGGTCGAGCTCGGCCTTGGGCAGCAGCGTGGTGATGACGCCCACGTTGCCCTTCCAGGTGTTGTCGGGCATGTCCACGGTCTCCAGCACTTCCACGTCGCCGCTTTTCGCCAGGTCGGCGATCTCGTCCACGAAGATGCGCTCCTTGGGCTCGCGGGTGCCCACCATGAGCACCATGCGGCCGAATTCGTCGCGGTGGCGCAACTGATAGAAGAGCAGCGAACGCAGGGGGATGTACCCCAGGCCGCCGGCCACGATGAGCACGTCCTTGCCGACGAACTTCATGACCGGGAAGCTGGAGCCGTAGGGGCCGCGCAGGCCCACCTTGGCGCCGGGCTCCAGGGCGTGCAGGGCGCCGGTCACCGCGCCGATCTTGCGCACGGCGATCTCGAAGGTGTTGTGGGTGCGCCTGGGGGGCGAGCTGATGGAGAACGGGGCCTCGCCGATGCCGTAGACGGACAGGTTCACGAACTGGCCGGGCTTGTGCGCCAGGGGCTTGCCGTTGTCCTGCTCGAAGGTGAAGCGGGTGACGAAATCCGACAGCTTGGTCTTCTCGACCAGGGTGACCGGGCGGGGCACATAGGGCGAGAAGGGCTTAGTGTTCATGCGTGGTCTCCTCCCAAAGCTCGTTGAAAACCTTGAGGGGATTGGCGATGCCCGCCGTGCAGGCGCGCACGCAGCGCCCGCAGCCCACGCAGCCCAGCTCCCCGATCTTGTCGTAGATGTATTTGCCCTTGCGGAAATAGCGGTGGCGGTAGCGGTCCTGGGCCTTGGGCCGGAAGTTGTGGTTGCCCGCCACCTTGGCGAAGCTCTCCAGCATGCAGCCGTCCCACTCGCGGTAGCGGATGCCTTCTTCCAGCTGGTCGTCGGCCTCCTCGCGGATGTCGAAGCAGTAGCAGGTGGGGCACACAAGGTTGCACGAGCCGCAGGCCAGGCACATCTGCGAATAGCGCCGCCACAGGGGCGAATCCCAGCATTTGGCGAGCAGCCTGGGCGTTTCTTCCCAGTTGTAGCGCAGGCCGCTCCTGCGGGCCTTGAACACGATGCGCGCCTTGGCCCGGCGCGCGCCCTCCTTGTCGCCCGCGGTGGCGGGCAGAAGCGGGCCGCCCATGGCCAGCAGTTCCTCGCCGCGCTGGGAGCCGACCTCCACCGTGAAGGAGGCCGGACCGATCTTGGTCCAGTAGAGGTCGTAGCCGTGGGCCGCCGTAGCCGCGCCCACAGTGGCCCAGAAAGCCGAGGGCGACACCGTGAGGGGCTCGAAGGCCATGATCACCGTGGCCGCGCGGCGGCGAACATAATTCTGGTCCGGCGCGCCGGTCTCCAGCAGCTGGTCCAGCTGGTTGATGGCCTTGACGTCGTAAGGGTGCACGCCGAAGAGGATCTGCGCCGGGGCCTCGAACACGGGCGCGGCCTCGCAGGTCTTGCGATTGAAGGTGATGAGCGTCTCGCGCGGGGGGAGCAGGAAGCGCTTGGGCGAGTTGTAGGCCACGTCGAAATCCCAGGCGATCTCCAGGCCGGGTTTCCAGGGCACCAGGTCGTAGAAGCCCTCGCGCAATCTGGCCGGAACGTAGAGCGCGTGGGCCTCGCTCCACTTCTCGAACAGACGCGGCAGCTGTTCCTTGTAGACGGTGTACGTCGTCATTGTTCCCTCCGGGTCGGATGGCTGTGGCGCAGCGTATAATTCCATAGGGCAAATCCCCAGGAAAGCGCAACCCATGTTCCAAAATGCACATGGATTCACAAGAAAAAAGGGAGAAACACCCAGCGGCGTCCCTCCCCTTCCCCTCGGCAATGGCGAAGTATATTCAGCGCTGCTGCGCCAGCCAGGAGCGCAGCCCCTGCAGCTGCGCCGCCACAGGCCCGGGCCCGGTGCCGCCGGCAAGCGCCCTGCGCCGCACCGCGGCCTCGTGCTTCAGCACCTCGAACACGTCCTGCTCCACCAGTTCGGAGAAGCCCTTCAGCTCCTCCAGGCCCAGATCCTCCAGGCGCACGCCCTTCTTCTCGGCCAGGGCCACGGCCGCGCCGGTGGCGTGGTGCGCCTCGCGGAAGGGCAGCCCCTTGGCGGCCAGATAGTCGGCCAGTTCCGTGGCGTTCAAGAAGCCCCGGTCCAGGGCCTTGCGCATGTTCTGCGGCAGGAATTCCAGCACGCCCAGCATGTCGGCCATGATGGACACCGAGGCGCTCACCGTCCTGTCCGCGTCGAAGAAGGGCTCCTTGTCCTCCTGCATGTCGCGGTTGTAGGTCAGCGGCAGGCCCTTCATGATGGTCAACAGCGTGGTCAGCGCGCCGTACACGCGGCCGGTCTTGCCGCGCATCAGCTCGCACACGTCCGGGTTCTTCTTCTGCGGCATGATGCTGGACCCCGTGGAATAGGCGTCCGGCAGCTTCACGTAGCCGAAGTTCGGGTTGGCCCAGAGGATGATCTCCTCGCACAGCCTGCTCAGGTGCATCATCACCACGCTGCCGCAGAACAGGGCCTCCAGGGCGTAGTCGCGGTCGCTCACCGCGTCCATGCTGTTGGCGAAGGTGGCCGGGAAGCCCACGGCCTCCGCCACAAGCGCCGGATTGATGGGATGCGTGGTGCCCGCCAGCGCGGCCGCGCCCAGGGGCGACACGCGCACGCGCCTCAGGCAGTCGGTCAGCCGCTCATGGTCGCGCTTGAACATCTGCGCATAGGCCAACAGGTGCTGGGCCAAGCTCACGGGTTGCGCCGGCTGCAAATGCGTGCATCCGGGCAGAAGCGTCCCGGCGTGCTCCTCGGCCCGTGCGGCCAGCACATCCACCAGCCGAGCCAGCTCCCCTCTCCACACATCCAGCCTCGCGCTCACGTGCAGCCGGAAGTCCAGCCCCACCTGGTCGTTCCGGCTTCTGGCCGTGTGCAGCTTGCCGCCCACAGGGCCCACAAGCTCGGTCAGCCTGCGCTCGATGTTCATGTGCACGTCTTCCAGCTCGCGCTTCCAGACGAAATCTCCCGCCTCGATCTCGGCCAGCACCTGGTCCAGGCCGCGCACAAGCTCCTCGGCCTCGTCCGGGCTGATGATGCCGGTCGCGCCGAGCATCCTCGCATGGGCCTTGGAGCCCGCGATGTCCTCGCGGTACAGTTGCCTGTCGAAGCTTTCCGACTGGGTGTATTCCTCCACCGACGCCGCGGCGGCCTCGGCGAAGCGTCCGCCCCACATCTTTTTCGTCATGTCGTCGCCTCCTGGCATCGCAGTGCTGTAACCGGGTGAGGCTCCGCCTCCCCCGGACCCCCACCGCCAAGGGACTCGTCCCTTGGAACCCATTGCCGCCGGGGGGTCTGCGGCTTCGCCGCAGTCCCCCCGGCGGTAAACGGGGTCAAGGGGGGCGTGTCCCCCCTTGCGGGTTCCAAGGGGCAGCGCCCCTTGGCAGGGGTTCAGGGGCAGCGCCCCTGATTCTCTTCTACTTCCCGGCCATGCGGCCCTTCAGGCGCAGGCCCACGAGCTTGATGAAGCCCGCGGCGTCGGCCTGGTTGTAAACCTCGTCCTCCTCGAAGGTGGCGAGGTCCATGCGGTAGAGCGAATAGGGCGACTTGCGGCCCACGGGAATGGCGTTGCCCTTGTAGAGCTTCACGCGCACGGTGCCGGTGACCTTTTCCTGGGTCTTGTCGACCATGGCCTGCAGGGCCTCGCGCTCGGGCGCGAACCAGTAGCCGTAGTAGACCATCTCGGCGTAGCGCGGGATGAGCGAGTCGCGCAGGTGCATGACCTCGCGGTCCAGGCACAGGCCTTCCAGGTCGCGCTTGGCGATGTGCAGCACGGTGCCGCCGGGGGTTTCGTACACGCCGCGGGACTTCATGCCCACGAAGCGGTTCTCCACCATGTCCACCCGGCCGATGCCGTGGCGGCCGGCGATCTCGTTCAGGGTGAGCACCATCTGCGCCGGGGTGAGGGGCTTGCCATTGAGCGCCACGGCGTTGCCGGCCTCGAAGTCGAGGGTGATCTCCTCAGGCACGTCCGGCGCGTCCTCGATGGGCGTGCAGTAGCGGTGGCAGCCCTTGGCGGGCTCGTTCCAGGGGTCTTCCAGCTCGCCGCCCTCAAAGGAGACGTGCAGCAGGTTGGCGTCCTGGCTCCAGGGCTTGGCCTGGGTGACGGGCACCGGGATGCCGTGCTTTTCGGCGTAGGCGATCAGGTCCGTGCGGGACTTCATGTCCCAGTCGCGCCAGGGGGCGATGGTCTTGAGCCTGGGGGCCAGCGCCATGGCCGTGAGCTCGAAGCGCACCTGGTCGTTGCCCTTGCCCGTGGCGCCGTGGGCCACGGCCTGGGCGCCCTCGGCCTCGGCGATCTCGCACATGCGCTTGGCGATGAGCGGCCGGGCGATGGAGGTGCCCAGCAGGTAGCGGCCCTCGTACAGGGCGCTCGCGCGCAGCATGGGGTACACGAAGTCGCGGGCGTACTCCTCGCGGATGTCCTCGACGTAGGCCTTGGTGGCGCCGGTGGAGAGCGCCTTGGCCTCCACGCCGTCCAGTTCCTCGCCCTGGCCCAGGTCGGCGGTGAAGGTGACGACCTCGCAATTGTAGGTGTTCTTGATCCACTTGAGGATGATGGAGGTGTCCAGGCCGCCGGAGTAGGCGAGCACGACTTTCTTGATGGAACTCATTTGGCTTCTCCGCGTGTGCGTGTGGTTACAGGGCCTCGAAGACCCATTCGAGAATGGCCTTCTGCATGTGCAGGCGGTTCTCGGCCTCGTCGAAGATCATGTCCGCGTTGGCCTCGAAGACCTCGTCGGAGATTTCCTCGCCCCGGTGCGCGGGCAGGCAGTGCATGACCTTGCAGCCGGGCTTGGCCAGGGCCATGAGGGCGTGGTTCAGCTGATAGCCCTCGAAGGCGGCCTCGCGCCTAAGCTGTTCGGCCTCCTGGCCCATGGAGGCCCAGACGTCGGTGTTCAGGTAGTCGGCGCCCTTGGCGGCCACGGCGGGGTCCTCGGTCAGGCTGATGCGCGCGCCCAGGCCCTGGGCCCTGGCCAGGATGTCCATGTCCGGGGTGTAGCCCGAGGGGCAGGCCAGCGTCAGCTCGAAGCCGAACTGGGCGGCGGCCTCGATCCAGGAGTGGGCCATGTTGTTGCCGTCGCCTATCCAGCCCACCTTGAGGGGGGCGAGGTCGGGCGTGCGCTCGAACATGGTCAGCACGTCGCTCATGACCTGGCAGGGGTGGTGCTCGTCGGTGAGGGCGTTGACCACCGGGATGGAGCCCCATTCCACGAGGGTTTCCAGCTTCTCCTGGCCGAAGGTGCGCACCACCAGGGCGTCGGCGTAGCGCGAGAGCACGCGGGCGGTGTCCTTCAGGGGCTCGTTGCGGCCCAGCTGCGACTCATGCGGCGTCAAAAAGACGGTCTGCCCGCCCAGGTGGCGCACGGCGACCTCGAAGGACACGCGGGTGCGCGTGCTGGCCTTCTCGAAGATGAGGATGACGGTCTTGCCGTCCAGCAGCCTGGTGCGGACCTTGCCGTCCTTGAGGGCCTTGGCCCGCAGCAGCACGGCGCGCGCCTCGTCCTTGGTCAGGTCCAGGATGTTCAGAAAGTGTCTGGGCATGGCGTTTCTCCTAAAATGGCCCCGCCCCCTTGAGCGGATGTGAGCGGATGAAGCAAAACCAATGGTGCAAGGGCGAATGATGCGAAAAGCGGCATTTTGCCCAAGGGGGGCCGCGATGTAAAGAGGAAGGCCGCAGGTGGGCGGGCCTAGAAGTCCGATGTCCCGCAGCAGCAGCAGCCGCCGCACACGGTGTCCACCGCGATGCACACGGCCATGTCGGTCATGGAGTCCATCTCCGGGCCGTGGTCGTGCCCGGCCAGGTGCAGGATGCCGTGGGCCAGCAGACGGGCCAGGTGCTGGGGAGGCTCCTGGCCATACAAGAAGGCCTCGCGGGCCAGGGTCTCGACAGAGAGGAACAGCGCGCCCAGCTCCAGAGGCCGGGCCGGGTCCTCCTCGGGAAAGCTCAGGATGTTGGTGGGGCCGTGGCAGCCCAGGAACTGCGCGTTCAGCTCGGAAATGGCCGCGTCGTCCATGAGGGTGAGGGACAGGGACCGGCCGGACAGGCCCAGGGCCGCCAGCAGGCTTTGAATGATGGCCAGCAGCTCGCGCCGGGCCAGCGGGAAACGGGGATCGAGCGCGGCCGGGGCAACGTCCGTGTTCAGGACCAGGGCCTGTGCTGCGGGAGCGGCCGCCTCGGCGCGCGTCATTTCGCGCCTCCGGTCTTGCCGGTTTTCTCGCTGTCCTTCTGGGCCATGTCGTCCCTGGCCCTGTCTGCGCTGGCCTTGTCTGCGCTGGCCTTGTCTGCGCGCTGCTTGCGCTCGTAGGCCTGCACGATGCGCCCCACCAGCGGATGCCGGATGACGTCCTCCTCGTGGAAGGCCACGAAGCGGATGCCCTTCACCCCTTGCAGGATGCGGTGCGCGTCCACGAGGCCGGAGCGCGTCTGGCTCGGCAGGTCGATCTGGGTGACGTCGCCCGTGACCACGGCGCGGGAGCCGAAGCCCAGGCGCGTGAGGAACATCTTCATCTGCTCCGGCGTGGTGTTCTGGGCCTCGTCAAGGATGACGAAGGCGTCGTTCAGGGTGCGCCCGCGCATGAAGGCCAGCGGGGCCACCTCGATGACGCCGGTTTCGAGCATGTCCTGCACGCGGGCGAAGTCCAGCATGTCGTGCAGGGCGTCGTACAGCGGCCGCAGGTAGGGGTTCACCTTCTCCGCCAGGTCGCCGGGCAGGAAGCCCAGCTTCTCCCCGGCCTCCACCGCAGGGCGGGCCAGCACGATGCGCTTCACCTCGCGCCGCATGAGGGCGGAAACGGCGAGCGCCACGGCGAGGTAGGTCTTGCCCGTGCCCGCGGGGCCGATGGCGAACACGAGGTCGTTCTCGCGGATGGCTTCCAGGTAGTCGCGCTGGCTGATGGTCTTGGGGGCGATGGTCTTCTTGGGCGAGGCCACGTACACCGTGTCCTGGAAGATGCGGCGGATGTCGGCCCCGGGCTCGCGCAACAGAATGCGCCAGGCGCAGTCCACGTCCTGGGGGTGCACCGGCCGGCCCTCGCGCAGGAGGGAATACAGCTGGGTGAGCACCCCGGCGCAGACCTCAACAAGGTCTTCCTCGCCGGTGAGTGAGCAGGAGGAGCCGCGTGTCTCTATGGCTACTCCGCTCTTCTCGGTCAGAAGCGAAAGGTTGGCCCCCTGCGGCCCGAAAAGCTTGTTGGCCAGGCCGGAATCCTGGAACTCCAGCTTGCGGGTGCTCCCGCCCTGCTTGCTCATCCCTCGCGTGCGCCTCCCCCAAATCGACACAGGTCAGGCGCTCGGTATAGCCTGCCGTATGCGTCGCCCGCGCATGTCGCTACAGCAATCGCCCCCGGCCCGCAAGGGCAAGTTCGCGGACAAGGCTCCCGAGGGGAAAAAGCCGGTGCGCGGGGCTACTGCCGGGCCGTGGCCTCGGTGAGCAGGGTGACGTTGCTCTTGGTGAAGAAGCCGTCAAAGCCCTCGTAGCGGTAGATGTATTCGTTGACGATGAGGGTCTCCGGCGAGGGTTTGCTGAAGGTCTGCTTGAGCCCCTCCTCCGGCGAGCCCACGAGCTCCAGCAGGAACTCCATGCCCTGCGCCTTAAGGCCCTCGAAGGTGGCCTCGATGTTCTGCGTGCGGAAGGCCAAGTGGTGGATGCGCCGGCCGTAGTTCTGGATGAACTTCTCCGTGGGGCCCTCCTGCCCGGCCGCGGCGTCGCCCAGGCCGGAGGTGATGACCATGGCGTAGGGTTCGTCCTTCAGGCGGGCCACGTTGGTGATGGAGTTGAGGTTGTCCACGTACACGGCCATGGAGAACTCGTACCCGGTGAGCTCCAGGAACTCCACGATGGCGTCGTCGCGGTCCTTGGCGCGCACCCGCACCGAGGCGTGGTCGAACACGCCGATGTTCTTCAGGTGCTGGGCCGCGGGCTTCTCCACGCGCCAGTCCGCCCTGGGCGAAAGGTTCGATACGTGCCGCCGGGGCTCGCCCAGCCACTGCACGAAGCCGAAGGACAGGGCGCTGTAGGCCGAGGGCACGGTCTGGATGAACAGCCAGGAGTCGGAGCGGATGATGTCGTCCGACAGGAAGCGCACGCCGCGCTTCTTCTGGATGTCCACGTAGCGCGCAAGGTCGTTGCACAAAAAGACCATGGCCTCCACACGGGTGCCCGGCAAATGGGCGGACTTGGGCCCCAGGGGCTCGTCGGCGAAGGGCTTGGGGCCGCTGGTGCGCGTGCGGAACAGGAAATCCGCCGAGCCGGGGCACGTCAGCACGCAGCCCCGGTCCGGCCCGTAGGAAAGCGCCGTGTCGAAGCCATAGCCCGTGGTGTTCAGGAAATCGGCCACGGCGCTCTCCAGCCGGTCGGGCTCAACGGTCACGAGCACCGTCTCCAGTCCGCCCACCAGGCCTTCCAGGCCGAGTTCCCGGCGCATCCGCTCCACCTGCTCCACGCGCTGCCGCAGCACCCTGTCGTCGTTGCGAAACGATCCGGCCATGCTCCCCCCTCCGCGAGTATTTCCAACGTTCTTGATCGACACTGCCTTGAGGCCCGTCCGGGGTCAAGGCCGCTGCCGCATTGACACAGCCCAGCCTTTCTACTACCAACTACGTAGCAATCAAAATTCGCGAACACTCTCCCTCTCAAAAAGAAGGATTCCATGACTTCCCAGCCCCCCTCCAGCCCGCCAACCCGAGCCCGCCGGCAAGAGCTGGTGCGCCAGTCCGCCGCACCCGGCGACAAGGCGCGGGAGCGTTGGGAGGCGCTGGCCGAGTCCTTCGGACAGGACATCTACGCCGAGGCGCTGTATTCGCTGACGCGGCTGGAACTGCCGCCGGACGAGGCGCGCGAGTGCATGCTGTCCATCGTGGACCGCCAGCGAGAGATGAGCGCGGCGCTGGGCCGCCCCGTAAGCCTCGTGACCGCCGCCAGCGACTACTTCTCCCAAGTGCGGCCCATGCTGCGGGAACCCGTGCTGGTGGACGTGCGCCTGCTGCAGCAGAAGGAGGAAGGCGCCTACCGCGACGAACTCACCGGGTTGTTCAACCGCCGGTTCTTCAACCATGAACTGCCGAGGGAAATAGAACGCTTCCGCCGCTTCGGGCAGCCCTTCTCGCTGCTCATGCTCGACCTGGACCATTTCAAGGACTTCAACGACGCCCACGGACACTCCGCGGGCGACCAGGCCCTGCGCGACACGGCCTCCACCCTGCTGGACACCGCCCGCCTGTACGACCGCGCGGTGCGCTACGGCGGCGAGGAGTTCGCCATCATCCTGCCCCAGACAAGCGCCGAGGAGGCCTGGGCCGTGGCCGAGCGCATCCGGGACGCGCAGGAACGGAGGCACGTGATCTTCGCCGGGCAGAATCTCGGCCCCGTCAGCATCAGCATCGGGCTGGCCAGCTTTCCAAAGGACGCCCTGGACATGGAAGGCCTGGTGCAAAGCGCCGACCAGGCCCTGTACCAGGCCAAGGAGACGCGCAACTGCGTGCGCCAGTACCGCGACCCCAAGCGCGTCCACCGGCGCTACGCCCTGAGCGACCCCATGCCACTGCGCCTTGTCGCTCCGGGCAGCGCGCACTTGCCCGCCAACGCCCAGGACATCAGCTTAAGCGGCCTCTGCTGCAGTTCGGAAAGCCCCCTGCCCGCCTTCACCGACATCCACGTGGTTCTTTCCGATGCGGCCCGGTCCATCACCCTGCCCGTCAAGGCCCAGGTGCGCCGCGTGAGCAGGGCGGAAGACAACAGCTACAAGCTGGGGCTTTCCTTCGAGCTCAACGATCCGGAAGAGCAGATGAAGCTGCTGACCCTCCTGGACGGACGGCTGAACCGTGCGCCCTTCCAGGCTGCCCCGCGCGACGAGCGCCGCTGGTCCTAGCCCCGGTGGGTGAAGAGGCGCGCCGGATTACGGCAGCTGCGCAGCGAAGGTTCTGAAACGCCCGTCCATGTCGCCCACGAGCAGGGCCTCGCCCCTGGCGCTGATGGCGGCGAAGGCCTCCTCGCCGTGCTTGGCCTCCAGCTTGATCATGTTGCCCATGGCGCTGCCCATGCCGGAGGCGGTTGTCTCCGCCGCGGCCCCGCTGCGGCGCTTGTGCCGCACGGCCAGATGCCCCTGGTACACGGCGTGCCCGCCGCCCAGAAACACGCGCAGGTCGCGTTCCAGGTCGTCGAACTGGGAGGGCGAGAAGCGGATGTCGAAGCCGCCGGTGGCGTCCACAAGGCTGCCGCGCAGCATGTGGCAGCAGCCCGTCACGCTGACGCAGGG
Source organism: Desulfovibrio sp. (assembly GCA_016218665.1). Classification (GTDB taxonomy): domain Bacteria; phylum Desulfobacterota; class Desulfovibrionia; order Desulfovibrionales; family Desulfovibrionaceae; genus Humidesulfovibrio. The sequence continues at coordinate 2,735 of JACRDI010000015.1, read as the reverse complement.
GCGCAGGTAGCGGAACTGGCCGAAATCAGGCTGCCCCAGGTGCATGGTGGGCAGAGCCAGGGCCCGCTGCGGGCGCGGGGCGTGGGGCACGTAGTCCACGCTCTGCATGACCAGCGGGTTGGCCTCGTCCACCACGCGGCACCCCCACACCGAGGCGTCCGGATGGCGCAGGGCCGCGGCCCCCAGCCGCCCCAGCCAGTCCGCCGGGAGCCACACGTCGTCGTCGAGGAACACCAGGAACTCCCGGGCCCGGACCTCGGGCAGGGAGAACAGCCAGTTGCGCGCGGCGGGCGCGCCGATGTTCACCGGCAGGCGGAAGGTGGAGAAGCGGTCGCCGAGCGTGCCCCCCCAGCGGGCCAGAACCTCCGGCGTGGCGTCGGTGCTGCCGTTGTCCAGCACCCAGATGCGCGCTCCGGGCGCATGGGCCTCCAGGTCCGAGGCCGCAAGGGAGGCGAGGGTCTCGTCCAGCTCCCCGGCCTTGTTCCAGGTGTAGAGCAGAATGGCCGCGCCGCCCGGCACCGGGGCGACGGCGTCTGCAACGCCGCCGGCCAGGTCCGACGCGCGCAACAGCTCGCCGGTGCGCCAGGGCGAATGCGCCCAGGCCTGCGTCAGCACGGAGAGGGCCTCGTCCACGCGGCCCAGGCGCAGCAGGCACTCGGCCCGCAGGCCCGCGCCGCAGCCGGGGAACGCGGCCTGCGCTGCGTCCAGGGCCGACAGCGCCTCCGGCGCCTCGCCCCTGGCCAAATGATACAGGGCCACGGCCTGGGCGCGCACCGGGGCCAGGGCCCTGGGCCAGCCCTCCGGGGCCACGGCCCGCCACGAGAGTTCCTTGTCCGCCCGCTGCCAGGCCTGGTTCCAGGCCAGGGCGCGCCAGGCCAGGTTGCCCGGCTCGCGCCGCATGCGCGCAAGCAGCCCTGCGCGGCAGCGCTCCCAGTCGCCGTTGCAGCGCCAGTCGTCGCCCTCCTGGGGCGCGCGCCAGAAGCCCGGCAGATGTTTGAGCAGGGCCGATGCGCCTGCCGGCATCGGCGCGGGCACGCCCGGCAGCAGCATGGCGATGTCCAGGCTCAAGGGAGACGAGGCCCAGGCCTCGGCAAGGGCCTGTTGGGCGAAAAGCGCCAGGCGCGCGCGCGCTCCCTCGGCCTGCCCGGAGGCTGCGCCGAGCAGGGCCGCGGCGATGGCGGCCAGGTGCTCGCGCCCGGTGGAGCCGCGCGCAAGAAGCCTGCGCGGGCCCTCCGGCAGGGAGTTCCAGAACTCGAGCGGGCTGGGCGCGGCCATGCGGGCTCCGGGCTGGGGGTTTGCGGAATGGCTGCCGCCAGCCTATCTCATGGGACGAATGCGCGTCTCCACGCCGGGGACGTCCTTCAGGTGCGCGGCCGCGCGGTCCATTTCGGTCTCGCCGGTGTGGTAGGGGTACAGCACCTTCGGCTGCACCAGCTTCGCGGCCTCCACCAGCATGTCGAGGGTCATGGTGTAGGGCAGGTTCACCGGCAGGAAGGCCACGTCCACGCCCTTCAGGGCCGCCATCTCGGGGATGTCCTCGGTGTCGCCCGCGACGTAGATGCGCGTGGCGCCGAAGTGCAGCACGTAGCCGTTGCCCACGCCCTTGGGGTGGAAGGGCTCGCCGGGGCTGCGCATGTGCACGCGGTTGTATGCGGGCACGGCGTCGATGCGGATGCCGAGCAGCGTGGCCGACTCGCCGTTCTTGAGCACCGTGGGGTTCTTCAGCAGGCCGGAGGCCTTGAGGGAGCTGACGAAGAGCGTGTCGGCCTTCTTCACGGCGTCGATGGCGGTCATATCCAGGTGGTCGCGGTGCTCATGGGTGACGAGCACCAGGTCGGCCTTGGGCAGGGCCGAATAGTCGGCCTGGGCCGACCAGGGATCGATGTGGATGACCTTGCCCTGCCACTGGAGCATGAGGCTTGCGTGGCCCAGGAAGATGATGGTGACCTCGCCCGCGGCGGTGGGGATGACGTCTTTCGGCTTTTGGGATTGGCCCAAAGCCAGGGCAGGCAGAAGCAGGGCCAGGACACAGACGGAGAACAGAAGCTTGCGCATGGTCGCCTCCCGTTGGGCGTGCCGGGGCGGGCAGACCCCGCCCCGGTTCGTGTGTGTTCTAGCACGCCGGCCCTGCTCCCGGCTAGTGGGCCCTCCACCGGGCTTGGCTAGCGCGTAAGGTGCCGGTACTTGATGCGGTGGGGCTGTTCCGCCGCAGCGCCCAGGCGGGCCTTGCGGTCGGCCTCGTACTCGCTCCAGTTGCCCTCGAACAGGCTCACCTGGGAGTCGCCCTCGAAGGCCAGGATGTGCGTGGCGATGCGGTCCAGGAACCAGCGGTCGTGGCTGATGACCAGCACGCAGCCGGCGAAGTTCACCAGGGCGTCCTCCAGGGCGCGCATGGTGTTCACGTCCAGGTCGTTGGTGGGTTCGTCCAGCAGCAGCACGTTGGCGCCCTCGCGCAGAAGCGAGGCCAGGTGCACGCGGTTTCTTTCGCCGCCGGAGAGCACGCCCACCTTCTTCTGCTGGTCGCTGCCGGTGATGTTGAACTTGCCGATGTAGGCCCGGGCGTTCACCTCGCGGTTGCCCAGCTTGATGACGTCGTTGCCGCCGGAGATGACCTCGTACACGGTCTTGTCCGCGTCCATGCTGCGGTCCTGGTCCACGTAGGCCAGCTGCACGGTCTCGCCCAGGCGCAAGGTGCCCTCGTCGGGCGTCTCCCTGCCGGTGATCATGCGGAAGAG
>JACRDI010000013.1 GCA_016218665.1 Desulfovibrio sp. | reverse complement strand
GGCTTTCGCACCGGAACGCGGCCTCTGCGCCACAGGGAGTCCAGAGGGCGAATGCCCTCTGGCCGCCGGAGGCTATTGATCTTCCGCCCTAGGCCACCTTGCCGCCGTCGTCCACGGGGCCGCTGGCGGTCAGCAGGCGCGTCACCTCGGCGTCCTTGGCCACCAGGATCATGCCCTGGCTCTGCACGCCGCGCAGCTTGCGCGGGGCCAGGTTGGCCACCACGACCACCTGCCTGCCCACAAGTTCATCCGGGCTGAAGCGGTCGGCCAGGCCGGCCACGATCTGGCGCGGCTCGGCCTCGCCCAGGGCTACCTTGACGATGAGCAGCTTGTCGGCATCGGGGTGCTTGGCGGCTTCCAGCACGGTGCCCACGCGCAGGTCGAGCTTCTGGAAGTCGGCGAACTCGATGTTCTCCAGGGGCCCGGCCGGAGCGGCGGGCTCCTTGGGCGGGGCTTTCTTTTCGGCCTTGGCCGGCTTGGGCGCGGGGGCCTCGGCCGGGGCGGGGGGCGTGGGTTCGGGCAGTTCCAGGCGCGGGAAGAGGTTGGAGGTCTGGGCCACGGCCACGCCGCTCTCCAGAAAGCCCCAGACCTCGGGCTCCTTGGGCAGCACGATCTTCTCGGGATCGAAGGGCATGCCCAGCTGTTCCAGCATCTTCACGCTGGCCTCGGGCATCACCGGCCACAGGTGCACGGCGATCTTGCGCATGTGCTCCAGCACCACGTAGAGCACGGTGCCCAGGCGGGCGGTCTGCTTGTTCTTGTAGAGGGTCCAGGGCGCGGTCTGGTCGATGTACTTGTTCAGGCCGCGCACGAGTTCCCAGAGGGACTCCAGGGCGCGGGCGGTGCGGAACTCGCCGAAGTTCTCCTGGAAGCCCTGCATGGCCGTGAAGCCAAGGTGCTTCAGCTCGGCGTCCTCGGTGAACTCCTCCGCCGGGGTGGGCACCTTGCCCTCGAAGTACTTGTGGGTCATGCCCAGGGTGCGGTTGAAGAGGTTGCCCAGGTCGTTGGCCAGGTCGGCGTTCAGGCGGCCCACCAGGGCCTCCTCGGTGAAGGAGGCGTCGGAGCCGAAGGCCATCTCGCGCAGGAGGAAGTAGCGGAAGGCGGAGGCGCCGTAGGCGTCCACCATGCGCTGGGGCTCCACCACGTTGCCCAGGGACTTGCTCATCTTGGTATCGCGCACCAGCCAGTAGCCGTGCACGTTGAGGGACTGGTAGGGAGGCAGCCCGGCGGCCTTGAGCATGGTGGGCCAGAACACGGCGTGGGGCTTCAGGATGTCCTTGGCGACGATGTGGTTGGCCGCGGGCCAGAACTTCTTGAACCTGTCGCCGCGGGGATAGTTCAGGGCGCTCACGTAGTTCAGCAGCGCGTCGAACCACACGTAGCACACGAAGTCCGGGTCGAAGGGCAGCTCTATGCCCCAGGTGAGGCGGCTCTTGGGCCGGGAGATGCACAGGTCCTCCAGCGCGCCGGATTCCAGCAGGCTCAGGACCTCGTTGCGGTAGCGCGCCGGGCGGATGAACTCCGGATGCTCGTTGATGTGGTCGATGAGCCATTCCTGGTACTTGGACATGCGGAAGAAGTAGTTCTTCTCAGCGATGTACTCCGGCTTGGTCTTGTGGTCCGGGCACATGCCGTCCACAAGCTCCTTCTCGGTGTAGAAGCGCTCGCAGCCGAAGCAGTAGTGCCCGCCGTACTCGCCGAAGTAGATGTCGCCCGCCTCGTAGACCTTCTGCAGCACCTTCTGCACGCATTTGATGTGCTCGGGGTCGGTGGTGCGGATGAACTGGCTGGGCTTGGCCCCCACGATGGGCGCGAGGCCGCGGAACAGGCCGCTGATCTGGTCGGCGTACTCCTTGGGCGACTGGCCGGCGGCCTCGGAGGCCTTGGCGATCTTGTCGCCGTGCTCGTCCGTGCCGGTGAGGAAATAGCTCTCCTCGCCCATGAGGGTGTGGAAGCGCGACACCGAGTCCGCCAGGATGGTGGTGAAGGCGTGGCCCAGGTGCGGCTTGGCGTTGACGTAGAATATTGGGGTGGTGACGAAGAAACGGTTCAAGCTGCTTCTCCTTGAAGCGTGTTGCCGGGCGGCGCCGAAGCCGGCAGCCCGCCCGGCCCTCTGCGGCCTTTCGCGGCCGCGTGTATCCGGTTGACGCTGTATGAAATCCCGCCCGGGCTATTGCGCGGGCTTGGGGCCTCTGCTCTTGCGGCGCTTGCGGCGCGGGCGCGAACGCTCGCGGCCTTCTCCGGCCTGGGCGTCGCCCTCATGGCCCTCGCCCGGATGGGGGGCGTGGGCTTCTGCGCCCTGCTGGACCTCGGCTTCGGGGCGCTCATGGCGGTGGGGCCTTTCGCCTCGCTCAGGGCGCTCGGAACGGTCTGCACGGTCTGAACGGTCGGGCCGGGAGGGCCGCTCGCCACGTTCGTGGCGTTCCGGCCGGTCGGGCCGGTCGCCCTTTTCGCCACGTTCGGGCCTGTCCGGCCTGTCGGGCTTGTCCGACTTTTCCGGCTTGTCGGGCCGGGGACCGCGCTCCGGACGCGAGGGACGGCCCGTGGAGATGCGCCCCTGCCCCCTGCCGGAGCGGCCCTGGCCGCCGCCCTGGGCATCGCCAGCGGGCGCGTCGCCCCTGGCCTCGGCCGGGGCATCGCCGGGCTGCCGGTTCAGCATGTCCTTCCACTCGTCCAGGGTGAACTCGCGTTCGCCGCCCTCCTCAAGCCACACTGATATGGACTTCTTGAAGAAGTTGGCCCGCAGCACCTTCATGGAGCCGAGGGGCGTCTGCACGCGCTTGCCGATCTTGGGGCACTGCTTGTGGAACTCCTCGTAGCCCTTCTGCTCGTAGCTCAGGCAGCAGAGGAGCCGGCCGCAGATGCCGGAAATCTTGGCCGGGTTCAGGAACAGGTTCTGCTCCTTGGCCATCTTGATGGTGACCGGCGCGAACCTGCGCAGGAAGCGGCGGCAGCAGCACACCTGCCCGCAGTTGCCTATGGCCCCGATCATCTGCGTCTCGTGGCGGACGCCGATCTGGCGGAGTTCGATGCGGGTGTGGAACTCGCGCACGAGGCTCTTGATGAGCTCGCGGAAGTCGATGCGGTTTGGCGCGGTAAAGAAGAAGATCATCTTGCTGCGGTCGTGCAGCACCTCCACGTCCACCAGCTTCATGTCCAGGTTCTGCGAGCTGATGCAGCCCCGGCAGAAGCTGAAGGCCCGGCGCGCCAGGCGGCGGTTCTCGGCGTGGGTGTCCAGGTCGGCCTCGGTGGCCAGACGGGAGATGAGCGCAAGGCCGCGCGTGCTCTCTGGGATGGGCTGGGCAGCGGCCTGGTCGCTGGCGAAGAGCGCCACCGGGCTGCCGCCCTGCCGGGGCTGGTCCGCGGCATCGCCGGGCTCCGCGCCGTTGCCGTCCGCGTCGTCGCTGTCCGTGTCGTCCGGCGCCGGGGGCCAGCTGGCGGCGGCATCGGCAGGGGCCGCGCGCTCAGGGGAAAAATCGTCCGGCAGAGCGCCGGGGCCGCCCTCGGGCAGATCCTCGTCCCAGGGGGCCAGGGAGAAGCTGTCCTCGAAGGGTGCGGGCTGGGCCGCCTCTTCAGGCTGCGGGGTCGCGGAGGCGACGGCCTCGGGCCGAAGGGCCTCGGGCTGAATGGCCTCGGGCCGAAGGGCCTCGGGCGTGTCGTCAGAGGCGCCAGCAGGCGTCTTGACCGTGGCCACGCGGCCAAGGGCCTGGCCCTGGTCGGTCTCCACCAGCACATGCTGGCCCGGCCGCAACACATGCGCACCGGAGGCGAAATAGCACACCGGTCCGTGATCGCTGAACTTTACACCGAGAATCTGGCTCATGCACCTTCCTGGCCGGGGGCGGAAATCGCCCGGCGGCTCGTCCTGTAGCCGACATTTGCGCGGAATTCAAACGCCGCGGCAAGGGGAAAATCAGTCCAGGAGCCCATGCTCCTTGAGTTCGGCCATGAGCCGCACGGCCTCGATGGGCTTCACCAGGAAGCTGTCCGCCCCGCCGAGGAAGAAGGCCTCGTTGGTTTCGCGGTTGTCCTCCACCATGCTGACCACGAAGACGATGCTGCGCTCCACGCCGTCGATGCCGCGCTCGTCCTCCAGCGCGCGCATCTCCTGCAGGGCTTCCTGGCCGTCCATCTCCGGCATCACCAGGTCCATGCACACCAGATCGTAGGGGCGCCCGTCCTCCAGGGCCTTCTTGAACGCTCCCACGGCTTCCTCGCCGTTCACGGCAATGTGGCACTCGGCCACGGGACGCAGCAGGTCGTGCAACACCACGCGGCTGTAGAAATCATCATCAACGATAAGTGCGCGCATCTCCCCCTCCTTGTAGCCCGATGCAGGCGCAGGCCGCCTCACGCGGCAGGTGCTGGTGTGGCACGTATGAGTGGAGAAATCAAGTGCCGCAACGGTTTGACAGCTTGCGGCCCGGCGGGCACGGCATCAGCCCAAAAGTTCCATCTCCAGGCCCTGGCGCAGGGCCAGGCACTGCGGATCGCCCGGGCGGGCGAGACTCTCGCGGCAGCGCTCCAGCAGGGCGTCCTGGTCGTCGTCCGTGCGCTCCTGGTTGTGGTGGAAGAGCGCCAGGGTCTTCACGCCGGCCTCGCGGGCCAGGCGGGCGGCGTCGAGGAAATGGGAGTGGCCCCAGCCCCGGCGCTGCGGATATTCCTCGGGCGTGTACTCCGTGTCGTGGATGAGCAGGTCGGCCCCCTGGCAGAAGGCCACGTACTCGTCGAAGGCAAGGCCGCCCCGGTGCCGCAGGGAAAGCTCGTTGTCCGTCAGGTACACGAGGCTCGCGCCGCCCTCCTCCACGCGGAAGCCCGCGCCCTTGTTCGGGTGCGAGCAGGCGATGCGCCGGACGAGGAGCCCCTCGGCCTCCAGGGTGTCGCCCTGCCACTGCGGCGTGGAGATGGCGCAGGGCACCTGGTCGAGGGCCACGGGAAAGAACGGGGGCCGCAGCGCGCGGGAGAGCACGCGCAGCACGTCCACGCCGCGCGGGCCGGCGAGACGCAGCCTGGTCGTTGGGTTGTACAGCGGCTTGAAGAAGGGCAGGCCCTGGATGTGGTCCCAGTGGAAGTGGCTGAAGAGAATGGTGGCCTCGCGGCGCGACTGGGCGGCCATTTCGCAGCCCAGCACGCGGATGCCCGTGCCCGCGTCGAGGATCAGGCGGCCGCCGCCCTGGGAGACGATTTCAATGCAGGAAGTGTCGCCGCCATAGCGGACGAACTGCGGCCCGGAAACGGGAATGGAGCCGCGCGCGCCAAGGCAGCGCACCTTCACGAGGCCCTCGCTCCGTGTTGAAATCCGGGGGGGAAGCTCCAATTCGCCATGTTCGTGCATACATCGGGCGCGGAGCAATGGCAAGGGCGGCGCGGTTTCCGCATCCGGGCCGCTTTGCATCCGGCGCGCTTTGCGCTAGCATGGCCTGCACTGAGAGTCGGGCGCAGGTTCCCCGGCCCAAGACAAGGAGCCAAGAATCGTGAAACATACCATTTCCGCCCTGGTGGCCAACCGCAGCGGCGTCCTGGCCGACATGGCCGAGGAGTTCAAGCGCCGCGGCCTGAACATCCGCAGCATTTCCAGCGGCGAGACCGAAAACCCCGAAGTCTCGCGCATGGTCATCTGCTTCGAATCCGAGGACGGCCTGAACGGCGACGACACCGGCGGAGTCATCGAGGCCGTGGGCCGCATGCCCTTCGTCATCCAGGTGGACGACCTTTCCCGCCGGGAGTTCGTGGACCGCGAGCTGGTGCTCATGAAGATCCAGCGCGACGGCGAGAGCCTGTCCCAGCTCATGCAGATCCTGGAGGTCTTCCGGGCCGGGGTGGTGGGCCTGGGCGAGAGGAGCATCACCATCGAGCTCTCGGGCGACTCCGAACGCGTGGAAGGTCTCATCCGCATGCTCTCGCCCTTCGGCATCCTGTCCATGGCCCGCACGGGCAAGATCGCGCTCAAGCGCGGGGACGAGTAGCCGGTGAAGAGCCTGGACGACCTCATCCGGGCGGTGCAGGCCCACGGCAGCACCCCGCGCCTGGCCATCGCCCCCTGCGCGGAGCGTTTCGTGCTGCGCGCGGCGCTCGCCGCGGCGGAGAAGGGCCTGGCGATCCCGGTGTTCATCGGCCACAGGGAGCGCGCCTGCACCGCGGCCGAAACCCTCTGCCCCAACTTCGCGGACTACGAGTTCATCGACTGCCCGGACGACAGCGAGGCCGTGGCCAAGGCCGTGGACCTGTACCGCCAGGGAGACGTGCAGCTCATCATGAAGGGGCTGGTGTCCACCTCCACCCTGCTCAAGGCAGTGCTGGCCAAGGACGCCGGCCTGGTGGCCCCGGGCGGCATTTTGAGCCTGGTGTCCGTGTTCGACGCGCCCCAGCACCCGGAGACCTCGGGCGAGCCCCGGCTCATGCTCCTCACCGATGCCGGGGTGAACATCCGCCCCAACCTGCAGCGCAAGGTGGACATCCTCAAGAACGCCATCGCGGTGGCCCGGGCGCTCAAGATCGAGCGGCCCCGCGCCGCCATCCTGGCCGCCACGGAGAAGGTCAACTTCCCCGCCATGCCCGCCACCCTGGACGCCGACCTTCTTGCGAAGATGGGCGCTGAGGGCGTGTTCGGCGACGCGCGGGTGGCCGGGCCCCTGGCCCTGGATCTGGCCGTGTCGCCCGTGTCGGCCAGGCTCAAGCGCATCGACAATCCCGTGGCCGGCCACGCGGACATTCTGCTCACCCCGGACATCGAGTCCGGCAACATTCTGCACAAGTCCATCAGCACCCTGCTGAATGTTCCCATCGCCAGCGTGGTGGTGGGCAGCAAGGTGCCCGTGGTGGTGCCCTCACGCGGGGATACCGAGGGCTCCAAGTTCGCCTCCATCGCCCTGGCCGTGTACCTTGCCCAACAGAACGGGACACAACAGGGCGGGGCCCAGACGATCCAACCCGGCACGTAAGAACAGCACATGACGAACGACCCCAAAATTCTCTGCATCAATCCCGGCTCCACCTCCACCAAGCTGGCGGTGTTCGAGGGCAAGGCCCTGGCCTTCAGCGAGGAGGTCAGCCACCCCAAGGAAGACATCGCCGCCTGCGGCGGGGCCCAGGCCCAGCTGCCCATGCGCCGCGCGGCCGTGGAGGACGCCCTCCTGCGCCACGGCTGCGAGCCCCGCTTCGACGCCATCGCCGGGCGCGGCGGCCTGCTGCGCCCCCTGCCCGGCGGCGTGTACGCCGTGGACGACGTGATGCTCTCCGAACTAGCCCGAAACGCCCACGGCGAGCACCCCTGCAACCTGGGCGCGCCCCTGGCCGTGCTCTTCGCCAGGGCCTCCGGCTGCCCGGCCTACGTGGTCGATCCCCCGGTCACCGACGAGCTGCGCGACATCGCCCGCATGACCGGTCTGCCGCGCATCCGCAGGCGCACGGTGTTCCACGCCCTGTCCCAGCGCATGGCCGCCCGCCTGGCGGCCGAGCAGCTGGGCCTGGAGTACGCCACGGCCAAATTCCTGGTGGCGCACCTGGGCGGCGGCGTCAGCGTGGGCGCGCACGACCGCGGCCAGGTGGTGGACGTGACCAACGGCCTGGACGGCGAGGGCCCCATGAGCGCCGAACGCGCGGGCGCCCTGCCCGCCCTCGTGCTGGTGGAGCTGATCCAGAAGGGCGCGGACCCGGCCCAGCTGCGGCGCGAGATACTGACCGCCGGCGGCCTGTACGCCCACACCGGCACCAACGACCTGCGCGAGGTGGAGCGCCGCTTCCGCGAGGGCGACGCCCACTGCGGCGCGGTCATGGAGGCCCTGGCCTACGCCGTGGCCAAGAGCGTGGGCGGCATGGCGGCCACGCTGTTCGAGGAGACGGACGCGGGGCCGGACGCGATTGTGCTCACCGGCGGCATGGCCCGCAGCGCGCACCTTGTGGAGCGCATCGCCAAACGGGTGCGCTTCCTGGCCCCGGTGCTGGCCCTGCCCCAGGTGGACGAGCTGCTGGCCCTGGCGCGCGGCGCCCAGCTGGCCCTTTCCGGACGGGAAAAGATCCGCAGCTACGCCACCCTGGTGCGCCAGGCGGAAATGGGCGAGACGGACGCTGCGGAGACGGGCGAATGAAGCTCGATTCCGGCCAGCAGCGCGTGCTGGTGAGCCTCGGGGTCATGCTGCTGGTGCTGGTGTGCGGCACGGCCGCGCTGATGCACGTGGAAGGGCTGCCCCTGGGCGACGCGCTCTATTTCAGCGTGGTCACCATGTCCACCGTGGGCTACGGCGACGTGGTGCCCTTCACCGGGGCCGGCCGCTTCGTGGCCGGATTCATGATCCTCACGGGCGTGGGCTCCTTCATGAGCGCCATGGCCGCCACGGCGGACCATCTGCTCTCCCGCCGGGAGCAGCGCGAGCGCATGGAAAAGCTGAACATGGTCATCGGCGTGTTCTACAGCGAGGCGGGCACGGCGCTGATGCGCAAGCTGGCCGCCCTGGACGAGAACCTGCCGGAGCTGCGCGCCGCGCTGCCGCCCCGGCACGATTCCTGGACGGACAAGAGCTTCGGCGCCTATGCCGGGGCCCTGGCCGGACACCCCTTCCGCGTCCGGGCGGACATCGCCGCCCTTGAGCGCATCAAAAGCTTCCTGGCCGAGAAGAGCCCCCTGCTCGTGCGCCTGCTGGAAAACCCCAACCTGCTGGAGCACGAGAGCTTCACGGACCTGCTCTGGGCCGTGCTGCACATCAAGGAGGAACTGGAGTTCCGCTTCGATCTGGCGGAGCTTTCCGCGGCCGACACGGCCCACGTGCAAGGCGACCTGGAGCGCGCCTACCGCCTGCTGGCCGGGCAGTGGCTGTCCTACATGCGCCACCTGAAGGTGAACTACCCTTACCTGTTCATGACCGCCGCCCACCGCAACCCCTTCCACGAGCCCGAGGCGCTGGAGCGGTAGCCCTTACGGCCTGGGCAGGCGCACGGTGATGAGCGTCCTGTCCGGCTCGGAGCAGTCCAGCTCCACCGCCCCGCTTTGCGCCTCGGCGAAGAGCCGCGCCAGGTAGGTGCCCAGGCCCGTGCCGCCGACCTTTCCGCTGGTGGCGTACTTGTCGAAGAAACGCTCGCGGATGTCCTGGGGCACCTCGCCCCGGTTGCGGATGGCGATGCGCGCGCACTGGCCCTGGGTCAGCTCCACGTCCACCACCTCGCCTTGGGGCGAGGCGTCCAGGGCGTTCTGCACCAGATTCATGAGCATGGGATGGCACAAGCGCTCCTCGCACCAGGCCATGAAGCAGTCTTCCGGCGCAAGGGGCCGGCCATCAAGCAGCAGGCGCACCTGCACCCGCTTCATCCGGGCGGAGTCGTCCAGCAGGACGGCGATCTCGCGCAGCACCGGGGCCAGGTCGCAGGCGGCGGGCCTGCGCTCGTACTGCCCCCGCTCGATCTTCATGAGGTCGAGCGACATGTCCACCTGGCGCAGCATCTTGCGGCCGCTGTCCTCGATGAGCTGCAGGAGCTCCACCTGGGCCTCGCTCAGGTTGCCGTCGTTCTTCATCAGCACGGGCAGGTTGATAATGCCGTTGAGCGGAGCCTTGAGGTCGTGGCGGATGATGCTGTCGATGTCGTTCTTGAGCTGCTCCAGCTCCTTGCGATCGGTGATGTCCTGGATGAAGCCCGAGAGCAGGCGCGCGCCGTCCTGGTCGGCCCGGCGGCCCATGAAACGCACCCAGGTCTGGGGACCGGCCGGGCGTTCTTGGTGCGGCTCCAGCAGCAGTTCCAGGTCGAAGCTCTCGCCCTCCTCCTCGGCCCGGCGCAGGGCGCTCCGGAACAGCTCCCGGTCGTCGGCCGCCAGGAAGTCCTGCCGGGTCCAGAAGTCCGGCATGCAGGCGCAGCACCCGTCGGTGTCGGCGGCGCAGCCAAGCAGCCGCCCGGCTTCCTCGGTCCAGGTGCCCTGGCGGGTGTCCAGGTTCAGGGTGAACCCGCCGATACGCGCCATGGCCTGGGTTTGGCGCAGCAGCTCCTGGCTGCTCTTCAGCTCGGCCTCGGCCCGGCGGCGCTCGGTGATGTCGCGGATGACCACGATGGTGCCCACGAAGGTCATGTCCTGCCAGAGCCCACAGGAGGACAGCTCGAAGCTGCGTCCGCCGTCCTCCGCGCCCGCAGGCCCCTTGGGGATGAGTCGCAGGTTCAGGTTCCGGGTGGAGCGCGGCAGTTGCCTGCGCTCGTTGATGAGCTTCGGCGCGTCCGCGGGCTTTGCGCCGATGCCCACCAGCCGGGGCAGCACATGCTCGCGGTCGTGGCGCTCCAGGTCCTCGGCGTGGAAGAAGCGGCTGAAGTGCCTGCCGCGCAGTTCCTCCGGCTCGTAGCCGATGAGGTCGCGGCTGGCGCTGTTCACCTCCACCAGAAAGCCGTCCGGATCGATGAGCCAGATGAGGTCCGGCGAGGTCTGGATCATGGTGCGGAACTTCTCCTCGCTCTGGCGCAGGGCCTCGCGCACGCGCTCCAGGTCGGTGACGTCGTAGGAGATCGTGCCCACGCGGTCCGGCCGGCCGGCGGCGTCGCGCAGGGGGAATTTGATGGCCACGAAGTGCCGCATCTCCTGCCCCACGGGCAGCGGCCGCTGGCGGGTGAGCGCCTGTCCGGTGCGCAGCACCTCGGCGTCCTCGGCCAGTATCTGCCCGGCCACCTCCGGCGGGAAGAGCTCGTCCACCCTGCGGCCAAGGGCCGGCCTGCCGTTGGAGCGCAGCTCCCGGTGCGTGCGGCTGGAGAGCAGATAGCGCCCCTCGGCGTCCTTGATGCTGATGAGGGCCGGTGAATGCTCCATCAGGGCGTGCAGCTTCTCCTGCTTGGCCTTGAGCTCCTGCTCCATGCGCTTGCGCAGGGTGATGTCCGAGACCATGGCCTCGTAGTAGGCCACCCTTCCCTCGTCCGTGCGGATGGCGCGGGCGTCCATGGAGAGCCAGAGTTCTTCCCCGTTCACATGGCGCGCCGGAAACTCCAGGCTGGAAACCGTGCCGTCGCGGTCCAGCCGCTCCAGCACCTCGGCCCGCTGGCCGGGCTTGGCGTACACGTCGTGGCCGATGTCGCTCACCTTGCGGATCAGTTCCTCGGGGCCGCTGTAGCCCAGCAGCCGGGCCATGGCGCGGTTGGCGTCGCAGATGCGGCCCTCCGGGGTGGCCTGAAAGATGCCGGCCACGGAGTTCTCGAAGATCTCGCGATACTTTATTTCCGCGCTGGAGAGCCGCGCAGTGCGGTCCTGCAGCACCCCGGCCATGTGGTCGAAGGCCAGGGCCAGCTCGCCCAGCTCGCCCCTGCCCGCCGGGCCGATGCGGTGGGCGTAGTTGCCCTCGGCCAGCTTGCGCGTGGCCAGCCACAGGGCCTTGATGTGCCGCAGCACCAGCGAGTTGCTGAAGAACCAGGTGGCGGCCAGCACCACCGCGCACATGAAGCCGATGAAGCCCAGGTTGCGCGCCAGGGCGCGGTCCGCCGCGGCAAAGGCCACGTCCGCCGGCATGCCTACGCGCAGAAAGAGCCCACGGTCCTGGCTGGCGGAAAGGGGCGAGAGGAAATAGATGCGCCGCACGCCGTCCACGCCCTCGGACTCCCAGGTGTCGCGCCCGTGGCCCACCAGGCCGGGCAGAAAGGCCTCCGCCTGGGGCGCGCTTCTGCCCACCGCGGCGGGATCGTCCGGAAAGCGCGCCAGGATGGTGCCCGTGCGGTCGATGATGCTGGCCGCGGCCCCCTCGGGCAGTGGCTCGTCGTCCAGCACGTCCTTCAGGGTCTCCAGGGAAAGGCCAAGGCAAAGCACGAAGCGGGGCGCGCCGGCCGCACCGCCCACGCCGTCTGGCCCGGGCACGGGCAGGGCCACGGGCAGTTCGCCCACGCCGTCCGCGCCCTGCTGGAAATGGCCGACGGTGAAGGAGCCCGAGGCCAGGGCGCGCTGGAACCATCCGTCGCCGCCGCTGCGGGCGGGGCCGGGGTTGGTGTTGGCGTCGGACGCGGGCGGGCACAGGGGCGAGCCATCGGGGCGGAGGATGCTGACGTGGCGGAGCTGCGGCTGGCGCAGCGCGGCAAGAATGCGGGCGCACACGGCCGGTGACGGGCTTTCCCCGGCGGCCAGGGCCCCGGCCTGCTGCATCAGCTGGCGCGTATGTTCTATCAGGGCATTGCCGGATGCCGCATAGCTTCTTGTAATCCGGTTGCTGCTCTCAATGGCCGTTGTTTTCGCTTGGCGATAGTCATCAATGGCCATGTATGTCGCAAGGAAAAGAACCGGAAGCATGGCCAGCAGGACAATGAGCAGCAATCGCGCCCTGAGGCCATTGAGCATGCTGAAAGGCATGGGGAAACCTCCGCCTGGCTCATATGAAGCAGAAGCAACTGCACGATGTCTAATGCGCGTACCGACAGATCGCATGCCAAGTGCAAGGCGGCCTCTTCATCTCTGCTGAAAATGACCGCCTGTGTTCCACGCAAAGAGAACCACGTCGGGAAATTTCATATGTGCCACGAGGACAATTGCGTTCCCGGCATGGATGCGCCAGATCCAGCCATACTCCACAATGCAGAAAAAGTGCAAGACCCAGACCTGCAATGCATACCGATCCGGTCCACCTTCAGCAGAAGGATGCTGGCCCTGCCGCCCATCAGTCCGAAAGATCGGACGTGCAGTGCGGGCAGCGCC
This sequence comes from Desulfovibrio sp., assembly GCA_016218665.1. Lineage (GTDB taxonomy): Bacteria > Desulfobacterota > Desulfovibrionia > Desulfovibrionales > Desulfovibrionaceae > Humidesulfovibrio. The sequence goes on along the minus strand of JACRDI010000013.1, from coordinate 23,912 downwards.
TGGCCTTCACGCTGATGTTCATGGCGCAGTAGGGGCAGTCGCGGGTGGTGGGCTCGGCCGCGGGCTCGTCCTTCTTCTGCATGTCGCGCAGGCGGTTCACCGCGCGCACCACCAGAAAAATGGCCATGCCCACGATGAGGAAATTGATGACCGTGTTGGCGAACAGGCCCACGTTGAGCGTCACCGCGCCAGCCTTCTTGGCCTCGGCCAGGGCCGTATAGGGGCCGGGCACCGCGCCCTCGCGCAGGGTGACGTAGAGATTGGTGAAGTCCACGCGGCCCAGCAGCAGGCCGATGGGCGGCATGAGCACGTCGTCCACCAGGGACTTGACGATGCCGCCGAAGGACGCGCCGATGACGATACCCACGGCCATGTCCACCACATTGCCGCGCATGATGAATTCCTTGAAATCCTTGATCATGGCGTCCTCCCTGCTGTGTGTTTCACGGCGCCGGGCATGGCGTCGCGGCCCATACGTAGCACGGCCGGAGAGGGGCCGTCCAGACGCCCATCTGAGCCGCTGCCAAACATCATAGGAGGTTACACAAGGCCTTGCTTTTGCACGCAGGGATGGTAACAGGTGCAGCAAATACCCTCGATCACGCAGGTGAGCATGAGCGCAAAGCCGTCCCCCCAAGCGGTCAGTCTCAAGCAGCAGTCCCCGAAGCGCTCCGGCCGGAAGCCCGGGCATTCGCTCACCGCGCGGGACTTCGCCCGCGTCCTGGACACCCTGACCGTCCCGGTCTTCGTCTCCGACAGGCACGGCCGCCTGACTTACGTAAACAACGCAGCCTGCCGCGCACTGGGCCGGGAGCGGCGAGACGTGCTGGGCGCCCCGGAGGCGCTCTTCTTCCCGCCTGCCTCCGGCGCGACGAACAGCGCCGAGCGCGTGCTGATGTGGAACGGGCGCGAGCACGTGGTGCACCTGCTGCGGGAAGAACTCGCCCCCGAAGCCCGGACCAAGCGGCTCACCGCCTCCCACGCGCTGGACGTCACCTCCCTGCGCGACACCGAGCTGGCCTGCACCCTGCATCAGAAGCGCCTGGAAGTGCTGGTCCACAACCTGCCGCTCATGCTGCACGCCCACGACGAAGCCGGGCGCATCGTGTTCTGGAACCGCGAGTGCGAGCGCGTGCTGGGCTACGGCGCGGCCGAGGTCATCGGGCGGGCGGACGTCTTCGAGCGCCTGTACCCGGATGCCGGCGCCCGCGCGGCCGCGCTGGCCTGGCACCAGAAGCCGGGCGAGGCCCGCCCGCGCGAAGCGGTCATGCGCGCGGCCGACGGCAGCCTGAAGACAATCGCCTGGACGCGGGCCGCGCAGTCGCGGCCGGTCATGGGCTGGACCGCGTGGGAGACCGGCGTCGACGTGACCGCGCGCAAAGCCGCCGAGAGCGCCCTGGCCGAGGCCGAGCGCCGCGCCGACGCCCTGTTCCGCGGCTCGCCGTTCGGGGTGCACATCTACCGGCTTCGCAGCGACGGCGACCTGTTCCTTGCCGCGGCCAACCCCGCCGCGGACCGGATTCTCTGCCGCGAGCACGCTCCGCTCATCGGCTGCGGCCTGGAGCGCGCCTTCCCGGAGCTGACGTCCGAGGAACTGCGCAAGCGCCTGGCGCGCACCTGCTCCCACGGCGAGGGCTGGAACACGGGCGAGCTGGACTCCCCCGGCGGGCAGCTGGCCGGAGCGCTTGAGCTGCACTGCTTCCAGACCGAGCCCGGCGCCTGCGCCTGCATGTTCCAGGACCACACCGAGCGCCACCGGCTGGAGAGCCGCCTGCGCCACCAGGCCCTGCACGATCCCCTCACCGGCGTGGCCAACCGCACCCTCTGCGTGGAGCGCATCGAAAACGCGCTGCAGCGTGCGCGCAGAAGGCCCGACTACCGCTACGCCGTCATCTACCTGGATCTGGACCGCTTCAAGCTCATCAACGACACCCTGGGCCACACCGCGGGCGACGCCGTGCTGGTGGAGACGGCCGCCCGCCTGCGCGGTGCCGTGCGCGAGCTGGACACCGTGGCCCGCATGGGCGGCGACGAGTTTGTGGTGGTCATGGAGGAGTTCGACTCCTACAAGCGGCCCATCCAGGCCATCCGCCGCATCCGGCAGGCCCTGGGCGCGCCGATGGACCTGGACGGGCAGGAGATCACCATCACCGCCAGCATCGGCCTGGCCCTGGGCCAGACCGCCGCCGCCAACGCCGAGGAGGCCCTGCGCAACGCCAACCTGGCCATGCACCGGGCCAAGGCCATGGGGCGCAACCGGGTCAAGAGCTTCACGCCCTCGCTGCTGGCCCAGACCCTGAAGGTGGTGCGCCTGGAGCATGAGATGGACCGGGCCATCGCCAGGGGCGAGTTCTTCCTGGAGTTCCAGCCCATCGTGCAGATCGGCGCGCAGCGCCAGCTCTTCGGCTTCGAGGCCCTGGCACGCTGGCGGCATCCGGAGCGCGGGGTCATCATGCCCGGCGAGTTCATCCCCATCGCCGAGGAATCGGGCAAGGTGGTGGAGCTGGGCTACTGGGCCCTGCGCGAGGGCTCGCGCATCCTGAACCGCTGGCGCGCGCGCTACCCGCACCTGAACAACGCCATGCTTTCGGTGAACCTTTCCCCCCAGCAGGTGCCCAAGCCGGATTTTCTGCCGCGCATGCGCGACATCTTGAGCGAGACCGGCCTGCCGGCCCGCAACCTGAAGCTCGAAGTGACCGAGACGGCGCTGATGCAGAGCGGCGCCGTGGTGCTGAACAAGCTCTCCGAGCTGCGCGAAATGGGCGTCACCTTCTCGGTGGACGACTTCGGCACCGGGTACTCCAGCCTGGCCTACCTCACGCGGCTGCCGCTGGACCACTTGAAGATTGACCTGTCCTTCGTGCGCATGCTTGAATGCGGCAAGGAGAATCTGGAGATCGTGCGCGCCATCATCCAGCTGGCCACAAGCCTGCGCATGGAGGTGGTGGCCGAGGGCGTGGAGACCCTCAGCCAGCAGGGCATCTTGCAGGGCCTGGGCTGCGAGTACTTCCAGGGCTATCTCTTCGCCCGCCCCCTGCCCGAGGACAAGGCCGAGGAATTCCTGCGGCGCTTCGACCAGGCCCTGGGGCCGGGCGGCGGATCGCTGGCCTGCCCCGTTCCGGGCCTGGGCCACGGCAACCAGCCCTAGGCGCGCGTTCCAGCACACAGGCAATGATCGACGGAGCTTCTTCCTTCGCCACAATGTCCGCCGCGCTTACGGGCGCGGCCCTCGGCCTTTCGGCCGGCATCTCCCCCGGACCCCTGCTGGCCCTGGTCATCGTGCAGACCCTGCGCTACGGCGTGCGCGAGGGGGCCAAGGTGGCCGTCTCGCCCCTCTTGACCGACGCGCCCATCGTTCTTGCCGCCCTGGCCCTCACGGCCGGCCTTGCGGATCGCCCCTTCCTGCTGGGCCTGTTGACCCTGTGCGGCGCGGCCTACCTGGTCTGGTGCGCCCTGGGCAGCCTGCGCTTCCGGCCAGGGGCCGAGGCCCCTGCTCCGGCGGAGGCCAAATCCCTGCGCAAGGGCGTGCTGGCCAACCTGCTGAACCCCAGCCCCTACCTGTTCTGGGGCAGCGTGGGCGCGCCCCTCCTGGCCCAGACCTGGAACACGGGCGGCGGCTGGCGGGCCGCCGCGGCCTTCCTGCTGGGCTTCTTCTCCTGTCTGGTGGGGGCCAAGGTGCTGGTGGCGCGGCTCACTGGCCGCCTGGGACCGCTCATGGGCAGTCCGGCCTATGCGCTGGCCATGCGCGGCCTGGGCCTCATGCTTCTGGGCTATGCGGGCTGGTTCGCCTTCACGGCCTGGGGGCTCCTCGCGCCATAGCCCCGCACATGCCTCACACGCCGGCCTTGGGCGGCAGGTAGTGCTCGCCGCCGGGCATGCGCTCGCACTCGCGGAACACGCGGGTCCAGCAGCAGGCGCAGCGTTCGGGATCCAGCCGGGGCACCATCTGCGCGATGGCCACCCCCTCGGACTCGAAGATGTGCTCCCCGCCCAGGCGCTTCAGGCACATGCCGCGCTTGAGCACCTCCTGCACCTCGGTCTTGAGCGAGCAGAAGAACATGTCACGGCCGGAGAGCTTGAGGTTCAGGGCCTCGTTGAAGAGCATGTGGCAGCCGCTGGCGTCGATGAAGTTGATGCCGCTGCCCACGATGAGGATGTGGCACTGCTCCGGAAAGTCGTCCATGATGCGGTGCAGCTCCTCGGAGATGTGCGTCACCGCGCCGAAGAAGATGCTGCCGTCCAGGCGCAGGATCTTGAGCTGCGGGCATTCCTTCACGGGCTTGCGCTCCACGTTCACCAGGGGCCGGCGCAGGTTGTCCGGGTCGGGCGCGAGCACCACGAAGCTCGGGTGCGAGGTGCGCTTCAGGTACATCAAAAGCGAGAGGATGACGCCGCAGAAGATGGCGAACTCCATCTGCACGAAAAGCGTGGCCAGGAAGGTGACGAGCAGCACCCCGGCCTCGCTCCTGTCCGTGCGCAGGATGTGCCGGATGCCGTGGTGGTCCACCAGGTTCACCGCCACCAGCAGGATGACGCCGCTCATGGCGGCCAGGGGCAGATAGGCCGTGAGCGGGGCCACAAGCAGCACGATGGCCGCCAGTATGAGGGCGGAGAACACCGCCGCCAGCGGCGTCTTGGCCCCGGACTCGAAATTGAGCCCCGTGCGCGTGAAGGAGCCCGACGAGGCGTAGGCCGAGAAGAAGCTTCCCAGCACGTTGGCCAGGCCCTGGCCGATGAACTCCTGGGAGTTGTCGATCATCTGCTGCGAGCGCACGGCCACGGCCCGGGCGATGCTGACGGCCTCGGCCAGGCCCAGCATGGCGATGGCCAGCGCGCCGGGCACCAGCTGGCGCACCTCGTTGAAGCCGGGCACCGGGTAGGACAGCGGCGGCAGGGTGTCGGGCAGGGCCCCCATGAGGGTCACGCCCTTGTCCGCCCAGCCCAGGGCGAGGCAGGCCAGGCTGGCCGCCAGCATGGACAGCAGCATGGCCGGAAGCCGCGGGTTCACGCGGCGGATGACGAGGGCCGCAAGCATGGTGCCCGCGCCCACCGCCGCCACGTAGGGGTTCATGTCCGGCAGGCGCAGGGCCAGGTGCGTCCAGCTGGCCACCGGGTGCACCCCGCGCGGCATGGCCAGGCCGAAGAAGCCGCCCAGCTGGCTGGTGGCGATGAGGATGGCCGCCCCGGCGGTGAAACCCGTGACAACGGAGTGCGAGACGAAGTTCACCACCGCGCCCATGCGGGCGATGCCCAGTCCCAGCTGGAACACGCCGGCCAGGAAGGTGAGCGTGAGCACCATGCGGATGTACTCCGCGCTGCCCGGCTCGGCGAAGTGGCCCACGTTGGCCAGGATGACCAGGGAGATGGCCGTGGTGGGGCCGGAGACGAGGTGCAGCGAGGAGCCGAACAGCGCGGCGATGATGACCGGCACCATGGCCGCGTACAGGCCGTATTGCGGCGGCAGCCCGGCGATGGCCGCGAAGGCCACGCCCTGGGGCAGCACGATGACCGCCCCCGTGAGCCCGGCCCAGAGGTCGGCCTTGAAGGTGCGCCCCGTGACCTTGGGCCACCAGGACAGGAACGGCAGAAAGCGCGGCGCGGCCTGCGCCACCTTCTGCAGGCGCGTTTTCGTCTGCGGCAGCTCACAGCTGTCCACTGCGGGCCCCCGGGACAATGATTGCTCTTCTCATTGCCAGAGCGATAGCCCAAGCCGCAGTGTTGCGCCAGAAAAATGTGCCAAGGCCGCGGCCCCGCCACCCCGTCCGGAATTCCGGACCGGCGCGCCGAACATTCCACGGCCGCCGCCCCGCATTTTGCCCCTCCTTCCTGCCCGATTTTTCGGACAATTTTGAGGGCAGTGCGAAAAATCGAAAAATCATTTGTCACAACACTCCGAAAACAAACGACAAATCCAGAGCTCGTTCCTTTTGGCACACAAGTTGCGAAGTCTACGAAATTCATCTAGGTCCACAAATACGCTACCAACCAGTCCTAACCTTCCATCTGTTAAAGAGGGATACGAACATGGCGAAGAAAATGAAGACCATGGACGGCAACACGGCCACCACCCACGTGGCCTATGCCATGAGCGAAGCCGCGGCCATCTACCCCATCACGCCCTCGTCCACCATGGGCGAAATCGCGGACGAGTGGGCGGCCAAAGGCCTCAAAAACATCTTCGGGCAGGTGGTGAACATCCGCCAGATGCAGTCCGAGGCCGGCGCCGCCGGCGCGGTGCACGGCTCCCTGGCCGCGGGCGCGCTCACCACCACCTTCACGGCCTCCCAGGGCCTCCTGCTCATGATCCCGAACATGTACAAAATTTCGGGCGAGCTGCTGCCCGGCGTGTTCCACGTCTCGGCCCGCGCCATCGCCGCCCACGCCCTGTCCATCTTCGGCGACCACCAGGACGTCATGGCCTGCCGCCAGACCGGCTTCGCCATGCTGGCCTCCTCCAGCGTGCAGGAGTGCATGGACCTGGCCCTGGTGGCCCACCTGTCCGCCATTGATTCCAGCGTGCCCTTCGTGCACTTCTTCGACGGCTTCCGCACCAGCCACGAGATCCAGAAGATCGAGGTCATCGACTACGAAGACATGGCGAAACTGGTGAACCACGACAAGATCGCCGAGTTCCGCAAGAACGCCATGAACCCCGAGCACCCGAACCTGCGCGGCACCGCCCAGAACCCGGACATCTACTTCCAGGGCCGCGAGCGCGCCAATCCCTACTATAACGCGGTGCCCAAGATCGTCATCGAGAACATGAAGAAGGTGGCCAAGATCACCGGCCGCAAGTACAAGCCCTTCGACTATGTGGGCGCGCCCGACGCCGAGAACATCATCGTGGCCATGGGCTCCGGCTGCGAGACCATCCAGGAGCTCATCAACGCCCAGCTCAAGAAGGGCAAGAAGATCGGCCTCATCAAGGTGCGCCTGTACCGCCCGTTCGACGCCGCCAGCTTCTTCGCCGTGCTGCCCAAGACCGTGAAGAAGATCACCGTGCTTGACCGCACCAAGGAGCCCGGCGCCCTGGGCGATCCCCTGTACCAGGACGTGTGCGCCGCCTTCATCGAGCGCGGCAAGGCCATCCCCGAGCTGGTGGGCGGCCGCTACGGCCTGGGCAGCAAGGAGTTCCGCCCCAACCACGTGCTGGCCGTGTACAAGAACATGGAGAAGGCCAAGGCCAAGAACCACTTCGTCGTCGGCATCGAAGACGACGTGACCAAGACCAGCCTGCCCGCGGGCCCGGCGCTGGCCACCACGCCCGAGGGCACTGTGCAGTGCAAGTTCTGGGGCCTTGGCAGCGACGGCACCGTGGGCGCCAACAAGAGCGCCATCAAGATCATCGGCGACAACACCCCGCTGTACGCCCAGGGCTACTTCGCCTACGACTCCAAGAAGTCCGGCGGCATCACCGTGTCGCACCTGCGCTTCGGCAAAAAGCCCATCCAGAGCACCTACCTGGTGGACACGGCCGACTTCATCGCCTGCCACAAGTCCAGCTACGTGCACATCTACGACGTGCTCGAAGGCATCAAGAACGGCGGCACCTTCCTGCTGAACTCCACCTGGAGCAGCGTGGAAGACATGGAGGCCAACCTCCCGGCGTCCATGCTGCGCACCATCGCCGCCAAGAAGATCAAGCTCTACACCATCGACGCGGTCAAGATCGCCGCCTCCGTGGGCCTGGGCAACCGCATCAACATGATCATGCAGACGGCCTTCTTCAAGCTGGCCAAGGTGCTGCCCATCGACAAGGCCATCGCCCTGCTCAAGGAATCCATCAAGAAGGAATACGGCAAGAAGGGCGACAAGATCGTCAAGATGAACGTGGACGGCGTTGACGGCACCCTGGCCAACCTCATCGAGATCAAGGTGCCCGCCTCCTGGGCCAAGGCGGCCGACAAGCCCGCCGCCGAGTCCAAGGTGCCCGCCTTCGTGAAGGACGTCATGCGGCCCATCCTGGCCCAGAAGGGCGACGAGCTGCCCGTGTCCGCCTTCGCGCCCGACGGCTCCTTCCCCGCCGCCACCAGCCAGTACGAGAAGCGCGGCGTGGCCATCCTGGTGCCCGAGTGGATCAAGGACAACTGCATCCAGTGCAACCAGTGCTCCTTCGTGTGCCCGCACGCCACCATCCGCCCGGTGCTGGCCACCGCGGCCGAGATGAAGAAGGCCCCCAAGACCTTCGAGGTGCTGCCCGCCCAGGGCAAGGAGCTGAAGGATCTGAGCTTCCGCATCCAGGTGAACACGCTGGACTGCATGGGCTGCGGCAACTGCGCCGACATCTGCCCCAGCAAGACCAAGGCCCTGGTCATGAAGCCCCTTGAGACCCAGACCGCCGTCGAGATTCCCAACCAGGAATTCAGCGAAACCGTCAGCATCAAGGGCGACCTGGTCAAGCGCGAGAGCCTGAAGGGCAGCCAGTTCCAGCAGCCGCTGCTCGAGTTCTCCGGCGCGTGCGCGGGCTGCGGCGAGACCCCGTACGTCAAGCTCATCACCCAGCTCTTCGGCGAGCGCATGATCATCGCCAACGCCACGGGCTGCTCCTCCATCTGGGGCGCCTCGGCCCCGGCCGCTCCCTACTGCGTCAACAAGGACGGCTTCGGCCCGGCCTGGAACAACTCCCTGTTCGAGGACGCCGCCGAGTTCGGCTTCGGCTTCAACATGGCCATCTCCCAGCGCCGCGACAAGCTGGCCGACCTCATGGGCCAGGTGGCCGGCTCCTCCGCCAGCGCCGCCATCAAGGAAGCCGCCGCCGCCTGGCTGGCCGGCAAGAACGACCCCGTGGCCTCCAGGGACGCCGGCGACAAGCTGAAGGGCCTGCTCAAGGGCGCCAAGGATCCCCTGCTGGCCCAGATCGCCGGCATGGCCGACCTGTTCACCAAGAAGTCCGTCTGGATCTTCGGCGGCGATGGCTGGGCCTACGACATCGGCTACGGCGGCGTGGACCACGTGCTGGCCAGCGGCGAGGACGTGAACATCTTCGTCATGGACACCGAGGTCTACTCCAACACCGGCGGCCAGTCCTCCAAGGCCACTCCGCTGGGCTCCATCGCCAAGTTCGCCGCCGGCGGCAAGAAGACCGGCAAGAAGGACCTGGGCCGCATGGCCATGACCTACGGCTACGTCTACGTGGCCTCCATCAGCATGGGCGCGGACAAGAACCAGACCCTGAAGGCCATCCAGGAGGCCGAGGCCTACCCCGGACCTTCGCTCGTCATCGCCTACGCCCCCTGCATCAACCAGGGCATCAAGAAGGGCATGGGCAAGAGCCAGGAGGAAGGCAAGCTGGCCGTCACCTCCGGCTACTGGCCCCTGTACCGCTTCAACCCGCAGCTGGCCGCCCAGGGGCAGAACCCCTTCAAGCTGGAGTCCAAGGCTCCCGACGGCACCCTGCAGGCCTTCCTCTCCGGCGAGAACCGCTACGCCGCCCTGGAGAAGGCCAAGCCCGAGGAGTCCAAGCGCCTGCGCGCCGGCATCGAGGCCGCCTACTACGAGCGCTACAAGATGCTGAAGCTCATGGACGACCCGAGCCTTGTGTGCACGCCCGGCGCCCTTGACGCCCTGATCCCGACCGCGGCTGCGGCCCCCGCCGCCCCGGCCGGCGACGCCAAGCCCTGCTCCATGTCCGACAGCGGCCACTCCACCAAGCCCTGCGACGACGGGCGCGGCGGCAAGTAGCCCAGAACCACGCACCTGAAACAAGAGGCCCCGGAGCGATCCGGGGCCTTTTTTATTGCCATGTGCGGGGCCGGGGGATGCATGCCCCCTGGCCGCCGGAGGCTATTCTCTTCTCCCTTCTCCCCTTACAGGCTCTTGCCGAACTCCAGCCCGAAGGCGCGGCACTGCGCAAGGGCGTCGGCGTCCGGGTTCCACATGGCGCGGATGCCGCCTTCCGAGGCGGCGGGCACCTCGAAGCCGCATTCCTTCAGCTGCGCGGTCAAGAGCTTCACGGACTCGCCGCTCCAGCCATAGGCCCCGAAGGCCGCCGCCTTCTTGCGCTTGAAGCCCAGGCCGCGCACCATCTCAAGCAGTCCGCCCAGGGAGGACAGATACCCCCGGTTGATGGTGGGCGAGCCCACGAGCACCCCCTTGGAGCGGAAGATCTCCGTGACGATGTCGTTCTTGTCGGCCTTGCCCGCGTTGAACAGGCGCACGCGCAAGGCGGGGTCGGCCTGGGCGAGCCCTTCGCCCATGGCCTCGGCCATGCGCCGGGTGCCGTTCCACATGGTGTCGTACACGATGCTGACCTGGTGCTCCTGGTAGTCGTTCGCCCACTCCAGGTACTTGGAGACGATCTGTATGGGGTTGTCGCGCCAGATGGTGCCGTGGCTGGGGCAGATCATCTTGAGCGGCAGGCCCAGGGACGCGAACTCCTCGATCTTGCGCTTCACCAGCGCGCTGAAGGGCGTGAGGATGTTGGCGTAGTACTTGATGCACTCCGCCTCCAGGGCGCAGGGGTCGGCCAGGTCGTTGTACATGCCCTCCGTGGCCAGGTGGTGGCCGAAGGCGTCGTTGCTGAACAGGATGTCCTCGCCCGTCAGGTAGCAGAACATGGTGTCGGGCCAGTGCAGCATGGGCGCCTCGATGAAGATGAGCTCGCGGCTGCCCAGGCTCAGGCGCTGGCCGGTCTTGACCACCTGGAAGTTCCAGTCCTGGTGGTAGTGCCCCTTGAGGGATTTGACGCCATTGGCCGTGCAGTAGACGGGCACGCCGGGGATGAGCCGCATGAGTTCCGGCAGGCCGCCGCTGTGGTCGCTCTCGGCGTGGTTGGCGATGACATAGTCGATGGTCTTGAGGTCCACCTCGGCCCGCAGCTGCTCGATGAACTCGTGGGCGAAGGGAGCCCACACGGTCTCGATGAGCGCGGTCTTCTCATCGCGCACCAGATAGGCGTTGTAGGTGCTGCCCTTGTGGGTGGAATACTCCTCGCCGTGAAAACGGCGCAGCTCCCAGTCGCGCTTGCCCACCCAGGTCACGGCGTCGGTGATCTTGAACGTCATGCGGTCCTCCTTGCGCTCGGATGGAAAGAATCAGGCCAGGTACTGCGCGCTGTAGTCGTCCAGCATGGCATGGAAGGCCTCGTGCCTGCCCGGGCCTATGCGCTCGCGTTCCAGGCGCTCGAAGGCCCCGTGCATGCGCGTGAGGGCGTCCTCGCCCAGCAGGCGCTCGGCCATGACGAAGAGCACGTTGTTCTCCTTGGCGATATGCTGGGCGAGCAGCTCCACGTAGGCCAAGGCCTCGGCGCGGAAGGACTCCACCGGTGCGCGCGCGCCGCCAGGCTCCATCAGCTCAAGGGCCAGGGCCATGGCCCGGATGTGCCCCCGCCCGATGGTGTGCTCGCGCAGCATGACGCCGATGGGGCCGCTGTCCCGCGCCAGGCCGGCCGCCTCCAGCGCGGGGAAGAGGATGTCCTCCTCCTTGCCGTGGTGGCACTTGTCGGCAAAGGTTTTCAGAAAGTCCAGCATTCCGGCCAGATGCTCCGCCGGAACGTCCTTGCCGTCGCCCAGGCGAACGGCCACGGCCTCCAGGATGGCCAGCATGCGCAGAATGCCTTCATGCTCGGCCCGCAGATCCTCTGTCGCTGTCATGGCGATCCTCCGGTTTAGCCAAAACATATGCCCCATGGGGCGTCCGGTGTACAGTGGACTTGCCAAGGCGCGGTTACGCATTATTGTCCATGCTCAATCCTACGCAACCAGAAGGGGGAGCCCCGCAATGCCCGCCACCATGCCCACGCTCTTCGTCTCCCACGGCGCGCCCACCCTCGTCGCCGATCCCGTGCCCACGCGGGACTTCCTGATGGCCCTGGGGCGCGGGCTGCCCCGGCCCAAAGCCATTGTCTGCGTGTCCGCCCACTGGGATACCCCGTCCCCCAGGGTCACAGGCGGCGCAAATCCGCACACCATGTACGACTTCTACGGCTTCCCGCCGGAGCTGTACGAGATGGAATACAAGGCCCCCGGCGACGTCGCGCTGGCCAAGGCCGCCGCGAAGCTGCTGGCCGAATCCGGCCTGCCCGCGCAATTGGACGAGGGCCGCGGCTTTGACCACGGCGCCTGGGTGCCGCTTGCGCTCATGTACCCGGAGGCGGACATCCCCGTGCTCCAGGTGTCCATAAGCTCCCACGACTCCCCGGCGCACCACGTTGCCCTGGGCCGGGCCCTGGCCCCGCTGCGCGACGAGGGCGTGCTCGTCATGGCCAGCGGCAACGCCACGCACAACCTGCGCGAGGTGTTCAGCCACCGCATCGATGAGGCCCCGGTGCCCTACGCCAAGGCCTTCGCCGACTGGCTCACCGGGCGGATTCTGGCCAACGGCGGCGCGGGCGACGAGGCGGCCCTCACGGGCTACCTGTCCCAGGGGCCGGAGGCCCGGCGCAACCACCCCACTGCCGACCACTACGTGCCGCTCCTGGCCGCCTTCGGCGCGGGAGGCGGCGACGCGGGCAAGATCCTGCACGACGGCTACACCTACGGCGTGCTTTCCATGGCGGCCTACGCCTGGGGTCTGTAGGCGGGCCCTTTACGCATTGACGATGCGGCGCGGGAGGCCGTAAGCACACACCCATGAGACGCAACTACGAACTGAGCGTGCGCGGCGAGTTCTGCGCCGCCCACCGCCTGGACGGCTACCCCGGCAACTGCAGGAACACCCACGGGCACAACTGGGGCGTGACCGCCTACGTGCTCTGCCAGGAGCTGGACAAAATCGGCATGGGGCTGGACTTCCGGGAGATCAAGACTCTCCTGCGCGAGGCGCTTTCCACCCTGGACCACGCCTGCCTGAACGACCTGCCGCCCTTCAGCGGGCAGAACCCCACGGCGGAGAACATCGCCCGGCACCTGTACCACGACCTGGGCCGCAGGCTGGCCGAGCGCGGGGACAAGGCCGCCGGAGCGCGCGTCTCGCGCATCCGCATCGCCGAAACCCCGGGCGCGGAGGTCACCTACTGGGAGGAGCCTTGAGCCTCCAGGTCTGCGAGATCTTCAAGAGCCTGCAGGGCGAATCGACCTTCGCCGGCCGGCCCTGCGTTTTCGTGCGCCTCACCGGCTGCAACCTGCGCTGCCGCTGGTGCGACACCACATACTCCTACGATGGCGGCGAGGCCCTCTCCATGCGCCAGGTGCTGGACCGCGTCGAGGCCCTGTCCCCGGCCGGCCATGAGCTGGTCGAGTTCACCGGCGGCGAGCCCCTGCTCCAGCCGGCCGCCGTCGAGCTCATGAACGCCCTGGCCCGCAGCGGCCGCACCGTGCTGGTGGAAACCAACGGCAGCCTCGACATCTCGCCCCTGGCACCGGAGGTCGTCGCCATCGTGGACATGAAGGGTCCCTCCAGCGGCGAGTCCGATAAAATAGACACGGCCAACCTCTCGCGCCTGCGCCCGCACGACGAGGTGAAATTCGTCATCGCGGGAGACGCCGACTGGGAGCACATGCTCTCCCTGCTGCCGCGCATCGACCCCCTGCGCAACACGGTCAACGTCTCGCCCCTGTTCGGCCAGCTCTCCCCGGCCGAACTGGCGCGCCTGATCCTCGACTCCGGCCTGCCCCTGCGGCTGAACCTGCAGCAGCACAAACACATCTGGAACCCGGACGCGCGCGGCGTCTAGGAGCGACCATGCAGACCGCCAACACCGCCCTCGTGGTCTTCTCCGGCGGGCAGGACTCCACCACCTGCCTGGCCTGGGCCCTGGCCAACTTCGATCATGTGGAGACCATCGGCTTCGACTACGGCCAGCGCCACAGCGTCGAACTCGAATGCCGCCGGAACGTCCTGGCCCAACTGCGCCAGCAGTATCCCGGCTGGGACGCCAAGCTCGGCCCGGACGCCACCCTCACCCTCGACGTGTTCCGCCAGCTGGGCGAAACCGCCCTCACCCACGACGTCGAGATCGCCATGACCGCCTCCGGCCTGCCCAGCACCTTCGTGCCCGGCCGCAATCTCGTGTTCCTCACCCTGGCCGGGGCGCAGGCCTACCGCCGGGGCCTCAAGCACCTCGTCACCGGCGTGTGCGAGACGGACTTCTCCGGCTACCCCGACTGCCGCGACGACACCATGAAGGCCCTGCAGGTGGCCCTCAACCTCGGCATGGAGTCGCGCCTGGTCATCCATACCCCGCTCATGTGGCTCACCAAGGCCAAAACCTGGACCCTGGCCCGCGACCTGGGCGGCCAGCCCCTGGTGGACCTCATCCTGGAACACACCCACACCTGCTACAAGGGCGAACGCGGCACGCGCCACCCCTGGGGACACGGCTGCGGCCACTGCCCCGCCTGCGAGCTGCGCGCCGCTGGCTACGCCCAGTATCTGACTGACGATCTGACGGGCGATTTGGCAAACGAGTGAGACGCCAGGGGCGCCGCCCCTGGACCCCGCTGGGGCGCTGCCCCAGACCCCGCCAGAGGGCACGAGGCCCTCTGGACTCCCTTTGGCGAGCGGCTTCTGCTCCGGCGCAAGGCCGCCGGAGCAGAAGCCGCTCGCGGAGGGGGCGGACGGAGGATCCAGGCTGAAGGCGGCCCAGGCAGAGGGCGACGCCAGCCCTGGGCAAACCTGCCCAGCCACACCCTGACCGCAAGCGAGAGGCCCCGGAGAGCAAAGCTCTCCGGGGCCTCTCGCTTGCCCTGCGGGTCCAGGGGGTGCATACCCCCTGGCCGCCGGAGGCTCTTCTCTTGCCCCTAGAACTGCGTCTCGATGGGCGCGGAGTTGTCCTTATAGTGCTCGGCGGTGACGGTGAGGCTGGTGCCGCCGCGCGGGTTGAACATGGCCACCACCTGCATCATGCGCGGGTGGCACACGCTCACCAGGTCGTCCAGGATCTTGTTGGTGATGGTCTCCATGAACGAGCCGTGGTTGCGGTAGGCGGTGAAGTAGAGTTTCAGGGACTTGGTCTCGATGCAGAGCTGGTCCGGGATGTAGGTGATCTCGATGGTGGCGAAGTCCGGCTGGCCGGTCTTGGGGCACAGGCTGGTGAACTCCGGGTGCTCGAAGCGGATCTGGTAGTCCCGGTTGGGATACTTGTTGGGGAAAGCCTCAAGGATGTCGGCGGTGGGCTGCTCGAAGGCGTAGCTGGTCTTGCCGGAGCCGAGGTGCTTCAGGCTGGAGACGTCGTCGTTGCTCATATGCTGCTCCTGAAAGTGAGGGATGTTCGCGCGGGCTGGCGGAAAAGCCGGGCCGTGTCCCGCTCCTGCCGCATACCCCAGAGCGCGCCGGACGCCAAGGGATTTTGCGGCCGGTAACCGGGAGAGGTTCGGCAGAAGGCGGAAGCGCGCTACAGGGGCCTGCTTTCGTTCAGCTCCACCAGGCGCACCAGGTCGCGGCGTTCCTCCTGGGTGCCCAGGCTGAAGGCCAGGGCCACGGAGAAGCCGGACTCGTCGCTTTCGCGCTCCAGGCGCACCACCCGGGCGGAGACGCGCAGGCCGCGCTGCGAGGGGGCCTCCACGTCCAGGGCCACCTCCACCTTGGTTCCGGGCAGGATGGGCGTGGGCGAGAGGCAGAGCATGCCGCCGAAGCTGACGTTCATGGCGGTGACGCGCACGGGTTCGCTTGCGGGCTGGCCCCCCTGGCTGGTGAAGAGCACCACCAGGTTGATGGGCGCGCGCGGGAAGCGGCGGTTGCGCTCGGAAAATGAGCAGGCGGCGTTCCGGGTGCGCTTGGCCTCGTACAGGGCCTCGTCCGCGCGGGACACCAGGTCGCGGGCGTTGATGGCGTCTTCCGGGAAGGTGGCCGCGCCCACGCTCACGGTGATGGGAACGGGCTGGCCGTTCACCCGCACGGGCGTGGCGGCGATGGCCGAGCGCATGCGCTCCGCCGCGGCAA
Organism: Desulfovibrio sp.; assembly: GCA_016218665.1. Classification (GTDB taxonomy): domain Bacteria; phylum Desulfobacterota; class Desulfovibrionia; order Desulfovibrionales; family Desulfovibrionaceae; genus Humidesulfovibrio. The sequence continues at coordinate 8,093 of JACRDI010000013.1, read as the reverse complement.
TGGCCTGGACGGCGTCGGTGTGGGGCAGGATGAGGGCGAACTCCTCACCGCCGTAGCGCACCACGTGGTCGAAGCTGCGCGCGGTGTTCTGGAGCGCCTGGCCCACGGTCCGCAGGGCGTCGTCTCCCGCCAGGTGGCCGTGGGTGTCGTTGAAGCGCTTGAAGTGGTCCACGTCGAGCATCAGCAGGGAAAAGCGCTGGCCGAAACGCTTGAAGCGCTCCACCTCGCGGCCGATGGCGTCGTTGAAGTAGCGCCGGTTGTAGAGGCCGGTGAGCTCGTCCACCAGGGCCCCCTGCTCCTTCTGCAGCAGCACCTGCACCTCCACGATGACGGGGTCGCGCATCTTGGGGTGCAGGTTGGTGAAGTAGTCGCACACGGCCACGCGGATGCCCACGTCGCGCCCGAGGATGAGGTTGAGCCCCTGGTGATGGCGCAGGATCTCGTCCCAGAAAAGCAGGGCCTCCTCGGAACTGAAACGCATGCGCGTCAGCAGGTACAGAACCTCGGCGTAGCCCTGCTCGCCTTCAAGGGAGCCTTCGGGCAGTTCCTCGGCATGCAGGCCGGCCAGTTCCAGCAGTTCGCGCACATCGGGCACGCCAGGGCTGTGGGGGGCGCTGTGGGGGATGTCGTGATTCTCCATAAAGGCCTCGGATAAGAAATATTCGCGAAATTACAAAAACCGATGCGAGATATACAGAATCAATCCTACTCCCCGTGGCGCCTTGAGGCAAGAAAAACAAAAGGCCCGGAATCCGGGCCCTTGGAATACGTAAAACAGGGATTAGACTTCGTAGTCCAGCACGCTGCGCGCAGCCACCACCTGCTTCACGAAGCCGACCACCTTCTGGTGCTCCGGGTGGACCTGGTAGGCGTCCAGATCGGCGCGGGTGGCGAACTCGGAGTACAGGACAACGTCGCAGGCCGGAGAGGCCGCGAACACGTCGACGCCCACCTCAAGCTTCTTGAGGCAGGGGATGAGGCCGGGCAGGGCTTCGAGCATGTCCTTCATCTTTTTGGCGTTGGCGGCGCGGTCCGCGCCTTCGGCGCTGTCCTTCAGCGTCCACATGACGATGTGCTTGATCATATCCGGGGTCTCCTTGTGTACGGCCTGCCTCAGCAGGACTGCATTTTGGAAATGAGTTCCTCAAGCTCGGACGAGAGCTGGACAAGCTCCCGCACGGCCAGCTCCGCCTGGTCCATGTCCCGGGCGATGTGCTCGGAAACGCCGCGCACCTCGTCCACGGAACGGCTGATCTCCTCCGCCGCGGCGGACTGCTCCTCGCTGGCGGTGGCGATGCTGCGCACCTGGTCGGCGCTGCCCTGGCTCAGGCGCAGGATCTCGCGCAGGCTGCCGCCCGCGCCGTCGGCGAGCCGGGTGCTGCGCTCCACGGCCTGGGCGGCCCCGGCCATGCCCTCCACCACGCGTCGCGCCCCTTGCTGCACGGAGCCGATGGCGCTGCCCACCTCGCTGGTGGCGCGCTGGGTCTTTTCCGCCAGCTTGCGCACTTCGTCGGCCACAACGGCGAAGCCTCTGCCTGCGTCGCCGGCTCTCGCGGCCTCGATGGCGGCATTGAGCGCCAGCAGGTTGGTCTGGTCGGCAATGTCGCTGATGACGTCCAGGATCTGGCCGATGCCCGCCACCTGGCCGTCCAGCTCGGTGAGGCTCTGGCGCATGGCGCCGGTGCGCTCGGAAACGTCTTCGATGGCCGTGATGACGTCGGCCACGGCGCGCGCGCCCTCGTCGGCCAGCCTGCGCGCCTCCTCGGCCCCGGCGGAGGCCCCGGCGGCGCTGCGCGCCACCTCCACCACCGCCCCGCTCATCTGCTCCATGGACACGCCGATCTCGGCCACGCGGGACTTCTGGGCCCCGCTGCCGCCGGCCGTCTGGCCGATGCTCTCCGAAAGCTGGCGCGAGGCCTCGCGCAGGCGCTGGCACAGGGCGTTGGCCTCCAGGGCCGTGCGCTCGATGGCGGCGCTCTTGTCCACGATGACCTGCTCCTTCTGCTTGAGCAGGGTCATGTCCAGGTACAGGCACAGCCCGCCGATGCAGCGGCGGTCCAGGTCGTACAGGGGAAAGACGTTGGCCAGCACGTTGCGCACGCCGCCGCGGTGGCCCTTGATCTCCACCTCAAGGTTGCGGAACACCTCGCCACCGCCGATGCTGCGGCCCACAGCCGTCTTGCGCGAGGGGTCGTTGTAGAAGATCTGGGCCAGGGTCTGGCCGTAGTAGTCCTCCGGCCTGCCGGAGAGCTCCAGCATCTCCAGGCATTCCGGGTTGGAGCACACGGCGCGCTCCTTCTCGTCCACCAGCAAAAACGGCATGGGCAGGCCGCCCAGGATGCCCTGGGCCAGCCCGGCCTGGTGCTTGAGCTCCGCGCCCATGGTCTGGAGCGCCGCCTCCAGCGCGGAGAGCGGGTCGCCCCCTGCCGCGGCCCTGGCGCCCAGGGCCGACCGGAGGGCGGCCAGACGCTGGGCGGTCTTCCACTCCCGCAGATAGGTCAGGGCGAAGGCCAGCGCGCCAAGCAAAAGGGCTGCCGCAACCTGCGGCAGCCCCACTGAGAACGGAGTATTCTGGAACGCCCACTGCGCGCCGGAGGGCGCCACAAGGGCCACAAGGGCAACGGCCATGCCGCAGAACGCCGGGGCCTGCGCGGCCCGTGCAGATTCCGCCTGCGCCATTTCGTCTCCTTTACGTGCTTTGGAACAGAACCCGTCCGTCCACATCGGCCACGCCAGCGCAACCGGTGAGGATCATGGCCTGCACCAACTCGCCGCGCACCTGGTCCAGGTACTTGCCCACGCCCTCGCGCAGGCCGCCCATGGCGGCGATGGCCACGGGCCGGCCGATCATCACGGCGTCGGCTCCCTGGGCCAGCATCTTGAGCACGTCGCCGCCGGAGCGCACGCCGCCGTCGGCCAGGATGGCGATCTGCCCCTTCACCGCGCGGGCGATCAGCGGCAGGGCCTCGGCCGTGCCGGGGGTGTGGTCCAGCACGCGGCCGCCATGATTGGAGACCACGATGCCCGCGGCCCCGGCGTCCACGGCGCGCTTGGCGTCGTCCGGGGTCATGATGCCCTTGATGACGAACTTGGCCTGCACGTGGGCGATGATGTCCTTGAGCTTCTCGATGGGCTTGGGGCCCACGGGCCGGCCCATGAGGCGCAGGGTCACCAGGCCGGCGGCGTCTATGTCCATGCCGACGACCTTGGCGCCCGTGGCCACGGCGCGGTCCAGTTTCTCGAAGAGCTCCTTGTCCTCCCAGGGCTTGATGAACGGGATGCCCGCCCCGCCCAGGGCCTGGATGGCCGCGAAGCCGGTCTCGTGGATGAAGGGGGGCACGCCGTCGCCGGTGCCGCCCACCACGCCCTTGTCCACGCAGCCGCCCAGCACGGCCTCCACGTAGTCGCCCTCGGTAACCTTGCCGCCCATGTTGAAGCTGACGCCGCCGATGGGCGCGGCCAGCACGGGCATGGCCAGCTTGAGGCCCAGCACCTCGCAGGCGGTGTCGGGCTGCTCCACCCCGTGCACCAGGCGCATGTTGAAACGCAGGCCCGAGAGGGCCGTGACGTTGTTCATGAACGAGGACCCCGTGCCGAGGCCGCCCATTCCGGGGACTTCCCCGGCGCAGGCCTTGCCGTTGCACACGGGGCAGACCTTGCAGTAGCCCTCCATGAGCTCGCGGGCGTGTTTGCGCACTTCCTTCATGCTGCCAACCTCCAATCCAAGGGGGGATGCGTCCGCCGGGCGGCTACTTCAGCCGCTGGGCCAGGGCTTCGGCCACGTGGGCGACCTTCATGGCGCTGCCCTTGGCCTCAAGCCCGCCGCGCAGCTGCATGATGCAGCCCGGGCAGTCGGTGAGCAGCAATTCTGCCCCGGTACTCTCCGCGTTCGCAAGCTTTTTCTTCAAGAGCTCGGCGGAGAGCTCGGGGAACTTCATGGAATAGGTGCCGCCGAAGCCGCAGCACACGTCCTCCTCCTCGGCGGGCAGATAGTTCAGGCCGGCCGTGGCCATGAGGGCGCGCGGGGCCTCGGTGACGCCCAGGCCGCGGCAGAGGTGGCAGGGCGCGTGGTAGGTGGTCTTCTTGCCGTCCCCCGCGAAGCTCTCGGCCTTCACCTTGAGCACGTCGTGCACGAAGGAGCTGAAGTCGATGACCTTGTCGGCGAACTGCTGCACCTTCACGGCCTGCCTGGGGTCCTTGCCCAGGATGTCCGGGTAGCCGTGCTTGAGGTGCGAGGCGCAGGAGGCGCACAGCGTCAGGATGTAGTCGCAGCCGGCGGGGTCGAAGGCGGCCACGTTCTGCTCGGCCACGGAGCGGGAAGCCTCGCGCTCGCCCATCATCTGCACGGGCAGGCCGCAGCAGGACTGGTCCATGGGGAAGACCACCTCGACGTTGTGCCTGGCCAGGATCTTCACCGCGGCCTCGGCCTGCTCGGGGTACACGAAGTCCTGCACGCAGCCGCTGAACAGCGCCACCTTGAGCTTGGCCCCGGAGACCCTGGGCCGGATGGCCTCGAAGCGGTCGCGGAAAGGCGTTTCGGCGATGGCGGGCAGCGCGCGGAAGCCCTGGTCCTTGGCGAAGATCATGGGCAGGTGGCGCAGGTAGGGGGTGCCGCCGGTGATGGGCCGCTGCACGGCCTTGGCCGAGCGCAGCAGGGTGTGGAAGAGCTTGCGGCTCTTCAGCACCTTGGCCAGGAGCGTGCTCTGCAGCGGGTGGCCCTCTTCGTCCTGGATGCGCGCGTGGACCTCCTTGATGAGCCGGGGCAGGTCGATGCCGCCGGCGCACACGGCCTTGCACGCGCCGCAGTTGATGCAGTTCTGAACCAGGTTCTTGGCCTTGTCGCGGCCGTGGTAGAAGTAGGTCAGGATGAGGCCGATGGCCCCGATGTAGATGTGGCCCAGCTGGTGGCCGCCCACCAGGCGGTACACCGGGCACACGTTGGCGCAGGCCCCGCAGCGGATGCACCGGAGCACCTGGGAGAACATGGGATCCTTGGCCAGGGCGCGGCGGCCGTTGTCCAGGAAGACCACGTGCATCTCCTTCTTGCCGTTGGCGCTGCTCTGGCACTCGCCCGGGCCGGTGATCCAGGAGACGTAGGAGGTGATGGCCTGGCCGGTGGCGTTTCTCGGCAGCGCGCGGATGACCCGCAGGGCGTCGTTGATGCTCGGCGTAAGCTTGTCCAGGCCCACCAGGGCCACGTGCACGCGCGGCAGGGTGGTCACCAGGCGGGCGTTGCCCTCGTTGGTGCACAGGGCGATGGTGCCGGTTTCGGCGATGGCGAAGTTGCCGCCGGAGATGCCCATGTCGGCCTCGACGTACTTGCGCCGCAACTCGCGCCGGGCAACCTTGACCAGCTTCTGGATGTCGTTGGTCTGTTTGGCGCCGGTCACGTCGCTGAAGAGATCCGACACCTGGTCGCGCGAGAGGTGGATGGCGGGCATGACCATGTGGGTCGGGCCCTCGTGCCGGAGCTGGATGATCCATTCGCCCAGGTCGGTCTCCGTCACCTCCAGGCCCAGGTCCTCCAGGTGGTGGTTGAGGAGCGTCTCCTCCGCCGTCATGGACTTGGACTTCACCACGCGCTTGACGTTCGCCTTCTGGGCGATGCGGCCGATGATCTCGTTGGCCTCGTGCGCGGTCTTGGCCACGTGAACGGTGACGCCCAGGGCTTGGGCCTTGCTGGTGAACTCGGCCAGCAGCTCGTCCATGCGGGCCATGGCCTCGTCCTTGCCCTTGGCTATTTCGGCGATGAGGCCGTCCAGGTCCATGCCCTTGAAGGCGTTGGCGCGGGCCGCGCGGTAGGCCACGGCGAAGCGGTCCATGGCGCCGCGCAGGAAGTCGTTGTGCAGCGCGCCGGTAAGCTCGCCCTTGTACTGTTTCAGATCGCGTGCGTTCTGCATGGCCTAGTCCTCCAGAACAAGAATGTGCAGTTCAAGGGGCCCGTGCACGCCGATGGCCAGCACGCGCTCGATGTCCGCCGTGCGGGAAGCGCCGGTGACGAAGGCCACGTAGCCCGTGCCGTCCTTGCTCATGGCGCGCACCATGTCCTCGGCCTCCCAGCTGGTCTCGCGCAGGGTGCTGGCCCGCAGCACGCACACGTGCACCTCGCAGAGCATGGTGGCCAGGCGCAGTTCCTCGCTCCTGGAGTTGATGAGCAGGGTGCCGGTCTCGGCGATGCCCGCATCGGCGATGGTGAAGCCGATGTCGATGCCGCCGAGGAACTTGCGCATGCCGTCGGGCAGGCAGTGGATGCCCTTGTTCTCGCTGCAGGCCTTGAGGGAGGCGAAGACGTCGGGGTCAAGGTCCGGGGCGACGATGACCTTGCCGGGCTTGAAGTCGCACAGGGCGCTGGCCGGAACGGAAAGTTCGAACTCGCACCCGGCCATGAGGATCTGGCAGGCGTCCTTCTTCTCGCAAATGTCCACGGTGTAGGCCAGGGCCTCGTCCAGGCTTTTCACCGGGGTGACGAAGGCCGAGACAAGCTTGGCCTTCTCGGAAAACAGCTCAACCAGCCGCTTGGTCTCACTCATGGTCTGTTCCCCCCTCTCGTAAGGTTTGCCGCCCTGGCGCAGGGCTTCTTGTACGCGTGCCCCGGCGCGAAACGCTGCCCAGGCCAGAAATTCGGGGGAGCCGGACCCCCTGCCTCGCGGCGGGAATCCGGCTCCGTTCAAGCGGTGTTCGGGCTACGGCAGCATCCAGCTCAAGGAGTAGGCCTGCAGCATGGTCAGCACGCTGACGAAGAGGACCATGGCGATGGAGTGCTTCAGCGTGAAGCGGAAGATGTCGCCTTCCTTGCCGACCATGTTGGAGGCCGCGGTGGCCACCGAGATGGACTGCGGGGAGATCATCTTGCCGGTGACGCCGCCGGAGGAGTTGGCGGCCACGCACAGGGCCGGGTCGACGCCGATCTGCTGGGCGGTGGTCTTCTGCAGGGAGCCGAAGAGCGCGTTGGCAGAGGTGTCGGAACCGGTCAGGAACACGCCGAGCCAGCCCAGGATGGGGGCGAAGAACGGGAACCACTTGCCGGTGGCCGTGAAGGCCAGGCCCAGGGTCGAGCTCATGCCCGAGTAGTTCATGATGATGGCCAGGCCAAGGATCATGGCGATGGTCACGATGGGGAAGCGCAGCTGGTACACGGTGCGGCCCAGGCAGGCAAAGGCCTTGCCGAAGCTGTAGTTGGGGATGATGAGGACCGACAGCAGGCCGGAGATCAGGATGGCCGTGCCCGCAGCGGAAAGCAGGTTGACCTTGAAGATGGCCGCGTAGGGGGCGTCCTTGGCCACGACGGGAGCGGTCTTGATGACCAGCTTATGCAGGCCCGGCCAGTCGAACTTGAACGGGGTGATGGCGTCGAGAACCTTCTTGACCGGGTCCAGACCCCACAGAAGCACCATGAAGGCCAGGATGATGTACGGACCCCAGGCGCGGATGACCTCGCCGGCGGAGTAATTGCACTTGGTCACGGCGCAGGCGCTGGCGGGCTCATCGGGGAAGTGCCACACGTTCTTGGGCTTCCACACCTTGAGGAACAGGAACAGGCCGATGATGGTCACGATGGCCGAGGCGATGTCCGGCAGGTAGGGGCCGTGGAAGTTGGACATGACGAACTGGGTGCCGGCGAAGCACACGCCGGCCACGATGCAGGCAGGCAGGACTTCCATGGCGCGCTTCCAGCCGCTCATGGTCACCGCGAGCCACAGGGGCACGATGACGGACAGGAAAGGCAGCTGACGGCCGCAGATGGCGCTGATCTTCATCATGTCGATGTCCGTCACCTGGGCGGCCACGACGATGGGGATGCCGATGGCGCCAAAGGCCACGGGGGCGGTGTTGGCGATGAGGCAGATGCCCGCGGCGTACAGCGGGTTGAACCCGAGGCCCACCAGCATGGCGGCGGTGATGGCCACGGGAGTGCCGAAGCCGGCCGTGCCCTCGATGAACGAACCGAAGGCGAAGGCGATGAAGATGGCCTGCAGGCGGCGGTCTTCGGTGATGCTGGCGAGCGAGTTCTTGATGATCTCGAACTCGCCGGACTCAACGGTCATGTTGTAGATCCAGATGGCCGTGATGACGATCCAGACGATGGGGAACAG
>JACRDI010000002.1 GCA_016218665.1 Desulfovibrio sp. | reverse complement strand
GAGGCCGCGTTCCGGTGCGAAAGCCACCGGAACGCGGCCTCTGCGCTGGAGGGGGTTGGCTGGGCGCGGCGTTTCGGGGCAACCGCTCCGCAATGCCTGGCAGCGCACGAAAGGGCCTGGGCCGAGTGGAACTCGGCCCAGGCCCTTTCGTGCGCCATGCGGGTCCAGGGGATGCATATCCCCTGGCGGGGGTCTGGGGGCAGCGCCACCAGCTCAGATAGGGCGCCCCATCTGGGCCTTACCCTCTGGTGAGATGCGCCAGGTATTCCTGGTTGCCCTTCGGCCCCAGCAGGGCGGAGGGAACCACGCCTGCGACGGTGAGGCCCAGTTCGTCGCGGCAGTAGTCCAGCACCAGCGAGACAGCTTCCTGCCTGTCCGGCTCGGACCGCACCACGCCCTTGTCCGTGCGCCCGGCGGGCAGCTCGAACTGCGGCTTGATGAGCAGCACCAGCTCGCAGGCGGGCTTCATGAGCGTTAGGCAGCCGGGCAGGATGGCCGTGAGGGAGATGAAGGACACGTCGGCCGTGAGCACGTCGAAGGGTTCGGGGAAGGGGGAGCCGGGGCCGGTCGAATCAACGGGCGGCGGCTGGCGCAGGTTCATGCGTTCCAGCACGACCACGCGCGGATCGCTGCGCAGCTTCCAGTGCAGCTGGCCGTAGCCCACATCTGCGGCGTACACGCGGGCGGCGCCGTGCTGCAGCAGGCAGTCGGTGAAGCCCCCGGTGGAGGCCCCGGCATCCAGACAGACCTTGCCTGCGGGGTCGAAGCCGAGCTTCTCGATGGCGGTGAGGAGCTTGTAGCCGCCCCGGCTGGCGAAGCGGTCCTGCCCGCGCAGCACCAGTTCCGTGTCGGCCGGAAGCTGCTGCCCGGGCGAGGCCACGGGCAGCTTCTCGCCGTTCTTGAGATAGTGGGCGGCCCCGGCCATGATAAGCCGCATGGCCGCGTCCTGGCTCTCGGCTAGGCCCTGCTCGAAAAGGAGCAGGTCGGCCCGCGTTTTGGGGGCCTTGGGGGCCATGCTACTTCTTGGCCAGGCCCAGGCGCGAGACCACGTTCTGCGCGGCCTTGGCCACGTAGTCCTTCTCGGCTAGGCGGGCCTTGTCCTCGGGCGTGATGACGAGTTCCGGCCTGTTGGCAAGCTCCGGCTTGGGCGTCACGCCGAACTCCGCCGGGAAGCTGTTCTCGAAGTACATCTCCTGGAAGCCGATGAACTTGAGGTGATGGGCCGTGGCGTCGAGCACCAGGGTTTCGTCGGCGGTGACCAGGCCAAGCTCCTTGGCGCGCCTGGCTCCGGCCAGGCATTCGCCGCCCTGGGTGCAGGCGATGTGCCCGTGGCGGTTGGCCTCGATCATGGAGTCCATGATCTGCTGCTCCGTCACCTGGATGACCTGGAAGGAGCCCGCGCCGCCGATGGCCTCGAACTTCTCGGCGAAGTGCTTCACGCGGGGGAAGGAGACCGGATTGCCGATCATGGCCGCCTGGGCCACGCTGGGGGTGACGGGAACGGCCTTGTACTCGCGCTTGGCGGGCTCGGCCGCGTAGTAGCGGTACACGGGGTCCGCGTGGTGCGACTGCACGCCGAACACGCGGGGCAGCTCGCTGATGACGCCCAGGGCGTGCAGCTTGAGGAAGCCGCCCATGATGGCCGTGATGTTGCCCGCGTTGCCGATGGGCACGAACACGCACTTGCCCTTCATGTCCCAGTCGTACCACTGGGCCACCTCGAAGGCGTAGGACTCCTGGCCGAGGATGCGCCAGGCGTTCTTGGAGTTCAAGAGGGCCACGCGGTAGTTGTCGGCCAGGTGCTCCACCACCTTCATGCAGTCGTCGAACACGCCGGGCACTTCCAGCACCACCGCTCCGCTGCCGAGCGGCTGGGCCAGCTGCTGGGGCGTCACCTTGCCCGCGGGCAGGATGACCGCGCTTTTCACCGCGCCGCCCACGTAGGAGGCGTACAGGGAGGCCGCGGCGGAGGTATCGCCCGTGCTGGCGCAGATGGCCAGCACTTCGGTCCAGCCCTTGGCGCGGATCAGGGACTTCAAAAAGCTGAAGGCGCAGGCCATGCCGCGGTCCTTGAAGCTGGCGCTGGGGTTCTGGCCGTCGTTCTTGTACGCGGTCTTGAGGCCGAGTTCCTGGCGCAGGGCCGGGGGAGAGTCCACGATGGGCGTGTTGCCCTCGCCAAGGTAGAGGATGTCCTCTTCCTCCAGCACGGGGGCCATGAGCTCGTAGAAGCGGAAAATGCCGCGCAGGGCCGGGTTCTTGCTGGCCGCGCGCTGGTCGAAGATGGCCCGCCACTGTGCGCCGCTGGTCTTCTTGAGGCTGTCGAAGCCGTTGTCCGTCAGCAGGAACACGCCGCCGCAGGAAGGGCAGGTGTAGTGCAGCTCGTCGATGCTGAAGCGGGCGCCGCAGCCCAGGCAGACGTACTCCATCTGGCCGCGGTAGGTGGGAAAGCTGTTGGCGGGGGAAGTGCTGGCGGACATGTGTGCTCCTTCTATTTCTTGCCGCCTTACGCGGCCTGGCTGACGAAACGGGTAACGCTCATGACGATGATGACGGCCCCTGTGGCGGCCTTGCCCACAAGGCCCAGGCTGCGGCCCCAGAAGGCTCCCCAGGCGGCCTGCACGGCCTGGCGGTGGGTTTCCTGGCGCAGGCGCTCCACAATGAAGCAGCCCATCCACGCGCCGAAGAGCGCGCCGACGATGCCGCCCAGGCCCAGGCCGAAGGGCGCGCCCAGGATGGCCCCGGCGATGGAGCCGACGACCCCGCCGAAATTGCCCGCGCGGCTGGCCCCGCCGCGCTTGCCGCCGATGAGCTGGGCGGCGAACTCGATGATTTCGCCGAGGATGGCCAGGAGGCTCATCTGTCCCACGAAGCCCCAGGTGATGCGTCCCTCCGGCCCGAAGGCGGCCAGAAGGGCCAGCACCCCCAGCATGAGCCAGTTGCCCGGAAGCGACAGCAGGTTCAGCCAGAGCAGGGCGAAGAGGACCAGGCCGAGGCCGATCCCCAGGATGAGACTCACGGTTCGGCCTACTCCTTGCCGCGAAGGTCCACCACGCGCACGGCCTTGCCCTCGCTCTTGGGGATGGAGTCGTGCTGCACCAGCTCCACGCGCGGTGTCACGAGGATCTCGTCGCGCAGGCGCGCGGCGATCTTCTTCTGCAGGGCGGTAAGCACCCGCATGTCCTCCACGAAGTAGTCATCCTTGATCTCAACCTTCACGCGCAGCTGGTCCATCTCGCCCTCCTTGAAGAGCTCGATGAGGTAGTTCTGCGCCACCTCGGGCATGCTCATGAGGGCCTGCTCCACCTGCATGGGGTAGATGTTGCAGCCCTTGATGATGAGCATGTCGTCGGCGCGGCCGGTGATGCGGTCGAGCCTTTTGTGGGTGCGGCCGCAGGCGCAGGGGCCGGGGATGAAGCGGGTCAGGTCGCGGGTGCGGTAGCGCAAAATCGGCATGCCGTCGCGGCAGAGCGTGGTCATGACCAGCTCGCCCACCTCGCCCTCGGCCGCGGGTTCGCCGGTCTCGGGGTTGATGATCTCCACGATGTAGGCGTCTTCCCACACGTGCATGCCGGCCTGCTTCTCGCACTCGAACGCCACGCCGGGACCGTTCATCTCGGTGAGCCCGTAGGAGTTGAAGGCCTTGAGGCCAAGCAGCTCCTGGATGCGCTGGCGGGCCTCCTCGGTGTGCGGCTCCGCGCCGATCAAGGCGAAGCGCCAGTTGAGGCTCTTGGGGTCGATGCCTTCCTGGTTCAGGAAGCTGGCGAAATGCAGGGCGTAGGAGGGGATGATGTGCACCCCGTCGACCTTGAAATCTTTCAGCAGCTTGAGCTGGCGCTTGGAGTTGCCCGCGCCCGCCGGAACGGTCAAGAGGCCCAGGCGCTCGGCCCCGTAGTGGATGCCCAGGCCGCCGGTGAACAGGCCGTAGCCGCTCATGTTCTGGAACACGTCGCCCTTGCGCAGGCCCACGGCGTACATGCAGCGGGCAACCAGGCCAGCCCAGGAGTCGATGTCGTTCTGGGTGTAGAAAATAGCGGTGGGCGTGCCCGTGGTGCCGCTGCTGGCGTGCAGCCGCACGTACTGGTCCATGGGCTGGCAGAGCAGGCCGTAGGGGTAGTTGCCGCGCAGGTCGTCCTTGGTGGTGAAGGGGATCTTCCTGATGTCCTCGGGCGAGTTGAAGGAGTCCGGGCTGAGGCCCAGGGCCCCCAGGCGGCCGGAATAGAACGGGGAGCGCAGGCAGGTGGCGATGGTGCGCTTCAGGCGCTCGGTCTGCAGTTTCTCCAGGGACTCGCGGGCCAGGCCTTCTGCTGCTTCGTAGTACATCTCTCCCCCTCGTGAAGCGGTTCTTGGTGATCGGAAAAGGGTGCGTGGCGACCTGTCTAGCTCGACGTGAAGTACTCCGAAGGATACGCCATTGTGTTGAGATTTTCAAACCGGCTGTACTGCTTCTTGAAGAAGAGCTCCACCTCGCCCACGGGGCCGTTTCTTTGCTTGCCGATGATGATCTCGGCCACGCCCTGCTTGGGATTGCCTTCCTTCTTGTTGTAGACCTCGTCGCGGTAGATGAACATGATGACGTCGGCGTCCTGCTCGATTGCGCCGGATTCGCGCAGGTCGGAGAGCATGGGCCGCTTGTCGCCGCGCTCCTCCACCTTGCGGTTGAGCTGCGACAGGGCGATGACCGGGATGTTCAGCTCCTTGGCCAGGGCCTTCAGGTTGCGCGAAATGTCGGAGATTTCCTGCTCGCGAGAGTCGATGTCGCGGCTGGCGCGCATGAGCTGGAGGTAGTCCACCACCACCAGGCCCAGGCCGTGCTCGCTTTTTAGCCTGCGGCAGCGGGCGCGCAGTTCCATGGTGGAAAGCGCGGCCGTGTCGTCCACGAAGATGGGCGCGTTGGAGATGATGTTGGCCGCGTCGTAGAGCTTGGCCCAGTCCTGGTCGTCCAGGCTGCCGCGGCGCAGGTTGGTCTGGTCCACGCGGCCCTGGCAGCACAGAAGGCGCATCATGATTTGGTCCATGGACATTTCCAGGGAGAAAATGGCCGTGGGCACCGGGGTCTCACCCTTGGTGGCGGCGTTGAGCGCCAGGTTGAGCGCGAAGGCCGTCTTGCCCATGCTGGGGCGGGCCGCCACGATGATGAGGTCGGAGTTCTGCAGGCCCGCGGTCATCTCGTCCAGCTTCTCGTAGCCGGTGGTGGTGCCGGTGACCAGCGCCTGGCGGCCCACGCGCTTCTCCAGCTCCTTGAACACGCGGTCCACCAGTTCCTTGCCGCTGTGCACCGTGGCCTTGGCGCGCACGTCGGAGATCTGGAAGATGGTCTGCTCGCTCTTGTCGAGCAGGCCCTCGATGTCCTGGTTGTCGTAGCAGTTGCCGATGATGTCGCTGGCGGCCTCGATGAGGCGGCGGGCGATGGCCTTGTCGCGCACGATGGCCGCGTGGTGCAGGGCGTTGGCCGCGCTGACGGGCGAGTTGGCGAGTTCCGCCAGGTAGACCGGGCCGCCGATGGAGTCGAGCTTCTGGCCCTGGTTCAGGTATTCCGTCACCGTGATGAGGTCCACGGGCGAGTTGCGCGCGTACAGGTCCTCAAAGGCGCGGAAGATGATCTGGTGGGCGGGGGAGTAGAAGTCGTCCGAGCGGACGACGTCCACCAGGGAGTGGAAAAGAGTATTGCGGATAAAAACCCCCCCGAGAACCGCCTGTTCGGCTTCAAGGTTCTGGGGGGGGATATTCCGCGAGAGAGCGGCGGAGGCCCGTTCAAGGGCCTCCGCGCCGTCGTCTCGGTGTTCGCCCGGGCTACGCCTCGGGCTGCTGTTCGGGTTCGGTTTCCTGCTGGCCATGCTTGATCACGCGGAGCTTGAGGGTGCCGGTGACGCCGGGGTGCAGGTGCACTTCCACCTCGAACTCGCCCAGGGCGCGGATGGCCTCGGGCAGCTCGATTTTGCGGCGGTCGATCTCGATGCCCTGCTCGGCCAGGGCGTCGGCCACGTTCTGGGCGGTGACGGAGCCGTACAGCTTGTCGCCTTCGCCCACGCGCACGGTGATGACCACGGTGGCGGCGGCGATCTTGTCGGCCAGGCCGGTGGCTTCGGCGCGCAGGGCGTCGGCCTGGGCGGCCAGCTTTTTGCGCTCCAGTTCAAACTGCTTCAGGTTGGCCTCGGTGGCCTGCATAGCCAGACCCTGGGGGATCAGGTAGTTTCGCCCATAGCCGGGCTTGACCGCGACGATGTCCCCCAGGCGCCCCAGGGTGTCCACGTCGGCGCGCAAGATGAGTTTCATGGTCATGCCCTCCTAGACGGTCTTCTTCTTGACGTCCGTGCTGTGCACGGTGGTGTAGAACAACAGAGCCATCTGCCGGGCGCGCTTGATCTCGGTGGTCAGCCTGCGCTGGTGTTTGGCGCAGGTGCCGGTGATGCGGCGGGCGATGATCTTGCCGCGCTCGGTGATGTAGTCGCGCAGGATGTCCGGACGCTTGTAGTCAAGCGGCAGGTTCTTGTCGGCGCAGAAGCGGCAGAACTTTCTCTTGGGAGTGAACTTCTTGCGGAACGCCATGACTTACGCCTCCTCTGCAGCGGGCTCGTCGGCCGCCTCATCCAGGCGGACGGTGACGAACTTGAACAGGCCGTCGGTGATGCGGATGTTGCGTTCCAGCTCGGCCACAACAGCGCCGGGGGCGGTGTAGTCGAGGCGGACGTAGTGGCCGCGGGTCAGCTTGCGCACAGGGTAGGCCAGGGTGCGGACGCCCCAGTCATCGACGAGGCCGATTTTGCCCCCGTCGCGCTCGATGATGCCGGAGAGGTTGGCGAGGATCTCCTTGCGGTTCTCCTCGGTCAACTCCGGACTCATGAGCACAAGAGTCTCGTAGTGATTCAACATGCGGTGCTCCTTTCGGTCTTTGGCCCTTCCCGCACGGGGGAAGAGCAAGGTAGAGGGGTGCTCTTACGCGCCCCTGCGCACTCTGTCAAGCCTTGTCGGACTTGCTGCAAGAGCGTGCTTCGCCGGCGTCGTCGGACTTCTCCCAGAGGTCCGGGGGGCGGGGCATTCAGCCCCGGAGCCCGAACTTGGGCAGCACGATGCCGACGAACACGTAGCCCACGGCCGCGACCGTGAGCAGAAAGCCGATGTTCTCCCACATGTGCGCCTGCCGTTTGTGTTACGGGTTCTTCTTGTCCGGCGTGTCCGTGTCCGTGTCCTTGGCCTTGTCCGCGGGGGGCGGCGTCCAGCCGCACTGCTTCCTTGGGCCTCAGCCTCCGCCGGGGATGAGCCGGGAAAGGACCACCCAGCCCACCACCACTGCCAGGAGAATCCATGCGCTTGTGTCCACGGTCCCTCCTCGGCCTTGCGGCCGGTGGTTTATACGCCCAGGTCGCGCCCGGTGAGCAGGCGGTAAGCCTCCAGGTACTTGGCGCGGGTCTGGTCGATGATCTCCTGCGGAATCTTGGGCGCGGGCGGGCGCTTGTCGAACTTGATCTCCTCCAGCCAGTCGCGCAGGAACTGCTTGTCGAAGCTCTGCTGGCCGCGGCCCGGGGCGTAGTCGCTCATGGGCCAGAAGCGGGAGGAGTCCGGGGTCAGCACCTCGTCGATGAGGATGAGCTTGTCCTTGCCGCCCTCGCTCACCGTGCCGAATTCGAACTTGGTGTCCGCGATGATGATGCCGCGCTTTTCCGCGTACTCGCGGGCGCTGGTGTAGATGCCGAGCGCAAGCTCCTGCGCCTTGCCGGCCAGCTCCGCGCCGGTGATGCGCATGGCCTCCTCCACGGAGATGTTCTCGTCATGCTGGCCGAGCTCGGCCTTGGTGGAGGGGGTGAAGAGCGGCTTTTCCAGCTTGTCGCTCTCGCGCAGGCCCTGGGGCAGCTTGTGGCCGCACACGCCGCCGCTTTTGAGGTAGTCCTTCCAGCCGGAGCCGGTGATGTACCCGCGCACGATGCACTCGATGGCCAGGGGCTTGGCGCGCCTGACGAGCACGGCGCGGCCTTCCAGCATGTCGGCGTGGGGGGCCAGCACCTTGGGGAAGTCCTTCACGTCCGTGGCCAGCAGGTGGTTCTCCACCTGGCCCTTGAACATGTCCATCCAGAACAGAGTGATCTGGTTCAGCACCACGCCCTTGTGCGGGATGGGGTCGTCCATGATGACGTCGAAGGCGGAGATGCGGTCGGTGGTGACGATGAGCAGGCTGTCAGGGCCGGCTTCATAGATGTCGCGCACCTTGCCGCGCGAAAGCAGCGGAAGTTCCTTGATGTCCGTGGTGGTGACGCATTGCATGGCTGGTCTCCGTGGCGGTTATTTGGTGTTCTTTTCGAGCCGGACCTCGACGCTGCGGGCGTGGGCCTCCAGGCCTTCCAGCCGCGCCAGGCGCGCGATCTTGCCGCCGTGGGCGGCAATGTAGTCCTTCGAGGTGGCGATGATGCTGGACTTCTTGCAGAAGCTCTGCACCGAAAGGGCGGAGGAGAAGCGCGCGGTGCCCAGGGTGGGCAGCACGTGGTTGGGGCCCGCGAAGTAGTCGCCCACGGGCTCCGGGCAGTGGTGGCCCAGGAAGATGGCCCCGGCGTTGCGGATCTTGCCCAGGAGGGCGAAGGGCTCGTCCACGGCCAGCTCCAGGTGCTCCGGCGCGATGCGGTTCACCAGGGCGATGCCCTCGTCCAGGCTGTCCACCAGCAGCAGGCCGCCCCAGTCCTTGAGGGCGCGTTCGGCCAGGTCGCGGCGGGGCAGCCTGGAAAGCTGCGCGGAGAGCGCCTTGCGGATGGCCTGGGCCAGCTTCTTGGAGGGGGTGATGCACAGGGCCGCGGCCAGCGGGTCGTGCTCCGCCTGGGAGAGCATGTCCGCGGCGATGTAGTCCGCGTCGGCCGTGTCGTCGGCCAGGATGGTGATCTCGCTGGGGCCGGCGATCATGTCGATGCCGACCTCGCCCACGAGGATGGCCTTGGCCGTGGCCACGTAGATGTTGCCCGGCCCGGCGATGACGTCGCAGGGGCGGATGCTTTTGGTGCCGTAGGCCAGGGCGGCGATGCCCCAGGCGCTGCCCGCGCGGTGGACCTCGGTGAGGCCGAGCAGGGCGGCGGTGGCCAGGATGTACGGATTGAGCGTCGAGTCCTTGCGCGGCGGCGAAATGACGGCGATGTCCGTGACGCCGGCCACCTGGGCGGGCACGGCGTTCATGATGAGGCTTGAGATGAGCGGGGTCTCGCCGCCCTGGCCGCCGGGCACGTACAGGCCCACGCGGTCCACCGGGCGCACCATCTGGCCCAGCACGGTGCCGTCGGGCGCAGTGGTGAACCAGGACTGCTCGGCCTGGCGGGCGTGGAAGTCGCGCACGCGCTCTATGGCTTCGCGCAGGATGTCCAGGTCGGCCTTGGGGATGCCCTTGAGCGCGGCGGCGATGTCCTTGCCCGGCACCTGGAAGCGGTCCGGCAGCCTGGGCGCGTCGAACTTGCGGGTATAGGCGCGCAGGGCCTTGTCGCCGTCCTTCTTCACGGCGGCGAGGATGGCGCGCACGCTGGCGCTGATGTCGTTTCCGGGGTCCTTGCGGCCGGAAAGCCAGGAAAGCAGGCCGTCGGCGTCGAGCTCGGCGGGAATGCGAACGATGCGGCAGGGCATGGTTTGGTCCTTTGACTGCGGGAAGTGACGGGATCCTTGAGCCCCTGATGCTAGCGAAAGCGGCACGAAAAGTCGAGGCCGGCAGGCCAAATGAAAGGGGCCGGAGCGTTCGCCCCGGCCCCAGGAATGCGCGTTGCGCGGGCTAGAAGAAGTAGTTCAGGCCCACGCCGATCTTGGCGGCGTCGCCGCTGCTCTTGGAGGTGCGGATGGCGGCAGCGTTGGTGACGGCCGAGGCGCCCCAGGTGTTGATGTCGAAATTGGACTTGATGTAGCCCAGGTACAGGTAGGCGGTCAGCTCGTCGTAGATCTTGTAGCGGTTGTACAGGTCGGCCTCCCACAGGGAGTCCTTGGTGGTAAGGAAGCCGGCGTAGTTGACGCCGCGGATGTTCACGCTGTTGCGCAGGTACTCGGGATCGTTGGTGCCGCGCGCGTACAGCAGGGTGAAGTCGTGGGACAGCTTGTCGAAGAAGCTGAAGTTCTTCAGGGTGATGCCGCCAGTCCAGTAGCCCAGGGTGAACAGGGTGTAGCCGGCGGAGTAGTTGAGAGAGCCCGCGAGTTCGTAGCGCTCGCCGAAGAACATGGAGCCGACGCCCGGAGACCAGTTCTGGGGCACGCCGACGACGGGCATGCGGCCGGAGTGGTCGGTGTTGCGGCCGGTTTCACCGGAGGAGTAGACGAAGAAGGCCTCGGGGGTCACGGAGGAGAACCCGGTGTAGTCAACGGCGATGTCGGCCAGCCAGCCGGAGCGGCCGCCGTCCTTGGTGTTGTTGAAGTAGTTGGTGTAGGTGGCCTTGCCGTAGTCGAAGTCGGCCATGACCTTGATGGGCAGCTCTTCGGGGGTCATGCTGAAGGCCAGTCCGCCCCAGTAGCCGCGCACGCCCTGGCCAGCGGCGGCATTGGGCCCTGTGAGGCCGAGCAGCGGGGTGGCGCTCAGGTTGTTGTTGGCGCCGGCGGCGCGCCCACCGGCATACAGGAACATGCCGAAGGGGGTGATGGTCATGGTCTTGGTCTTCACCGGCACGGCGGCAAAGGCGAGGTCGGCGGAGGTGCCACTGCCGTTGATGGCGGAGGTGGAGCCGAAGTTGTTCGAGTCGGACGGGCGGGCGTAGCCGGCGGTGAGGCTCACCATGTCGGTGAGGGGGGTGCTCACCACAAGGGCGCCGACCTGGTCGTCCAGGATGGGGCTGCCGCCGCCGAAGGCCGCAGGCAGGGTCAGGATCTGGAAGCCGGTCTTGATGTTCACCTGGGTGTTGGGCCACTTGTACTCGATGTAGCCCTGGCGCAGCATGATGTTGCCGTTGCCCGCGCCGTTGGCGCCACCCTGGGTGGAGTTGGGGGTGCGGCCGGCGCTGATCTGGTACAGGCCGTTGCCCCAGTTGTTGGTGCCGATCTGGGTGTCGAGGACGCCGCGGAGGTTCTCGTTCGCAGTGAAGTAGAACGCGGTACGCAGCTTCTCTTCAATGGAGAAGTGGTTATCCTGTCCTTCGTTGAAATTCCAGTTCGTGCGGCTCACGCCTTCGATCCACCAATAGCCTCGCGCGGTGATCTCTGCGGCCTGGGCCCTGGCGGAAAAAGCCCCCACCATCAACAAAGAAAGAACAAGCAGTTTCAGTCGTGACATGCGTAAACACCCCTTCTCCTGGAAAATTTGAAACGAAATGTAATGTAAGTAAACACTCCTAACCCGATTTTCCAGGAAAATCAAGCCCGATATCCAGATCCTTGGCCTGAAAATGCGAAGGGGCCGAGACTTTCGTCTCGGCCCCGGAAAGCGTCAGGTGGTCTATTCAGCTTAGAAGCTGTAGGTCAGGCCGAGGGCGGCGCGGTAGGCGTTGCTGCTCAGCAGGTCGTTGTTGCCGTAATTGGCGTTGATGGCGCGCCAGGTGTCCTTGTCGATGCTGGCATTGATGTAGCCAAGGTCGAGCTGCAGGGACAGGGCGTCATAGATCTTGTACTTGTTCTGCAGGTCGATCTCGAACAGGCTGTCCTTGTCGGTCAGGAACACGCCGTAGCCGGTGGTGATGCCGGTGGCGCGGCGGCTGGCCAGGACGGCGTCGGCATTGTTGGTGCCCTTCACGTACATGACGTTGAAGGTGTGGGTGAAGTTGTCAAAGAACTTCATGTCCTTCAGGGCGAAGCCGGTGGCCCAGAAGCCCATGGTGTTGCGGGTGCCAGCGCCGTTGGAAGCGCCAGTGGAGGCGGTGTTGAAGCCGGTGATCATGTTGCGGTCGCCGAAGTAGAAGGAGTTGTTGATGCTCCAGCTCTGCGGGTTACCGGCAATAGGCATGCGGCCGTCCTTGTTGGCGTTGCGGCCACCCACGCCGGAGGTGTACACGTAGTACACTTCAGGGGTCATGAAGGACAGACCAGTGTAGTCGATGGCGATGTCGGCCAGCCAGCCCTGACGACCGCCATTGCTGGTGTCGGCCAGGGTGTAGTTGCTGTAGGTGGCCAGACCGTAGTTGAAGTCAGCCATCACCTTGAAGGGCTCGAAAGCGGTCATGGTGAAAGCCGCGCCAGCCCAGTAGGCGCGCACGCCAACGCTGTTGTTGGCGCCGGCGCTGCCGAAGCCGATCTGGCTGGTGGCGCCGGTGGCCTGGGCGGCGGCGTTGGCGCCGCTGTACATGAAGGCGCCGAAGGGCACGATGCTGAAGCCCTTGAAGTAGTCAACCGGCACGGCCAGGAAGCCCATGTCGGCGGAAGTTCCAGACCACAGGTTCGCACCGGAGGTGGAGCCGAAGTTGTTGGCGTCGTACGGGCGGGCGTAACCGGCCAGCAGCTTCACGCCGTCAACGATGGGGGCGCTCACCACAGCGGCACCGACCTGATCATCCAGGATGGCGCTGCCGCCGCCGAAGGCCGCGGGCAGGCTCAGGGTCTGGAAGCCGACCTTGAAGTTCACGGCGGTGTTGGGGTACTTGAAGTCGATGTAGCCCTGGCGCAGCATGAGGTTGCCGTTGCCAGCGCCGTTGGCGCCGCCCTGGGTGCTGTTCGGGGTGCGGCCAGCGCTGATCTGGTACAGACCATTGCCCCAAGTATTGGAGCCGATCTGGGTGTCGAGGACCGCTTTCAGGTTCTCGTTGGCGATGAACTGGAAGGCGGTGCGCATGCGCTGTTCGATGCGGAAGGCCTGGTCCTTGTTCATCGTTTCAAAGTTCATGGAGTCGTTCATGTAGGCATCGATCTGCCACTTACCGGTGGCCTTCACTTCCGCGGCCTGGGCGATACCGGCCAGGCTGAGGACGAGCAGGGACACCAGCCCGAAAAAGCTCATCTTTTTCATTGTTACCTTCCCTCTTTTGCGGTTGATAGAACCATCCTGACGCGAACTTACAGAGCCCTTCTACCTGATATGAATACGGCCGTGCAAGAGAAAAATTGACTTTGGTTCAATTTTTTTTATCGTGCATTTTTTTATACCGCTGGCATCCAGGTTACAAATCTGAACACTAAACCACACCCCATCGGACTCGTTGTCGGCTCGTACCCGTCTGGGTTTGGAATAAAAAAAAGGCCGGCGCATTTCTGCGCCGGCCTGTGGCTTTGGGCTCGGGGACTTGATTCTTAGAAGCTGTAGTTGAGCATGAAGACGGCCTTGTAGGCGTCCTTGCTCAGCTTGTCGCGGTCGGCGCCAGCGGCGGCCCACACGTTCTTGTCGAAGTCGGCGTTGATGTAGCCGAGCTCGAGGCCGAGGGACAGCTCTTCGTAGATCTGGTACTTGCTGTTCAGGTCGACTTCAAACAGCGAGTCCTTGGTGGTCAGGAGCTGACCGTAGCCGCTGGTGTTGGCCATGGTGGCAACTTCCTTGGCGTTGGTGCCCTTGAAGTAGATGAAGTGGACAGTGTGGCTCAGCTTGTCGATGAGCTTGATGTCCTTCAGGGACAGGCCAGCAGCCCAGAAGCCCAGGTTGCTGTTGGGGTTGCCCTGCGCCAGGGTGCTGCCGGGGGCGGTGTAGCTGGTGTTCAGGGTGTCGCCGCCCTGCATCCAGAAGCTGCCGTAGGCCCAGTTCTCAGCGGAGAGGACGGGCATACGCTCGGACTTGCTGCCGTCCTTGTTCTCACCAGAGGAGTAGGCGAAGAACACTTCGGGGGTCATCATGGACAGGCCGGTGTAGTCAACGGCGATGTCGGCCAGCCAGCCACCGCGGCCGGAGTCCTGACGGGCAGCGCCGTTGTAGGTGGCCTTACCGAAGTTCACGTCGGCCATGACCTTGAAGGGATCAAGAGCGGTCATGGTGAAGGCAGCGCCACCCCAGTAGGCACGGGTGCCGTAAGCGGTGCCAGTGGTGGGGGCAGCCATGCCACCCAGCAGGTTGGCGCCCACGCCAGCGCCGCCGGTGTTGGAGCCGGCGTAGCCGTAAGCGAAGAAGGGCTGCACCTTGAAGCCGGTGAAGTCCAGGTTCGCATACAGGAAAGCGGCATCGGTGGAGGTGCCGGAGACGTTGCGGAGAGAAGAGGTGGAGCCGAAGTTGTTGGCGTCGTAGGGGCGAGCATAGCCGCCGACCAGGGACAGGTTGTCGGTGACGGGCACGACGGCGGCAGCGGCGGCGAAGTGGTCGTCAAGGATGGGGCTGCCCAGGCCGAAGGCGGCGGGCAGGCTCAGGCTCTGGTAGCCGACGAGGAAGTTGACTTTGGTGTTGGGCCACTTGAAGTCAACATAACCCTTGCGCAGGATCAGGTTGCCGTTGCCGGCGGCCAGGGCGCCGGTGGCGGTGCTGTTCGGGGTGCGGCCGGCGCTGATCTGGTACAGGCCATTGCCCCAGGAGTTGGTGCCGATCTGGGTCTCGAGCACGCCCTTCAGGTTCTCGTTGGCGATGAACTCGAACTTGGTGCGCATACGCTGACCGATGGAGAACTTGTTGTCATCAGCGTTGCTGTTGGCGTTGAAATCGTTCTCGCTGCGGAGGGCGGCGTCAACCTGCCAGGAGCCGGTGGCTTTGATGCTGGCAGCATTGGCGCTGGTGGCGCCCACGGCCAGGCCGGCCAGCAGGGCCAGAGACAGTGCGAATCTCTTTTTCATGGTTCCTTCCTTTGCTTAAGCGTTGAAAATGAGCCCGTTGCCACTCTGTTACGGAAGGATCTTTAGCCCTGTTTCGTGCATTTAGCAAGGTCTGGAAGTGCAAAAAACGTTTTTTAGTCAAAAAAATTTTACCGTCCAATTTTTTTTCTTTGCGCCTGGTGAGGGGTTCGGCTAGCCTCACTCGCGGCATTTGGCCCCAAACATGTCACTCGTTCGTGTTGTTGGTGTAAAGAAACCCTATGGATTTTCAGCCGAAAAGTTTCCCCGATTCTCCCGGCGTCTACCTCATGAAGGATGGCTCCGGTCGGATCATCTATGTGGGCAAGGCCATAAGCCTGCGCAAGAGGCTGAGTTCCTACTTCCGCGCCGGGGCGAACCTGAGCCCCAAGACCATGGCCCTGGTCGCCCGCATCCGCCACATCGACTTTCTCCTCGTCTCCACGGAAAAGGAGGCCCTGCTGCTTGAGGAAAGCCTCATCAAGCAGCATCGGCCCCGCTACAACATCGTCCTGCGCGACGACAAACGCTCGCTGCTCTTCCGCCTGGACAAGGCGGCAGAATATCCGCGCCTGACCATGACCCGCAACGTTGTGCGCGACGGCTCCGTCTACTTCGGGCCCTTTGCCTCGGCCTCGGCCGCGCGGGCCACCCAGAAGCTCGTGGGGCTCATCTTCCAGCTGCGCAAGTGCTCGGACAAGTCCTTCAAGAACCGCGTGCGCCCCTGCCTGTACCACCAGCTGGGCCAGTGCCTGGCCCCCTGCGTGCTGCCCGTGGACCGCGTCCGCTACCACCAGCTCGTGGCCCAGGTGGAGCAGTTCCTCTCCGGCAAGTCCCGCTCCCTGGTGCGCGATCTGCGCCGCCAGATGGACGAGGCCGCCCAGGACATGCGCTACGAGCAGGCGGCCACCCTGCGCGACCAGCTCAAGGCCATCGAGGCAACGCTGGAGGGCCAGGCCTCCGTGCTGCGCGATTCCCTGGACCGCGATGTGGTCGCCGTGGTCCAGCTGGCCGAGGACGGCCTGGGCGTTGGCATGCTTTTCGTACGCGGCGGCAAGCTGCTGGAGCAGAAGACCTACCACTGGCCCGGCCTGGGGCCGGTGGACGCCGCCGACGCCCTGGAAAGCTTCCTGGCCCAGTATTATGGCCAGCAGCGCTACATCCCCGGGCGCGTGGCGGTCTCGCACCCGCCGGAAAGCGCTTCCCTGGCCGAGGTGCTAGCCGAGCGCCGGGGCGGCCCCTGCCGCCTGGGCCCGCCGCGCGGCCCCGACGAGCGCCGCCTCATGGACATGGCGGCCAATCTGGCCCGCACCGCCCACCGGCACGACGGCGCCCAGGACGTGGCCAGCGCGCTGGAGCAGGCCCTGGGCCTGCCCGCCCCGCCCCTGCGGGTGGAGTGCGTGGACATCTCGCACCTGGGCGGCAGCGGCGTGCGCGCGGGGCTGGTGGTTTTCGAGAACGGGCAGGAGCGCAAGGAGGACTACCGCGCCTACGCCCTGCCCGCCGCGGAAGGCACCGGCGACGACTACGCCGCCCTTGCCCAGTGGGCGGCGCGCAGGACGGAATCCGGGCCGCCCTGGCCCGACCTGCTGCTCATCGACGGCGGGCGCGGGCAACTGGCCGCGGTGGTGGCCGCGCTGGCCCAGGCCCTGCCGGACCAGCCCATCGAGTGCGCATCCATCGCCAAGGGGCCCAGCCGCCGCGCCGGCGAGCTGGAGGACCGCGTGTTCCGGCCCGGCCGGCGCAATCCCGTGGCCCTCAAGTCCGGCAGCCCGGCCATGCTTTTCCTGCAACGCGTGCGCGACGCCGCCCACCGCTTCGTCATCGGGCGGGGCAGGGCGGCCACCCGCAAGCGCTCCCTCACGGGAGAGCTCGTGTCGCTGCCTGGCGTGGGACCGAAGACCGTGCGCCTGCTTTTTGACCGCTTCGGCACCATCTCCGCCATCAAGCAGGCCGACGCGGCCGCCCTGGCCGCCGTGCCCGGCATCGGGCCCAGGCGGGCGGAACAGCTGCGCCAGGCGCTCGATTCACTGTCCCCCGCAAAGGAGTCCTGATGGAGTTTTCCGCGACGAACGAACCGGCCGCGCCCGGAGAGGCCTCCTTCCGCTGGACGCTTCTTCTGTGCGCCCTGGCCCTGGCCGCCGCCGTGCTGGCCTACCAGGACGTGGGGCGCTTCGGCTTCTGCGACCTGGACGACTCCGCCTACGTGACGGAGAACCGACTGGTGCTCTCCGGCCTCTCCTGGGAGACGGTACGGCAGGCCTTCGTGCCCGACGCCCACGCCTACCTGAGCCCGCTGGTGACGCTCTCGTTCATGCTCGACGGCCAGCTCTTCGGCCTCTGGGCGGGCGGCTTCCACCTTGTGAACCTGCTGTGGCACTGCGCCAACGTGGCCCTGTTCTTCCTTCTTGTGCTGCGGCTTTCGGGCAGCCGGGCGGCGGCGCTTCTGGCCGGTCTGCTGCTGGCCGCGCATCCGGCGCACATCGAGGCCGTGGCCTGGATCTCGGCCCGCAAGGACATGATCTCCACCTTCTTCGGCCTCTGCGCCATCAATATATATATAGGGTGGGCGCGGAAACCCTCGGCCCTGCGCAACATCGGCCTGCACGCCTGCCACGGCCTGAGCCTTTTGGCCAAGCCCATGCTGGCCACCCTGCCGGGCCTGCTGCTGCTGCTGGACTTCTGGCCCCTGCGGCGCCTGGGCGAGGGCGCGCCGCTGCTGCCCGGCTGGCGGCGGGGGCTTGCGCTGGTGCGCGAGAAGCTGCTGCTGCTCGCCCTGGGGCTGCTGGCCACCTTCGTCACCGTGCGCACCCACTTCGAGGCCTACGACCGCCTGGATCCGGACTTCGGCCTCAAGCTGGCCAACGGCCTGGCCGCCTATGCCAAGTATCTGGGCCTGCTGGTGTGGCCCCATGACCAGGCCATCGTCTACCCCTTTCCGGCCAGCGTGCCCCTGGCCCACAGCATGGGGGCGGCGCTTCTGCTCGCCGCCCTCACCGGGCTGTGCCTGTGGCAGCGCCGCCAGCGTCCGTATCTGCTGGTGGGCTGGCTGTGGTTCCTGGTTTCGCTGCTACCGGTCATCGCCCCGCCCAAGGTGGGCCTGCACGTGGCCCTGGCCGACCGCTGGGCCTACGTGCCCTTCATGGGCCTGTACCTGGCCCTGGGCTGCCTGGTTGCGGAGGGGCTTGAACGCCTCGCCCGTGTCTGGAAGGCCGCCCTGTGCGCCGTCCTCGTCGCCTGGGCCGCCCTGCTGATGGCGCAGCACCAGCGGCAGCTGGCCACCTGGGCCACGCCCGTGAGCATTTACGAGCAGGCCCTGCGCGTGACCACGGACAGCCACGTGGTGCTGAACAACTACGGCGGGCTCAAGGCGGGCGAAGGGGACGACGCGGCGGCCGAGGCCGCCTACCTGGAGGCCCTGCGCATCCATCCGCGCTACGGCATGTGTCTGTTCAACCTGGGGCTCTTGCGCATGCGCCAGGAGCGCTACCCCGAGGCCCTGGGCTACCTGGCCCGCGCCGGGGAGGAACTGGGCAAGATCGGCATGGGCTACGAGCCGGCGCGGGCCATGGCCTACTGCCTGGCCAAGATGGGCAGGACGGAGGAGGCGCAGGAACTCTACGCCATGTGCGTGCAGCTGCAGCCGGAAAGAGTGGCCGCGTATCTGGACTGGGCCAAGCTGGCCGCCAGCCTGGGGCGCACGGAGCGCGCCCGCGCGCTCTACCGCAAGAGCCAGGAAATCGCGCCGGGGAACCCCGCCGCCCGTGAGGGGCTCGCCGCCCTGGACGCCGCGCCCTAGCCCTCCTGCCTACTCGACTTCGACGGTCTGGCCGGGGGCGATGTCCACCAGTCTCGTTTCCGGGGCGTGCTCCCTGAGGGCCTTGGCGAAGCCGGACGTGTTCTGGGCCAGGATGGGGAAGGTGCCCCAGTGCATGGGGGCGACGTTGCGGCAGCCCAGGAACGAGCAGGCCACCGCGGCCTCGTTGGCGTCCATGGTGAACCAGCCGCCGATGGGCAAGAGCGCCAGGTCGATGTCGAAGAAGCGGCGGAAGAGCTTCATGTCGGAAAACAGGGCCGTATCGCCGGAGTGATAGGCGCAGAAGCCGCCGGGGAAGGTGGCGATGTACCCGGCCGGCGCGCCCGAGGGCGAGGAATGGAAGGCCTGGACCATCTTCACCCGCAGGCCGGGCAGGGGCTCCACGGTGCCGCCCAGGTTCATGCCCACAATCTGCCCGCCGGGCACGCCGCGCTCCTGGAACATGGGCACCATGTCGTAGATGCACACGAGCTTGGCCCCGGTGGCCTGGGCGATTTCCGCCGACTGGCCCACGTGGTCGCCGTGGTCGTGGGTCACCAGCACGGCGTCCACCTTGCCCGCGGCCTCCCACCCGCCGGGGGCCTTGGGGTTGCCCTCGAAGAAGGGGTCGATGATGACCCGCAGGCCGTCCGCCTCAAGCAGGAAATTGGAATGGCCGAACCAGGTGAGCTTCATGGCCGTCCTCCTTACTCTCCCCAGCGCTGGAACAGGTTGTGGGTGATTTCCAGCTGGTCGAGGACGCGCCCGGCCAGATGGTTCACCATGTCCTCGATGGTCTTGGGCTTGTGGTAGAAGCCGGGGCTCGCGGGCACGATGTCCGCTCCAGCCTCCTTGGCCGCCAGCATGTTCTTGATGTGGATGAGGTTCAGCGGCGTCTCCCGCGTCACCAGGATCAGGCGCTTGCCTTCCTTCAAGGTCACGTCCGCCGCGCGGTGGATGAGGTTGGTGCCCAGGCCATGGGCGATGGCGCCCAGGCTGGCCATGGAGCAGGGGCACACGATCATGCCCGCGTGCCGCCACGAGCCGCTGGCCGGACCGGCGGCGATGTCCTTCTCCGAGTAGGTGGTTTGCGCCAGGGCCGTGAGGTCCTCGGCCGTGAAGTCCGCCTCCAGTTCGATGACCTTTCTGGCCGCCTCGGACAGGATGAGGTGCAGCTCCAGCCCCGGAGCGAGGCTGACGGCGCGGGCGATGGCCATGGCGTACTGCGGGCCGCTGGCCCCGGTGACGGCGAGGAGGATGCGTCTGCTGTTCATGGGTTCCTTTGCCGGGCGTTCATTTCCCAGCACAAATAAGCCTACGGAAAGTCGGGTCGATTTGCAATGCGCGCGGCGTTCGTCCGCTACGGCCAGAATCCGGCCTGCTGGCACTTGCCCTTGACCATGGGGTTCTCGTTGCCCTGGATGGCCTCGATGCGCCTGGCCCGCGTGCATTCCCACTCGTCCACCGGGTACATCGCGTCCCAGGCGTCCATGAGCTGCTCCTGCTGGCGGCTCAACTGGAAGCGGGGATAGGCCCAGGCCATGTACTTCGTTGAGCGGGCGATGGTTCCCCGCGCCTGCTCGGGCGGCTCGGCCTTGTTGCCCTCTATCTTCATGCCACAGGAGCCGAAGGTGTTTTTCGCGCCGGGCAGCATGGCGTAGTTGTCGTTGCTGCGCATGGCGTTCACCGCGCCGATGGCCGGGTACAGGTTGTACATGTCCGCCTGCATGAGCCGGTACTCCCTGTTCGCCCGCTCCGCGCACTTGCGGCCCTTGAACGGGCCCCGCCTGTCCTGGCACTCCGGCGCGCCCTCGCGTCATTCCGCAAACGTCCGGCCGAAGTTTTCCGCGGGCACCACGTGCTCCCACTCGATGTTCGCGGCCCTGGCCTTGTGCTTGGGCGTGGTGAACCCCGCCGGCAGGATCACCGCGCCGTTCTCGTCGTACGACGCCTGGCAGTACAGGGTGATGCGGTGGTCGAAGTACACGCGCTTGTCCAGGGCCCGCTTGGCGCCCTGGAAGGAGTCCTCCCGCGTGTTGCCGCGCGGCTGCTCGACCTTTTGGGCGGAGCGCTTCGTCTCGCGCTCGGCCTTCTGCTTGTCCTCGCCGCAGGAGGCCAGCGCCAGGGCGATCAAGGCCCAGGCCAGCAGCAGGGCGAGGCGTTTTGCGGCGCGTGCGTGCGGGAGAGGCGTCATGGGGGCTCCGGTTGGGGGGGAGGGGAGGAGAGGAATATGCCTCCGGCGGCCAGGGAGTATGGACTCCCGGGACCCGCAGGCCGCCGGTCCGGGGGCAGGCCCCGGATGGGCGGGGGGGGGCGTGT
>JACRDI010000012.1 GCA_016218665.1 Desulfovibrio sp. | reverse complement strand
GGAAGTCCTCAACTGGTTCTACGACTTCCGCAAGACCACCAGCATGCAGCTCAAGGCCACCTGCGCCCCGCACTACCACCGCATCCTGCGCCAGCGGGCCAAGGAGGAGGGCGTGCCGGTGAACTTCGAGACCTTCGGGCTCGACGCCGTTTCCCGCGGGTGCCTGGGCGGCGTGGGCTTCTGCTTCATCTCCCACTCGGGCATCGTGCAGCCCTGCGGCTACCTCGATCTCGTGTGCGGCGACGTGCGCAAGACGCCCTTCCCGGAGATCTGGCGCAGCAGCCAGCAGTTCCTGAACCTGCGCAACCCCAAGGTGTACGAGGGCAAGTGCGGCGTGTGCGAGTACGAGAAGGTCTGCGGCGGCTGCCGCGCGCGGGCGGCCACCATGCGCGGGCACTACCTGCGCGAGGAGCCCCTGTGCTCCCACACTCCGGTGAAGATCGCCAAGATGGCCGAAAAGGCCAAAGGGTAGGAGGCGCACCATGGCCGTCGTGCATTCCGTGTGCATCAGCACCAAGAAGGGCGAGAAGAAGAAGCCCGTGGAGTCGGTCACCCTGCGCGAGGACTACGGCATCGAGGGCGACGCCCACGCGGGCAGCGGCCGGCAGGTGAGCCTGCTGGCCCTGGAAAGCCTCATGC
Source organism: Desulfovibrio sp. (assembly GCA_016218665.1). GTDB lineage: Bacteria > Desulfobacterota > Desulfovibrionia > Desulfovibrionales > Desulfovibrionaceae > Humidesulfovibrio. Next base: position 57,948 of record JACRDI010000012.1, on the reverse strand, counting down.
GCATGCGCGAGAAGCTCGCCACCATCACCCCCGGCGACTTTGCCGAGAATCTGAACGTCGAGGGCCTGAACGAGCTTGGCCTGGGCCTGGGCTCGCGCTTCCGCGTGGGGGCCGAGGTGGAGCTGGAGATCACGCAGATCGGCAAGAAGTGCCACGACAGCGGCTGCGCCATCATGCGCGCGGTGGGCACCTGCGTCATGCCCAAGGAGGGCCTGTTCGCCAAGGTGCTCAAGGGCGGCACCATCCGCCCCGGCGACCAGCTGGCCCTGCTGCCGCAATAAGGAGCAAGATTCATGGACTCCTACGACAAAGAGATCCTGGACATCATCCAGTCGAACTTCCCCGTGGACCCGCGCCCCTACGCCGTGGTGGGCGAGGCCGTGGGCCTCACCGAGGCCGAGGTGCTGGCCCGTGTGCGCCGCCTGAAAGGTGAGGGCGTCATCCGGCGCATGGGCGCCAACTTCGGTTCGCGCCAGCTGGGCTGGAAAAGCACCCTCTGCGGGGCCGAGGTGCCCGAGGACAGGCTGGAGGCCTTCGTGGCCGAGGTGAACAAGCACCCCGGCATCACCCACAACTACCTGCGCGATCACAAGTTCAACGTCTGGTTCGCGCTCATCGCGCCCACGTCCGATGACGTGGAGGCCATCCTCGCCGGCATCACCGAGAAGACGGGCGTGCCCATCATGAACCTGCCGGCCAGCAAGCTCTTCAAGATCAAGGTGGACTTCGCCATGGGCGAGGCCGCCGAATAGCAGCCTACGGCATACAAGGAGACCGCCATGATCCTTTCGCCCTCGCTTCTCTCCGCCGACTTCGCCCGCCTGGCGGACGAACTGGCCGCCCTCAAGGCCGCCGGGGTCCAGTGGGCGCACCTGGACGTCATGGACGGCTCCTTCGTGCCCAACATCACCTTCGGACCGCCGGTCATCGCCGCCATGCGCAAGACCAGCGACCTGTTCTTCGACTGCCACCTGATGATCGACGAGCCCGGCCGCTACGTGGACGAGTTCGCCAAGGCCGGGGCGGACCTCATCTGCGTGCACGCCGAGGCCACAAACCACCTGGAGCGCACCTGCGCGGCCATCGCCCAGGCCGGGTGCAAGCCCGCCGTGGCGCTCAACCCGGCAACCCCGCTTTCCGCCGTGCGCTACCTGCTGCCGCAGCTGTCCATGGTGCTCATCATGAGCGTGAACCCCGGCTTCGGCGGCCAGAAGTTCATCCCCTTCTGCCTGGACAAGATCCGCGAGCTCAAAGCCATGATCACCGAGGCCGGCGCGCAGACCCTCATCCAGGTGGACGGCGGCGTGACGCTCGACAACTGCGCCGAGCTGGTGGCCGCCGGGGCCGATGTGCTGGTCTCCGGCTCGGCCTTCTTCGGCTTCCCGCCCTATGGCGAGCGCCTGCGCCAGTTCACGGAGCGTTGCGGAGGATAGCTTCCCGCATTCCGGCGGTTGCCAAGGGCATGCGTACCGGGTATATTCCTTCCATGATGAGTGGGAGATAGCCCCCAGGACCGCCTGACCGCCGGAGACTCCATGCCCCGCGTTCCAGCACTGTGTCTCGTGCTTCTGCTGGCCCTGTGCGCCGTCCTGGCGGCGGCCCCCGCCCGGGCGGAGGAGAAGCTTGGCGTGGTGCTCCTGCACGACAAGAACGGCGGCAGCGACAAACCCCTGGCCGAGCTTGTGCGCCAGCTGCGCAACGTGGGTTTCTCGGTGCTCACGCCGGAGATGCCCTGGTCCAAAAAGCGCGGCTTCGACGCCACCTACCAGCAGGCCCTTGTGGAAATCGGCCTTGCGGTGGAGGAGCTGCGCCTGTCCGGGTGCACCCGTGTGGCCCTGGCCGGGCACGGCCTGGGGGCCAACGCGGCCCTGGGCTACGCAGCCAGCCGTGGCGGCGTCTTTGCCATCGTGGCCCTCGCCCCCTCCCACGATCCCGACCGGCACCGCGAAGTCTTTCTGCCGGACGTGCGCAAGGCCCGTTCCATGCTCAGCACCAGCGGCGGCCACACGCGGTCGCTGTTCATGGATATCTACCTGGACAAGGACTACGACCTCTCCACCACTGCGGAAGTGTATTTGAGCTTCAACGATCCCGACGGCGCGGCGGTGATGCCCAAGAACGCCGCGGCCCTCAAGGAGCCCGTGCCCCTGCTGTGGGTGGTGGGCCTGCGCGACCCCCTGCGCCACCTGGGCCGCACCTACGCCTACACCAAGGCTCCCAGCCATCCCAAGAGCAGCTACGAGGAGATTCCGGCCGACCACCAGAACGTGCCCCGCGAGGGCGCGCGCCTGGTGGCGGAGTGGCTGCGCGGGCTGATGCAGTAGCCCAGGCCAGGCTTCTCCCGCGGAGGTTCACATGCGCAACGCGTCTTCCGGCTTCGTGGCTGTCCTGCTCGCCATTCTCGCGACCTTTTGCCTTGCCCCTGCTGCTGCGGCGGCCGAGGCCAAGTGCGGCGTGGTGCTGCTGCACGGCAAGCATGGCTCGCCGGACAGATACATCGCCGGCCTGGCCCAGTCCCTGCGCGAGGCGGGCTACATGGTGGCCACGCCGGAGATGCCCTGGTCCAGGCGTAGGGCCTACAACGCCGGATTTCTGGAAGGGTTGGCCGAGGTCGATGCGGCTGTGAAAGAACTGCGCGCCAAGGGGGCCCCGGCCGTTGTGGTGGGCGGGCACAGCCTGGGCGCCAACGCCGCGCTGGCCTACGCGGCCCGTTCTCCAGGCCTTGCCGGGGTCATCTGCCTGGCGCCGGGGCACTCTCCGGAGTCGGGCCGCATGCGGGACCAGGCCGCCGAAAGCGTGGCCCGGGCCAAGGCCCTGGTGGCCGAGGGCAAGGGCGAACGCGTGTCCACCTTCGCCGACCTGAACATGGGCAAGACCTTCGACCTGACCGCCACCGCCGCCGCCTACTTGAGCTACTTCGACCCCGACGGCCCGGCCGTGATGCCCAGAAGCGCGGCCATGCTCAACCCGCCGGTGCCCGTGCTGTGGATCGCCGGGGCGGCCGACCCGCTCTCGCGGTCCGGGCCGGGCTACGGCTTTGACAAGGCCCCGGCGCACCCCAAGAGCCGCTACGCCGTGGTGCAAGCCGACCACCTGGGCACGCCGGAGGCCGCGAAGGCCATGGTGCTGGAGTGGCTGGGCGCCCTTGCCAGGTAGCGCCTAGTCCTGGATGATGCGCCCGGGGTCGCTGTAGACCCAGAAGCTGTCGGCCTTGATGTTGCCGATGAGCGTCATGCCGATCTTGCGCGCCAGTTCCACCGAGAAGCTGGTGGCCACGGCGGTGGAGGCCATCACCGACACGCCGATGCGCACCGTCTTGAGCAGGATCTCCGAGGCCACGCGCCCGGTGGAGACTATCATCTTGTCCTCGGTGGGAATCCCCTCCAGAAAACACTCGCCCACGATCATGTCGATGGCGTTGTGGCGGCCTATGTCCTCGCGGAAGAGCAGCATCTCGCCCGGCGTGCACAGGGACGAGTTGTGGCAGCCGCGCGTGCGGCCATAGAGCGTGCTGCGCCGCTTCAGCTCCTCGGCCAGGGCCAGTATCTGCGCGGGCGTCACCTTGAGGTCGTTTGTCACCCGGCGCCTGGAGATGGTGGCCACGTTGCGGTCGAAGTTGGTGCCCTTGCCGCAGCCGGAGGTTATGGAGCGCTGGATGGTGCGTCCGTCCGCCCAGGGGTCGTGGCTCACCGTCACCCTGGCCGTGATGCGGGCCTCCTCGTCCGTGATGTCCACGTCCACAAGCTGCGAGGGGTCGGTCAGGAGCGCATCGGACTTGAGGAAGCCCACGGCCAGGTGCCGAGGGTACTTGCCCGTGCACAAGAGCGTCACCACCTCGCGGCCGTTCAGGTAGATGGTCAGCGGCACCTCGCGGATGGCCTGGATGGCCACCGGGGAATTGCCGTGCAGGGTGTATTCCTTGATTTCGTACGGGAAGCTGTCGGTCATCGTGTCTCCGCTGTTGGCGTGGTCCCGGGCGCGGCTCAACCGAAGAGGGTGTCCCACAGAAGGAGCAGGTTGAGCGCAATCACTACCACGCTGATAGCAGAAAGAACGACATTGTGCCAGGAAGAGTTCACAAATTCACCCATGACACCACGGGAGGCAGTGAGCCGGAATTGCAGGAAGATCGTGAACGGCAGCTGCACGCTCAAAAGAATCTGCGAGATGACGAGGCCCTGGAAGGGCGTGGAGATGAACAGAATGCACAGGGCGGCAGGAACAAGGGTGAGGGCGACCCCCAGCCTGCTGTGGGCGTCCTTGATGTCGAAGGGCTCGGAGAAGATGCCCGCGAAGATGCTGCCCCCGGCCATGCCCGCGGTGACGCTGGAGGACAGGCCCGCCATGAGCAGCGCCAGGGCGAAGACCAGCGCGGCGGAGCTGCCCAGGATGGGCTTGAGCATCTCCTGGGCCTGCTCCAGGGCGTCCACGCCGACCCCGCTGGCGTAAAAGGTGGCCGCGGCCACCAGAATCATGGCGCTGTTGATGCCCCAGCCCACCAGCATGGAGAGCAGCGTGTCCACGAACTCGTAGCGCAGCTGGTGGCGGATGACTTCCTTGTTCTCCAGGTTCCACTGCCTGCTCTGGATGACCTCAGAGTGCAGGAAGAGATTGTGCGGCATGACCACCGCTCCCAGCACGCTCATGATCACGGGGATGGACCCGGAGGGGAAGCTGGGCACGAACCAGCGCGAGGCCGCGTGCCCCCAGGGGATGTCCACCAGGGTCAGCTCGTAGATGAAGGAGATGCCGATGACGGACACGAAGCCGATGATGAACTTCTCGATGCGCCGGTAGGAGTTGGAATAGAGCATCCAGGCCACGAAGGCCGTGGTGAGGAGCGCCCCGGCCCAGATGGGCAGCTTGAAGAGCATGTTCAGGGCGATGGCCGCGCCGAGCAGCTCCGCCAGGGCCGTGGCCACCGCCGCCAGCATGGCGGAGCCCAGGAGCGTCCGGGCCACGCCGGGGCGCAGGTGCTTCACCGCGGCCTCGGAAAGGCACAGGCCCGTGGCGATGCCCAGGTGCGCGGCGTTGTGCTGCAGCACGATGAGCATGAGCGTGGCCAGGGTGACCATCCACAGGAGCGAATAGCCGAAGCCCGCGCCCGCGGCCACGTTGGCCGCCCAGTTGCCGGGGTCGATGAAGCCCACGGTGACCAGCAGGCCCGGGCCGATGTACTTGAGGATCTCCAGCCCGGTGAAGCGGGGGGCGTGGGTGTGGGCGAACAACTGGCGGATGCGTCGTAGGATCACGTGCCTGGCTCCGTCCTTGCAGAGGATTTGCCGCCGTCTGGGCGGCATGTGCGAGCGGCTGTCCGCACCTGATTCCTAACCGCGCGGGGCAGAGCTGTCCAGCCGCGGCGCAAGTGCGCGCCATTCTGGCAATTGCCAGCAACGGACCGCTTGGGTATGAGCGTATGAAACGGGCCTGACCAGCTCACAGCACGACACCGGGGGACACCATGCGCGCCGCGCGTCGACTCATTTTTGCGCTCTGCGCCCTCTGTTTGCTCACCGCCGCCCAGGCCTCGCCCGCCAGCGCCGATGCCGGCCGCTACGCCCTGGTCATCGGCAACTCGGCCTATGGCGACAAACCCCTCAAGAATCCCGCCAACGACGCCCGCGACGTGGCCCTCGCCCTCGCCAACCTCGGCTTCGAGGTGCAGCTCAAGACCGACGTGGGCCTGCGCGCCATGGAGGAGGCCATCCGCGACTTCGGGCTGAAGCTCAAGCGCGGCGGGGTGGGGCTCTTCTATTACGCCGGGCACGGCGTGCAGGTGCAGGGCCTCAACTACCTGGTGCCCATCGGGGCGCGCATGGGCAGCGAGTCCGACGCGAAGTACGAGTGCGTGGACGCCGGCCGCGTGCTGGGCAAGATGGAGGACGCGGGCAATGAGCTGAACATCGTCATCCTGGACGCCTGCCGCAACAATCCCTTCACGCGCGCCTTCCGCTCCGTGGACCAGGGCCTGGCCCGCATGGACGCGCCCACGGGTTCGCTGGTGGCCTACGCCACGGCGCCCAATTCCGTGGCCTCCGACGGTTCCGGCAAGAACGGCCTGTACACCAAGTACCTGCTGGACAACCTCGCCACGCCGGGCATTCCCATCGAGGAAGTGTTCAAGCGCGTGCGCATCGGCGTCATGATGGAGACGGGCAAGAAACAGGTGCCCTGGGAATCTTCGTCGCTGGCGGGGTATTTCTATCTTGCCGGCGGCCAGCCGCAGGGAACAGCCGCCTATGCCGCCAGCCAGGTGAACGCCGCGCAGATCGCCCAGCAACAGCGCCAGCAGGAGCAGCGCCTCAAGGAGTACCTCGCCGGGCTGGAGGCGGAAAAGAGGCAGGTGGAGCAGGAGAAGGCCGACCTTGTGCGTCTCCGCCAGCAGCTGGACGCCGACGAGGCCCGGAAGCTCAAGGAGGCCCAGGCCCCGCAGGAGGCGCGCCTCAAGGAGCAGCTGGCCATCCTGGAGACCGAGCGCAAGAAGCTGGAGAGGGAGCGCGCCGAACTGGCCGCGGCCCGCGCCAAGGCCGAGCAGGCGCAGAAGGCGGCGCAGGCCCAGTTGGAAAAGCAGGCCGCGGCGCAGGTTGGCAAGGTCCAGGTGGCCTCCGTCGGGCCCGGGGTGGTGGTTCCCTCGGCGCCCGCGCCGCAGGTTTCCGTTTCCGCCCCGGCCCAGTCTGCCGTTGCCAAGCCCGCCCGCGCCGACGACCGCGCCGCCGTGCTGCAGCGCCTGGCCGGCACCTGGCGGCTGGAGACGGACACCGGCCTGCCCCTGCCCATGCTGGCCCTCAAGCCCGGGGGCGACACGCTCTACGGCACCCTGGAGGGCGATCCGAGGGTGGTGAACCGCATGAGCCTCACCGGTCTGGCCATGGAGGACGGCAACCTGCACGTGCGCATGAGCGTGCAGCCCCTGCGCGGCAATGCCGTTGACCTGAACGATCCCCGGCGCTTCCTGCGCGAGGTGCTGCGCGGCCAGCAGCGGGACGTTGTGCTCGAATGCGTGGGGTACTTGCGCGCGGCGGAGAACGGCGACATCCCGATCTTCTGCGAGCGCGTGGACGATGGCCGACCCCAGGACCAGCGCCGGCGCGTGGCCGGGCGCATGGTGCGGGCCTGGTAGAACGCCCGGCCCCAGGGACTCCTGCCGATGGACTCCTGCCGATGGGCTCCTGCGGACGGGCTGCTTGCCGGCCGGACTGCTTGCCGGCCGGACTGCTTGCCGGGGGGGCTGACGAAAGCGGGGCGAGCGGGACCTAGCTCACCAGCATGCCGGCGTAGCCCACCACCCGGCGCATCTCGCCGTTGATCTGCCCGGAGGTGGCGTAGCCGGTCACTTCCGTCTCCTGCGCGCCCAGCTCCAGGGCCGCGCAGATGCCCACGGTCATGGGCAGCACTCCGCACATGCTGATGCCCTCGCCGCGCACGGTCTCGAAGAAGCGCGCCGCGTCCAGGTGCAGGGCTGGCTCCAGCGCCCGCGAATCCTGCTCCCTGGCCACCTCGTGCGGCACGAAGTGGCTCATGTCCGAGCTCACCAGGATGCTTACCGGGCGGGGAAAGGCCCGCAGCGCCCGGCCGATGGACTTGCCCACGGCCATGAGGGTGTCCAGGCCGGGGTGAGAGATGCAGACGGGCACGATGGTCGTTTCCGGGTTCAATGCCGCCAGGAAAGGCACCATGACCTCCAGGGAGTGCTCCCGCTGGTGGGCCAGGGTGTCCGGCGCAAGCTGGGGCTCCTTCTCGCACAGGTGCGCGGCAAGCTCCGCGTCCACCTTGAGGTGCCCGCCGGGGAACAGCCAGCGGCCGTCGGGCCACACGGCGAAGGGCTTGCCCAGGCCCGTGTGGTTGGGGCCGAGCAGGAGCACCGTCGGCGCGAGGTTGGCCTGGCCGAGGGTGACGCCCGCGATGATGCCGGAGTAGTAGTACCCGGCGTGCGGGGCCATGGCCAGGATCGTGGGGGCGTCGTTTTTCGGCTGGGCCTGCGAAAGGTAGCCGCGCACCTCTTCCATGAGGGCCGGGGCGTCGGCGGTGTAGAACTGTCCGGCAACGGCCGGCTGGCGGTCGTGGCTTTCCACGTACGGCATGGGCATGGCGTGCTCCTTTTTGGACCGGTGCGCCGGGCCTAACGTATGGGCTTGGTCAGGTAGTTCTGCAGGCGCTGGTCCAGGGCGCTGCTTTCCAGGGCCTGGCTGGCCATGCGCGCGTACACGGTGTTGGGCTTCTTCTTCACGATGTCCGTCAGGAGCGTCTTCCATTCGTCCAGCTGGTTGCCCCGGCGGTACACGTCCGCCAGGCGCAGGCGCATGGGCGCCCAGTCTGGGTCGCTGTCGGGGATGATGCGGTCGAATTCCTTGCCCCACTTGAGGGTCTCGTTGAAGCGGCCGGAACGCTCCGTGGCGGTGATGGCCATGAGCAGACAGTCCTTGATCTTCTCCTTGTCGCCCCCGGTGGCGAGCAACTGGCCCAGCGCCTCCTGCGAGAGGGCGAAGAGACGGAACATGTCCTGCTTGCGCGCGGCGTCCTTGGCCAGCACGTACGTGGCGTGGGCGCGGGTGGCCGGATCGGTGCCGGGATCGCTGGCCAGGCGCGTCCAGGTGGGCAGGGCCTTCTCGCTCTCGCCCTGGTTCTCCAGCGCCATGGCGCGCGCGGTCTCGAATTGGGCCTTCTGCCGGGGCGAAAGCTTCCATGCCGCGTTGGCCCTGGCCGCCAGGTCGGAGATGCGCTTCCACTCCTTGCGCTCCACGAAGACGTTCATGGCGAGGTCGAGGGCCATCTCCGAATACTTGGGCACCTGCTGCTTGCCCAGGAAGCGCCCGGCGAGCTTGAGGGCGCGGTCGCCCTGGCCGCGTTTCCACGCGCTCACGGCGATGGCCATCTGGGCCTCGTCGCCGATCTTGTCGTGGCTGTCCTTCACGAAGGGGGCGTTGTCGTAGAGCTGCAGCACGCGGGCGTAGTTGCCCTCCTGCACCAGTCCCGGCAGGGCCTGCAAAAAGGCCTGCAAGCCCAGCTCGTTCGCTTTGCCCACAAGGTTGCTCTTGGGGTATTTCTCCAGGAACGAGCTGGCCGTGTTCATGGCCTCCATGTAGGCCTTGTTGTGGAACTGCCACATGCCGAGCTTGATGTGCGCCAGCGGAGCCAGCGGGCTCTGCGGGTGCTTGGTCATGATGTATTCGTAGGTCTCGTTGGGCTTGGTGGACACGGGCTTGCCGAACACCGGCGCCATCTCGCTCATGGTCGGGTCGTCGTAGATGCCTTCCTCGGCCAAGCGCATGCGCGCCACCAGCCCGCCTTCGCGTTCGGGGAAGTCGCGCAGGGCCTTCTGATAGACTTCCCTGGCCGCGGCGGGCTTGTTCTGGCGCAGGTAGATGTCGCCGATGCGCACGAGGGTGATGTCCGCGAACTCGTTGTCCGGGTTCAGGTTGTAGAAGGTCCAGTAGTGGTCCTTGGCCAGCTGCAGCTTGCCGACCTTCTCCTCGACCTCCGCGGCCAGCTTCAGGAAGGCGGGGCTCTCCATGTAGAAAAGCGGCCAGCGCTTGTCCAGGTAGTCCACGATCTGGAAGGCCTTGTCGAAATTCCCCAGCTTCCGCAGCACCTGTGCCAGGATGTAGGCCGTCTCCTTGGCCATGCGCGAGTCCGGGTAGGTCTGGATGAGGTTCTGGTACTGGTCGGCGGCGGCCTTCAGGTCGCCCTTGGCGCGGTAGTACTCGCCCAGGGAGAAGGGCACGATGGACGCGTTCTGGTCCTGGGCGTACTTCTTCTTGATGATGTTGAAGTAGGCCTTGGCCTCGGGCAGGTTGTTCACCTTGAGGTTCAAGAGGCCCAGGTTGATGAGCGCCCGGGGCACGCGCTGGGACTTCTGGTTGGCGTTCATGGCCGCCTGCTGCGCGCCCGCGATCTTGTCGTAGTTGGCCGCAAGGCTGTCCTTGTAGGCCTGCATGTAGGTGTCGGCCAGGGCGTACAGGGCCTCCTCGCGCAGGTCACCCTTGAGGTTCGGCTCGCGGATGAGGCCTTCCAGGGCCTTGGCCGCGGCGTCCCACTTGCCGCCCATCATGTCGGACTGGGCCGAGAGCAGGGCGTCCTTCAACTGGTCCGTGCTCAAGGGGCCCTGAGGTTCCTTGTCCTTGCCGTGGGAATCCTTGCCGCCGGGCTTGGCTGGGGCGGCCTGGGCATCCGCCGGGGCGGAGGCGTTCGGCGCGCCCGCGGCGTGCGGATCGGCAGCCGGGGTTGCGGAAGCATGGGGATCGGCCTGCTGGGCGTGGGCGTCTGCTGCTGCGGCCGCATGGGCTTCCGCTCCGGGCGCGCCGCCCGTCTGCGGCAGGGTCGCGTTCGTGGCGCCGGAGGGCGCGAGCACCTTCTGCACGGTCTGGCGCACTTCCCACGGCTTGCCCGGCTGCGCCTGGGCGAGCGCAGGCTGCCCCTGGGCCATGGTCTGGCCGGGGGCCTTGGCCACGGCAGGAGCGCCGGAGAGCACCTCGGCCGGGCGCTGGTCCGCGGGGCCCTTGTGCTCGGCGCGGAAGCGCACGCCCGACTGGCCCTTTTCCGGCGTCAGGTCGCGGGCGGGCGCTGCCGTCGCCGCCGGAGCGGGCGGAGCAGACGGAGCGGGAGCGGAAATGTTCACGCTGGGCGGCGGCGCGTGCTCGGCCGGGCGCGCGGCCGGGGCGCCGGTGCCCTGTTCCTGCAGCAGGGGCTTTTCCGTGACGCCCGGGGGCAGCTTGCCGCCGGCCTGCTGGGCCGGCTTCGCCGGCGCGGCCTTTTCCGCCGGGGGAGGCGTCTGCGGCTGACCCGGTTGGCCTGTCTGGCCCGCAAGGGCGGGCAGCGTCGCGCTGCCGCCTGCGCCCAGCACGGTCTTGTTCACCGGCATGCGCATGGAATAGGGCACGGAAAAGAACGGCTGGCCACCGGTGCCGTCCGCCGGGGGGGCGGGCTTGGCGGCCGCCTGGGCCGGGGCCTGCGCGGCAGGCTGGGGGGCAGGGGCGTGCCTGGCCTCCGCCGCGGCCTTCTTGGCCTCCTCGGCGGCCCGCCTGGCGTCCTCGGCCTCTTTGGCCTTGGCCTCCTTGGCGCGTTTTGCCGCTTCCAGTTTTTCGGCCTTGGCCTGCTCGCGCTTCTGCCTCTCGGCCAGGGCGTCGGTCTTGGCCTTGTCCTGCTCGGCCTTGGTCTTTTCGGGCTTTGCGGCCTCGGGCTTGGCCTTGTCCGCATCCTTCTTGCCCTGGCCCCAGCTTGCGCCAACGGCGTCGGGGAAGATCTGGATCTGCAGCTGCGGCTTGCCCGAGACCGGGAAATTCACATACCCGAAGGCGCTGGTCTTGAGCAGGATCTTGAAGCCGCCGGGGGCGGGGCGCACGCCGGACACGAGCTTTGCGCCGCCCAGGCCGGGCGCGGCGGGAATCTTCTCGCCGGAGGCCGCATCGAAGGTGACGGTGAGTTCCTGCGGACCGGTGCGCCGCACGGTGTACTTCGGCAGGCTGCCGCCCTCGGCCGAGAGGGTCAGCGTTTCGGAATCCGGCGCGGCGCGGAAGGCGGCCTGCAGGGCGCGCGCGGCATCGGGCCGCGCGGCATCTGCCGCGGCCAGGCTGGCCAGCAGGCCGAGGGTTGCGGTGAAACGTTTCAAGGACACGGGCGGGCCGATCCCCCTGCAACCTTATGAATCCAGCAGGTTGCGCTTCTTCAGTTTCTCGATGAGCGTGGTGCGCTTGATGCCCAGAAGCTCCGCGGCCTGGTTTTTGACGCCGGCCGCCTCCGCCAGGGCTTCTTGCAAAAGGCGCTCCTCAATCTCGTCCAGAAATTCCTTGAGCCCCATTTCCTTGTCGCGCATGTCCTTGAGTTCCGGCCAGCGGAAGCCCTGCGGAACGGCCGCGGCCACCGGAGCGGGCGCGGGCTCCATGCCGGCCGCGCGCTGGATCTTCTCCGGCAGGTCCGCCGGGGTCACCTGCGGGCCTTCGCACAGGATGGACAGGCGCTCCATGAAGTTCTCGAGCTCGCGCACGTTGCCCGGCCAGGGGTAGCCCGCCAGCATGGCCCTGGCCTGTGAGCCCACGGCCAGATCCTTGCGGTCCTTCTCGCGGCAGAAGCCGCGCAGGAAGTGCTCGGCCAGGGCCATGATGTCCTCGCCGCGCTCCCGCAGGGGGGGCAGGTGCATGGGAATGACGTTCAGCCGGTAGAAGAGATCCTCGCGGAAGCGCCCCGCGGCGACCTCGACCTCCAGGTCGCGGTTGGTGGCCGCCACCACGCGCACGTCCACCTTCTTGCTGCCCGTGCCGCCCACGCGCTCGATTTCCTTCTCCTGCAGCACGCGCAGGATCTTCACCTGCAGGCTCAGGTCCATCTCGCCGATCTCGTCCAGGAAAATCGTGCCGCCGTCGGCCAGCTCGAAGCGGCCCGGCTTGGACCGGATGGCGTGGGTGAAGGCGCCCTTCTCGTGGCCGAAAAGCTCGCTCTCCAGCAGCTCCTTGGGGATCGCGCCGCAGTTGATGGGCACGAAGGGCTTGTCGTGGCGCCTGCTGTTCTTGTGCAGCGCGCGCACCAGCAGTTCCTTGCCGGTGCCGGATTCTCCGGTGACCAGCACGGTGCTGTCCGTGGGGGCGACTTTTTCGAGGATTTTATAGACCTCGCGCAGGGCGGGGCTGCTGCCGATGATGCCGTCGATGTTGAGCGCCATTGATCCTCCATGATGGCAGACGCAAGAAAACGACGCCCAAAGGCGTGCTTTACTCACTGTCAATGGAATGACAGTCTGTCAACCATTTTCTAGAGAATATTTAGGTCTGCGTTGCCGATGGAGGGTGGATCGACCGCATGCCTGGTTCAACTGCTCGGGGTGCGGCGTTTTTGCTGGCCCGGCCGTTCCGTTTTGCTCCCGGCTTCCTTGAGCCGGGAGCAAGACGGAACCAGCGGGATTCCAAAGGACCGAGGCCCTTTGGCCGCCGGTGGCAATTCTCTTTGCCTACCCGGCCAGCCTGCGGGCGATCTCCTTGCTCGGAATGAGCCCCGTGGCCGCGGCGGAGACGATGTTGCCGGCCACGCCGGGGCCGTCGCCCGCCACGAACAGGCCGGACACGGCGGTTTCGAGGTGCGAGGTGGTCTCAATCTGCGTGGCGAAGAACTTGATCTCCGGCGCGTAGAGCAGGGTTTCGTCGTTGGCCACGCCGGGCACCACCTGGCCCAGCTTCTCCAGCCCTTCCACAAGATTGGTCAAAATGCGCTCGGGCAGGGCCATGGCGATGTCGCCGCAGACCACGTTCTTCAGGGTGGGCTCGATGGAGCTGTTCTTGATGCGCTGCCAGGTGCTGCGGCGGCCGCGCTTCAAGTCGCCGAAGCGCTGCAGGATGGGCTTGCCGTCGCCGATGAGCGAGGCCAGGCGACCGATGTGCTCGCCATAGGCCTGGTTGTTGGTCACGGGGTCGTTCAGCACCACCTTGGAGAGGAAGGCGAAGTTGGTGTTGTTGCTCTTCTTGTCCATGTAGGCGTGGCCGTACACGCACACGAAGTCCTGGTAGTTTTCAAGGGCCACGAAGCCGCCGTCGTTGGTGCAGAAGGTGCGGGTCTGGTCGTCGTACTTGCCGGTGCGGATGAAGAAGGTGGGGTCGTAGATGATCTCGCAGATCTCCTGCATGACCTCGCGGGGGACCTCCACGCGCACGCCCACCTCGATGCCGCGCTGGGACAGGGAAAGGCCCAGCTCGCGCGCCTGGTTGCCCACCCATTCCGCGCCCACGCGGCCCGGCGCCAGGATGACGGCGCGGGCGGAGTACTCGCCCTTGGAGGTGACCACGCCCTTGATGACGCCGTCCTCGGCGATGACGCTTTTGACTTCCTCGGAGGTGTGGAAGGTGACGCCCTTGGTCTTCACGTATTCGGTCATGTCGCCGATGAGGCCGGGCAGGTTGTCGCTGCCCAGGTGCTTCTGGCGGATGATCAAAAGGTCGATGCCGGTCTTTCTGGCCTGGGCGCGGATCTTCTTGGCCTGCTCCATGTTGGTGGGATAGACGGCGCCATCCATGCCGAAGCGGTTGAACATGGCCTCGGTCTCGTCGATGAGGGCCATGGCCGCGGACTCCTCCATGAACTGGGTGAGGTCGGTCTTGCCCAGCTTGTGGATGAAGTTGAGCTTGCCATCGGAAAAGAGCCCGGCCCCGCCTATGCCAGAGAGGATGTTGCAGGGCTTGCAGTGGATGCAGCCCAGCCGCCCCACGGGGCAGTCGCGCCGCCCCGCCTGCTTGCCCTTCTCGATGACGAGGACGGAGAGGCTGGTGTTCTCGCCCAGCCAGGCCGCGGCGAAAAGCCCGGCCGGGCCGCCGCCCACGATGATGACGTCGTAATCCGTGCGGGGGGTCTTTGCTGCGCTCATTGGCAAACCTCGTGCTCTGAAATTGATGCGGGCGTACAGCGCGCGCGTCTGGAGCTTACCGCCTGTAGCACTGCGCGGGGCGGGTCCGCAAGTGCGTCCAGCGGGCAAGGGCGGCGAAAAAAACACGGGAATGTTGTAACCGCCGGAAACGGTGCGGCGTCAAAGAGTGTGCAAGGACTCTTTCGTGTCCCTTGGGGAGGGGAGACGATGGAGGACGCCATGCGCAGACTGTACTAGCGGCCAGCGGCCGCGCCACGACGCCTAACCGTTTCTGGCAATGCGTTCTGGTGTTTTATTGCCCTCTGTCATTGGCGTGCGGAGGGCGCCTGGGAGAATTCCTATGCAGATCAACTCCTCGTTGAGCAGCTCACTGAGCGGCACGAATTCGATCTTTAACATGGACGAGATGGACGGCAAGCTGTCCGCAAGCATCATCAGCGCGAAGGACACCGACAACAGCGGCACCGTCTCCGCCTCGGAACTGGGCGTCAGCGATTCCGACGTGGCCCAGTTCGACACCGACGGCGACGGGGTCTTGAGCAGCGCAGAGCTCTCCGCCGCGCTCAAGGCCAAGCGCGAGAAGATGCAGGCGCAGATGAGCACGGAAATGCAGCAGAACAGCCAGCTGGGCATGCTGCAGTCCACCCTTGGTTCCGGCGTCGCCGGCGGCTCCGGGAGCACCGACAGCTCCCAGGGCGCTTCCGGCCAGCCCAGCCTGGACAAGCTCATCTCCGGCCTGTTCAGCGATGGCGCGTCGACTTCGGCGAGCGTCGGCGCGTCGAGCGCGAGTTCCTCCAGTTCCAGCAACTCCGGAAATTCGCTGACGGAATACCTGGAGAAGATGGACTCGCAGATGGCCGAGACCATCATGTCGCTGAAGGACACCAACGCCGACGGCACCCTCTCCGCCGAGGAGATGGGCGCCACCGCGGAGCAGATCGCCAAGCTCGACACTGACGGCGACGGCGTGCTGAGCGCCAGCGAGCTCACTGGCGGGCTGAAGGCCGAGCGCGAGAGCATGATGGCCGAGAATGGCGGCATGATGCCCCCGCCTCCGCCCCCGCCCTCGTCCTCTGACAATGGGGCAAGCGGGACGGGCGGGACAGGCGGAGCTTCGGGCGTCGGCACGGACTCCATGTCCATCGATGCGCTGATGCAGAGCATGTTCAGCTCCGCTTCGGGCACGTCCGGTTCTTCCAGCTCCGATGGGTCGACGGCCTCGAACCTGCTGGCCGACTTCTGGGCCCGGCAGAAGGCCAGCAGCGCCTATCAGAGCGTGGACAATCTCATCGCTGGTCTCTTTGACAGCGGTGCCGCGTCTCAGTCGGTCTCGCTGGAAGCCTAGGTTTCCAGGGGCGACTGTGGACCCTCCCGGGGCCGGTCTGGTCAACCGGCCCCACTTTTTGACAGGTGCGCATCACCGGGGCTACTCTGTTTGTGGGGTTGGGCGCTCAATGCGCGGTGCCGTGGGGGCGCCGCAGAGACAAGGGAATGAACGACGCCGAGATTGTGCGCCGGGTGCTTAACGGGGATGTGAACGCCTATGCGCAGCTCATTGATGCGCATGCGTCGCAGATCATCGGCATCGCCGCCCGGCACGTGCCGCAGGACAGGGCCGCGGAGGTGGCGCACGAAACCTTCGTGCGTGCCTACGAGCGCCTGGCCACGTACAAGGGGGAAAGCCCCTTTGTGCACTGGCTTTCGCGCATCGCGCTGCGGCGGTGCGCCGATTTCTGGCGCGGACGCGGCAAAAGCCGCGAGACGCCCTTCAGCGCCCTGGGAACCGGCGCCCGCGAGTGGATCGAGAGCATCCCGGACGCCTCCGGGGAGGGGCTGGACGCCCACGCCGAGCGCAGCGAGGCCGGAGCCATACTGGACTGGGCCCTGGCCAAGCTTGCCCCGGAGGACCGGCAGGTGCTGGTGATGACGCACATGGACGGCCAGACCCTGAACGACGTGGCCGAGCTCATGGGCTGGAGCCTTTCCAAGGTCAAGGTGCGCTCCCACCGGGCGCGCCGCAAGTTGAGAGACGTGTTGGGCACGATGCTCGACTAACAATGAAAGGAGAGGGTGCGATCATGGAAGATGGCAGACTCGACAGCATCGAGCGGGCGCTCATGCGGCACGGCCGGCTGCGCGCCAAGCCCATGCCGGCCCCCTACGGATTCACGGAGCGCATCATGCGCGAGGTGGCGGGCAAAACCCCGCGCGCCAACGAGTTCTGGGACATCTTCAGCGTCGCGGCGCGCCGCTTCGTGCCCGTGGGGGCCCTGGCCGCCACGGCCGCCTGCGGCTACGCCCAGATGATGGAGCGCCTGTTCAACCAGGCGGTGCTCTCCCTTTCGCTGCACGGGGCCGGCGTCGCCACCCTGGCCGGACTGGTGCCCTAGGTCCGAAGGATGGATGCCCCCATGAAGTCCTGGAAGGCCTGGCTGCTCGTTGTTCTCATTTTCGGCATGGGCGCCCTGGCCGGCGCTTTCGGCATGCGCGCCTACATGGCCCGCAACCTGCCGGAGCTCCTGGCCGATACGCGCAAGCGCCTGGAGGAGCATTTCCTTGAGGTCATCGACCGCGAAGTGGGGCTTTCGGACGAGCAGAAGGCCCGCGTCCTGCCCATCCTGAAGGAAGCCGTGCAGAAGGGCGACGTGATCCGCGCCTCCGTGCACGACCGGATGGACAAGGTGCGCCAGGAGGCCGACGACAGGATCGCCGCCGTGCTGGACCCGCAGCAGCGCGTGAAGTTCGCCGAATTCCGCGCGCGCATGGAAAAGATGAGGCCTCCGGGCCCGCCCCCGCGCGGCATGATGCCGCCGGGCCCTCCGGGCTTTCCTCCCGGTCCGCCGCCGGACGGGGGAGCCCCGCCGCCGGGCCCGCCGCCGGGCCCGCCGCCGGGCCCGCCTCCGGGAAGCGCGGCCGAACCGGCCGCACCGCCCAAGTAATCCAGGGAGCGTAGGGGCCCATGAAATCAGCGACAACAGGAGTGGTGCGCCCTGTGAACGGGAGCCGGAGGATCGCATGCTGATCCGCGACGAGGACATCTACCCCGGCCGCGTGGTGATGCTGGACGCCAATCTCTTCGACGTGTCCAACTGCTCCACGGGCAGCCCTTCCACCCGCTCGCACTACTGCGTCTGCCTGGAGGTGACGGCCGAGCGCGTGTGCTGGCTGCCCATCAACTCCGGCAAGAGCGCCGGCCGCCTGCCCATCTTCCGCGAGGAGAAGAGCGGCCACCCCAACTGGGTGAACAACCCCAAGAAGAAGTTCTCCCAGGGCGTCAGCTACTACTATCCCACGCAGGTGTGGGCGCTCTCGCACCACACCTCGCGCTCGGCCTCCCGGCACGACCTCTCCACCTGCCAGAGCCCGAACATTGTGCGGCCCGGCTGCCTGGCGCGCATCCTCTCCGACTGCGGCCAGGCCCTGGAGCAGGCGCGGACGCTTCCGCCAGGGTAGGGCCGCCGGGCTCGAACGACCTCGGCTCCCGGCCTTCGCCGCCTGGGCAGTTTGACCCCGGCCGCGCTTTCACCTATGCTGAAGGGCTTGGAAGGACGGCCCTTGGCCGCTTTCCACTGCCGTCCGCGTCGTTTTCCGCCAACAACAGATTTTTCCAGAAGGACACAGCGCATGACCACGCCCGATAAAGCCGCCGGCGAAGCCGTCCCGTCCGCCCCCGTGAACTTCATCCGCGCCCGCGTGGCCGAGGACACCGCCAGCGGCAAGTACGGCGGCCGCGTCATGACGCGCTTTCCGCCCGAGCCCAACGGCTACCTGCACCTGGGCCACGCCAAGAGCATCTGCCTGAATTTCGGCCTGTCCAAGGAGTTTGGCGGCGTCACCAACCTGCGCTTCGACGACACCAACCCGGCCAAGGAAGAGGTGGAGTACGTCGAGAGCATCATGCGCGACGTGAAGTGGCTGGGCTTCGACTGGGAGGACAGGCTCTACTACGCCTCGGACTACTTCGAGAGGCTCTACGGCTTCGCGGTGGAGCTCATCAAGAAGGGCAAGGCCTACGTGGACGACCAGACGGCCGAGGAGATCCGCGCGAACCGCGGCACCCTGAAGGAGCCCGGCAGGAACAGCCCGTACCGCGACCGCAGCGTGGAGGAGAACCTGGACCTCTTTGCCCGCATGCGCGCCGGGGAATACCCCGACGGCGCCCGCGTGCTGCGCGCCAAGATCGACATGGCCTCGCCCAACGTGGTCCTGCGCGATCCGGCCATGTACCGCATCAAGCATGTGCACCACCACCGCACGGGCGACAAATGGTGCATCTACCCCATGTACGACTTCGCCCACTGCTTCTCCGATTCCATAGAAGGGGTGACCCACTCCATCTGCACCCTGGAATTCGAGAACAACCGTCCCCTGTACGACTGGTTCCTGGAGCAGGCCGGTGTCTACCGCCCGCAGCAGATCGAGTTCGCCCGGCTGAACCTCACCCACACCGTGCTCTCCAAGCGCAAGCTCATCCAGCTGGTGAACGAGGGCATCACCACGGGCTGGGACGACCCCCGCATGCCGACCCTTTCCGGCGTGCGCCGCCGCGGCTTCACCCCGGAGGCCCTGCGCGACTTCTGCGAGCGCATCGGCGTGGCCCGGGCCGACAGCACCGTGGAATACGGCCTGCTGGAGCACTGCCTGCGCGAGGACCTGAATGAGCGCGCCCCGCGCGCCATGGCCGTGCTGCGCCCCCTCAAGGTGGTCATCGAGAACTACCCCGAGGGCCAGGTGGACGAGTTCGACTTCCCCTGGCACCCGGAGAAGGACATGGGCAGGCGCACGGTGCCCTTCTCCAAGGTCCTCTACATCGAGCAGGACGATTTTCGCGAGGTGCCGCCCAAGGGCTTCCACAGGCTGTACCCCGGCAACGAGGTGCGCCTGCGCTACGCCTATTACATCACCTGCCGCGAGGTGGTGAAGGACGAGGCCGGCAACATCGTGGAGCTGCGCTGCACCTACGACCCCGAGAGCAAGGGCGGCGGCACGCCGGACGGCCGCAAGGTCAAGGGCACCCTGCACTGGGTCAGCGCCGCGCACGCCATCGACGCCGAGGTGCGCCTGTACGATCTGCTCTTCACCAAGCCGAACCCCGGCGCGGAGGAGGACTTCACCTCCTGCATCAACCCGAACTCCCTGGAAGTGCTGCGGGCCAAGCTGGAGCCCGCCCTGGCCGGTGCGGAGCCGGGCTGGCGCTGCCAGTTCGAGCGCCTGGGCTACTTCTGCGCAGATGAGAAGGACAGCAAGCCCGGCGCGCCCGTGTTCAACCGCGCGGCGACCCTCAAGGATACCTGGGGCAAGATCGAGAAGAAGCAGGGCGGCAAGTAGCAGCCCTGGCAGATGAATGCGCGCGGCCGCTTCCGGTTTGTCCGGGGGCGGCCGCTTTTTTGCGCGAACCAGGCTTGACGGACCCTAGTGAAACGTATTAGTTGTACATGCAAGTGAGGCGCATCGCTTCACGCCGGGAGGCGCAATGAAGAAATCCCACGAGATGGTGCACCACTGCCTGTACTTTACGGCCAACGCCCTGAGCCGGGCCATTTCGCGCCTGGCGGAGGAGGCCTTCCGGCCCACGGGGCTCTCGCCCTCGCACGCCTTTGTGCTCATGCTCGCGGCGGAGGAGCCCGGCATCGGCCCCGGCGAGCTGGCCGACCGCCTTGCCCTTGCCCCGTCCACGGTGACGCGCTTTGTGGACTCCCTGGTGCTCAAGGGGCTGTTGACACGCACGGCCGAGGGCCGGGCGGCCCGGCTGGCGCCCACGCCCAAGGGCCTGGCCCTGCTCAAGGGCGTGGAGCAGGCCTGGAAGCGCCTGCACATGGCCTACGAGAGCGTCCTCGGCCCGGATGGCGACAGGCTGGCGCGCGAGATCGACGCGGCCTGCCGCAAGCTCGACGGTGAGGAGCCCTAGCCCCTGTCCTGCCCGCGTTGGCTTGATTTTTAATTGTTTGTACACGCAATATCACGCACGTTGTCAAGGAGGTCATCGATGAAACGCAATCTCGGTCCGGAAAATCCCCTGTATCCCTCTCTCACCACCATCGTGGGCACCGTGGTTGACGGCAGGCCCAACTTTCTGGCCGTGGCCCACGTGGGCAACATGAATCACGGCCAGCCGCAGTATCTGTCCTTCGGCATCAACAAGAAGCACCACAGCGGTCGCGGCATCCACGAGCACAGGCAGTTCAGCGTGTGCATCCCCGGCGAGGACCTGGTGGTGGAGACGGACTACGTGGGGCTGGTGAGCGGCAGGAACACGGACAAGTCGCAGCTTTTCGAGCTCTTCGAGGGCGTCCTGCCCTACGCGCCGCTCATCAAGCGCTGCCCCGTGTGCATGGAGTGTCGGCTGGACCGGGTCATCGACTTCGAAACCCACGAGGTGTTCGTCGGCGAGATCGTGGCCACCCATGCCGAGGAGGGCGTGCTGCGCGCGGACGGCAAGATCGACATCGCCGAGGTGCGGCCGCTCTTGTTCGACATGTCCAGCGTCAGCTACTGGTCGCTTGGGGCGCCCGTCGCCAAGTGCTGGAGCGTGGGCAAGGGCATGAAGCGCCGCCTGCGCGGCGAGCAGTAGCGCCTAGGCGCTCCGCAGCTCCTGCCGGAAGGCCCTGGCGAAGCCGCGGGGCCGCAGCGCCGCCGCGTGCATGGCGCGGATCTCGTGCGCGGACGGGATGACGCCGGGCGTGAAGGGCTTGGCCCAGCCCTCGCCGCGCAGCAGGGCCAGGGCCCAGCGGCAGGTGTCCGGGTCGAAGGCTCCGGGCGCGCCCGCCACAAGCAGGGCCTTGGCCTCCCCGTCCTCCCGCGCTGAGAGCCTGCGCAGGGGCGGGCAGTGGGCCAGCAGTTCCTGCACGCGCACGATGCGGCCGCCGGTCCCGCCGGTCCCGCCGGACAACGCCAGGCGCAGCCAGAAGTCCCACAGGGCCAGCCGCGCGCCGGGGCGCAATCCGCCCAGGGATTCCCAGGCCTCGCGGCGCACGAGGACGGCCGGGCCAACCGGGTTGCCGCGTGTGAGCTGCTCGGCGGAGAAGGGGCGCAGGCGCACCAGCGGAGCCGCGTCCTGCGAGCCGGCCGTGTGCAGCGGGAAGCTGGCCGCTGCGTGGTGGCCGCGCATGGCGTGCAGGCAGGCTTCCAGAAAGCGCGGGCTCAGGCGCGCGCCCTCCGGCGCAAGGGCCAGGGTCTGCTCTCCGCCGTCCAGGGCTGCGATGTTGACGGCCTTGGCCTCCGGAAGGGCCGAGGCGTCCAGCACCTCCACGCTGTTGAAGCCAAGTGCCTTGCGCAGCAGGCTGGCCTCGGCGTCGGCGTGCTCCTCCGGGGCGCTGCTGGCAAGGATGACGTTCTGGCGCTTGGGGCCGACCGTCTGGCTGGCGAGGGAGGCCAGGGTGCGGAAGATGTCCGCGCCGGCTCCACGGCAGGGAATGATCACCCGAATGCGGGCGTTGCTGTCCATATGGGTCCCCTTCCTTGGGATGTTCGCGGGCCGGCACGGTCCGTGTGCCGAATTCTGCCCTCATCGTTCGCCTTTTCGTCCTCCCCGCGCGATTACTTTAGCCCTGGGGAGGACTTTCCGCTGGCCTGCGGCGGGCAGAGCTGTCATGGTCCTGGCGATGTCATGATCCTTGCTGTGTCATGATCCTTGCAAAGAAGGCCGGGCATGAGGGAAGGGCGGAAAGATGTGACGGACGAGGCCAGGGCGGGCGCCGCCAGGCCCCTGCGCGTGGATGCGGCGGAGCCTGTTTTCGCCGCGGGCGCGCTGGACGACCTGCGCCTTGGCGTGGGCGGCAAGACCTGGAGCCTGTGGGGCCGGGGCGGCCGCGCCAAGGAGGAAGCCCTCGCCGCATCCGCGCCGCAGGACGCCTTGCCTGTGCTGCTGGGGCCTCACCTGGGCCGCTGCCTGGAAGTCCTCGCCGCTGCGGGACGCCCCGTGGCCGTGGTGGACCGGGAAGCGGCCGTCTGGGCCGTCACCGGCGCGCGGGAGCGTTTCCGCGCGCACCCGGGCGTCCTGTGGATTGAGGACGCCGACCCTGGGGCCGTCCTTGCCGTGCTGACGCGCTGGCAGGCGGAGCAGGGCGGCCGGCCCTTCGCGCCCCTGGCCGCGCCCGCCGCCCGCCGCGTGGACCCGGAGCTCTACGGCGCGCTCCACGGCATGCTCTGCGGGGCCCCGACCAAACGCCCCACGGCCGACTTCTGGGCCAGCGCCGCCTACCCGAAGTTCCGCTCGGCCAAGCCGCGCGTGCTTTTCCTGGACCGCCCCTATTTCCTCAACGCCGAGATCAAGGACGCCCTCACGGAACTGGAAGCGCCCTGGACTCCCCTCGCCGTGCCCGTGCAGGAGCGCGGCAGCGCGGCCTTCGTGGAGGGACTGCTGCGCCAGGTGCTCGATTTTCGGCCGGATTTCGTCCTCACGGTGAACCACTTCGGTCTGGACAGCGAGGGACGGCTGGCCGAGCTGCTGGAGCGCCTCAAGCTGCCGCTGGCCAGCTGGTTCGTGGACAATCCCCACCTGATCCTTTCGCGCTATTCCGGCCTGGCCACCACGGGCACGGCGCTCTTCACCTGGGACGCGGACAACGTGGAAACCCTGCGCGCGGCCGGATACGCCAACGTGCACTCTCTGCCCCTGGCCACGGACCCGCGACGCTTCCGGCCGGGGCTGCCCGCCGGGCCCGAGGCGTGGCGGACGGATGTCTCCTTCGTGGGCGACTCCATGGCGTCCTCCGTGCGCCGCAGCCTGGCCGCCTGCGCGGCCGTGCCGGAGCTGGCGCGGGAATACGCGCACATAGCCGAGGGGTTCGGCGCATCCAGGGAGCGCGACGTGGACGCCTATCTCGCCAGCGCGAGGCCGGAGCTTTCCGCGCGGCTGCGCGCCACGGGCGACGTGGCCCTGCGTCTGGCCTGCGAGTCCCTCGTCACCTGGGAGGCCACGCGGCAGTACCGCCAGGCCTGCGTCTCGGCCCTGGAGCCCTTTGCGCCGCTCATCGTGGGTGACGAGGAAGGCTGGCGCGCCGCCTGGAAGGAGCGCTTCGGCGGCGCAGGCCGGGCGCGCTTCCTGTCCCGGCTGGACTATTACGCCGACCTGCCGCGCTTCTACCCCATGAGCGCGGTGAGCCTGAACTGCACCAGCCGCCAGATGAAGGGCGCGGTGAACCAGCGCGTGTTCGACGTGCCCGCCTGCGGGGGCTTCGTGCTCACCGACAGGCGCGCCCAGCTGGACGCCTTGTTCGAGCCGGGCCGGGAGGCATTGGTCTACGACGGGCCCCAGGAGATCCCGGCCCTGGTGGAGCGCTGCCTGGGCGACGCGGACCTGCGCGAGCGTGTGAGCCGCGCCGCCCGCAGCCGCATCCTGGCCGAACACACCTACGTGCACAGGCTGTCCAGGCTCCTGGACATCATGCGCGCGAGCTTCGGCTAGCGGGCGTTGCGCTGCCGCGCGGGTGGCCTTGAGAAAAGCCGGAATCTTTGCCATAGTCATTACGGCGGCAAATGCCGAAACCAGGCATGGAGGGTGCGGTGTCCGACGAGGGGAACGCCACAGCGAAGAATGGGGAGGCCCGTCCCGGCGCCGTTTTCACCTGCGCCTCGTGCGGGCATGCGCAGGCGCTCCCGGCGCAGCTTGCCGGCCGGCAGGCCAAGTGCCCCAAGTGCGGACAGCCCGGCATCGTGGCGGCCGCTCCCCTGCCCGAGCCCAGCATCGACGACGTGAAGCTGGACGACCTTGTGGAGCAGCCCTCCGCCGCTCCCGGAGGCGCATCAGAAGCTTCTCGTCCCGCCTCGGCCGGCCAGGCCGCGCAGGAAAGCTCCCTGGCCCTGGACGCCGCGCCGACGCCCGTCACCGCCGCAGGGCACCTGCGCCACTTCTTTTCCGGCAGCCTAGCGGTAAACGCGCTCGCGGGTCTCGTCACCGGCGGGCACCAGTTGCTGATCTGCGCCGCCCTGTCCATGCTCTTTCTGCTCGGCGCGCCCGCCGCGGGCCTTGGCCCCCACGCCCTGGTGCTGACGCTTTTGCCCGCAGTGCTGGGCTGCGTGCTGCTGGCGCTGAACGGCCGCCTCGCCGTGGCCGTGGGCGGACCGGACCCGGCCTCCGCGCTGGCGGTGTTCCTGCTTGTCGGCGCGGTGGGGACCGGCCTTTCCGGGCATCCCGCCGCCTCGGCCGCCACCATGGCTACGACCATGGCCGCGACCATGCTGGCGGCCCTGTCCCTCTCCGGCATGCTGGCCGGGGCGTCCGCCGTGCTCCTGTCGCGCCTGGGCCTGGCGGAGAGCGTGCGCTTTCTCCCGGCGGAGGTCATGGGCGGAATGCTGGCGGGCTTCGGCCTGCTGCTGGTCAAGGCCTGGGCCGGACTCATGGCCGCCAGCGACCCCGCCTTGGCCGCCCTGGCGGCGCTGCCCGTGGGCGAGCTTGGGCACGCCCTCGCCAAGACGGCCGCGGCTTGGGGACCGGCCGTTGTCTTCGGCCTGGCGTACTTTGTCGTGCACATGAGCGTGCGTGGGCTGATTTGGCCCATCCTGCTCGCTGCGCTGGCCATCGGCGCGTGGAACCTGCTGCCGCTGTACTCCGCACATCTTCCCGCGCAGATGGCCGAGGCTCTGGCCAGGCAGCGCGGCCTGCCCATGCTGCTTGATCTGCGCGGCTCCATCGGGCTGTTCGATCCCATGCACCTGACGCAGATAGACTGGCTGGCGCTGGGCGCGCAGGCGGAGCTCTTCGCCGCCGTGGTGGCCATGGCCATACTGCCCTCGCTGGTGCGCACGCCCATCCTGGAATCCGTGCTGGAGCGCGACTGCGACGCCGGGGAACAGGTCCGGCTCGTGGGCGCGGCCTCCATGCTTTCCGGCCTGCTGGGCGCGCTGCCGTCCTCCCTGTCGCTTTCCAGCAGCCTGGGCATGCGCGCCCTGGGGGCCACGGCGCCCGTGGCCGGGTTTGTCTGCGGGCTGGCCTGCCTGGGATTCCTGCTGGCCGGAGCGCCGCTTCTGGCGTACGTGCCGCTGTTCGTGCCCCTGGGCGTGCTGCTGGCCACGGGGCTGCTCATGCCCGTGAGCTGGATGCTGCGCGACGCTCGCAATCCGCTTTCGCGCAAGGACGACCAGCGCGCGGCCTGGGCCTCGTGCCTGCTGGTGGCGGTGTGCGGCCCGGTGCTCGGCGTGTTCGCCAGCCTGGGCCTGGGCGCGCTGCTGAGCCTGGCACGGGCCGTGGGCGGCGGCGGCGTGCGCATGGTCCAGACGGGCGACGTGTTCCACAGCAACGTGGACCGCTCGCCGGCGGAGCGGCGTCATTTGAAGGAGTGCGGCGGCCAGATTCTGGTGCTGCGGCTGCAAGGCTTCCTGTTCCTGGGCACGCTGTACGACCTGCTGCGCAGGATCTCCGGGTCCATGGCCGGGCGCCCGGCCGACGCGCCGCTGCGCTTCGTGCTGCTGGACTTCGGCGCGGTGACGGGGCTCGGGGCCTCCGCCGCCATCGGCTTCCGCAGGCTGGAGGCCCTGGCCCGGCAGAACGGCCTCGTCCTCTTCCTTACCAGCGTGCCCCTTGAGCTGGAGGAGCACCTGGAACGCCTGGGCTACCGCATGGACGACGAGCAGGGCGTGTGCCGCGTGGCCTTGAACCTGGACTACGCCCTGGAACATTGCGAGGACGCGCTGCTTTCGGAGGCGGGCGCGCTGGAGACGAGGCAGGCCAGCCTTGCCGAGATGCTCGCGTCCACCTTCCCCGAGCCCAGGCTGGTGCCCGCGCTGATGAAATGCCTGGAACGCGTGGAGGCTCCGCGCAAGTTCCGGCTCATCAAGCAGGGCGATCCGCCCGACTGCCTGTATTTCCTGGAATCCGGCCGGGTGCACGTGGAGCTGGCCCTGCCCGGCGGAAAGCTGCTGCGCCTGAAGAAGATGGGCCCTGGCACCGTGTTCGGCGAAATGGGCATCTACACCAGCGCGCCGCGCTCGGCCTCGGTCATCGCCACGGAGCGCTGTGTGGCCTACAAGCTCAGCGTGGAGCGCTTCCGCGTCATCCAGGAGAAGGCCCCACAGCTGGCCGCGGCGGTGAACCGCTTCATCGTGGCCCTGCTGGCCGAGCGCGTGGCCGAGGAAAACGCCAAGAACCGCGCCGCGCAGCTCTAGCGCGGACGCTCGCCTTTAAAAGAAGGCGCTAGCCCCAGGCCGAGAGGTCCAGGTGCTCGCGCTTGCGGTAGGCCGTGCCCTGGAAGGTGGCGATGGTCTCGCCCGCATCGTTTTTTACCTCCACCACATAGGTGGCCAGGGGGCCGGCCACGGCGGTCTCCCGCGCGTGCGCGCTGAGGGCGCAGCCCAGCCCGGCCGACTTGGTGAAGGCGATGCTGGTGTTGACCCCAAGGGCCAGCGTGCCGTGCGAGTTGGCCGCCGCGCCGAAGGCCAGGTCGGCCAGGGTGAAGATGGCCCCGCCCTGGGCCACGTCGGCCCCGTTCAGGTGCTTTTCCTCCACGGTCATGCCGGCGATGGCCGTGCCCAGGCCGATGTCTGTCACCTGGATGCCCAGGGAGGCGCACAACCTGTCGCGGTTGTTGAAGAAACGCTTGAGCCTTGCGAAGCGCTCCGCGCGCTCGGCCTCGGAGAGATGTGCGGTCATGGTGCGGTGTCCTCCCTGCGGGCGATGGAAGAAAGCGTGAAGAAGCGGCGGGCGTTGTCGCCGGTGGCGGTCCAGACGTCAGCCGGGGCGAGTCCCTTCACCTCGGCGATGCACGCGGCGGTGAAGCCCGCCAGGGCCGGGTGGTTGCGCTTGCCGCGCCAGGGCTCGGCGCTCAGGTAGGGGCAGTCGGTTTCGATGAGCATGCGCTCAAGGGGAATCAGGGCCACGGCCTCGCGCAGGGGCTCGTTGCGGGCGTAGCTCACGGGACCGGGGATGCTCACGTGCCAGCCGTGCTCCAGCACGCGCCCGGCCTGCTGCGCATCGCCGCCGAAGCAGTGCCAGAGCAGGTCGCGGCCGGAGAAGCCCTCCTCGCGCAGCAGGCGCAGGGTGTCTTCGAAGGCGTCCTGGCTGCCGGTCTTGTCGCGGCAGTGGATCACCGGCGGCAGGCCAAGCTCCGCCGCCAGTTTGAGCTGCGCGCGGAAGGCCTTTTCCTGCACCTGGCGCGGGTGGTCGTCCCAGTAGTAGTCCAGGCCGATCTCGCCCACGGCCTTGAGGCGCTGGTCCTCGGCGAAGGCGCGGCGCATGTCGGCCAGGGCCTCGTCCGTGCAGGTGTCCGCGTTGCCGGGGTGGATGCCCAGGAGGAAGAAGACCTCCGGGTGGGCGTCGAAGTACGGCCGGTTCTTGCGGTAGGCCTCCGGCCCGAGGAAGACGTTGCCTACGTTGGCCACGCCACAGGCGCGGGCGCGGGCCAGGATGTCCTCGCGGTCGGCGTCGAAGTCGTCCAGGTCCAGATGGGCGTGGGAATCCACGCCGCCAAAGGGCAAGGCCAGGGTTTCCGGCTCCTGCCGGGGCGCTTTGTTCTTTTTCGACATGTCGGGCGTGTCTCAGGCGGTTTCGAGCCGGGTCCAGAGGTCCAGCACGTCCTGGCGCTGGGTCTCCAGGCCGTAGGCCTGCGCCGTGGCGCGGGCGTTGGCCAGGGTGGGGGAAAGCTGCGGGCTGCCGGAGAGCAACCACCCGGCGGCGAGCTTGAGGTGCAGGGCCGCGCCCAGGATGTCGGCGTCGGCGCTCCACAGCCCGTTGCCGAAGCCATCGCCGCCCCAGGAGACGGAGCGCACGGGCCACCAGGGCGCGAAGGGCGCGGGGTCGTCCTCCGGCCGCAAGGCCTGGCGCATGTAGTCCGCCCCGCCGAAACCCATGTAGCCCACGGGCAGGCAGCCGCAGGCCATGGCCTCCAGCGGCGGCAGGGGGCAGCCCTCGGGAAAGCCCGTGGCCAGAAAAATGTGCGCGGAACTCAGCGCCTGGGCCACGCCGGCGGCGGGCAGCCCGGCGATCTCGATCCACTCGCAGCGCGCGGCAAGCCCTTCGTCCAGACTCTGGAAGGTCTCCTGGATCTGTTTGCCCAGGGCCTTGTTCTTGCGCGGCATCCAGGCGATGCGCACGCCCTTTCGCGGATCGGGCTTGGCTTCGGGCGCTCGGAAAAGCGAGAGGTCGATGCCCGGCCGGAGCACGGGCGGGGTCTGCCCCGTGGTGGCGGCCACGAACTGCGCCACGGGGTCGGACACGGCGAGGAAGCTGGCTGGCAGCCTGCGCCAGGTGACGCCTTCGGGCAGGGCGGAGAGCAGGTAGGCCCAGTTCTGCACGTAGACCAGGCAGCGGGCCCCCGCGTTCAGCCCCGGAGCCAGGGCGTTGACCCAGCCTTCGGGCACCACCCAGAGGTCAGAGGCTTTGAGGGCCAGGGACTCCCACGCGGCCACGGGCGCGTCCACCCAGGCCTCGGAGGGCGCCCAGCCCGGGCCTTTTTCCGGCAGCTCGCGCGGCACGAGGTACACCTCACGGCCGGAGGCGGCCAGGAAGGCGGCCATGCGCCGGATGACCGTGACGCCGCCGGCGGCCTGGCGCACAGGGGGCAGGAAGAAGAAGGTCCGCATGGTCTGTTTCACGCTCCTGGGCTCACCACAAACCGGCCGCTTTGGCAAGCCGCGCTACAGGGCCGCCTGCACCTGCGCGGCCAGCTCCGCGCGGCAGATGGGCACGTACTCGGCCAGGGCCTCGCGCCAGTGGCGCGGCGCGTATCCGGCCAAGCGCGCGGTGCCGGAGATGTCCAGCACGGAGCAGGGCGGCCGCCTGGCCTTGGTGGGGTAGCCGCTGGTGGGGATGGCCTTCACCACGCAGGGCAGCCCCGCCAGCTCCATTGCCGCGGCGGCCAGCTCGTGCCAGGTGGCCGGACCAGAGTTGGCGGCGTGCAGGATGCCCGAGGCCCCGTTCTTGACCAGGGCCACGCTCAGGGCGGCCAGGTCCGGGGTGTAGGTGGGCGAGCCGTGCTGGTCGTCGACCACGGAGAGTTCCGGCCGCTGGGCGCCAAGCTCCAGCATGCGCTTCACGAAGTTCATCTTGCCCGGACCGAAGAGCCAGGCCGTGCGCAGGATGAGCAGGCCGGGGATGTCCAGGTCCGCGATGGCTTCCTCGCCCGCCAGCTTGGAGGCCCCGTACACCGACAGGGGCGCGGTGGCGTCGCCGGGCGCATAGGGCGTACCCTTGGCCCCGTCGAACACGAAGTCGGTGGAGAAATGCAGCAGCCGGTGGCCGCGCTCCTCGGCCAGCACGCCGAGCAGGGCGGGGAAGGCGGCGTTCAGCCGATACGCCTCCTCCTGCTCGTCCTCGGCCTTGTCCACCTGGGTGTAGGCCACGGCGTTCACCAGAAGCAGGCTGGCCGGATCGTAGTCGTCACCAGCGTCGCCATGCTGGGCGTTGTCGTCGCCCACCGGGGGTTCGTGCCCGTCCAGAAACTCGTCCAGGGCGTCGGCGTCGAAGTAGTCCACGTCCGCGCCGGAAACGGGCACGGCCTCAACGCCGGCGGCGGCGAAGGCCTCCACCAGGGCCCGGCCCAGCAGGCCGCCCCGTCCGCCGAAGATCAGCGCCTTTGCGGGCAGGCTCATGCGCGCTCCTTGTACCAGCGGTCCATGAACTTCAGGTAGGCGCCGCTCTGCACTTCGTCGAGCCACACGGAGTTGGCCTGGTACCAGGCGATGGTGCGCTCCATGCCTTCCGCGAAGCTCACCGAGGGCGCGAAGCCGAGCTCCCTGGCCGCAAGGTCGAAGTTCATGGCGTAGCGGCGGTCATGTCCGGGCCGGTCGGCCACGAAGCGGACGAGGGACTCGTCCTGCCCGGTAAGTTTCAGGATGGTGCGCACCACGTCGAGGTTCTTCATCTCCGCCGCGCCGCCGAAGTTGTACACCGCGCCGGCCCGGCCCTTCAAAAGAGCCAGCTCCACGCCCCGGCAGTGGTCGTCCACGAAGATCCAGTCGCGCACGTTCTGGCCGTCGCCATAGACCGGCAGAGGCTCGCCCTTGATGGCCTTGGTGTACATGAGCGGGATGAGCTTCTCCGGGAACTGGAAGGGCCCGTAGTTGTTGGAGCAGCGCGTGACGACCACGTCCTGGCCGTAGGTCTCGTGGTAGGCCCGGGCCATCATGTCCGCCCCGGCCTTGGAGGCCGAGTACGGGCTGTTGGGGGCAAGGGGCGTGGTCTCGTGGAACTGCCCGGTGGGGCCCAGGCTGCCGTACACCTCGTCGGTGGACACATGCACCACGCGGCCCACCTTGGCGCGGCGGGCGCAGTCCAGGATGTTCTGCGCGCCCAGCACGTTGGTGACGACAAAGGGCGAGGGGTCGTCTATGGAGCGGTCCACGTGGCTCTCCGCCGCGAAGTTCACCACGGCGTCGATCTTGTGGTCCTCCAACAGGGCGGACACGAAATCGCGGTCGCAGATGTCGCCGTGGGCGAAGACGTACTTGTTCCCGGCCTCGGCC
Source organism: Desulfovibrio sp. (assembly GCA_016218665.1). GTDB lineage: Bacteria > Desulfobacterota > Desulfovibrionia > Desulfovibrionales > Desulfovibrionaceae > Humidesulfovibrio. The sequence continues at coordinate 27,212 of JACRDI010000012.1, read as the reverse complement.
TCCAGGGCGCGCAGGCTGCCCAGGTTGCCCGCGTAGGTCAGCTTGTCCAGATTGACGAGCAGCCAGTCCGGATGGCGCTGGCGCATGGCGTACAGGAAGTTGGCTCCGATGAAGCCGCAGCCGCCGGTGACGAGAAGGCGCATGGGGATCTCCTTGTGCGTGATGCTTGGCCGTTAGTACCCGCTGCACGGGCCGGGCGCAAGGGCGGTACGCGCTCTGCTAACCGGGCAGCGCTCCGGGCAAAGTGCCAGGTAAACTGTTGGTCTGGCGCAGGGCCTCGTACAGCAGGATGCCCGCGGCGGTGGACATGTTCAGGCTGCGCACGGTGTCGAAGGTGGGGATGCGCACGCGCAGGGGGCAGAGGTCGTAGAGGGCTTCCGGCAGGCCCGTGGTCTCCGGCCCGAGCACGATGGCGTCCTGGGGTTCGAAGCGGAACTCGTGCAGGGGCGCGCCGCCGCGCGCGCTGGAGAGCACCACGCGCGGCCGGGGCGAGAGCGAGAGCATTGCCGCCTCGAAGGAGGCCCAGTGCGGGTGCACGCTCAGGTTGACGTTGGGCCAGTAGTCCAGCCCGGCGCGCTTCAGGTGCTTGTCGTCGATCTTGAAGCCCAGGGGCTCGATGAGGTGGAGCGGCGTGGCCGTGGCCGCGCACAGCCGGGCGACGTTGCCGGTATTGGGCGGAATTTCCGGCTGGAAGAGCACGATGCGCATGGTGGCTCCCGGCCTTTGCACAGGCCTGAAACGAAAAAGGCCCCGACAAGCGGGGCCGATTTCTCTATGGTGGGCGATCCGGGATTTGAACTCGGGACTTCCACCGTGTGAAGGTGGCACTCTAACCGCTGAGTTAATCGCCCGTAGGGAAGGACTCTTTAAGGCAAGCCCCCTTTGCTTGGCAAGAACTTTTTTGCGTGTCCGCAATTTTTTGTCCCGCCGTCCCGCGTTGCTCCCTTTATAGTTGAAGGAGAGGTGGCGGAAGCGCATAGGAGTCGAACCTACCGAACGCCTCTCGACGTTCCACTGGATTTGAAGTCCAGGCGCCACACCGGTGACGATGCGCTTCCCCGCGCGGGAGAATCCGTGTACCCGCTTTGCCGGTTCTGCGCAAGGGCTGCCGGGTTGGTGACGCGGCTACACAGGCCCCAGGGCTTCCACGCTGGGAACGAAGATGGCGCCGCGGCCCTGCAGTTCCACAAGGCCCTCCCGCTCCAGCATGTTCAGCATGGTGGAGACGGTCTGCCGGGTGGTGCCAAGCAGGCTGGCGAACTGCTCGTTTGTCAGGCCCGTGTTCACCAGCACTCCGCCGCCTGGCTGGGCTTCCCCGCTGCGCGTGGCCACGAAGCGCAGAAAGCGCATCAATCGTGTCTGGACGTCGTGGAAGGCCAGATCGTCGATGATGCTGATGGAATGCTTGAGCACTTCGCCCAGCACGCTGACCATGGCGCCGGTAAACTCCGGCAGGACGAGCATGTAGCGGCGCACCTGGGAGGTTGCGGCGCAGAGGAGCTGCGTGTCCTCCAGGGCCGAGACAAAGGCCCTGGTGTGCGTGCTGTACACGTCGCCCCGCTCCAGGATGGCCAGGGAAAACTCCTTGTCTTCGTACTCCAGGTAGAGTCTGGCCCGGCCCTTGGCCACGATGAAAATGAGGTCTTCCTCGTGCTGCGGCTGGAATATCAGCGCCTTTTTGGCGAAGCTCCGCGTCTGGAAGCAGTCGGCGAGCTTTTCGAGCCCGGGCTGCCTCAGGGTCGACAGGATGTCGATGCCGGTGTGCATCATGGCGCGGCCCTCCTGATCATATTTCAACTATGCCTATGTCTGGCGCTGCGCAACACTGGCGGGAAGCGTGTCCCCCGGGCGCCCGGCCATCCTGGTCCAGCCCAATTGCTCAAGCAGCTCCGAGCACAGTTCGCCGATTGCGGCGTCTTCCGGCAGGCCCAGGACGCTTCCCGAGTTCAGTTGCCTCCGGAGCAGGCCTTGGAAAAGAGGGATGCGCAACAGGCGCTGCGGCAGTTCCAGATGGGCTGGAGGAACCGTGTCTCCGGCGCTGCGGTTGAGGGCCAGCACTTGTCTGGAAAGCCCAAGGCCGCAGGCCATGCGCGATACTTCTCCTGCTGTGGACAGGGCGCGCAGGCTGGGCTCGCTCACCACAACCAGGGCGTCGACATCGGCCACGGTGCCGCGGCCCAGGTGCTCCACTCCGGCCTCCATGTCCACCAGCACCCATTCGCGCCGCTCAAGGATGAGGTGGGCCAGCACCGCTTTGAGCAGGGCGTTGGCCGAGCAGGCGCAGCCGCCGCCGTGGCCGTTGGTGGCCCCTGCGATGGTGCCCATGACCAGAAGACGCTTGCGGCCCGGGATGGTGCCTGGGGCTGCCGGACCGCCCAGGGGGGCTTCGACGCTGAGCGACTCCGGCAGGCAGGAGACATCAGGGTTCAGACTCATGTATCCCTGGCCGATGTGCTTGCGGATGAGGTCCTCGCGCTCGGCCAGGGGCACGGGCAGGGCGGATTGGGCCAGTCCGCAGGCCTGCCCAAGGGACAGGGCGGTGTCTGCATCGACCAGCCAGACGTTTTCGCCCATGCGCGCCAGATGGTCGCCCAGCCATGCGGCCAGGCTGGTCTTGCCCGCTCCGCCTTTGCCCGCAAATGCGATCTTCATGCAGGTCTCCTTGGCACATGATCTTGCGGGCCGACCGGAGGAGGGGACTCCGGCCGGCCCAGGTTCAGGAGTGTGAAACTATGCGGAGAGGCCCAGGGCCAGCCGCTTCATGCTGATGCGGGCGTCGAAGAGTTCCGCGGCCTTCACCGGATCGGGCTCGATGACGAAGCTGGCGCCAACGAGATCCTCCAGCCCATTCACCGCAAGATCGGTGACCACGCTTGAGCCCAGGATGTGCGGCGGATGGCCCAGGTGGGTGTAGATGCCCGAGGCCACGGCGTAAAGGCCGATGGCCGCGGCTTTCTCGGAGTACCACTCCGGGCTGCTGGCGCCCACGGGCAGGTCGCTGATGTCGACGCCAAGCTCGTTGGCCAGGGCGGCGCACAGCTGCAGGATGCGCGAGTTGTCGACGCAGGAGCCGTAGTGCAGCACGGGCGGGATGCCCAGGGCCCCGCACACGGCCTTGAGGCCGGGCCCGGCCATTTCCGCGCCCTCGGGCACCAGCAGGCCGGCCTTGCCCGCGGCGGTGGTGACGCAGCCGGTGACGAGCACCAGAATGTCCTTCTTGATGAGTTCCTTGGCCAGGCCCACGTTCATGGAGTCCTGCTGGAACTTGGGATTGTTGCAGCCTACGATGCCCACCGCGCCGCGGATGCTGCCCGCCTTGATGGCATCTATGAGCGGAGTGAGTGTGCCGCCCAGCGCTTGGATGACGGCTTCGTTGCTGAAGCCTGTCATGATGTCCACCGGCTCGCCGGGGATGAGCACGCGGGCCTTGTCGCGCCGGGCGAAGCCCTCCACGGCGGCGGAGACGATCTTCTTGGCTTGGGCCAGGGCGTTGTGCGGGTGGATGTCGCAGTGTTCCGCCCCGGTGAAGCGGGCCTTTTGCGCGGTGTCGAAGAACCTGGTGTGGTAGCAGTGGGAGATCTGCACAAGGCTCGGCATGATGCACTGGTAATCCACCACGATGGCCTCGACCGCGCCGGTCAGGATCGCCAGCTCGGTCATGAGGTGGTTGCCCGCCATGGGGATGCCCTGGCGCATGAGCAGTTCATTGCCCGTGCAGCAGAGTCCAGCGACGTTGATGCCGCTCGCGCCAAGCTCCTTGGCCCGGGCAACCAGTTCAGGGGTGCGGGCCGCGGCCAGGATCATCTCGGACACCACGGGGTTGTGACCGTGCACCAGGATGTTGACCATGTCCTGCTTGATGGTGGCCAGGTTGGCGGTGGAGCGGCTGGGCGTGGGCGTGCCGAAGATCACGTCCGAGAGCTCGGTGCCGATCATGGAGCCGCCCCAGCCGTCGGCCAGCGCGGTGCGCGCGGCGTGCAGCATGGTGTTGGGGGCGTCGTTGTCGCAGCCCATGTGGGTGCGGTGCATCATCTCGGCGATCTCGCGGTCCACGCCGCGCGGGGTGATGCCGAGCTTGTTCCAGAGTTCCAGGCGCTTCCGCGGCACGCGGGAGAGGAACCCCAACTTGGTCTTGCGGCTGCCGAAGTCGGCGTAGCAGCATTCCATGAGTTCGCGAGCGACTTCTTCCAGCTTGCGCCCCTCGGTTGCTATGCCCAGCTCGCCGGCAAGGCGCAGCAGCTTGGCCTCGTCGCGGATGGCGTAGTCCGTTGTGCGGCCGTCCAAAATGGCCTCCAACACTTCGATGAGGTCGCGGCCATGGTCGGAGTGTCCTGCCGATCCTCCGGCCACGAAGCGGCCGAAGTTGCGGGCCACGATGACGTGCTCGTCGGCCCCGCAGACGCCCAAGCGCATTTTGGCGCCCGGCTTGCTGCTGATGCGGCAAGGCCCCATGGTGCAATTGCGGCAGGTGGTGCCCAGTTCGCAGAAGGTGCAGTGGGGCGTCTGGGACTTGAGCCTGTCCCAGGCGGTGGCGATGCCTTCGGTGCGCGCCTTGGCGATCATCTGTTTGGCGTCTTCCCAAATGGTCATGTCGTCGATGTTCTGTTCCGTCCGTTCCTTGAGCATAAGCCGTCCTCCGCTGTGTGCGTGGCTGTTGGGGTTGCCCTGCGCCGGGTATGAGGCTTTCTTCGCCCATTTTAGTCGACAATTCTGTCGGCTCGCTGACACAGACGCACTTGTCCTCAAACTTTTTCGAAGAAATGAACGAGGCACGGGCGACGTGGACAAAATGCACCCGGCCGACGGGGAACCGTAAGTCTTCGCCCCTTGCTTTTTCGGATGTATGGCTTATCTTGCTGTCCATTGGCGGGGCCTTGGACAGGGCGTGGCGGGGCTTTGCGGCCTCCCGGCCGTTCCCGGGCCCGATACCGTCCTACTGCGCTTGAACGCTCCGGAGGTTCACCTCTTGAATAGCTTCACAAAGAATCTGCTCATTTGGGCGACCATCTCCCTGGTCATGGTCGTCCTGTTCAACCTCTTCAGCCAGTCGCCAGCGCCCCAGCACAAGCTGGCCTACAGCGACTTCGTGGCCAGGGTGAAGGACGGGGAGGTCGTCTCCGTCAAGATCCAGGGACAGAAGATCACCGGCGTCATGACCGGCGACAAGAAGTTCATCACCTACGCCCCGGACGACCCGAACCTCGTGCCTTCGCTTGTGGCCAGCAAGATCCAGGTGACGGCCGAGCCGCCCGAGGACTCCCCCTGGTACATGACGCTTTTGGTGTCCTGGTTCCCCATGCTGCTTCTGATCGGCGTGTGGATCTTCTTCATGCGCCAGATGCAGGGCGGCGGCGCAGGCGGCAAGGGGGCCATGAGCTTCGGCCGCTCCAAGGCCCGGCTCATCAGCGAGGACACCCAGAAGGTGACCTTCGAGGATGTGGCCGGCGTGGACGAGGCCAAGGAAGAGCTGTCGGAAATCGTCGACTTCCTGCGCGAGCCCAAGAAGTTCACCCGCCTGGGCGGCCGCATTCCCAAGGGCGTGCTGCTGGTTGGCCCCCCGGGCACCGGCAAGACGCTACTTGCCCGCGCCGTGGCCGGCGAGGCCGGCGTGCCCTTCTTCTCCATCTCCGGCTCGGACTTCGTTGAAATGTTCGTGGGCGTGGGCGCCGCGCGTGTGCGCGACCTCTTCGTCCAGGGCAAGAAGAACGCGCCCTGCCTCATCTTCATCGACGAGATCGACGCAGTGGGCAGACAACGCGGCACCGGCATGGGCGGCGGCCACGACGAGCGCGAACAGACCCTGAACCAGCTGCTGGTCGAGATGGACGGCTTCGAGTCCAACGACGGCGTCATCTTGATCGCCGCCACCAACCGGCCGGACGTGCTCGACCCGGCGCTGCTGCGCCCCGGCCGCTTCGACCGGCAGGTGGTGGTGCCCACGCCGGACGTGCGCGGCCGCAAGCGCATCCTGGCCGTGCACACCCGCAAGAGCCCCCTGGCCGAGGAAGTGGATCTTGAGGTCCTGGCCCGCGGCACGCCGGGCTTCTCCGGCGCGGACCTGGAGAACCTGGTCAACGAGGCCGCGCTCCACGCCGCCAAGCTGGGCAAGGACCGCGTGAGCATGGCCGACTTCGAGGAGGCCAAGGACAAGGTGCTCATGGGCAAGGAGCGCCGCAGCATCATCCTCTCCGACGAGGAGAAGAAGACCACCGCCTACCACGAAGCCGGGCACGCCCTTGTGGCCAAGCTCATTCCTGGCACCGACCCCGTGCACAAGGTGACCATCATTCCGCGCGGCATGGCGCTTGGCGTTACCCAGCAGCTGCCCGTGGACGACCGGCACAACTACTCGCGCAGCTACCTGGAGAACACCCTGGCCATGTTCTTCGGCGGCCGCGTGGCCGAGGAGCTGGTGCTGAACCAGCTCACCACCGGGGCCAGCAACGACATCCAGCGCGCCACCAAGATGGCCCGCAACATGGTGTGCCAGTGGGGCATGAGCGACAAGTTCGGCCCCATGAGCTACGGCGACGACGGCCAGCAGGTCTTCCTCGGCCGCGACTTCATGCAGCACAAGGACTACTCCGACGAGACCGCGCGCCTGATCGACGCCGAGATCCGCCGCTTCGTGGACGAGGGCTACCAGCGCGCCAAGAGATTGCTCTCGGAGAACATGGCGACCCTGCACAAGATCGCCGAGGCCCTGCTGGAGCGTGAGACCATCAGCGGCGAGGACATCGACATCATCATGCGCGGCGAGGAGCTGCCCCCGGTGGTGGACGACGGCGGCGCCCGCAGCGCGGCCAAGGCCTACGAGGCCATGAGCCGCAAGTTCGGCGACACTCCGTCCGCCCCAGCCGCCATAGGCGGCGACGGCCAGGCCGGCGCGGCCAAGGGCCCGGAGGCCGAGTTCAAGCTGGAGGAGGCGCCCCCGGCCCCCGTGCGCAAGCCCTACAAGCCGGAGCAGGACGAAGAGTGATCGGCTCCGCCACATGGACCATAGGGGGGGGCAGGGTGCTTGGCCCTGCCCCCTTTTTGCTGGCAGGCATCCTCAATGTGACGCCGGACTCCTTCTATGACGGCGGGCGGCACTTTTCGCCCGCCTCCGCCGTTTCCCAGGGGTTGGCCCTGGTGGAGCAGGGCGCGCACATGCTCGACGTGGGCGGCGAGAGCACCCGCCCCGGCGCGGAGCAGGTGCCGGAGGCCGAAGAGTTCGCCCGCGTGGTCCCGGTGATCCGCGAGCTGGCGCAGGCGCCGCTGCGCGAACAGGATGGCCTGCCCGGCCTGTTTCCGGTCATCGCGGTGGATACCTACAAGGCCAAGGTGGCCGCCGCGGCCCTGGAGGCCGGGGCCCTGGTGGTGAACGACGTCTCCGCCTGCCGCTTTGATCCCGCCCTGCTGGACGTTGTGGCGCAGCAGAAGCCCGGCTACGTGCTGATGCACAGCCAGGGCGAGCCGCGCACCATGCAGGCGGACCCCCGGTATGGAAACGTGGTGGATGATGTTTGCGCGTTTTTCGAGGAGCGCCTCGGCATTCTGGTGAAGGCTGGACTGCCGGAGGAGCACATCGCCCTTGACCCCGGCATCGGCTTTGGCAAACTGCTGGAGCATAACATTGCGATTTTGCGTGGTATAGAGCGGTTTGGAAAATTTGGCCGCCCGCTATATATGGGCTTGTCGAACAAGGCGCTCTGGGGCAAACTGCTGGGCCTGGGGCCGCAGGAGCGGCAGCGGGCCACGGCCGTGGCCACGGGGCTGCTGGTGGCGCGCGGGGTGCTGGTGCACCGCGTGCACGAGGTCGGATTGGCCGCGCAGGCGGCGCGGATCGCGGCGGCCATTTCGCCGCAGGCGTAATTTTCGGCACAAGGCGTGGAAATGGAGTACCTCATCGGGTTCAACGTGGCCTGGCGCGAGGCCCTGGACATCGTCCTGGTGGCGGCGATCTACGCCTACATCATCCATCTGGTGCGCGGCACGCGCGCCATGGCGGTGATCTACGGCCTGGTGCTGGTGCTCCTGGTCTACTACCTGTCCAACGAACTCGGCCTGTACTCCCTCAACTGGCTGCTGACCAACTTCCTCGGCTCCATCGTGCTCATCGTCATCATCCTCTTCCAGGGCGACCTGCGCCGGGCCCTGGCCCAGATGGGCGCCGGGCGCTTCTGGAAGAAGGCCAGGCTTTCCGACGGGCTTGTGGACGAGATCGCCCAGGCGGTGATGGCCCTGGCCAAGGCCAAGGTGGGCGCGCTCATCGTCATCGAGCGGTACGAGCCCCTGGGAGACGTGGTGGAGCGCGGCGTGCCGCTTGACTCGATCATCACGGCCTCGCTCCTGTCCACAATCTTCCAGGTGGGCACCCCGTTGCACGACGGCGCAGTGGTCATCCGCCGGGGGCGCATCGCCGCGGCCGGGTGCATCCTGCCCCTGTCGTCCAAGCTCAAGGCGCAAAGCCTGTTCGGCACCCGGCACCGCGCGGCGCTCGGCATCAGCGAGGAATCCGACTCGCTGTCCATCGTCGTGTCCGAGGAGCGCGGCACCGTGTCCATCGCCATGAGCGGCCGGCTCACAACCTCGTTGAACGACCTGCGCCTGCGCCGGGTCATCAAGAACGCCCTGGAGCGGTAGCCGTGCTCAAGAACTGGAAGGACATCGCAATCGCCTTGGCGCTGGCCATCCTTACCTGGTATTTGCTTACCGGGCGGGAGAAGGTGGAGACCTGGGTGGACATGAGCGTGGAGATGGCCAACGCGCCCGAGGGCCTCACCATACGCAAGGGCCTGGTGAGCAAGATTGAGGTGCGCGTGCGCGGGCCCAAGGGCCTTGTGCGCTCCCTGGACCGCCGCAAGTGGACCTACACCCTGGATGTCTCGCGCCTCAAGGTGGGCGAGAACCTGGTGGACATCGACCGCGAGCGCATCCCGCTCTCCATGGCCTATGAGATCGTCGAGGTGAAGCCCTCGCGCCTGCTCTTGACCGTGGACCGCATCTCCAAGAAGGACGTGCCGGTCATCGCCGAGTGGCGCGGGGCCCTCAGGCCCGACTACCGCCTGCTGGAGATCAAGACCCAGCCGGAAACGGTGGAGGTGCGCGGGGCGGAGCGCCAGGTGAAGCAGATGACCCAGGCGCGCGTGGTTGTGCAGCTTGATTTCGACGATCCGCCCGCCCTCTGGTCCGACGACGTGCCCATCAAGTTGACCGAGGGCGTTGAGGCCAACCCCGGCCAGGTGAAGGTGAGCATGCGCTTCGGGCCGGAGATGAAGACCGCCTGGGTGAACGTGCCCGTGAAGCTGGAGACCGGCACCGGCATAAAGGCCCAGGCCGCGCTGAAGGCCATGCGCCTGCAGGTGGAGGCCCCGCTGCCCATGCTGCGCGAGGCCGAGTCCGGGCGGACGATATCCGGCCTGGAGGCCGTGGTCACCCTGCCCGGCGGGCTCAAGCCCGGTCGGCACGCCATGCGTTATGAACTCAAGACCCCCGACGGCCTGCGCGTGCTTTCCAAGCCCGCGGAGACCATCGACGTGACCATCCGCAAGTAGAGCACCTTTACGGCGCAAGGAGATTCCCCAGCCCATGCGTGACAAGCTTTTCGGCACCGACGGCCTGCGCGGCCGCGTCAACGAATACCCAATGACGCCCGAGGTGGCCCTGCGCCTGGGCCTGGCCGCGGGGCAGAAGTTCCGCAACGGCAAGCGCCGCCACAAGGTCATCATCGGCAAGGACACCAGGCTCTCCGGCTACGTGTTCGAGACCGCCCTCACCAGCGGGTTCTGCGCCGTGGGCATGGACGTGTTTCTGGTGGGGCCCATGCCCACACCGGCCATCAGCTTCCTCACGCGCAACATGCGCGCCGACATCGGCGTGGTCATTTCCGCCTCGCACAATCCCTTCCACGACAACGGCATCAAGTTCTTCGACCACCTGGGCTTCAAGCTGCCCGACGAGGTGGAGAGCGACATCGCCCGGATGGTGCTGGCCGACTGCCCCCAGTGGGACTTCCCCGCGCCGGACAAGGTTGGCCGCGCCAAGCGCATCGTGGATTCCTGGGGCCGCTACATCGTGTATTTGCAGCACACCTTCCCGCGGGAGATGACGCTCTCCGGCATGAAGATCGTGCTCGACTGCGCCCACGGCGCGGCCTATGGCGGCGCGCCCCAGGTGTTCGAGGAACTGGGCGCCGAGGTGGTCACCATGGGCGTTTCGCCCAACGGGGTGAACATCAACGACGGCTGCGGCTCGCTGCACCCGGACAAGCTGGCGGCCAAGGTGCGCGAAGTCGGCGCGGACATCGGCCTAGCGCTGGATGGCGACGCCGACCGGCTCATCGTGGTGGACGAGCAGGGCAAGGTGCTGGACGGCGACCAGATCATGGCCCTGTGCGCCCAGGACATGCTGGAGCAGGGCCGGCTGGCCGGCGGCACCCTGGTGGCCACGGTCATGAGCAACATGGCCCTTGAAATGTTCATGCGCGACCAGGGCGGCAGGCTTCTGCGCACCCCCGTGGGCGACCGCTACGTGGTGGAGGCCATGCGCCGCGAGGGCGCCATGCTGGGCGGCGAGCAGTCCGGCCACCTCATCTTCATGGAGCATTCCACCACCGGAGACGGCACCCTGGCCGCGCTGCAGCTGCTGCGCATCATGTGCCTCAAGAACCGCCCGCTGTCCCTGCTCGCGCACCTCATCGAGCCCTTCCCGCAGGTCATGGTCAATGTGTGGGTGGACAAGAAGGTGCCCTTCGAGGAACTGCCCGAAGTGGGTAAGGCCATCGCCGCTGTGGAAGAAGACATGAAGGGCCGCGGCCGCGTGCTGCTGCGCTATTCCGGCACCGAGCCCAAGGCCCGCGTGATGGTGGAGGGCGAGGATACCGCCCGCGTTGCCCAGTACGCCAACGACATCGCCCAGCTGCTGGAACGCTGCCTGCGTTCCTAGCGCCAAGCCAGGAGGAAGCCCATGGACGTGCGCAAGGTCGTCATTCCCGTCGCCGGTTGGGGCACACGCTCGCTTCCCGCCACCAAGAACATCCCCAAGGAGATGCTGCCCATCTTCAAGAAGCCGGTGGTGCAGTACGTGGTGGAGGAGGCCCAGGCCTCAGGCATCGACACCGTGGTGCTCATCACCAGCCAGAACAAGACCATCATCGAGGACCACTTCGACCACAACCTGACGCTGGAGAACCTGCTGGAGCGCAAGGGCAAGACCGCCCAGCTCGACGAGATCCGGGACGTGGCCAAGATGGTCAACATCATCGCCGTGCGCCAGAAGATCCAGCTGGGCCTGGGCCACGCCGTGCTCTGCGCGCGCGAGGTGTGCAAGAACGAGCCCTTCGCCGTCATGGTGGGCGACGACCTCATGTTCGGCATGAAGCCCGGCATCCAGCAACTGCTCGATGTGGCCAAGACCGAGAACATGGCCGTGGTGGGCGTCATCGAGGTGCCGGAGAACAAGGTGGACCGCTACGGCATCATCGAGGGCGAGGAGTTCCGCCCCGGCGTGTTCCGCGTGCGCAACCTGGTGGAGAAGCCGGCCGTGGGCTCCGCGCCTTCGCGCATGGCCATCGTGGGCCGCTACGTCCTCACCCCGGACATCTTCGACTACCTGGAGAAGCTGGAGCCCGGCGTGGGCGGAGAGCTGCAGCTCACCGACGCCCTGCAGGGCCTGGCCTCAAAGAACCGCCTGCTGGCGGTGAAGCTGCGCGGCCAGCGTTTCGACGCCGGCGACTGGGTGGAATACCTCACCGCCAACATCTACTTCGCCCTGCACGACGAGGATCTGCACGACGACCTGGTCAAGCGCATCCAAGAGCTCGTGCCCTGCAAGGGCAACTAGGTCCCTTCGGGGTCCCTTCGGGACTTTCAGGGGGACAGGCATGAGTGTGGCCCAGCACGACTGGCAGGCCTGGCAAGTCTGGCTGGCCAGCCCGCCCTACACGGCGCTTACCTACCTCTGGCCGGACTGGCTGCCGAAGCCCGCGCCCGGGCTGCGCGTCCTTGTGCCCCTGAGCCGTGGCCTGCGCGCCGGCGTGCTGCAAGGCCCCTGCGACACGCCGCCCGAGGGCGTGGAGCTGAAGCCCATGCTCTGGCCCCTGGAGCAAGCCCCGGTTCTTGATTCCGCCACCCTGGAGCTGGTGCGTGACCTTTCCGCCCGGCACATGGCCCAGCCCGGCCGAGTGCTGGAGCTCATCCTGCCGCGCGGGCTGCGTTCGGCCCAGGTGCGCTTCGACGTGGAGCACAAGGACTTTCCGCGCAGCCTGACCACCAAGGCCCTGGCCGAACTTGCGCCGGAGCGGCAGGCCGCCCTGGCGGAGCTTTGGGCCCAGGGGCGCATGCGCGTGCGCCTAAGCCAGAAGCGCCAGGCCGAGGAGCTGTACGCCTGCCTCGCCGCCGACCCTCCCTGGCCCGTGCGGCCCAACGCGGTCTCCCAGCTGCGCCTGCTGGAGCGGCTGTTCGAATCCGGCCCCATGAGCCTGGGCGCGCTGAAGGCTGTGTTTGGCGATTCCGGCCAGCAGGCCCTGAAGCGCCTCACGCAGGCGGGCCTTGTGCGTCTGGGCGATCCCGACCCTGCCGCCCTTGGCGACGAGGTTCCCGAGGTCACGCCCGATCCGCCTGATCTGGCCGAGTGCGCCCTCGCGGACGCAATAACGGCCACGGACGAGCAGCGCGCGGCTCTGGAGGGCCTGCTTCCCGCACTGGAGGACGCCGCGCCGCGCATGGCGCTCCTGCACGGCGTCACCGGCAGCGGCAAGACCCACGTGTACTTCGAGCTGGCGCGCCGGGCCCTGGCTCTGGGCCGCTCCGTGCTGCTGCTGGCGCCGGAGGTGGCCCTTGCCAGCCAGCTGTGGCGGCGGGTGCGCGCGGCCTTTCCCGCTGCCGAGGCCTATTTCACCCACGGCTACCAGACGCCCACACGCCGGGAGGAGACCTTCGCCCGCGTGGCGGCCGCCAAGGGCCCGGTGCTGGTGGTGGGCACGCGTTCGGCCCTGTTCCTGCCCCTGCGCAACCTGGGCCTCGTGGTGCTCGACGAGGAGCACGACGAGTCCTACAAGCAGGAGGAGCGCCTGCCCTACCACGCCAAGGAGCTCGCCTTCACGCGGGTGCGCGCCTCCGGCGGCCTGCTGGTGCTGGGCAGCGCCACCCCGGACGTGAAGACCTTCCACGCCGTGCACTGCGGGCAGCTCCCCGGCGAGACCCTGGCGCGCCGCGTGGGCTGCCGGCCCATGCCCGCCGTGCGCCTGGCGGACATCACCGGCCTCAAGGCCGACGAGCCCTTTGCCCCGGAGTCCCTCGAAGCCATCCGCGACACGCTGGCCGCGGGCGAGCAGGCCATCGTCATGCTCAACCGCCGGGGCTACGCGCCGGTCATGTACTGCATGGGCTGCGAGGAAGTGCCCAAGTGTCCGGACTGCCAGGTGGGCCTTACCTACCACAAGCTGCGCGAGCGGCTCACCTGCCACTACTGCGGCTTCACCCACCCCTATCCCATGCCCTGCGCCAAGTGCGGAGGCACCATGTTCGTGCCCATGGGCGACGGCACCGAACGCCTGGAGGAATACTTCCAGCGCACCCTGGGGCACGAGGTGACCGTGCTGCGCATGGACCGCGACAGCGCGCGCCGGCAGGAGGGCCTGGACGAGATCCTGCGGCGCTTCGCCAGCGGCGAGGCCCAGGTGCTCGTCGGCACGCAGATGCTCTCCAAGGGGCACCACTTCCCTGGGGTGACCCTGGTGGTGGTCGCCAACGCGGACATGGGGCTCAACCTGCCGGACTACCGCGCGGCGGAGCGCAGCTTCCAGCTCCTGGTGCAGGTTTCCGGCCGGGCGGGCCGTGGCGACAAGCCCGGCCAGGTCATCATCCAGACGCGCAACCCGGCGCATCCCTTCTGGAATTTCGTCCTCGGCGCAGACTACGCCGGGTTCTACGAGCGCGAGATCGCCCAACGGCGGCGCTTCCGCTACCCGCCCTTTTCCAAGCTGGCCCTGTTGCGGCTGTCGTGCCCGGCGGATGCCGAGCACGTGCAGCAGGCCTTGTCCGCCTTCGCCAAAACCCTGCGCGAGGCGGCCAAGCCCCTGGGGGTGGACGTTCTGGGCCCCGCGCCCGCGCCCCTGGCCCAGCTCAAGGGCCGCAGGCGCTTCAACTGCCTGCTCAAGTGCGCGGACTGGCAGCCCATACGCAGCCTGTACCGGGCCATGCTGCGGCCCGGCGCCGCGCCCGAGGGCTACCGCCTGGACCTGGACCAGGACCCGGTGAACATGCTCTAGCCAACCCTCGACAAGACACCCCTGCGCATGTATCGAAAACCGATGAGCCATTGCACCATTCTGCGCCGCACCCTCGGCTTCAGCGCCCTTGCGGCGCTTCTTTTCGTCGCCACCCCGGCCCTGGCCCAGCAGAAGATCGGTTTCGTGAACCCGCAACGCGTGGTGAACGAGACCAGGCTTGGCCAGATGGCCAAGGCCGACCTGGCCCGCTACGTGGCGGAAAAGGAACGCCTGGCCAGGGAGAGCGCCTCCCAGCTGGCGACCCTGCGCAAGGAGGCCGAGGCCACGGCCCTTTCCGCGCCGGAGCGCGCCCGCCGCGAGGAGGCGTACCGCCGCAAGAGCCGCATGCACGAGACCCTGCTTCAGGAAAACGCCCGCGACATCAAGGCCGAGGAGGCCAAGCTGCTGCAGTACGTCATGCGCCGGGCCGACGCCGTGCTTGAGGACATCGGCAGGAAGGGCGGCTACGCCATCATCTTCACCGACCCGGCCGCCGTGGGCTATGTGGACAAGGCCAATGTGGACCTGACCGACCGCGTGGCCAAAGAGTTGGACGCGCGGGGGAAATAGCCATGCGACCGGCACTGCTTCCGCTGTATTGCGCCCTGCTGGCCGGGCTTCTGTGCCTGGCCGCCCCCGCCCGGGCCGAGGAGCCCCGCTGGGGCAAGATTTACACCGTGAGCGGCAACGTGGCCGTGCGCGAGAGCCCGTCCAACACCTCCGTGAAGGTGCGCGTGCTCAAGCCGGGGCAGAAGGTCCGCGTGGACTTCCAGGACGACGCCTGGGGCGCGGTGTTCGACCCCAACGAGAAGGTGCGCTCCGAACTCAAGGCCCTGGGCTATGTCCGCATGTCCGAGCTCAGGGGCATTCCCACCGGCGTCGCCCAGACGCAGACCTCGTCCATAGAGATGCGCAAGCCCGCGCCGGACGCCAAGCCGGAGGTGCTGGTGGACGGCAGGCCGGTGAAGGGAGGCGGCGCCAAGGGCGGAGAGAAGGATTCCGCCAAGCGTGCCGGCAAGGAAAAGGGCAGCAAGCAGGAGAAGGGCAGGGAGGAAGCCGCCAAGCCGGCCGAGCGGGCCGAGGGCGCGCCCGGCAGGCCCGCGAAGTCCGCGGCCAAGGGGCTCCACGGCTTCGGCGAGATGCGCGTGGCCGACCGCTCCCTCACCATCCGCGCCGCGCGCGACAAGGACTCCGAGTTCCGTCGCCTGCTCAAGCCCGGCCAGCGCGTGCTGGTGGATTTTCAGGAAGACGGCTGGTTCGCCGTGTTCGACCCCGAGACGAAGACCCGCGACCTCTCCAAGGCCTGGGGCTTTGCCCGCGACAAGTACCTCGTGCCCGAGGGCGCGTTCAAGGGCGTGCCGCCTGAGGCCGTGTCCAACGTGCCCACCGAGCGCCCGGCAGCCCAAGCGCCTGCCCAGTCGTCCGCCCAATTGTCTGCCTCGTCCGCGCCCGCGCGCTCCGAAGCAAGGCAGCCCGCTCAGCCAAGCGCCCCGCAGACCGCGGGAGCGCCGCAACCGGCGGCCCAGAAGCAGCCTCAGGGCGCGGCGCAGCCCGCGCCGGCCAAGGCCCAGAAGCCCAAGGCCGACCCCGACCCGGACGTGGGCTACATGGTCGTCTCCCGCAAGGAGGACCGCAGGAAGCCGCCCACCGTCACCCTGCGCGTGCGACTGGACCTGGCCCAGCCCCCGGCCCCGGAGGCCCTGCGCAAGATCGTGCGCGAGATCTGGAAGGCCGAGCGCAAGAAGGACGAGAACATGCAGATCGAGGTGCTGCTGAACGGCATGGACGCGGGCGGGCTGGCCTATGCCCTGGCCCGCTTCCACGATGACGGCCGCCTGCGCGAGTTCTGGTGGCGCGACGTGGTGCTGGCCAAGCCCCAAAACTAGCCGCCTGCCCCTGGCAAAGGCGGGCGCGGCAGACCGCCCGACGCCTTCCCGGCGCACCCGGCGCCGATCCGCCATATCACCGCAAAAGCAAAGGGCCGGAGCTGCATATGCTCCGGCCCTTTCTCGTTGCTAAGCTGGCCCGCTATTTCACGAACAGCGGGATGGGCGGCCTGGGCACCGCGGCGGGGAAGGCCCTGCGCGCGGCGTTTTCCTTCACGGCCTTGGCGTCCACAAAGACATTGCCGCAGCTGTGGCACTTCCAGTGGCGCTGCTGCTTCTGCAGGCGCATGAGCAGGCCCTCGCGGTCGTAGCAGAGCTGGCAGTAGGGGCCCTTGTGCCGCAGTTCGTCGGTGAGCCAGTACTTCTGGCCGTCGAACTCCATGCACTCGGCCATGTCCAGCACCTGGGCGACCTCGATGATCTGGTTTTTAAGGGCCTCGTTTTCCTCCACCAGGGAGATGTATTCGTGCTGGAGGGCCTTGAGCAGCGCTCTGGCCTCCTCCTGCCTGTTCTCGCAGATGAGCTGGTGGATCCGTCCGAATCCCGTTGCGTGCAAGAGCTTCTTGGACATGAGGCACTCCGTTTCTGATGCGTCGTTCTGGCGTATGCGTGTCTGGCGTGATGCACCTCTTATCGGCAACGCCGGGTGGCTACTTTAGGGAACGTTCGACGGGCGAGCGGTTGCGCGGGGGAAAAACAACGGGGCGGCAGCCCGTGTCCAGGCCGCCGCCCCGCTTGGGGATGCAAAGAGAAGCCGCTACCTGGCCTGGGTCTTGAACCTGTCGGCCAGGACGGCCAGCTTGGCGGCGTCCGGGTATTTCCTCATGCCCGCCTGGTTCTTGCCGATGCGCGAAGGCAGGGGCGGGTGGGTGGAGAACCACGAACCCTTCTTGGCCGAACCGGCCTCGATCCTCTGCAGGTTCTGCAGCACCTCGGTGATGCCCGCCGGGTTGTAGCCCGTGCGGTAGGCGGTCTCCATGGCGCTGGCGTCGGCCTCGTACTCCATGTTCTGGTCCAGGCCCTTGTCGAAAAGCACGTTCTGCAGGTCGCCGATCATGCTCTCGAACTGCGCGCCCTTGTCGCCCTTCATGGTGGCGGCGGTAATCTGCCCCACGCCGGTGAAGAACTGCGAACGCTGGATGCTCTTCAGCGCGTGGCGCAGGGCCACGTGCCCCACCTCGTGCGAGAGGATGCCCGCCAGCTGCGCCTCGGTGGTCATGGTGCCCACCAGGGCCGAGGTGACGAAGATGATGCCGCCGGGACAGGCGAAGGCGTTCTGCACCTGGCTGTCCACCACCACGAAGCGGTAGGGGATGTTGGGCCGGGGCGAGTTGGTGGCCACGGCCAGGCCCACCAGGTTCACGTAGTGCTGCAGGGGCTGGTCCTGCACCGGCATTCCATAACGACGGAAACCCTCCACCGCCAGGCGTTCGCCGATGGCGCGCTCGCTCTGGTAGTCCAGCTGCTGCGAGCTGGAGAGGACGTTCTTGGCCCCGGAGAGCAGCTTGGCCTCCTTGGAGTTGGGGTCGATGATGGCGTCGAGGAAGCCCGCCATGACCGAGCCGGGCAGGGCCAGGGGCAGGGCAGTGGCGGCAAGGCCGAGGATGAATTTGCGTCTGTCCATGTCGCCCTCCCTACTTCGCGTACTCGCCGATGCGCCCGGCCTTGAGGAAGTTTTCCAGCTCCTTCCTGTCCACCTTCTCCGCCAGCACCTTGTCCAGCGCCTGCTTGTATTCGGAGAGTGGGCGCGGCGGCCGTCCGGCGGCCTTGGCCGCATCCTGTTCGCTGGCGTTCAGGCCGCGCATGCTGCGGGCGCTGTCGGCCTCGCTGACCATGATGCTGCTCGATCCCGCGCCGCCGAAGAGGTTGTCGCCGCCCTGCTTGGAGGCCTCGGGCGGCGTGGCGGCCACCTTTCCGCGGTAGATCCAGCCGCTTTTGCCCCCGGCGGAGACCTTGTACCAGCTCTCCTCCTGGCCCTGCACGGAAAGGGCCGTGCCGACGGGCAGTTCGGCCACGGTATCGGACGAAGCGGACTTGTCGGCCTTGAGCTTGGCCCCCTCGGAGGAAACGTAGAGCGTTTCCTGGGCCAGGGCTGGTGCGGCCAGGCACAGCACGCCAGCCGCCGCCAGGAGTTTGCTTGCATTATTCATGACTTGCCCCCAGGTTGCGGGTTTTGCAATGGTTCACATTCTGCGCCAAGCCGGGCGCGATGGCAAGGGCGGGGCTCAAGCCAGCCCCACCTCGCCGGCAACGCCCGCCACCGCCGCGATGGCGATGGTGAAGAACTCGGCCTGCTCAAGGCCCAGTTTCTGGCATTCGCCGATGGTTTCGCGGCTGACGCTGGCGGCGAAGGCCTTGTCCTTCATCTTCTTCTTGAGGCTCTTGGCGTCCATGCCCTCCATGCGCGCCGGGCGCACCAGGGCGTTGGTGTGGATGAGTCCGGTGACGGTCTCGCCGCAGCGCAGGGCGAAGTCCAGCGGGCTGGACGGGGCAAAGCCCGTGTGCTCGTGGTTGTGGGAGCGGATGGCGTCCAGGGCTTCCACCGGCAGCTTGCCCTCAAGCATTTGCGCCGCCTCCAGGCCGTGCTGGTCCGGGGCGTCCTTGGTCGTGGCGTAGTCCAGGTCGTGCAAAAGGCCCGTGAGGCCCCAGAGTTCCTGGTCCTGGCCCAGGTTCTTGGCCAGGGCGCGCAGCACGGCCTCGGATTCGATGCAGTGGGCCTGCAGGGCCGGGTCTGGCACATGCTGTTTGAGCAGCGAGTAGGCTTCGTCGCGGGAGAGCATGGGGGTCCTCCTCAATGTTTGCGGTTGCTTATGGTTGGGGCGCGTGCAGCCAGCAATGGGCCAGCCGCGGCGCGCCGCCGGAGGCGGATGTGTTGAAGGCCGGGGGAAACTCCCTGGTGCAGCGCTCCATGACCTGCGGACAGCGGGGATGGAAGGGGCAGCCGGAAGGAGGATTCAGCGGGCTGGGCAGTTCCCCGTGCAATTCCTGCCTGGACAGGCCGCGGCCGGGATCGGGCACGGGCACGGCCGAGAGCAGGGCGCGGGTGTACGGGTGCTTCGGCTCGCGGATGAGCTCCTGGGCCTCGCCCAGTTCCACCACGCGGCCCAGGTACATGACGGCGATGCGGTCGCACACCTGGCCCACCACGGCCAGATCGTGGGAGATGAACAGGTAGGTGAGGCCCAGGCGTTCGCGCAGGTCCTGCAAGAGCAGCAGCACCTGGGCCTGGATGGACACGTCGAGGGCGCTCACGGGTTCGTCGCAGACCACCAGCGCGGGGTTGAGGGCCAGGGCCCGGGCCACGGCCACGCGCTGCCGCTGGCCGCCGGAAAGCTGGTGCGGATAGCGCGCGGCGAAGTCCTCCGGCAGACCCACGAGGCGGAGCAGTTCGGCCGTGCGGGCCGCAACGCCGCCCACGCCGCCAACGCGGTGGATCACCAGCGGCTCGGCCACGATGTCCGCGATG
This sequence comes from Desulfovibrio sp., assembly GCA_016218665.1. GTDB lineage: Bacteria > Desulfobacterota > Desulfovibrionia > Desulfovibrionales > Desulfovibrionaceae > Humidesulfovibrio. The sequence continues at coordinate 7,609 of JACRDI010000012.1, read as the reverse complement.
CGCATGCGGGGGTTGAGGGACGAGTAGGGGTCCTGGAAAACCATCTGCACCTGCCGGCGCAGGTCCTTTTCCGGCCAGTCCGCGATGTTCCGGCCCTGGAACTCCACCCGGCCGCGGGCCAGGGGCTCCAGGCCCATGACGCAGCGGGCGAGGGTGGACTTGCCGCAGCCGGATTCGCCCACCAGACCCAGGCTTTCGCCCTTGGCCACGGCGAGGCTCACTCCGTCCACGGCGCGGGCAACGCCGGTGGTGAGGCCCAGCAGGCCGCCGGCCACCGGGTAGTGCCGGGCCACGTCGAAGAGTTCAAGCAGGGCGCTCATGCCTGCCCTCCGCCGGCGCCGGAGGTCTCGCACAGCCAGCAGCGGGCGCTGCGCCCGGTCCCGCAGGCGAAGAGCGGCGGCATCTCGGCGCAGCGGCCAAAGGCTTTTGCGCAGCGCGGCCGGAAGCGGCAGCCCCCGGGCAGGTCGAAAATGCCCGGCACCATGCCGGGAATGGGGGCCAGGGTGCGGCGCACGCCCAGCCTGGGCACGGAGGCCATGAGCCCCTGGGTGTAGGGGTGCGCGGGGTGGGCGAAGAGCTCGGCCACCGGGGCTTCCTCCACCACCTGGCCGGCATACATGACGGCCACGCGGTGTGCTGTCTCGGCCACCACGCCCAGGTCGTGGGTGATGAGCATGACGCCGGAGCCCTTTTCGGTCTGCAGGCCGCGCAGCAGGTCCAGAATCTGGGCCTGGATGGTCACGTCCAGCGCCGTGGTGGGCTCGTCGGCGAAGATGAGGTCCGGGTCGCAGGCGAGGGCCATGGCGATCATGACGCGTTGGCGCATGCCGCCGGAGAGTTCGTGGGGGTAGCTTTGGGCGCGCTCCCGCGGGTTGGGGATGCCCACCTGGCGCAGCATCTCGGCGGCGCGTTCCGCCGCCTCGGCCTTGCTGGCCTTCTTGTGCAGGCGGTAGCCCTCGGCGATCTGCTCGCCCACGCGGAACACCGGGTTCAGCGAGGTCATGGGCTCCTGAAAGATCATGGCGATGTGGTTGCCGCGCACGCCCTGCAACTCGGCCTCGCTCATGGAGAGCAGGTCGCGGCCGCGGTACAGGGCCTCGCCCGCGATGACCCGGCCCGGCGGGTCCGGGATGAGCCCGAGCACGGACAGGGCGAGGACCGTCTTGCCGCAGCCCGATTCCCCGACCACGGCCAGGGTTTCGCCTTGCCGAACGGACAGGCTCGCTGTATCAACCGCCCTGGCGACGGCTGCGCCGCCTTTGCCTGCACCCCTGCCCGGGGACTGGCGGGCGAAGGCCGTGGTGAGCCCCCGGATGTCCAGGAGGGTTTCGCCCGCGTGTGTGCCGTGGTCGTGTTTCATGCTGCGCCGCGCCGGTTGTGTGTGGCCAAACTTTCAAGAGGATAGCGGAAATCATGGCGGATAACAACGAGTCGGGCACGGTGGCGGGCGGTTCTGGCAAGCGTGTCGCGGTCATCGGCGGGGGGCTGGCCGGGTGCGAGTGCGCCCACGCCCTGGCCAAGGCTGGCGTCTGCGTGCGCCTGTTCGAGATGCGGCCGCACAAGTCTTCCCCCGCGCACACGGGCGCCGACCTGGCCGAGCTGGTGTGCTCCAACTCCCTGCGCTCCGATGAGCTGACCACGGCCATCGGCGTGCTGAAGCTGGAGATGCGCGAGCTGGACAGCCTGGTGATGCAGGCGGCCGACGCCACGCGCATTCCGGCAGGCAAGGCCCTGGCCGTGGACAGGGACCGCTTCGCCGGGTTCATCACCGCGAAGATCGAGGCCGACCCCAACATCGAGGTGGTGCGCCAGGAGATTGCGAGCCTGGACGCGCCGGAGCTTGCCGGTTTCGACGCCGTTGTCGTTGCCGCCGGGCCGCTGGCCAGCGATTCCCTCGCCGCCAGCCTGGCCACTGTCATACAAAGTGGGGCAACCGAAGTGGAAGGGGCCCAGCGCCTGTATTTCTACGACGCCATCGCGCCCATCGTGAGCCGCGACAGCGTGAACCTGGACATCGCCTTCTGGGGCAGCCGCTACCGGCCGGAGGAGGACGACTACCTCAACTGCCCCATGACCGAGGAGCAGTACGACGCCTTCCTGGCCGCCCTCATGGCCGCGGAGAAGGTGGCCCCGCACGGCTTCGAGAAGGAGATCCACTTCGAGGGCTGCCTGCCGGTGGAGGAAATGGCCGAGCGCGGCCGCCTCACCCTGTGCTTCGGCCCGCTGAAGCCCGTGGGCCTGCCCAACCCGCGCACCGGGGAGGAGGCCTTTGCCGTAGTCCAGCTGCGGGCGGAGAACGCGGACAAGACCGCCTTCAACATGGTGGGATTCCAGACCAAGCTGAAGTACCCGGAGCAGCAGCGCGTGTTCCGCATGATTCCCGGCCTGGAGAACGCCGAGTTCCTGCGCCTGGGCAGCATCCACCGCAATACCTACGTGGACGCGCCCAGCGTGCTCGCGCCGGACCTCTCGCTCAAGGCGCGGCCGGGCGTGTATCTGGCCGGACAGATCACCGGGGTGGAGGGCTACCTTGAGTCCGCGGCCTGCGGGCTGTGGGTGGGCGTTTCCCTTGCCGCCAGGCTGACGGCTGGGGGCGAACTGCCGCAACCGCCGGTGACCAGCGCCCTCGGCGCCTTGCTGGGGCACCTGCGGGCCACGCCGCCCAAGCGCTTCCAGCCCTCCAACGCGCACTTCGGCCTGATGCCGGAGCTGAACCGCCGGGCGGGCAAGAAGGTGCGCAAGGAGCTGTACGGCCAGCGCGCGCGCGCGGATTTCGCCGCCTGGCTGGCGGAGCGTGCAGGCAAGTAGCCCGGTTCAGGGGGCATGCCATCCGAAATGCTTCGGAATGGCGAAATGTTGCACCTCGGTGCGGGCAAGCGCTCATTTTTCGTGAAATGTGTGAAAAAAAGCGCTCTGCCCCGAAAAAAAGTGCCTGTTTTATTATTGCAGGGCTTTACATCTGCGTAACCGCCGGATAACGGTGAACCCATCTGGACTCGCTGGCCGGAGGCTTTTTGCTCAAGCGTGATGGGCGACAACTTCATACTGTCTCATTTCTAGGAGTTTTATCCCATGTCGAAGTCTATTTATGTCGGCAACATCGCTTTCAGCTCCACCGAGGACGATCTGCGCAACGTGTTCAGCCAGTACGGCGAAGTGCTCTCCGTGAAGTTCATCATGGACCGCGAGACCGGCCGCTTCCGTGGCTTCGGTTTCGTGGAGATGAACGACTCCGACGCCCTTGAGGCCATTCAGGCCCTCAACGGCAAGGACGTCGGCGGCCGCGCCCTGAAGGTCAACGAGGCCCAGGCTCGCGAAGCCCGCCCGCCCCGCCGCTACTAAACCATATCCCGAAGCACATTTGAAAAGCCCCGGTCTGTGAGAGCAGGCCGGGGCTTTTTGTGGGTTGAAGGATATCTCTAATGTCGATTGATAATAGTCTTAGTCACCATTTCAAAAAGATCTTGAGCATTGTTTGTGCAGCCTTGCCCGCCATGGTCTTTGGTTTCTCTAATATGCTCTGGTGCGTTGGAAGCGGCATAGAAGAATAATGGAGTATAGTCTTTCTCTGCTCTCATTGTGTCAAGTTGTTTATATCCTTCACGTGGCCCTTCTTTCCTTCCCATATCCGAGATTACTGCCGCAAATTTTTGGCGGTGCAGCATTGATAATGCTTCAGATGTTGTCAGAGCTAAAGAGAAAGAGATGCCAATAGCCTCGAAGGCCCGTCGTTCGTACACATTATTTTCTGGCCTGTCATCAACCCATAGTATGTGGCTGTTTTGAGTGCTTGTATGATCTTTTGCGACAGGGCCAGCGTCGAGAATGATGTTTGTAAGGTTATTAATGTCTAACTCTTTGTCTTTTGATGGGTCTTTAGCGGAAGCTGTCGCGAGAGAAATTGCTGCAGCTATGTGCATTCTAACATAGTTGTCTTCGTTTTTAAAATCCGTCGGGCCAAACAGTTTCGAACTGTGGCAACTAACTAGCCAGGCGAAGATGAGTAAGACTAATACAGGGAACGTGACGAGGAAGTATACCAAAAGAATGCGTTCGTCATGAGTAAATGCTGAGCTAAATGTCGTAACCAGAGAAGCAAATCCATACACGAGTACGATGAACAGTGCAATTATACCGAGAGGATTTCTGGAAAGCGCTTTTGCTGTAGAGCACATGTCGGCTATACTACTTGCCATCCTTTCTCCGGTACGGCTTGAAATTGAAGCTTACTGTAATAGTTTAACTCTCTACCACAATATCTTCTCCACGGGCCTTCTCTCCGGCACCACCACCTTCTCCACCGTGCCATCGATCCAGCCCTTGCTGACATACAGCCCGCAGAAGCACGCGCCGAACTCGGCAACGTCCGGCTCGCGGTACTCGCACGGGCACACGATGTCCCGGTCGGCCTCAAACGTGCCGTTGGCAAGGCGGCAGGGGCACGCCATGTACCCCAGCCGTTCCTTGTTCACCAGCAGGCTCTCCATGAGCGGCATGGTCATGCTCATGTCGGGGTTGAAGAAATACCCCTTGGGCTCCTGCAATTTCTTCAGCGATTCGTACAGCTTCTCCGGGGTCATTTCTTCAGCGCCTCGTCGATCTTCTCCTGGTTGAAGCCCACCACGGTCTCGCCGTTGATGATGATGGTGGGGAACGACACGGAGGGGTTGAACTTCTTCACTTCCTCAACGGTCAGCTTGCGTTCGTCTCCGGTCAGCTGGTCAACATGCACGCACTCGTACTGCACGCCGCACTGGTCCAGGTATTCCTTGGCCTTCTTGCAGTGGATGCACGTGGACAACGCATAGACTTTCACGACTGGTGCCATGGGGTTGCTCCTATTGGCTTCGGCCCCCGGCGCGGGGACCTGTGACGTTTTACCGAACATGCGCGAAAACCAGTTGCCTGTCAAAGCCATTGGCGAATCCTCTTGATGGGTTGGGGGGTGTTGCGGGCCGGGGTGCTCCGTCCTGTCGGACCGGGCGAGGCGTTTCTCCAGCGCGCGCGCAGCCAGGGAGCACGGCAGGCCCAGAGCCAGGTAGAGCAGGAACACAAGGGTCCAGACCTCGAAGGACAGGTAGGTTGCGCTGACGAGTTCCTGGGCCTGGAAGGTCAGCTCCGGCACGCTGATGACGGACACGATGGCCGAGTCCTTCACGGTGGAGACGAACTGCCCGGTGAGGGCCGGCACCATGCGCCGGAAGGCCTGCGGCAGCACCACGTGGACAAGGGCGCGCCAGCGGGGCAGGCCCAGCGCGGCGGCCGCGTCCCACTGGCCGCGTTCCACGGACTGCACGCCCGCGCGCACGATCTCGGCCACGTAGGCGCCCTCGATGAGCCCCAGGGTGGCGATGGCGGTGAGGAAGGCGGGCATCTGCCCGGCCGGGCCGAGGAGGACTTCCGCCGGGCCCAGCAGCCAGGCTGGCAGGGCGGAGATGGCGGCGTCGAGCCCCAGGGCCGCGATGAGCTGTCCGGAGAGGAAGTAGAAGATGAGGAAGATGAGCACGAGCGGCGGAGTGTTGCGCACGGCCAAAACGTAGGTTCCGCCGCACAGCCGTAGGAAGAGCCGCGGGCTGACGCGCATGAGCCCGGCAGCCGTGCCCAGCAGCAGCGCCAGCAGGCCGGACCACAGGCTCAGGCGGATGGTGGCGAAGAGCCCGGTGGCCAGCCGCCCCGCATGCACCGTGCCGTCGGCGTCGGCATAGGCCAGGAACTGCGGAATGGCCGCCCAGTTCCAGTGATAGGTGAGCCGTGCGGACGCGCCCTGCCACAGCCACCAGAGCCCCGCCGCCGCCAGCAGCAGCACGGCGGCGTCCAGAGGGCGCAGCGCGGCGAACCCGCTTGCGCCGGGGCCCTGCGTGCGGCCGGGCATGCGGGGCTACTCCACCTGGCCCTGCCACTGGTTGGTGCGGAACCAGTAGTTGTGGCGCTCCGCCAGCCAGCCCTCGTCCGTCACCATGCGGATCCAGCCGTCAAGGAAGTTCACGAAGTCCGGGTCGCTCTTGCGCACGGCGAAGGCGATGGGCTCCTTGGTGAAGGGCTCGGCCAGGGGCAGCACCAGCTTGTCCGGGTACTTCAGGGCCTGGAAGGCCGGGAAGGGATCGGAGGCGACCACGGCGTGGGCGCGGCCGCTCAGCACTTCCTGGATGGTCTGCGCCTCCTGGTCGAACAGGCGCAGCTGGGCTTTGGGCAGGTACTTCTTGGCCGCGTCCACGGCGGTGGTGCCCTGGCGGATGGCCAGGATCACGTCCGGCCGGTCGAAGTCGGCCAGGGACTTGAACTTGCCGGCCTTGAGCTTGTCCGCCACGATGGACATGCCGGAATACTCGTAGGGAATGCTGAAGTTCACCTTCATGGCGCGCTGGGGCTGTATGCTCATGCCGCCGATGATGATGTCGAACTTGCCGGACAAAAGGGCCGGAATGATGCCCGACCACTGCGTGGGCTCGAACTGCACGGCCACGCCCATGTCCTGGGCCAGGCGGCGCGCCACGTCGATCTCGTAGCCGATGAACTCGCCCTTCTTGTCCTGCATGGCCCAGGGCACGAAGGTGGAGAAGCCCACGCGCAGCACCCCGCGTTGCAGAATCTGCTCCACCGTGCCGCCCTTTGCGGCGTCGGCCTTTCCGGCCTGGGGAGCCGTCTGCGGATCGGACTTCGAGCAGCCCAGGGCCGCCAGCAGCAGCAGGGCCATGAGGAAAGCGTTCAAGCGTTTCGTGAACATGGTGCGTCCTCCATACGTGTCAGGTGGGGTAGGCGAGCCTGCGCTCCAGGCTGGCCGCCAGGCCGGATAGGGTGGTGGTGACGATCCAGTAGAGTGCGGCAACCGTAAACCATATCTCGAAGCTCAGAAAGGTCTGGGCCACAATTTCGCCTCCGCGCAGGGTCAGCTCGGCGATGGCGATGACGCTGGCGAGCGAGGTGTCCTTGACCAGCGACACGCTCTGGCTGGCGAGCGGCGGCAGCACGCGGCGCACGGCCTGGGGCAGCACCACCAGCCGGTATGCGGCGGCTCTGCCCATGCCCAGGCTGCGGGCGGCGTCCCACTGGCCCTGGTCGATGGACACGATGCCCGCGCGCAGAATCTCGGACACGTAGGCCCCCTCGAAGAGCGAGAGGCCGAGCACGGCGCTGACGAGCGGACTGATGCCCAGCGCCGGGGCCAGCACGAAGTAGAGGAACAGCAGCTGGATCAAAAGCGGGGTGTTGCGCACGGCCTCAAGGTACCCGCGCGCGAGCGCCCGCCCGGCCACGGAGCGCGAGAGTCTGAGCAGCGCGGCCAGAGTGCCCACGGCCAGCGCGCCCAGGCCGGAAAGGGCGGTGAGCTTCAGGGTCAGCAGCAGGCCGGTGAGCAGCGGGCCGGGCGCGCCCTGCGGCGTGACGAGGAAGACCGGCACGCGGTACCACTGCCAGTTGTAGCCCAGGCTGTCGGCCCCGCGCGCGATGAGCCAAAGCACCCCCGCAAGCGCCAGCAGGAAGCATAGCCAGTCGCGCAGGACTGGCCAGGGGGTTCCGGCGGTGCGTGCGGGCGTGGGGTCAGGCATTCAGACGCGTCTCCGGCAGCAGCGGGGCCACCAGCCGCCGCACGGCGGCGGCGATCTCCTCAGGC
>JACRDI010000011.1 GCA_016218665.1 Desulfovibrio sp. | reverse complement strand
CGGACAACGCACCGCGGGGATGCAAAAGGGGACCGGCCGGAGCCGGCCCCCCATAAAGAGCTGGAGCGGGAAACGAGATTTGAACTCGCGACTTCAACCTTGGCAAGGTTGCACTCTACCGCTGAGTTATTCCCGCTCGTGGGCTGAGGGCGGCCGATGCCAGGCGGCGACGCCATCAGGGGGATGTCAAAGGGGACCGGCCGGAGCCGGCCCCCCAATAAAGAGCCTGGAGCGGGAAACGAGATTTGAACTCGCGACTTCAACCTTGGCAAGGTTGCACTCTACCGCTGAGTTATTCCCGCTCAAAAGGGAGCCCCTTTTACCTTTGCCCCCCCCACCTGTCAAGCAGACATGCTCAAGTTTTCCAGATTTTCTCAAAAGCACGTCGGAACGCGCCCGCTCCCCGCCGCCAGTACGTATACGAACCGGGAGCCAGCCCCAGGAAACCCAGACCAGCCGCAGATTTTCAGGCCCTTTACAACACCTCCGGTTTCGGTTTATCAGGCGCATTCGTTTCTATTCGGAGGGGCCAGCAGGGCCCAGCCGCCCGGCCGTCCCTCCCATCCAGGAGAATGCCCATGGAAGCAAAGGACATTCAGTTTTTCCGGGACATGCTCAACTCCATGCTGGAGGACATCCTCCAGAAGGGGCAGGCCACCATCGACGACATGACCGAAACCGTCGAAGTGTATGCCGATCCGGCCGACCGCGCCACCGCCGAGTCCGACCGAGCCTTCACCCTGCGCCTGCGCGATCGTGAGCGCAAGCTCATCAAAAAGATCCAGCAGGCAGTGACCCGCATCGAGGAAGGCGAATTCGGCGTCTGCGTGGAATGCGGCGAGGAGATCGGCACCGCCCGGCTCAAGGCCCGTCCCATGACCACCCTGTGCATCAACTGCAAGAGCAAACAGGAAGAGGACGAGATGGTCCGGGGCGACTAGCCCTTTCCATCCGGCCGCCCGATCACGAGGCCGGCCAGGAGGTTCAGCATGGAAGCGAACTTCTTCCGCTTCCTGGCAGATGAGCTTGCCGCCGCTCTCACGGGCCTGCGCATAGAAAAGGTCCATGGCCCATCGGAGGCTGTGACGGTGCTCACCCTCCATGGCAGGGACGGCAAAAAACACCTGATATTCAGGCCCGCCAAACAGGCGGGCCTTCTCTTTCTCTCCGCCCAGCGCCCGGCCAACCCCCTTGCCGCGCCCGCGCGCGTCATGTGGCTGCGCAAGCGCCTCACCGGCCGCAGGCTGCTGGAGGCGCGCGTCGACTGGCCCGGCCTGCGCCTGGCCTTTGCCCTCACCCCGCGCGACGTGCCCCAGGCCGGCAGTTGGCTCGTCTTCGACCTGCGCAGCGAGCTGAGCCTCGCCGACGACTTCCCCGTCGGCGCCCAGCCCTCCTGGCCGCCGCTGGCGCGCATCCTCGACGACGCCGACATCTGGCGCGCGCACCCGCAGGTGACCCCGCCGCTGCGCCGACGCCTCTCCACCCTGGCGCAGACCGCACCCGGCCAATCCGCCGCGCTGCTCGCCCAGTTGGCCTCCGGTTCGGCCAAGGGCTTTTTCCTGGCCCCCGGCTCCGTCCCCCTCCTCTGGCCTGCCGGAGAGGACGGCGTGGACGAAGGTTTCGACACGGCGCTGGAAGCCGCCCGCGTTCACGGCGAGCGCCTGCTCTTCACCCAGCTGGCCCGGGCCGACGAAGCCGAGGCCCTGGACGCCGCCGCCCAGGCCAGAAAGCGCCTCAAGCGCCAGCTGGACCTGCTGGACAAGGACCAGGAGCGCCACGCCAGGCTCGCCGCCCTCTCCATCCCGGCAGAAGCCCTGCAAATCGTCCTTTCCGGCATGGCATCCACGCCGCGGCAGCCGCGCATCACCCTGGAGCACCCGACCCACGGCCCTGTTGAGGTGCCCCTGGACCCGCGCCTGTCGCCCTCCGAGAACATGGCCCGGCTCTTCCAGCAGGCGGCAAAGGGCCGCCGCGGGCTGGAGCACACGGCCCGCCGCCGCGAGCAACTCCTGGCCGGCGTGGGACCGGAGGTGCTGCCCGCCCGTGCCAAAAGCCAGCACCCAATCGCCCGCCCTGTCGCCCCGCTGCTCCTGCCCAAGCGCTACCAGGGCCTCGCAGTTGCTTGCTTCCGCACCTCGGACGGCTTTCTCGTGCTGCGCGGCAAAAGCAGCCAGGCCAACCACGACATGCTCTCCCGCGCGGCCAGCCCGCACGACTACTGGCTGCACGCCGCCGGAGGCCCCAGCGCCCACGTCATCCTGCGGCGCGACTATCCGGACCAGCCCGTGCCCGAGCAGAGCCTTGTGGAAGCCGCCACCCTCTGCGCCCTGAAGAGCTGGCGCAAGGACGACGCCAAGGCCGAGGTGCTGCTGGCCCGCGTGAAGGACGTGCGCAAGGTCAAGGGCGCGGCCATCGGCAGCGTGGCCGTGGACGAGGTGGAGCGCACACTGCTGGTGGCCCTGGACCCCGCGCTGGAGGACAGGCTGAAGTACGCGCCCGGACGGGAGTAGACGAGAAGATATGCGGGGCTCCGCCCCGCACCCCGCCAGGGGGCATGCACCCCCTGGACCCGCAGGGCGCATCGCGAGGCCCGGTCCGAACTGCG
>JACRDI010000010.1 GCA_016218665.1 Desulfovibrio sp. | reverse complement strand
GCCTACCACGATCATTACAGTGCGGAGCGGTAGTTAAGTTGGTTATAACGCCGGCCTGTCACGTCGGAGGGCGCGAGTTCAAGTCTCGTCCGCTCCGCCAGCACTGCCAAGGGCTGAACTCGAAAGGGTTCAGCCCTTTTTTCGTGCAATGAAAGCCACTTCGGCATGGTTTTCTGTCCCTGTCTGCGATGCCTAAAAGGATCCCTCTTAAACCATCGCCACCTTTTGTTGGACCGAGCGCCTGAATACGACTTGGATTTTGTCGCTGGTTGGGGCACAGGCAAATGTGAGGCGTGGCGGAGGGACGACCACGAGGCCCGCCCGCAAGCCTCCTCGGCTACCAGCCCCCGACGGAGCTGATTTTGCCTCAAGCATGTCTGGCCCGAGGCAAACCTGAGAAAATTCTCACGCCAAATGGTCCAAGGTTGGGGGCTTCTTCATAATGGCTGAACCTAAAACCGTAGGGGAGGCTCAACATGACTGACAGCACCGCGATCTCCGTCAACACGGCCCGGATGCCTTGGCTACCCGTGGCCTTGTTTGGCTCAGTCATGGGGCTGGCCGGCTTGGGCCTGGCTTGGCGACTGGCGTACGTGCACTGGGGAACCCCTGTGTGGATAGCACAAGCCATCGGTTACGTGGCGGTGGCCGTATTCGTGCTGCTGGTCGTGGCGTATGCAATCAAGGCGGCTACAGGATTTGAGCACGTCAAGGCCGAGTTTGCGCACCCGATAGCCGGAGCCCTGTTCGGAACGCCGCTCATCAGCGCATTGCTGTTGCCCGGCGCACTGGCCGATGTCAGCACTGCGTTGGCGCACGGGTTGTGGATCTTTGGCGCCATAGGAATGGCGGTTCTTGCGTGGCTGATGGCTGGGCGCTGGCTTGGAACCCGTCAGCAGCGGATACACGCCGCACCCGCCTGGATCGTGCCGTTGGTGGGCATGCTGGACATTCCCATGGTGGTGCCAGCCTTGAATTTTACCGAGCCGCCCCATGCGTTGATGATGTTGGGCTTATCGGTCGGGCTGTTTTTTGCGATACCATTGTTTACCATAATCTTCGCACGGCTGATGTTTGAAGAGCCGTTGCCTTCTTCCATGAGTCCATCGCTGCTGATTCTGCTGGCGCCTTTTGCGGTGGGGTTTTCCGCCTATGTGATTACAGTGGGACAGGTGGACCTGTTCGCGGAAGGATTGTTTGCCCTGACACTCTTTATCCTAGCTGTTTTGCTGGCGCATCTTCGACACCTTTGGCACTGCTGTCCATTTCGAGTGTCATGGTGGGCTGTCAGTTTTCCGCTGGCCGCCGCCGCAGGCGCGGGTCTGCGTTATGCCGCGTTTGTCCAGGCAACTTGGGCGGATGTCATCGCCATTGCCTTACTCACACTGGCAAGCACCGTGATTGCGGCATTGCTCGTGCGGACGATTGTAGGAATCGCCCGTGGCGACTTGCAAAAGTTATCTGGCTAAAGTCTTGGCGGCGGGTGCATCATCACCGGTGTCCCTTTGAACCAAGGCTGACGCTGTTCGCCGTCGCCGGCATTTCGTCCACCAGCTCGCCGAGCTGGTCCAGCAAACAGACCGTGGCTTCGGGCTGGCCGGGGCGTTGGTCGATATGCTGGCCTCACGCGCCTGGGCGTCGTCATGACGATGTCTGGCATAGCCCGCGCATCCTCCCCCGGCGCCACCGGCCACCCCACCGCCAGCGGGAACGCCGCCGGCTCGGGCGCGTTGCGCGAGGCCTGGCGATAGCTGGCCCAGGCCATCTTGGCGTCAGCGGCCAGCAGCGGGCCTGGCCAGGTTGGCCGCGTTGCCTGTCACGTCGGAGGGCGCGAGTTCAAGTCTCATCCGCTCCGCCAGCACTGCCAAGGGCTGAACGCGAAAGGGCTCAGCCCTTTTTCGTGGCATGGCGCCACGCGCGTGCCATCCTTCCGCGAAGGCCTCCCCCCGCCCTGCCGCTACTCCATCACGAAGGGATTGAGCACAAGCCCCTGTTCACGCTCCAGCAGCAGCCGCAGTTCCTGGAGCCGCGCCAGATCACGGCGGGCGGTCTTCTCGCTGACGCTCCGGTACAGCGGCGCGCACAGGGGGTCGAGATGCAAATCCTTGAGGGAGATGGCCTTGCCGGGATGGAGCAAAAGGACCTGCAGCAGGTCGTGCTGCCGCCGCCCGATGGTCTTGTCCTGCATGTAGGCGTCGTAAAGATGGCGCAACGCCATGATGCGGATGCCCCAGTGGATTCTGTCCTGGATGTCCTTGGCGGAGAGCAGGACCACCCGCATGAAATATTTGATGAATGGAGTAATGTCGGACGCTGACGCCTTTTCCGCCTCCTGGAAGGCGACGTAATATTCGTCAATGCTCTTATAGTAGAAATTCGACATAAGGACCGGGATGTATCTGTAGCCGGCCTGCTGCAGGATCATGGCCTCCACAAGCCGCGCCGTGCGGCCGTTGCCATCGCCGAAGGGATGGATGAGCCCCAGGTGGTAGTGGGCCAGGGCTGCCCGCACCAACGCACCTTCGCCCATCACCTCTTCGGAGTTGATCCACTCCACGAAGGCGGCCATGAGCGGCTGAATGTCGGCCAGGATCCTGGGCGGCACATACTTCCCGCCGTGGTCCGCGTTGCCCACTTCAACCATGTGGTTGCGGTATTGTCCGGGCGTGTGGTCCTTGTGGTTGATGTCCGCGGTGATGATCTGGTTGAGCTCCCGGATGAACTGTTCCGTCACGACAAAGGGCACACGGGGCTCGCCCGGGACAGGGGGCGCGACCCGTCTGTAGGCCTTGCCCAGGTTGACGATCTCTTGCTCTGCGCGCGCGCGCACGGTTTTCCCCGCCGGTTCGGCCAGGATCTCTCCGACCTCCTCTTCGCTGAGCGGGTTGCCTTCGATGGCGGCCGTGCTGAAGATGGACCGGCGAATGAGGTCGGTGTCGAGTTGGGCGGCCAGCCCCGGCACGATCGGCAACGCGGCCAGGGCGTGGAACAACGCCTCAAAGCGCACGATGTCCTCCACCACGGCCTCGCGGCTGTAGTTTCGGCTGAAGGCGACCTTTCCGGACTTGAAGGTCATGACCCTGGTAACCAGCAGCTTGTCCTCAGCTCTGTCCATATTATTATCCCTAATTTTGTCCCATTCAACACCATGATCTATCTAACACTTTGATTAAGTCTAGATTATTCATGTCCTGAAAAATGTCAGATGACCCTTCTTGTTTTTGGCCGCGCCTGCTGCCGGTGGCGCAAGCGGGGGGGAGGCAAAAGCGGGAGAATATGCGGAGGCAAGGCCGCCCTACTTTTTCAGGAACCTTTGCAGCGCCTCTTCCAGCCGCTCCACCGGCACCGTGGTGTCCAGGCAGGGGCCCTTGGGGCGCTCGTTCAGCACGCCGAACACGGGCAGCGGATAGGTGTCCTGAATGCCCGAGGAAAGGTCGCGGTAGCAGGCCACGGCGATGATGATGGCCGGGCGCTTCTGCACCACGATGCGCCGGGCGATGGTGCCGCCCGTGGCGATGGCCAGGTGCACGCCGTAGCGGTCGCGCAGGTCCAGCAGCCCGGTGATGGGGCACAGGCCGCAGCGCTTGCAGTTGTCGATGTCGTAGGTGAGCCGCATGTCGCAGCGGCTGTTCTGCAGGCAGTGCGGCATGAGCAGCAGAATCTTGTCCGGAGCGAAGCGCCCCAGCTCGCGCAGCACCAGCTCGTTGTTCACCTTGATGAAGGAGGTGTGGATGTCCTCCTTGGAGAAGCCCAGCGCCCGGCCCAGCAGGCTCATGAGCGGCAGGAGCAGCTTCACCGTGACCCCGCGCACCCGCCCGGCCAGGGGCAGCGGACGGGGCATCACGATGCTCAGCAGCAGGCCCAGGGAGGCCCAGAGCACCAGGAGCAGGAGCACGCCGATGACGGCGCCCAGCACCCAGGGCGCGGCCGGGTGCAGGTTGCGCAGGCCCACGTAGGGCACCACCCACAAAAGCACGAGGAAGGCGCACACCAGCGCGCAGGTGCCCCCGATGAGCCCGATGAACAGGCGCTTTCGCGAGGAGCCGCCCGTGCCGTCCATGCTGTTCTCCGGCGCGCCGCTAGCCCTGGCAGGCCTTGAGGTAGCCGCAGGCGAAGGCCTTGGCGTCCTGGGGCTTCTTGCCCCGGGGGGTGATGCGCGCCACCAGGTAGAGCTTGTCCGCCGTGGCGATGGCCAGCCGCTGGCCATCCGGGGTGTCCACCAGGCCCATGACCGTGCCCGGGGCCATGCCGGAGGGCTTGTCCGCGCCGATGGTCCCGGGCTCGATGTTGAGCCGCAGCACCTTGCCCGGTGCCTGTTCCCAGTCGAAGAACGCGCCCGGCCAGGGGTGCATGGCCCGGATGTGGTTGTGCAGGGGCTCGGCCGCGCGGTTCCAGTCGATGAGGCCTTCCTCTTTGGAAAGCTTGGGCGCGTGGGTGACGCGCGCCTCGTCCTGGGCCAGCTGCATGAGCCGGCCCTGTGGCAGGCGGGTGAGGGCGTCCAGCAGGGCCTCGGCCCCCATTTCGGCCAGCTCGTCGTGCAGGCTGCCAGCGGTGTCTCCGTCGGCGATGCGCAGGGCACGCTGCAGCAGGATGGGCCCGGAATCAAGCCCCAGCTCCATCTTCATGATGGTGATGCCGGTGACCAGATCCCCGGCCTCCAGGGCGCGCTGGATGGGCGCGGCCCCGCGCCAGCGCGGCAGGAGGCTCGCGTGCACGTTCACGGGCATGAGCCTCGGCGCGTCGAGCACGCTTTGCGGCAGGATGAGCCCGTAGGCCGCCACCACGAGTACGTCGAAGGAAAGGGCGCGCAGGGCGTCCACGTCGGCCTGGTCCTTGAAGTTCAGCGGCTGGCGGACTTCAATCTTATGGCCGGGGCCAGCCTCAAGGGCCGCGCGCTTCACCGGCGAGGGCACGCACTCCTGCCCGCGGCCGCAGGGGCGGTCGGGCTGGGTGTACACGCAGAGGACCTCCGCCCCGGGCCAGGCGATGAGCGCCTTGAGGCTTGCGGCGGCGAAGTCCGGGGTGCCCATGAACACCACGCGCAGGGGCGGAACCGGGTAGTCCCGCTCCGGCGTGGGGTTTTTCAGCTCCACTTCCTCGCCGCTGGCGTCCACCGCTAGTCTTTTTTCCACTTCTTGACCTTGCTGTCGTACATGGTGCGCTTGAGCCGGCTGGCGTGGTCCACCAGGGTCTTGCCGTCCAGGTGGTCGATCTCGTGCTGGAGGATGATGGCCAGCAGGCCCTCGGCCTTGATCTCGATCACCTCGCCCTTCTGGTCCAGCCCCTTCACGGTGATGGTCTCGAAGCGCTTGACCTTGCAGGAGAAGGTGGGCAGCGACAGGCAGGACTCCTCGGATTCCTTGACGCCGCTCTGTTCCAGGTACTCCGGGTTGATCAGCACCATGGGGCTCTTGCGCTCCTTGGGGCCGGTCTCGTCCAGGGTGATGAGCCGGATGCTCTTGCCAACCTGCGGCGCGGCCAGGCCCACGCCGTCGCTCTCGTACATGGTCTCGATCATGTCTTCGATGAGCATGGCGATCTCGGGCGTGATCTCGGCCACGGGCTGCGCTTTCTGGGCCAGCACGGGAGCCGGATAGGTGAAGATGGGCAGTTTCGCCATTTAGGCCTCGTTCTTTTTCGTGTCAGCGGGGGCTTCCGCGGCCTTCTCCCGCAGCTGGATGCCCAGCTCGCGCAGCTGGCGCTTGCCGACGACGTTGGGGGCCTCGGTCATCAGGCAGGTGGCCTTCTGCGTCTTGGGGAAGGCGATGACGTCGCGGATGCTTTTGGACCCCGTCAGGATCATGATAATGCGGTCCAGGCCAAAGGCAATGCCGCCGTGCGGGGGCGCGCCGTACTTGAGCGCCTCGATGAGGAAGCCGAACTTCTCCTCGGCCTCCTCGTCGGCGATGCCCAGCGCGCTGAACATGGCCTTCTGCGCGGCCGGGGTGTGGATGCGGATGGAGCCTCCGCCGATCTCGCTGCCGTTCAGCACCAGGTCGTAGGCTCTCGCCAGGGCTCCGCCCGGATCGGTGGCGATGGTTTCCATCTGGCCGGGCTGGGGCGAGGTGAAGGGATGGTGCTTGGCCACCCAGCGCTTGTCCTCGGGGTCGTATTCCAGCAGGGGGAAGTCCGTCACCCACAGGGGGGCGAAGGCCTTCTCGTCGATGAGGCCGAAACGCTCGCCCAGCTTGAGCCGCAGGTTGCCCAGGGCGGCGTTGGCCACGTCTTCCGGCGCGGCCTGGAAGAACACGATGTCGCCGTTCTGCATGCCCAGGCGCGTCGCAAGGGCCTTTTTCTCGTCCTCGGAGAAGAACTTGACGATGGGCGACTGCCACTCGCCGTCCTCCTTCACCTTGATCCAGGCCAGACCCTGTGCGCCGTAGATCTTCACGAACTCGGTGTAGTCGTCGATCTCCTTGCGCGAGAGCTCCAGGCCGCCGGCCACGCGCAGGGCCTTCAGGCAGGGCGCGGCCGCGAAGACCTTGAACCCGCCGCCCGCGAAGATGTCCTTCACGTCCACAAGCTTGAGCTCGAAGCGGACATCGGGCTTGTCGGAGCCGTAGTCGTCCATGGCCTGCTTGTAGGTCATGCGCGGGAAGGCGGCGGGCAGCTCGGCGCCGATGGTCTCCTTGAAGAGCGTGCGCACAAGGCCCTCGGCCATGCCCATGATCTGCTCCTCGTCCGGGAAGCTCATCTCGATGTCGATCTGGGTGAACTCGGGCTGGCGGTCGGCGCGCAGGTCCTCGTCGCGGAAGCACTTGACGATCTGGAAGTAGCGGTCCAGCCCGGCCACCATCAAGAGCTGCTTGAATATCTGCGGGCTCTGCGGCAGGGCGTAGAACATGCCCTGGGACAGGCGGCTGGGCACCAGGAAGTCGCGTGCGCCCTCGGGGGTGCTCTTGGTCAGCACGGGCGTCTCGATCTCCAGGAAGCCCAGGCCGTCCAGGTAGCGGCGCACGCTCTGGGCGGCCTTGTTGCGCAGGATGAAGTTCTTGGCCAGGCGCGGGCGGCGCAGGTCCAGGTAGCGGTACTTGAGGCGCAGCATCTCCGCCGCGTCCACGCGGTCCTCGATGGGGAAGGGCGGCGTGTCGGAGGTGTTCAGGAGCTTCCACTCGTGCACGTACACCTCGATCTCGCCGGTGGTCATGCCGGGGTTGGCCATGCCCTCGGGCCGGCGGCGCACGATGCCGCGCAGGGCCACGACGTACTCCACGCGGATGGCGTGGGCGCGCTCGTGGGCCTCCGGGGCTTCCTCGGGGCTGAACACCGTCTGGGTCAGGCCCTCGCGGTCGCGCAGGTCGATGAAGATGAGGCCGCCGTGGTCGCGCCTAAACTGCACCCAGCCCATGAGGGTGACTTCCTTGTCCAGGTCGGCCGCGGTGAGCTGGTTGCAGTTGTGGGTGCGCTTCCAGCCGCCCAGGTCCTCGATGACCCGGTACTCGTCGTAGTCGCGTTCCTCGCCCTGAGCCTGGGTGTTCGTCTGTTCGGTCATGATGCTTCCTTGTGCGAAAATGTCGCCGCCGGTCAGGCGGCGCGGTGTGCTTTCGTGGTCGTGCCCGGGGGCCAGCCGCCGGGGCTAGTCGAAAACGGCGATGTCGAGCCTGATCTGCTCGCCGTCTTCCATGTCCTTCACCGTCACCTGGCCGTTTGCGAACTCGTCGGCCCCGATGATGTAGCATTTCCTGGCCCGGATGCGGCCCGCGTGGCGCAGGCGGCTCTTCATGCTGCCGCTTGCGTAGTCGCACTCTCCCGCCAGGCCGCGCTTGCGCAGCTTGTGCGCCAGCAGGATGGCCGTGTCCACCGCCTGGGGCTCGGTGACGGCCAGGAAGAAGTCCGGCCGGGGCAGCTCCGGCTTTTCCATCAGCATGGCCAGGCGCTCCATGCCGCAGGCGAAGCCCACGCCGGGGGCGTCCGGCCCGCCGAGGAGCTGCACCAGCCCGTCGTAGCGGCCGCCGCCGGCCACCGCCGTCTGGGAGCCGATGGCTCCGCTGGTGACCTCGAAGGTGGTGCGCTGGTAGTAGTCCAGCCCGCGCACCAGCCGGGGATTCAGCGTATATTTGAGTCCCGCCCTGTCCACCAGGGAGAGCACGGCGTCGAAGTGCTCGCGGCAGCCGCCGCAGAGGTGGTCGCCGATGGCCGGGGCGTCCTTCACCAGGGCCTTGCACGCGGGCACCTTGCAGTCCAGCACGCGCAGGGGGTTGGTGTGCATGCGGCGCTTGCAGTCCTCGCACAGCTTTTCGTGATCCAGGGCCTCGAAATAGGCGGTGAGGGCGGCGCGGTAGACCGGCCGGCACTCGCGGCAGCCAAGGGAGTTCAGCTCGAAGGAAAGTTCCGCGATGCCGAGCGACGACAGGAAGTCCTCCAGCATGAGGATCACTTCCACGTCGGCCTGGGGCTCCGGGCTGCCCAGCAGCTCGGCGTTGATCTGGTGGAACTGGCGCATGCGGCCCTTTTGCGGGCGCTCGTAGCGGAACATGGGGCCGAAGGTGTACAGACGGGTGGCGCGGCCGGGCTCGATGGCCCCGGCCTCGATGGCGGCGCGCAGCGCTCCGGCCGTGGCCTCGGGCCGCAGAGTCAGGGAGCGGTCGCCGCGGTCGGTGAAGGTGTACATCTCCTTGCCCACAACGTCCGTGTCCTCGCCGATGCCCTTGGCAAAGAGTTCGGTGCGCTCAAGCACGGGCGTGCGCAGCTCGCCGAAGCCGAAGCGGCCGAAGATCGCGCGCGCCTGGGCTTCCATGTGGGTGAAGCTCGCCGCGTCCTCGGGGAACAGGTCGGCGAAGCCCTTGATTTTCTGGATGGCGCTCATTGGTTCCGTTTTGCTGTTGAGGTTCGGAAAGGCGGGGAATATACCTTCCTCAAACATCATTGTCAAAACCGCAACAGGCCTGCACCGCGGCCGATTTCAAGGAGTCCGCCATGCCTTACGTGAACATCAAGATCACCCGCGAAGGGGCCACCGTGGAGCAGAAGGCCGCGCTCATCAAGGGCGTGACCGAGTTGCTGCGCGACACCCTGGGCAAGAACCCGGCCACCACGGTGGTGGTCATCGACGAGGTGGACACGGACAACTGGGGCATCGGCGGCGAGAGCGTCACCGTGCGCCGGAAGGCCGGAAAGTAGCAGGCCCAGCCGTCGGCGGCGCGGCGTGCGTCCCTGGCGAAGCGGCCACAGGCAGCTCCGGCGTCCGGCCACGGCTGGTGGCTCCGGGATTCCACTCCCACGCAGCGGGTCCAGGGGGCGCAGCCTCCTGGCCTGCGGGGCACAAAACAGGCACAACGCCCCGCCTTTGCCGCAACGCCGTCGTCCCTCTGCTCCCGCCTTCCTATGCCGTCTCGGCGCGCTCGGCCAGCCGCAGGGCCTCGGCTATGTGCGGAATGAGTGCCGCCACGGGGCTGGCAGGCGTTGGCCCGGCAAGGATGCCCAGCAGACGGTTTGCCAGCGCCGCCACGCGGCAGGCCTGGGGCACTTCGCGCCCGGCCATCAGCAGCGCCGTGACCATGCCGGTCAGCGTGTCGCCCGTGCCGCCGATGGCCTCCATGGCCGGGGTCTGCGGGCCGGGAATCTCGGCCAGGATCTCCCCTTCCCGCACCACGAAGTCGCAGCTCCCCTTCACCAGCATGTGGCGGGCCGCGCCGCCGCCCTCCCAGGCGCGGCGGATGAGGTCCCGCGTGTCCGCCTCCGGCCCCAGCAGAAAGCCCCGCGTATAGAAGGGGTGCGGGGCCAGCTCGTCGGCCAGGAAGGCCAGCTCCCCCGCGTCCGGGGTGAAGAGGTCGTACTCACGGGCCTGGCCGCTCATCTTGGCCGCGTACATGAAGCCCGCGTCCGCCACGAGCAGGGGCCGCCTCGGCAGGTCCTGCGCGGCGAAGAGCGCCATGTCGTGCCCGGCCAGGTCCGGAAAAAGATAGTGGAAGGTCAGGCCGCCGGGGCGCAGTTCGGCGAGCTTTTCCCTGAGCCAGGCGTAGGCCCTGGCGCTGCCCGCGCCGCGCCCGGCGTCGCCCGCAAGCAGGGCCTGGGGCGCGGGGATGCCCAGGGCAGCGCAGGCCGCGCAGGCCGCGGCGACAAGGGCCGGGGTGCCGCGCCGCACGGGCACGTGGACGCCGGCAACGGCCAAGCCGAAGGCGTCCCACCGGCACTCCCCCTGAACCAGGCCGAAGCCGTCGTCCGGCACGGTGCCGACGATGAGCCAAGGGGGGAGACAGGGCTCGTTCATGAGGCGCTCCCCGCATCAAGCGGCAGCAGGCGCTGGGCCTCGCGAAAGGCCAGCTCCAGGGCGTAGGAGCACAGGGTCTGGCCGCGCTCCAGGGGCGCGGGCGCGTCCTCCAGGGTGCGGCCCACCATCAGCTCCGCCAGGGCGGGCACGTCCGGGCAGCCCCCCCCGGACACGTTGACGATGACGCGGGTCTCCTTGTCCACCGTGACCTTCATGTTGGCCGCGCGCACCATGAGCCACTGGCCGAAGTCCACGCTCTGAAAGAGCGACACCGGCTCCAGCATGCCCGCGCGCACCGGGGCCACGGCCAGGGGCGCAAGGCGGGCCTCCGCCAGCACGCGGCGGGCGGAGGGCTCGCGCATGAGCTCGAACTCCACCACCATGTCGCAGCCGGTGCGCATGTCCGGCGGGGGGCCCATGACCCGCACCGGGAAGCCCGCGGCCTTGAGCGCCGCCTCGGCCCGGATGACCTCCGCCGTGTGGGCGAAGGCCATGACGCCCCGCGCGTGGGAGGCGTCATGGCCTTTGGGCTTCGCAGCGGCGGCCTTCTTTGCGCCGAGGCCGAAGGGAAGCTTCACTACTTTTCCAGCACCAGACGCACGGTTCCGTTTTCTTCGGCGCTGGAGACCAGCTTCCAGCCCTTGGCCTTGGCGGCCCGGCCGATGTTCTCCGGGCTTGCGCCGCAGTCGGTGAGCACCTCCATGCGCCCGGAGCCCAGGGCGTCCATCTCGTCGGAAGCGATGAGCACGGGCTGCGGGCAGGAGAGCCCGCGCGCGTCCACGATTTTCGGAGCAGCCATGGCGTTTCCCCCTAGGCCTTTTTGAGGTTCATGACGCCCACCAGCAGGCAGAAGCCCAGGGCCGCGAAGGTGGCGGCCATGCCGTTGGGGCCCAGGCCCGCCGGGGAGCTGGCCCAGCCGAAGTTGTGGGCCAGGCCGGCGGCCACCAGCATGCCCAGCACGAAGATCGCCGAGTCGCCGTCGCCCTCGCCCGCCAGGATGAGCTGGCGGCCGGGGCAGCCCCCGGCCAGGGCGAAGGCCAGGCCGGCCACGGCCATGCCCAGGAAGTTCCAGAGCCCGCCGGTGTGGGCGATGGGCTGGCCCTCGAAGCCGGGCTTGAACTGCCCCAGCGCGAGGTTGGCCACGAAGGCCACGGCCACGAAGGCCAGCACGCCGGAGAACAGGTGGATCTGGCGGAACAGGAACAGGTCGCGCAGGGCGCCCATGGTGCAGAAGCGGCTGCGCTGGGCCAGTATGCCGATGAGCAGGCCGCCGGCCAGGGAGATCAGCAGCGGAGCCCTGGCCGCGCCCGGCCCCTTGGCCGAGGCCCACAGCCAGCCGAGATACCCGGCCTCGGGGTCGGGCTGGAGGAAGATGCGCGCCGCGAGCAGCGCAACGGCCGCCAGGGCGATCATGCCGCCCGCAGACCAGGGCTGCGGTTGGGACCGGCCCAGGGAGAACCCGGCCTTGAAGAAGCGCGTGCCCGCGAACACGCCCGTGGCCAGCCCCAGGATGCCCAGGATGGCGTTGCCGTCGCCGCCGGCCAAACGCAGCAGCGCGCGCCAGGGGCAGCCCAGGAACACCAGGGCTCCGGCCATGGCGCACATGCCCAGAAAGAAGCGCGTGGCCGGGGCCGAGCCCGCGCGGGCGCGGAACTCGCCCGTCATGAGCGCGGCCAGGAAGGAGCCCAGCACGAAGGCGGGTATTTCCGGCCGCAGGTACTGCACCACCCCGGCCTGGTGCAGGCCCAGGCTGCCCGCGATGTCGCGCACGAAGCAGGCCACGCAGATGCCCATGTTGGCCGGATTGCCGGCGAACTGCAGCAGCGCCGCCGCAAGCCCGATGGCTCCCCCCGCCGCCATGATGCCGGAGCGCCCGGCGAAAACGTTAGCCACTCCCCCACCCCCTGTGGTTTGGATGATGCTGGTTGACGCGCAGGAAAAGCGCGAAGTGGCACAGCGTTACACCTCTTTAAAAAGTGACGCAACCTATTTGACAAATCAAAGACATTGATACTTTTCGCCAGGCACGCAGCAACTCCCGCCGTCTGCGGCGCAAAAAAAGGCGCCCCCGCGAACGGGGGCGCCTTGGCGGATGCGTGGGACGCTGGACGCTACTCTGCGGCGAGTTCGGCGGCGGGCTTCTGGCTCGCGCCGATCTCCTGCTTCACCTCGGTGGCCACCTTGAACAGGATGGTCACCACCAGGGCGCCGGTGCCGTAGATCATGAGGGAGACCAGCAGTTCCTTGCCGGTGGGCCAGTAGGGGGTGATGGTCTCGAACGGGGTCGGGTTGAAGCCGCCGATCAAGAGGCCCAAGCCCTTGTCGATCCAGGTGGCGATGACCAGGATGGCCAGGGACCAGGGCAGGAGCTTCAGGTTGTCGCGCAGCTTGGGCGGAATGAGCAGCGCCAGGGAGCCCAGGCCCAGGAAGGCGGCGGTCCACATGAAGGGCACCAGTTCGCTGTGGCCCTCAAGGCCCTTGAAGAGGTACACGATGGAGTGCATGTGGCCGGGCTGGTTGGAGTAGAAGGCCGTGAACACTTCCAGCGCGAAGAAGAACACGTTCACGCACATGGCGTAGGTGATGATCTTCGCCAGGGTGGCGATGGCCTCGGCGCCGGCCTTGAAGGTGGTCACTTTCTCCGTCAGCAGGATGACCAGGAGCAGGATGGCCGGGCCGGAGCAGAACGCGCTGGCCAGGAAGCGGGCGGCCAGGATGGCGGTGAGCCAGTAGTGGCGGCCGGGCAGGCCCTGGTACAGGAACGCGGTGACGGTGTGGATGGAGAAGGCCCAGACGATGGAGGTGTACGCGAGCACCTTGGTCCACTTGGGGTGGGGCAGGCGCTGGCGGTCGCACTCAAGGCAGGTCCAGCCCACCAGCACGTTCAGGATCAGGTAGCCGTTCAAGACCACCATGTCCCAGAAGAGCACGGAGTTGGGCGTGGAGAAGATGAGCACGTTCAGCATGCGCTGGGGCTGGCCGATGTCGACCACGATGAAGCCCAGGCACATGACCACGGCCGCGATGGCCATGAACTCGCCGAAGATGACGAGGTCCTTGAATTTCTTGTAGTGGTGGAAGTAGTACGGCAGCACGATCATGACGCCGGAGGCGGCCAGACCGACCAGGTACGTGAATTGGGCAATGTAGAAGCCCCAGGACACGTCGCGGCTCATGCCGGTGATGGTCAGGCCTTCCATGAGCTGGTTGACGTAAGCGCCGGAGGTTCCGCCGATGAGCAGGAGGAGGTACCCGACCCACATGTAGTACTTGGGACTACCTTTCAGTGCTTTCTCGAGCATGTCCGCCCCCTAGATGATGTAGTAAACGCCCGGTTCGGTGCCGTGCGAAGGCTTGCGCCGGATGGTGTAGTGCTCGCGCAGCAGCTTGCGGATCTCGGAGTTGGCGTCGCCGAGGTCGCCGAAGACCAAGCCCCCGTTCGAAGCCTCGACACAGGCAGGCTGCTTGCCGTGGGCCAAACGCTCAACGCAGAAGTTGCACTTCTCCACCACGCCGCGCATGCGGGTGGGGAACTCCTTGTTCAACTTGGACGGATCCAGGTACTTGCGCGGATCCATGAAGTTGAAGCTGCGCGCGCCGTAGGGGCAGCCCGCCATGCAGTAGCGGCAGCCGATGCAGCGGTGGTAGTCCATGGCCACGATGCCGTCCGCACGCTTGTAGGTGGCCTTGGTGGGGCACACGCGCACGCAGGGCGGATTGGTGCAGTGGTTGCACAGCAGCACGTACTGGCACGTCTCGTGGGCCTCGTCCATGTAGTTGTTGTGCTGGTCGAAGGCCTCCGAGAACTTGGCGGCCCAGATCCACTTCACGTTCTGGTTGCCCGGAATGTCGGGCACGTTGTGCACGCTGTGGCAGGCCTTGGACAGAGCCTCGATGGCCTCCTTGGTGCCGCACTTCTGGGTGTCGATGATCATGCCCCAGCGCTTGGCGTTGGCGGCGTTGGCCGGTTCCTTGATGCTGGAGCCCGCGCCGGAGACGGCGAGCGCGCTGCCGGCGGAGGCCGCGCAGAGCCCCGCGGCGGCCACGCCCATGAACTTCAGGAAGTTTCTTCTGGTGTGGTTCATTTCTTCAACCCCTCCGGCTGGATGTGGCAATCCCAACAGTAGGGGGAAACGGCTGCGTCGTTGTGGCACTTGTCGCAGAACTCCGCCTTGTTGGTATGGCACTTCATGCAGGTCTTCTGCAGGCTCATCTCGAACTCTTTGCCCTTGCTGTTCACGTACACGCGCTTGCCGTCGCGCAGGGCCCAGTCGCGCCAGTCGTTCAGGAGCTGCATGTGCTTGGTGCGCATGAACTCCTTGCTCTCGATGCATTCCTTCTCGTTCTCGGGCATCTTGAGCTTGGGCTGGGTATACGCCGCCTTGCCCGCGTTGTAGGCGAAGGGGGCGAGGAACACGCCCAGGAAGATCACCAGTCCGGTGATGATTTTACCGCCGTTGTACAGTTTCATCTTATTCCTCCTCCATGCCGGGCAGGGGCTCCTGGCGAAGGTTCATGGTGCGCTCTTCCTCGCCGTCCAGGATCAGCGCGTTGCCCACCAGCTCGTGCAGGCCGGTGATCTTGACGCCCGGGGCCCAGTAGTCGGCCAGGGGAATCAGGGTGGCGCGGTCGATGGCGCACACGCAGCTCATGGTGTTCACGCCGTGCTTTTCCTGCACGTAGCGCAGGGCGTTGCCGCGCGGCAGGCCGCCGCGCATGCGGATCTCCATGATCTCGTCGGTGTTGAGGCCCGAGCCGCCGGCGCAGCAGAAGGTCTGCTCGCGGATGGTGTTCTCCGGCATGTCGTAGAACTGGTCCACGACGTTTTTCAGCACGTAGCGCGGCTCCTCGAACATGCCCATGGCGCGGGCGGGGTTGCAGGAGTCGTGGTAGGTGGCGATGATGTCGGAGTTGCGGCTCTTGTCGAGGTTCAGCTTGCCGTGCTTGATGAGGTCGGCGGTGAACTCGGCGATGTGCACCATCTTGGTCTGCTTGGCGTTGTGGAACACCGTGCCGGTGATGGGGTTCACCGGGGTGCGCATCTGCGGGCCCTGCAGGTTGCCGTTCATGGTGTCCATGTACTGGTTCACCACGCGCCACATGTGGCCGCACTCGCCGCCAAGAATCCATTTGGCGCCCAGGCGGTTGGCCTCGGAGTACATCTTGCCGTTGATCATCTTCATCATGTCGGCGTTGGTGAACAGGCCGAAGTTGCCGCCCTCGGAAGCGTAGGTGGACAGGGTGTAGTCCAGCCCGATGGCGTCGAAGAGGATCAGGTAGCCCATGAAGGTGTAGATGCCCGGATCGGCGAACACGTCGCCCGAGGGGGTGATGAACAGCACCTCGTGGCCCTTCTCGTTCAGGGGAACGTTCAGGCGCTTGCCGGTGATGGTCTCGATGTCGTCGACCATGAACTCGACGATGTCCTTGAAGGCGTGCGGCTGGATGCCCAAGTGGTTGCCGGTGCGGTTGCAGTTGGAAACCGGCTCCAGGATCCAGTTGATGTTGACGCCCACCAGGTGCAGCAGCTCGCGGGCCATCATGGTCACTTCGGCGGTGTCGATGCCGTAGGGGCAGAAGAGCGAGCAGCGGCGGCACTCGGTGCACTGGTAGAAGTAGAGGAACCACTCCTTCAGCACGTCCTCTTCCAACACCCGCGCGCCGGTGAGCTTGCCCAGGATCTTGCCGGCCAGGGTGAACTCGCCGCGGTAGATGGAGCGCATGAGCTCCGCGCGGAGCACCGGCATGTTCTTCGGGTCGCCGGACCCGATGAAGTAGTGGCACTTGTCGGCGCAGGCGCCGCAGCGCACGCAGATGTCCATGAACAGCTTGAGGGAGCGGTACTTGTCCAGCCGCTCGCGGAAGCCGTTGACCACGATCTCCTTCCAGTTGGAAGGCAGCTTCCAGTCGGCGTCTTCCGGGCTCCACTGGCGCGGATTGCCGAACACGCCCGGCAGCTCGTGCATCAGGTACTCGACCTTCTCCTGCTTGGCGGGGTAGGCCCAGCGTCCGGGGGAGAGGTCGTTGGGGATATCCATCCAGTCGGTGGCTGGCGGAGTGTAGTTGATACTCTTGAGCATCTCATCGGGTTTGATGATTTTCGCCATGTCTTCTCCTCGCGGAAAAAGTTTGTTGCTCTCGGTCCGGGGGGCTGGTGAGCCGCTACGCGGCCTCCTCCGGGTTCTTCTCCAGGGGCAGGCCGGCCTCGAACATGGGCTCGCGGAAGTCGTCCTCGTAGGCCTCGTAGCTGTGCGGCTTCACGTTCGGGTCGTTCCAGGGGTTCTCGTAATGGTTGATGCGGGTATCGTTGGGCATGTTGCGCGTGGGGGACAGGAACACGCCGCCCATGTGCATCAGCTTCGAGAAGGGGAAGTAGGCGAGCAGCGTGCTCACCAGGAAGACATGGACGAAGAAGCTCGGATCAACGCCGGCGGGGACCTTGAAGTTGAAGGTCACCAGGCCCATGACCACGTCCTTGATGGACATGATGTCCACCTTGGCGATGTAGCGCATGTACACGCCGGAGAGCGCGATGCCCAGAATGAGGAACAGCGGGAAGTAGTCGTTCATGAGCGAGATGAAGCGCACCTTGGCGTCCACGAAGCGCCGGGCCAGCAGCATGGTCAGGCCGCCCAGGATGAGCAGGTCGGAGATGTAGATGCTCGGGGTCAGGATCTGCAGGATGCTGTCGCTCCAGTCCAGGAAGGCGATGGGCGCGGGCACGGGCTGCATGAACAGGCGCATGTGGCGGATGATGACGATCAGGAAGCCGTAGTGGAACATGATGGCGAAGAGCCACAGCCACTTGGCGGAAACATAGCCCACGATGGGATTCTTGCCGTCGTCGTGCTTCAGCACCACCTTGGTGTTGCGGAACAGCGAGCGGAAGGTCAGCACCTCAAGGACCATGCGGATGACGGTCTGGGGGCCGGTGGTGGGGTTGTCCCACTTGTTCTGGGGGATCCAGTCAAGGGTCATCTGCTGGCCGCCCGTGGTGGGGATGCGGAAGGGCACCGGCCGTTTGGCCCAGGAGATGATCTTGCACGCGAACCCGACCAGGAAGATGATGAACGCCGTCCCGGGGATGCAGTACGCGAAGATGGTTTGCATCTTTGCCGCGCCCGCCCCAACCGTGGCGATCACCACCAGGGCCAGGACCAGAATGAGTGAAAAGATCGCTTTCATCTGCCGTCACCTCGCTTGTTGTTTGGCCGACTCCGGGGCATGCGCCGGAGGCGTCCTGCCGTAAAAACTAATCGGCCTTGTGGGCCGCGACGTCCGATTTCATGAGGTTGGCGCGCCGCACGATGTTGGCGTGCGCGCGCTTGACCTCCTCCACGCGCATGCGGGCGACCTGGTCGCGCGCGGCCACGTAGAGGTCAAAGGCCATGGTGGCCAGGTTGTCCACCCTGGTCTCGAAGCGCAAAAGTTCCTCCAGCTCACCCTGGGCGGCAAGCTCCTTGGCGAACGCCTCGCGCAGAATCTTTTTGAAGAGAAAGACGAAGGAAAGGGCCTGGCCGGGGGAAAAGTCCTGCACGGCGCGGATTTTGACGAGCTGGTCCAGGCTTTTGGCCACGGCCTCGGCGTCGGTCCACTCTATGAGCAGGGGGATGAGTTCGCCGGTGGCCTTGCGGATGTTGTAGCCCACGGGGTTGGCGAACTGGTCGCGGTTGTTCCGCCAAACCGCCTGGGTCTCGGCCGGATAGGTGCCCAGGATGAGGTCGGCCCACTTCTGGGCCAGCTCCTCCGAGCGTGCCGCAATCCCCTCAATCAACCGCATGCGCCCCCCTGAACAGCCCGTGACACAAGACGACAGCCCCGCTTTCCCATCCCCGGAAAGCTGGCCCGATACCTGCAAAACCATTGTGAAATAGGGAACAATACCTCCGCTGTCTATTCCAGACTCCCCCTGAAACGTCAAGCCGTTTGGGCCAGAAAACCGGGCCCTCCGTATGCTTAGAACACGCGCATCCACGTCTTGACTTGTGCAATTTCGTTCGCACATTTGTGCATGAATATGCGCAAAATGCTGCCGCCGCGCCCTGTGCCCGCGGTCATGGTGCTCAAATAAAAAATGTTTTTCCATGGCACGGAGATTGCGTAAGACTACCCCGTGTGCAGAGAGGGTTTGCACAGCCGGGGGGCGGGGGTTTCGCTCTTCCACCTCCGCCCCCCGCTCCTCCCCCTCTCGCAAGCCCGCAGCAAGCCAGGAGACCGCCCCAATGTCCCATCGCCGCAACCGCCCCCGCGCCATCGCCGTCGCCGCTCCCTCCCCCTACGCCGGCCCCGGGCATCTTGTCGTCCTTGCCGCCCTGGCGGTCCTCGCGCTGCTGCTGCTCTCCTCCCTCACCAAGGCCCACGCGGGCTTCTTCGGCGGCCCCGCTGAGGTGAAGGCCAAGGCCGGCACCGTGACCATCCCCG
This sequence comes from Desulfovibrio sp., assembly GCA_016218665.1. Taxonomy (GTDB): domain Bacteria; phylum Desulfobacterota; class Desulfovibrionia; order Desulfovibrionales; family Desulfovibrionaceae; genus Humidesulfovibrio. Next base: position 82,368 of record JACRDI010000010.1, on the reverse strand, counting down.
TGGCCGACGTCTCCGACGGCAAGGCCCACTTCTACACCATCAAGGCCGGCGGCAAGGACGTGAAGTTCTTTGTGGTCAAAAGCCGGGACGGCGTCATCCGCACCGCGCTGGACGCCTGCGACGTGTGCTTCCAAGCCAAGAAGGGCTACAAGCAGGATGGCGACGTGATGGTGTGCAACAACTGCGGCATGCGCTTCAACACCGCGCGCGTCATGGAGGTGAAGGGAGGCTGCAACCCCTCGCCCCTGCCGCGCAACGTGGACGGCAAGAACGTGGTCATCAAGGAATCCGATCTGGCCGCCGGAGCGAAATTCTTCTAGGTGGACGCAGGGGCTCCGCCTCTGTGGGCTTCCGCCGGGGGCGCTGCCCCCAGACCCCCGCCAGAGGGCACAAGGCCCTCTGGACACCCTGTGGCGAGGGGTTTGCTGTTCCGGCGTCTTCGCGCCGGAACAGCAAACCCCTCGCAAAAAATTCTGGCGGGAAACTTTTCCTGCAAGGCGCGTTGCCGCTTCCACGCAGCCCCACCGCGAAGCAAAGGGCCTGGACCACGTGGAAGCGTGGTCCAGGCCCTTTGCTTCGCCCCGCGGGTCCAGGGGGTGCATACCCCCTGGCGGGTCCAAGGGGCGGCGCCCCTTGCCCTTCTTCTCATACGCAACCAAAGGACCGCCCGCATGAACATCCTGACCATCGCCCTGCGCAACGCCCGCAAGAAATGGGTGCGCACGCTGCTCCTGCTGCTGGTGTTCAGCCTGGGCGTCGTATCCATCGTGTCCCTGAGCTTCGTGTCCCGCGTGGTGGGCGAGGGGCTGGAGAAGAAGCTCGTCAGCTTCGGCGCCAACATCCTGGTCTCGCCCAAGAGCGAGAAGCTCACCGTGAGCTACGGCGGCTTCGCCCTGGGCGACATGCTCTTCGACGTGAGCTACCTGGACGAGGCCGACACGGTGAAGCGCATAGAGGGCATAGCACTGCGCAAGAACGTCAGCGTCATTGCGCCCAAGCTGGTGGTGATGGACCACGTGCAGGGCACGGCCGTGGCCCTGGTGGGCGTGCGCTTCGAGCAGGAGAAGCAGCTCAAGGGCTTCTGGGATCTCGCGGACGGCACCTTCCCCGGCGAGACGCCGGAACAGGCGGCGAAGCGCCAGATGGAGACCGGGGGCGTGGCCACTGGCATGGGCGGAAGCATGCACGCGGAAGAGCCCAAGGCCGACAAGCCCAGGACCGTGGCCCATGTTCCCGCCGGCGCTGGCGGCGTGTTGGCCGGCAGCGCCGCGGCGGAGAAACTCGGCCTCAAGGTGGGGTCGAAGGTGCCCCTGGGGCACCACACGTTCGTGGTCACCGGCGTGCTGGGCCCCACCGGCAGCGAGGACGACAACGTGCTCCTGGCCGACATGGACGCCCTGCAGAAGGCCTCGGGCCATCCGGGCAAGGTCAATTTCGTGGAGGTCGCCGCCCTGTGCTCCGGCTGCCCCATCGACGACATCGTGAACCAGATTTCCGCAACGCTGCCCGGCGTCGAAATCAAGACCCTGCGCGGCATCGTGGAGCAGCGCATGGTCAGCGTGCTCTTCGTCAAGAAGCTCATCCTCTCCGTAAGCCTGGTGATCCTGCTCACGGGCTGCTCCATGGTGGGCATCTCCATGCTCTCCAGCGTCAACGAACGCAAGAAGGAGATAGGCATCCTGCGCTCCTTGGGCTTCCCGCGCCGGGCTGTGTTCTCCATCTTCTGCGCCGAGGCCGCGGCCATCGGCCTGCTGGCGGGCGTCGTCGGCTATCTGGCGGGCTACCTCGTCAGCTTCCGCATCCTGGCCGTGTTGGAGGTGGAGGGCGCCGGGGCCATCGCCTTCGAGCCCCTGCACCTGGCCGCCGCCGCCGTGGTTCTGGCCCTGCTCACCTCCCTCGCCTCGCTGTTCCCGGCCTGGAAGGCCGCCAGCATCGAACCCAGCGAAGCCCTGGTCACCCTGTAGGAGGCAGCAGCCATGTCCGAGAAAACGACCTCCACCACGATCCTCCTGGCTTCCGGCGTCACCAAGACCTTCACCCAGGACGGCCTAGCCGCCCAGGCCCTGAAGGGCGTGTCCCTCTCCGTGGGCCAGGGCGAGTTCGTGTCCATCGTGGGCCGCTCCGGCTCGGGCAAGAGCACCCTCTTGAGCGTGCTCTCCACCCTGCTCAAGCCCGACCAGGGCCAGATCATCTACAACAGCGCCGACCTGGCCCAGGCCACCGAGGCCGAGATCAACGCCGTCCGCCACCGCGACTTCGCCGTCATCTTCCAGTTCCACTACCTGCTGCCCTACCTGACGGCGCTCGAAAACACCCTGCTGCCCTTCATGCGCGGGCTCAGGCCCGTCTCGGCCGAGCAGCGCAGGCGCGGCCTGGAGTGCCTGGAGCGCGTGGGCCTGGCCGACAAGGCCGCCCGCCTGCCCGGCCAGCTCTCCGGCGGAGAGCAGCAGCGCGTGGCCATCGCCCGCGCCCTGGTGAAGGACGCGCGCATCCTCTTCGCCGACGAGCCCACCGGCAGCCTGGACTCCGCCACGGGCGCCACGGTGATGGAACTGCTGGCGGGCATACGCGGCGACGGCCTGTCCGTGGTCATGGTCACCCACAACGAAGACTATGCGCGCCTGGCCGACAGGGTCGTCCGGATGGAGGACGGCCTGGTGGTGTGACCGGCGAGAGCACCGGGGAGGGGCGGGGAACTTTTTGGAAAAAGTTCGCCCTTATGTAGGAAACTCAAAACCGAATCGAAACAGGTGGTTGCCAGCAGGGCATCCACCTGTTTGATTTCGTGCGGCCGGGGCTGGCCCCCGAACCCTGTCAATAGGGAATTTTTGTCCTTTTGCCGGCCAAAAACGGGTGATTTTTGCCCGCCGCATAAAGGCCGTGCTATACTCCATTGAAAGACCTTGGGAGGTCATATATGGAAACGAGAAGCGCGGACAAGCGGATCTGGACCTGGGCGAGCGAGGACGGCAAGCACGCCGCAGCCGGGATGAGCCTGGGGCCTGTGGGCACGAAACCCGGCGGGGGCGGCGAGGATCAGCCCTACGACGGGCATGGGCGGTATCTCGGAGCCGCTGGTCCGGGGGGCATCCCGGGCGGCAGCGAAGTGCGCGGCAAGCTCACGCCGCCGCAGAAGCCGAAGTATCCGCCCCCGCCGCCAGCGCCCAGACAACCCCACTTGACGTACAGCCAGAAGTCCGGGGAACTGCGCGATGCCGGTGGCCGCCTCATGGACAAGGGACATTCCGGCTATGAAGACTACCGAGACAAGCCGGAATTTGAGGATGCGAAAAATCGAGGCGTCATACCGCGCGGGAACTACAAGGTCACAGAAGTGGTCGAGGACACCACTGCGGATGCTCGCCGGAAGGGTATGGGGCAGCACATTCTTCGCCTGGAACCTGCGGATGCGGAAACCCGGCAGCGTCTCAAGGAGATGAACCGTGACGGATTCTGGATTCATAATGGAGAGTCGCCAAAGGCCTCACAAGGCTGCATCCTCACGAAGGAAACAACGCGCAGGCAGATTCCCGTGGGCTCAATCCTGCGCGTCACGCTCTAGGCTTGTCCTGCCGCTTCTCTTCGCCAGCCTCCTCCTTGGCCTTATAGCCGGGGAGGCTCTCGCGGAGAACAAGGGCATCGCCGTCATTGCGGAACCCTTCCTGAAGGTCCAGGCCCCGGACCGCAACGTCCCGCCCTTGGGCAAGGAGGGCACGCCGCCCCAGGACATCGCTCCCCGGCATCTGACGGTGGGGCCTTTCGGCTCCACGGACGGACGCGGCGCTGGTGGGCTTTACATCCAGCCGGAAACCATGCGGGAAGAACGCATTCCTGGCCTCTTCGGCAAAATTCCGGCGTCGGAGCCTAGCCTGGAGGACATGCATGGGGTCGAGGGCTGGTGCTACACCGCCGCCACACCTGGCGACCGCACCGCAGTGCTTCTGCTCTATGGCGTGTACGGACTCGTGAACACCATTGCCGTGGTCTCGGACGTGGCCTTCATCCGCCAGCCGAGCCTGTGCGCCCGTACCCCGCGCGTGCATGCCGGGCTGGCCACCTTGAGCGGGATCAGGCTGGGCATGAGCCGCACACAGGTGCGGTCCATCCTGGGCAGGCCAATGGCGGCGGACTCCTGGCGCGACGGCATTGCGAGCGTGAAGCGGGAGCCGCTCACCCCGGCGCTTAATCGCAAGCTGGGCTGGGAAGAGATGCGCGCTACCCACCGTACCCGCCTCCAAACCATCGTGGTCTGGTACGAAAAGAATACGGTCATCGGCTTTGAGGTGGAGGAGTTCAGCCAGGAAGGTCCGTCGCCGGAGCTCATGGGTGTGAGCAACAAGACAAGCGAGTAGGCGCTTCTTGTCATGACGGCGTAGTCGCACTCGGAACTTGCGGGATTATATACGTTTTGAGTTTCCTACATAAGGCCGAAAAAGTTCCCCGCCCCTCCCCGGCCCCCTCCCCGCCCCTCAAAAACTTTTGTAGGGTGAGCGTCAGGGAAGGCGAACGTCTGCCCTCTCCCCCAATCCGAAGGAGCGCGAAGATGAAGAAGTCTCTTGGGGCCGGCACCCTGGCCCAGCCCACGCCCGTGTGGCTCGTTGGCAGTTACGACGCCGAAGGCAAGGCCAACATGATGACCATCGCCTGGGGCGGCATCTGCTGCTCCAAGCCGCCCTGCGTCACCGTTTCCGTGCGCAAGGAGCGCCACACCTACGACGCCGTCATGCTGCGCAAGGCCTTCACCGTGAACGTCCCCTCCCAGATGCACGCCCAGGAGGCCGACTACGCGGGCATGGTCTCCGGCGCAAAGGCCGACAAGTTCGCCGCCACCGGCTTCACCCCCATCAGGAGCGAGCTGGTGGACGCCCCCTTTGTGCAGGAATGCCAGCTGGTGCTGGAATGCCGGCTGCTGCAGGCCATCGACCTGGGCGCGCACACCCAGTTCGTCGGCGAGATCCTGGACGTGAAGGCCGAAGAGTCCATCCTGAACGCCGAAGGGCACGTGGACATGCTGAAACTGAAGCCCCTGCTCTACGCGCCGGGGGCCAGCATGTACTACGGCGTGGGCGAAGCCGTGGGCAAGGGCTTCAGCATGGGCAAGGCCATCGCCGGCGACGCCGGGGCCAAGCACTAGAAAAGGCAAAGACGGGAGGGGGGAGCGCCCGGCCGGGCGTTTCTCCTTTCCCCGCCCTGCCCTCGGCGCTCTTCCCGCAGAGCGGTCCGGGCGAAACCGTCCCTCCCAGGGCTGTTTTGGCCACGCTCTTCCCAGCGGGGGCCTTTTGGCCTATGCAGCCCCCATGAACACTTCAAGCACAGCAGCGCGGCAGCAGGAGCTGGCCCGCAACCTGGAAGCCGTCCGCAGGCGCATGGCCGCGGCCTGCGAACGCTGCGGCCGCGCGCCGGAGAGCGTGCGCCTGGTGGCGGTCAGCAAGTTCCATCCCGCGTCCGACATCCGGGCGCTTCTGGCCTGCGGCCAGCGGGAGTTCGGCGAGTCCTACGCCCAGGAGGCCCTGGCCAAGCAGGACGAACTGGTGGGCGAGGACATCCTCTGGCACTTCATCGGCGGCCTGCAGACCAAGAAGGCCAGGCAGGTGGCGGGCCGCTTCGCCCTCATCCACAGCGTGGACTCCGCCAAGCTGGCGCGCGAGCTGGCCAAGCGGGCGAGCGAGGCCCGCGTCCTCCAGCCCGTGCTCATCGAGGTGAACATGGGCGAGGAGCAGAAGGCCGGCGTGGAGGAGGCCGACCTGCCGGAGCTGGCCAGGCTGGTGGTATCGCTGGGTGAGCGCGGCTGCGGGCTGGATCTGCGCGGCCTCATGTGCCTGCCCCCGGTGTTCGATTCACCCGAGGAGGCCGGCCCGGCCTTCGAATACCTGCGCGAGCTGCGCGACGAACTTTCGGCCACGCTTTCCCGCCCCCTGCCGGAACTTTCCATGGGCATGACGGGCGATTTCGAGACCGCCATCGAAGAAGGCGCGACCATCGTGCGCGTGGGCACGTCCATCTTCGGCCCCAGGCCGCAAAAGCCGTAGGGGGCCGGGCTCCAGCCTGCCGGGTTCTTGATAATCCAGGTGCCGAATGCTATTCTGCGGCTGTGCGGGGGGTCTGCGCCTCTCCGCGCACAGCTTTGCCTGGCGCAGCCACAGCAAACAGCCGACGTGCAAGGCCGACGTGGAAGGACCACGTGGGAAGACCATGCAGCACCGCCGCCCGCCCCTGGCCGCAGCCCTGGCCCTCGTCCTGGCCCTGACCCTCTGGGGGCAGGCCGCCCAGGCGCAGTCGCTGGTGCTCTCCAACCTGGTGGTCGACAACCAGTCCGGCGTGCTGGCGGCGCGTTTCGGCGTGGGCATGGACTCCCTGGCCGAGGTGACCGACGCCCTGCAGAGCGGCGTAACCCTGGCCCTGACCTGCAAGGGCAAACTGGTGCGCCAGGGGGGCCTCTTCTCCAGCCCGCAGGTGGCCGAGGCCACCATGGTGAGCCGCCTGAAATACGACTCCCTGACCAAGGAATACACCCTGACCGTGCCCGGGCGCGAGGCCCCGCTGAAGAACGCCCGCCTGGACGAGCTGCTGCGCGCGGGCTGGGAGTCCCTCTCGCTGGAGCTGGGCGCGTGGAAGCTCCTTGAGCGCGGCAAGCAGTACACCCTGACGCTGGACATCCGCCTGCACCAGGTGGACATTCCCAACTGGTTCCGGCGCACGCTCTTCTTCTGGGCCTGGGATGTCGCCCCCCAGGCCTCCTACCAGCTGCACTTCAAGTACTAGCGTGGAAACCCGCACCGAGCAGAACATGGCCACCGAGGCCCGCGAGCGCCAGCGCCGCAAGCGGGAGATCGGCATCGCCATCGCCGGCGTGCTGGCCATCGTCATCCTCACCTGGGTGGAGCTGAAGCTCCTGGGAGTGAACTCCTACCTGTTCCTGGGCCTGGTGAACCTGAACATCATCCTGCTCCTGGTGGTGCTGTTCGTGGTGGGCAGAAACGGCGTGAAGCTCCTGCTGGAGCGCCGCCGCAACGTGCTGGGCTCGCGCCTGCGCACGCGCCTGGTGCTGGCCTTCATCCTGCTCTCGCTGGTGCCGGTGGCGCTCATGTTCTACGTCTCGGCCAAGTTCGTGCAAACCAGCGTGGACTACTGGTTCAAGACCCAGGTGGAAGACTCCATGGAACAGTCCCTGGAGATCGGCCGGGCCTTCTACCAGTCGGCCCAGGCCCGCGTGGAGCAGCGCGCCCGTGAAATCATCACCCAGGTGGCGGACAACCACTTCACCTGGGGCGGCAAGGCCATGGACAACCACCTGGAGGAGTCCCTGCGCGAGTATGGCCTGGCCGTGGTGGGCGTCATCACGCCCGATGGCCGCGACCAGAACAAGCACCCGCCGCAGATGTTCGACCGCGTGTGGAGCGAGGCCCGCGGCAAGGTCAACATGGAAGACCTGCGCAGGAACCCGCGCTACGTCTCGGTGATGCTCTCCAGCGCCGGCAACGACCTCATCGTGGGCCTGGTGCCCGTGGACGAGGGCAAGACGGGCTTCCTCGTGGTGGGCGAGAGCATAGGCGGCGGGCTTATGTACAAGCTGGACCAGGTGGTGCGCGGCCTGGACGAGTACAAGAAGCTGCGCAAGCTCAAGTACCCGTGGAAGATGAACCTGTACCTGACGCTGGGCGTCATGAGCCTTTTGATCGTGCTCGGCGCCAGCTGGTTCGGCTTCCGCCTGGCCAAGGAGATAAGCGCGCCCGTGCAGGCCCTGGCCGATGGCACCGAGCGCATCGCCAAGGGCGACCTGACGGTCCGGCTCGACGACACCTCCGACGACGAGCTGGGCTCCCTGGTGCGCTCCTTCAACCACATGGCCGAGGACCTGGACACGGGCCAGAAGCGCCTGATGAGCGCCAACGAGCGCATGGCCCAGCAGTACGAGGAGCTGGAGCGCCGCGGCCGCTACATCGAGGCCGTGCTGGACAACATCACCAGCGGGGTCATCTCCACCGACTCCACCGGGCGCATCAGCACCGTGAACAAGGCGGCGGAGGCCATGCTCGGCGTCAACGCCGAACAACTGGTGGGCCTGAAGGCCCAGCATCTGGTGACCGGGGAGTTTTCGGAGCTGCTCTCCGGCGCGCTGAAGCAGCTGGCCAAGGTGCCCGAGGCCCGCTGGACCCGGCAGATAGAATTGCAGCTGAAGGAACGCAGCGCGCGCTTTTTGGTGAACCTGGTGGGCCTGGCCGGCGGGGCCGACGGCAACGGGGGCGAAGGCACGGGCCTGGTGGCCGTGTTCGAGGACATCACCGAGCTGGAGAAGATGCAGCGCATGGCCGCCTGGCGCGAGGTGGCGCAAAGGATCGCGCACGAGATCAAGAACCCGCTCACGCCCATCAAGCTCTCGGCCCAGCGGCTCCAGCGCAAGTTCTCCGGCCTGGAGCTGGACCAGAGCTTCGACGACTGCGCAGAGCTCATCGTGCGCGAGGTGGAGCGCCTGCAGCAGATGGTGGGCGAGTTCTCCGGCTACGCCAAGCTGCCGGAGCTGAACCCCGTGCCCGGCGACCTGGGCGAGCTGCTCGCCGAGGTGGTGGGCACCTTCGCCACCGCCCACCGCGGCATCTCCTGGAGCCTTGACGCCGCGGACGACCTGCCCCGTCTGCCTTTTGACACCGAGGGCCTGCGCAAGGTCTTCATCAACCTGCTGACCAACGCGGCCGAGGCCCTGGAGGGCAGCGAGGACGGCGCGGTGCGCGTGCGCGCCGGGGCCGACCCGGCCAGGGGGCTGGCGCGCGTCAGCGTGGAGGACAACGGCCCCGGCTTCGCGCCCGAGGAACGCGCCCGCATGTTCGAGCCCTACTTCTCGCGCAAGAAGAGCGGCACGGGCCTGGGGCTCACCATCGTGCGCTCCATCGTCACCGACCACAAGGGCCAGGTGCGCGTGGAGGCGGCCAGCCCACGCGGCTCGGTGTTCGTGGTGGAGCTTCCGCTCGCCTAGGCCTTCGGCCCGCTTCCCGGCCCGCTCCCTGTCATGGCCCCCGGCGTGGCCGCCAGCACCTTGCCGATGACCTCCCCGGTGATTTCGCCGCGCTCCGCCGCGCGGGCCAGCAGCGCCACGCGGGCCCGCTGGTAGCGCGTGCCCGGCGCATCGGCGTTGACGCCGCCGGTGGCCGGCTGGTCCAGAAGCGACAGACTGGCCATGTCGGGCACGAAGCCCGCCAGGAGCAGCATTTCCAAGAGGCAGGACAGGGTCGGCGCCCACTGCGGGTGCGCGCCCTTGTACACGCGCCACCAGTAGTTGCCGTCCCCCTCGGCGCTGTCGGACGGCATGACCCCGTTGAAGACCATGCAGGACATGGGGACGTTGGTCACGCAGGCGGTCTCCAGCGCCAGCAGGCCGCCGGGGCGCATCAGGGCCCGGCACTGGGAGAGCGAGACGTAGGGATCGGGCAGGTGGTAGAGCACGCCCAGGTGCTGGATGATGTCGAACTCGCCGAGGGAGGCCTTGTTCTCCGTCAGCCGCTCCACCCGCACGTTGAAGAAGGGCAGCACCCGGCTCTGCCGCTGCTCCCGCGCGAAGAGCAGCCTGTCGGCGCAGGCGCCGCTGATGTCCACGGTGAACACCTCGCGCGCGCCGCGCTCCTCGGCCTCGAAGGCCCACATGCCGTCCATGGAGCCGATGTCCAGCACGCGCCGGCCGGAATAGTCCGCCCGAGCCGTGGCCTTGCGGATGTTCTCCCACAGGGGCTCCCAGTCGTGCCCCGGGGTGACCTGCCCGCCAGGCAGGCGAATCTTGTGGTACCAGGGCCCCAGGCTTGCCAGACGCTCCTGCAGGTTCTCGGTCATTGGGCGCTCCTTGTAGACGATTTTGCCGCCAAGTCTGGCATCGGGCATGCATGCGACTCTCCCTGCGGCAGGTACGCAACCTATCGGCAGGTTCGGCTTCAGGCAATAGCCGAGCGGCCTGTGGACAGGGCTTTTGAGATGGGGTCTAATGCCCAGGATGTTTGCGGAGGACGGCGGACGGTGAGCATAGACGCGGGCGAGGTGCGGGCCAGGGCCCACTTCCAGGTGCTCAAGGACATGGGCGTGCTCTTGAGCGCGGAGGACGACCCGTGCCTTGCGCCCGCCGAGGGCGGCGCCGCGCCCGCGCGGCATGTTTTTTCCGCACATGCGCCCCTGTGGCAGTACGAGCAGCAGTTCTACGCCCACCCCATGCCCGGCGCCCCGGCGGTGTTCGAGACCCTGGACCCGGCGTCGTCCCTGGACCAGGTGCTGGCCAAGACCCGCTTCATCTGCCTCGTCGGGGCCGCGCCGGGGCCGCTGGTGGAGCGCCTGCTGGCCGAGCCGGGCGTCATGCTGGTCCTCTTCGACCACGACTCCCGCAGGCTCGCGCGGTTCCTCGCCGCCACAGCGCCCGCACGACTGCTCAACAGGGGCTTCGTGTTCCTGGGGCGCCCGCACGACTTCTACCCGCCCATTTCCGTGCTGCTGGAGCAGACGAAATTCGCCATGGGCTTTCCCGTGTTCTACGTGCCCGAGGCCGCGTCCGACGACGACGAGGCCTACGCCACGGAAGTCATCGAATACGTGGAGACCATCTTCTACCGCGAACGGGTGTACCCCCTGGGCAGCCAGACCCTCTCGCGCAGCATCCCCTTCCGCGAGATCTCCCGCGAGCTGTTCTACGACCAAGTGTACCACGCCTACGAGAACCTCCCGGCCTTCGCCACCTGCCCGGACATCGGCGCCATAGAGGGCCTGTTCCAGGGCGAGACGGCCATCCTGGCCGCAGCCGGCGCGGCCCTGGCCGAGCAGTACGACCTCCTGCGCGAGAACCAGGACAAGGCCGTCATCATCGCCGTGAACTCGGCCCTGCGCCCCCTGGTGGAGGCGGGCATCAAGCCGCACTTCTGCATCGTCAACGACAATTCCCTCCAGGTGGCCAAGACCTTTGCGGGCCTGCCCCGCCTGCGCCCGGTGATGCTGGTGGGGCACAGCCTCTCCGCCCTGGGGGGCGAGGTGTTCCCGCAGAAGTTCCTGTTCAGCGACATGCGGCCGGACATCTTCGGCCACAGGCCCGGCCTGCGGCTGCACGGCTCGGTCATCACCACGGCCTTCGCCCTGGCGCGGCACCTGGGCTGCGCGCGCGCGGTGCTGGCCGGGGCGCTCCTGTCCTCAAGCGACCCCTGGTCCCTGAGCTACGTCAGCGGAGCAAGCGGCCTGGGCATCAACCCGGAGACCAGGGAGCTGACCCACCGCTGGCCCCAGCTCTGCCCGGCGAAGAACCGCTTCGGCCGGCAGCGCTACACCAGCCTGAACTTTCTGGACGTGAAGCACTGGCTGGGCGAGGAGATCCGCCTAAGCGGCATCCCGGTCATCAACACCTCCAAGGACAGCATCATCGACACCCCGCACGTGGAATTCGACGAGCACCCGGCCATCGAGCCCACGGGCAGGCTGAACCAGCTGCTGCGCCAGGCCCACGCCATGCGCCGCCGCACCCCACTGCTGGACCAGGCCCTGGCCTTCGCCCGGCGCGAGATCCTCCGCCACCAGGCCTGCCTCGCCCTCATCGAGCGGGTGGAGAGCCTGCCCCCGGACGAGTTCCCCGTGCACGGGGCCAAGGTGCTGGAGATGTTCGACCAGGGCAACGTGTCCTATCTCGTGCAGCGCTTCGAGGACTTCAGCCAGCCCACGTTCTACGACCTGATCACCAGCGCGAACCCGGAGCAGTACGCCCAGGGGCTGCGCTACCACTTTTCCCACACCGCCCGCATGCTGCAGGCGCTCATCGAGCTGCTGCAGCGGCAGGAGCGGCGCATGCTGGACATGGCCAGCCCGGCCTGAGGCCAGGCCCAGTCCGGGGAACCAGACAGGAGGCTCACATGCTCGACCCCGCACAGTACCGCCGCGAGGAATCCCGCGCCAAGGCGCAGTTGCCCAACTGGCGGCTGGCCCAGCGCCACGGGGCCACCCTGTTTCAGCGCGTGGGTTTCCCCGTGCGCGTGGACAGCCTGGACGAGCTGGGCATGCTGCTGGACACCATGCAGGAGGGCCGTTTCGAGGCCATCCAGCAGGAACTGGGCGGCCTGACCCCGGACGAGGAAACGCTGCTCGTCGCCGCCCTGGCCGAGGCCGTGCGCTTCCAGCTGGCGCATTTCGGCGGTCGCGCGCCGGTGCTGCCGCTGGACACCGTGACCGCCATGCTGGCGGCGTATCGCAAGATGCAGGCCCTGGCCCCGAATTTCCGCCGCGTGCTGGAGGTGGGACCCGGCTGCGGCTACCTGGCGCTCTTTCTGGCGCGGCACGCGGCCCTTGAGCGCTACGCCGCGGTGGAGGCCACGGAGAGCTTCTACCTGCTGCAGCACCACCTGCTGGCGCAGCTCTTTGGCGCGGGCTTCCGCGAGGAACTCTGCGCGTCTTCCGCCAGCGCGCATTTCTGCGCCGAGGCCATGGCGGAACCCGCCGCCCTGCCCTCCCTGCCCCCGGTGCGCGCCACGCACCATCCCTGGTGGCGCCTGGGCGACCTGGCGCGCACGGAATCCCCCGCCTTGGGCGGCACGGGCTTCGACCTCATCGCCTGCAACGCGGCCATGCTGGAGTTCGACGCCCCGGCCCTGCGCGACTACCTGGCCCTGTTCACCCGCGTGCTGGCTCCGGGCGGCCTCGTCTTCGCCCAGTGCTTCGGCTTCGAGACCCCGGAGCGCGACCGCCAGTATCTGCTGGCCGCCCTGCGCGAGGCCGGACTGGCCCCGGCCTTCCTGGCCTGGGGCGGGCACCCCAAGGCGCGCGGCTTCTGGCAGCAGCGCTCGCCCCTGGGCTGCCCGGACTTCGTGGCGGAGGGCGACGAACGGCGCTTCACCACGGCCCAGGGCGTGTTCGTGGCCCAGGGGCACCCCCTGTGGGAGCAGCTCCGCAAACCGGAGAACTACTGCATCCACACCGTCAGCGGCTTCGCCCCCCTGGCGCACTTCTTCGCCCGGCCCAAGGACGGCCGCATCATCGACGCGCGCGAACTGGCGCGCAAGGTGGCCGATGCCCTGTAGCGCGCTCTTGTCCACCCCGGCGCGGCGGGCCGACCTGGCCGCCCTGCTGGCCGCGGACCCGCGCTTCGAGGCGGAGAGGGCGCGCTGCGTGGCGCGGTTCATCGCCGGTCTATCCGCCAGTTGGCCCGCGAGCTGGCCCGCCAGTCGGCCCGCCAACCGGCCGCAAGGCTCCCGCCCGGCCCTGTACGGCTGCGGCGGCCTGGGCCGCAGGCTTGCGCGGGAGCACGCGGACGCGCTGCGCCGGGCCGGGGCCGTGTTCGTGGCCACACGGCCCGAGGCGGACAACTTCGAGGGCTTCCCCCTCCATTCTCCGGAAAATCTGCCGGAACACTGCGGCCCGGCGCTGCTGCTCTCGGCCACCTATGCGGGCGAGATGCGCGCCGCCCTGCCGGAGAAAGCCGCGGCCGACGCCCTGGACCTGGCCCGCGTGCTGCGCGAGAGCGCCTGCGCCGAGGACCTGCTGCCCCTGGAGCGGGCCATGGACGAGGCCGCCGACGCCCTGGCCCGGCGCATGGCCGCCGAGGTGCCCAGGGACCGACCCCTGGCCTGCTTTCTGCTGTCGAACTTCGGCACCCATGCGCCGCAGGTGCTGGCCGGGGTGCAGGGTGCGGGCTGGCGCGTGGCCGTGCTCACCCACGCCGGCCTTGCCCCAGGCGCAGAGGAAGACATGCGCGCGCGCGGCCAGCTGGACCTCCTGCACGCCGAACCCTCGGCCGAGGCCCTGCGCCTGGTGCTGGGCAGCCTGCTGGCCAAGGGCAGACCCTTTGCCGTGGTGCACGCCTGGACGAGCTTTTCCAACCACGGCTTCCTGGCGGATCTGGCCCGGGCGGGCGTTCCCCTGGTGGCGGGCATCGACGCCGCCCTGCCCCCGCTCTTCCAGGGCGGCAGCTTCGGCACGAACCTCTGCGCGGAGCTGGGCACAAGCCGCGAGGAACTGCTGGCGGACTGGCGCGCCCTCTACACCCTGTCCGCCGGCATCGTGAGCAAGGACTCTCCGGCCTTGGACGCCTATTTCGAGCGCGAGCTGGACGCGCGGCCCCGGCGCATGCTGCACCAGCTGCCGCCCGTGGGCCCTGCCCCGGCAAAGCGGGCCGGGTCGCCCAAGAACGGGCCCGTGCGCGTGGTCTTCATCGGCAGCCTGCACACCAGCGCCCGGCGCGAGGACCTGTTCAACATCCCGGACTTCGTGGACATCGTGCGGCAGTTCACCGCGCGCGGCATCGCCCTCACGGCCATCAACAACCTGGATGGCGGGACCGGAGCCGGCAACGGGCACTCGGGCGGCTGGGACGGCCTGCGCGCCCTGGCGGAGGAGGAGCCCCTGTTCGAGTACCGCCCGCGCGTGCCCTTCGAGGAGCTGCCGCAGACCCTGTCCGGGTTCCACTTCGGCCTGCTGTGGCACCACCCGCGCCTCTCGGCCCGGCTGCCCCTCACCCACGCCACCAACCTGCAGACCAAGCTCTGCGCGCACATCCAGGCCGGGCTGCCCACCCTCGCCCCGGCGGAGCTCTCCTGGTGCGCGGAGCTGACCGAAACCCTCGGCGTTGGCCTCAGCTTCCGCCACGGGGATTTCGACCGCCTGCCGGAGCTGCTGGCGGGCTTCGACCGGGCCCGTTGCCTGCGCGCCATGGACGCGGCGCGGGAAAGGCTCGGCATCGGCCCCCACGCCGCCGCCCTGGCGGAGTTCCTGCGCCGGGCCGCGGGCCTGCCGGATGTAACGGAACCAGTGAAAACAGGAACGGCTGAAACGGGAGAGAACGCGGCATGATCCACCACGCCAGCCAGATACCCTTGAGCGGCAAGGCGGCCATCTACGGCACCGGCGGCCGCGCGGCCAAGCTGCTGGCCCAGCTGCGCCGGCACCGGCCGGACATCACGCCCGTGGCCTACCTTTCCGGCACTCCCCAGGCGGCCGAGCACCAGGGCCTGCCCCTGCTGCCCGGAACGCGCGCGGCCGAGGCCGGGCACGACTTCGTCCTCATCGCGGCCTACTGCTACGACGAAATCATCCCCGTGCTGCGCGAGCACGGCGGCGGCAAGCCCCTGTTCGTGTTCCTGGACCTGGACGTGGTGAACGCGCCCAAGCCCCCCGCCCCCAAGGCCGACCCGGCCCTGACCCAGACAATACTGACCCGCTGCGCCAACCCGGAAGTGTTCCGCGAAGGGCTGCGCCGCCTGCCGGACAAGCTGCACTTCACCCTCTCCAGCGACTGCAACTGCGCCTGCATCTTCTGCCCGTGCAGCCACAGGCCGCGCGGCAACCAGCTGCTGGACGCGGACCTCTGCCGAAGCGTCCTGGCGCAGATGGCGGAGCTCGGCATCCACGGGGCGGACTTCTCGCCCATCATGGGCGAGGGCATGCTGCACCCGCAATTTCTGGAATTGCTTCAGGCCGCGCGCGACGCCGGCATGGCCGACATCCGCGTGACCACCAACGGCACCCTGCTGCCGCAGGACGACGAGACCGCCCGCAGGCTGCTGGACCTGGCGGACGGCGTGTCCGTGAGCAGCCCGGGACTGACGCCCGAGGCCTACCGCAAGGTCTTCCGCTCCGGCCGGTACGGCGCGGTGCTGGCCGGGCTGGAGGCCCTTGGCCGGGCCAAGCTGGCCGGCGCCAGGGGCAGGGTGAACATCTGCCTGCGCACCTACCGGCCCTTCGAGGAGACCTTCCAGGACGAGGGCTTCCTGCGGCTCACCCCGCTGTTCAAGGCGGGCGGGCTGTTCTTCGACCCCGCCGACGGCAGCGTGGAGTTCGACACCTGGGCCGGGGCCGTGGACACGGGGGCCTTCAGCCAGTCCATGCGTGTGGCCAGGGGCGGCGCGGCCAAGGGCGACCCGCCCTGCTGCATGCTGCTGGCCCCGGCGGCCACGGTGCTGCCCGACGGCAGCTTGCGCCTGTGCCCCTGCCGCTATCAGGACGACCCGCACGACGAGCTGGTGCTGGGCAACCTCGGGGACGAGCCCCTGGACGCCCTGCTCTTTGGCCCGAAGCATTTCGAACTGGTGCGGCGCTGGTGCGCGGGGGACATCCCTGCCGTGTGCCGCGCCTGCGCCCTGTACGCTCCGCCAGATCCGAGCTGGCTGGGCCCGGAAAAATAACGGAGACCCCATGCCCCTTCCGAACCTCAAAGGCAGGACCATCAACGAGCCCCGGCTGCGCGCCTTCATGGACGGGCTGGACGCCCTGCGCGCCGCCAATCCTGGCAGGCCGCTGATCCTGTACACGTCCTTCAGCTTCAGCCACAATTACCTGAAGCTGCTGAAGCAGCTGCGCGCGGGCGGGGCCCTCATCGCCCTGCACATGGCCGACGGCTTCATGTGCGGCACCGTGCCCCTGGAGAGCCTAGCCGGGCAGGGCTACTTCGACGCCCTGCTCGTCAGCAACCCCTATGTGCTGGAGCTGCCCTTCCTGGCGGAGAACTACCCCTTCGACGCCGTGCACGCCTCCGTGGGCTCGGGCAGCCCCTTTGTCTTCGCCGAGCTGGTGCGCCGCTCCAAGGCCCCGGTGATCATCGACTACTTCGACTTCCGCGAGGTCATGCACGGCGGCGACCCGGCCATCGGCAAGAACTTCGGCATCACCGACATGCCCCTGGAGATGGAGCTGTGGCGGCGCGTGTTCACCGAGGCCGCGGGCATCATGTACCTGGATTCGCCCGAGGTGGTGGAGGATTTGTCCCGCGCCCACGGGCACAGGCCCAAGGCCCTGCACTTCCAGTCGTACGTTCTGGATGAATGGCTGGCCCCGACCCCGGCGGCGCTCGCCGGGGAGCAGAAGCGCCTCCCGCGCGACATCGTGTTCGCCGGCGGCCTGCACAAGGCCAGCCAGCACGGCCACGCCTGCCATTCCAGCTTCCACGGCGGGGTGGGCCGCGTCATGGACCAGGGCTTCGCCTTCACCATCATCAACGGCTGCGACCAGGGCAGCGGCGAGGGCTTCGAGGACTACCTGGACATGGCGGCCGCGCGGCCGGAGTTCACCTACCTGCCCGCCGTGCCCAACGACCGCCTGGTGCCCCTGCTGGCCCGCCACGAGCTGGGCTGGAACGCCCAGAACCTGAACGAGGGCGCGGAGAAGCCCTACTACTTCCGCACGCTCATGGGCTCCAAGCTGTACAACTACCTGGAGGCCGGTCTGCCCTGCGTGGTGGCCGAGGAATCGGCCTACGTGGCGCACATGGTGCGCAGCAAGAACATCGGCCTCGTGCTTTGCTGGGACCAGTGGGACCGCTTCGGCGAAATCGCCGCCAGGGCCGACTGGGAGGCCATCCGGGCCTCCGTGGCGCGCGCGCGCGCGGAGAGCACCATGGCCCGCCACGCGCCCCGGCTGTACACTTTCTACAATGCGGCCACCGGGCGGGACTTCTTCAAGACGGAAGGGATCGCCGCAGACCTTTGGCGGCGGGAGGGGGACACCCTGTGATCCGCATCGACGGACAGGACCGCACCGTCCTCGCCTGGATTCCCGCGCGCGGGGGCTCCAAGGGGCTGCCGCGCAAGGCCCTGCTGGACCTCTGCGGCAGGCCCGTGCTGGCCTACACCATCGAGGCCGCCCTGAACACGCCGGGCATGGACCGCGTGCTGGTGAACACCGACGACCCCGAGATCCGCGACCTGGCCATCTCCCTGGGCGCGGAGGCCCCCTTCCTGCGGCCGGCGCACCTGGCCCAGGACCGCTCCAGCCTGGAGGACGCCCTGGAGTTCCAGTGGGCCTGGCTGAAGGAGCACGAGAACTTCGTCCCGGACGTGCACGTGGGCATGAGCCCCACCCACCCCTTCCGCCTGCCGGACAGCCTCGCCAGGGCCCTGGAGCGCGCCCAGGCGGACGAACTGGTGGTGAACGTGCGCAGCGTGGTGCCCACCGGGCTCGACCCCGCCAACTGCTGGCTGCGGGACGAGGACGGCGCGCTTTCGCGCTTTCTGCCCGGCCTGGAAGGCCTGGCCGGGGGCGTGCTGCAGAACCTTTTCGCCTTCAACATCGTGCTGGAGTGCCGCCGCCACCTGTTCTACTCGCCCCAGCACCGGCGGCCCCTGCCGCACGTGCTCTCGCGCCTGGAGGGGCTGGACCTGGACGAGCCCCAGGATCTGCGCCTGGCGCGCCTGGCCCTGGGCGGCCGCCGCACGGGGGCGGAGCCCACGGACGATCCGGGCGGCCGCGGCGGGCTGCGGCTGTTCGGCAAACGCTTTGAAGGCTCCGCCGGGGCCGGGCCCATGCTGCTGCGCCACCCGGACTACCCCCGCGTGGGCGCGGCCGAGGTGGAGGCCTTCGCCAAGGCCCTGGCCGGGGCCAGCCGCCCCCTGGTGAGCGGCTGCCGCCTGGACGAGGACGTGCACCCCTACCGGCTGCTGCGCGAGGCCGAGGATGGCCGGCTGGACTATCTGTGCGAGGTGCCCCAGGAGATACGCGGCGCGCGCCAGCGCTACCCGCGCCTGGTGCGTTTCGCGCCGGCCCTGGCGGGCCTGCCCGCTGGCCTGGGGATCGAGGCCCTGGAGAACCCCGGGAACTTCGCCCTGTTCGAGCTCCCGCGCGAGACCCTGCTGGACGCGGCCGACCCCGTGGAGCGGCTGGAAATGGCGGACTGACGGCCGGTCCGGTTTCGGCGATGCAATATGCAAGGGGCCCGGCGTTTGCCGGGCCCCTTTCGTTTCCCTGGAAGGACGCCGCCTAGCGCCTGTACCAGGCCTCCACCTTGGCGATGGCCGCCACCACGTCCCTGACCTCCTGCTCGCCGTAGCGCTCGTTCACGTACAGGTTGAAGGAGCGGTCGCGCATGGACAGGGCGTTCGGGGTGTCGAAGCCGTCCGAAAGATGGCCCTTGGCGAAGCTCCAGGAGCTGACGAGGCAGCCGTAGTGCTCGCCCAGGCCGATGCCCTCGGCCGCCACGGCGCGGGCGAACTCGGTCTTGGTGCAGCTGATGGCGTCCACGTCCACCATGACGGGGAAGTAGAAGGGCGAGCAGCCGGGGTCCAGGTGCGAGGGACGGCACACGCGGCTGGCCTTGGGCAGTTCCTCGCACAGGCGCGCCAGGAAGGCCCGCCGGGCGGCCACGGACTCGTCCAGCCGCGCCAGCGAGGCGATGCCGATGGCGCAGGAGAGCTCGTCGGTGTTGAAGTTGAGCGCGGGAAAGAGCGCGTGGCCGGGGTCGCGCAGGTCCAGATCCTTTCGCCAGGCGGGCTTGCCCCGGTCGGCGTGGGCCAGCGCCGTGCGGTACAGCTCCTCCGTGGGCGAGTAGACCAGCCCGCCGCTGGCACCGGCGGTGAGGGTCTTGCGGTACATGGTGGAAAAGGCGGCGATGTCGCCCCAGGAGCCCACCTTGCGGCCGTTCCAGTCCGCGCCGGGGGCCTGGCTGCAGTCCTCCAGCACCTTGATGCCGCGCGCGTGGGCGGCCTCGACCATGGCGTCTATGGCCAGGGGCTGGCCCGCGCTGTGCACGGCCAGCACGCCGCTGGTGCGGGGGGTGAAGCGGCTCGCCAGCTGCTCCAGGCCCATGTTGTAGTCGTCCGGGGCGGAGTCGGCCACCACGGGCGTGAGGCCCAGCATGATGATGCAGTTGAGCGGGCCGGAGTCGGTGACGGGGGAGATGACGACCTCGCTGCCCTTGGGCAGATCAAGGGCCGCCAGGGCCACGAACACCGAGGCCGTGCCCGAGGACACGGCGTCCGCATGGCCCCCACCCTGATACGCGGCGAAGCGGCGGCAGAACTCCTCCTCGTAGCGGCCCTGGTAGGGGGGGTCCTCGTCGCGGCCGGCGTAGTACTCCGCGGCCTCCATGAGGGCCTGGCGCTCGGCCGGGCCAAAGGCCAGGCGCGGCGGCATGGGGGTCTTGCGGAGCTTTTCCCCGCCGTGGATGGCGAGCTTTTCGGGAGCGTTGCTCATGACGGATTCTCCTTGCTGGGCGCAAGCGCCGCGTAGTCCGCGGCGGCGGCGTTGAAGATCTGGCGCAGCTCGGCCGCGCGCTCCGGGTAGGCCGGGCCCTCCGCGGCCCAGCGCAGCAGTTCGAAGGCGTACTCCTGCTGGTGCGCGGCCTCGGCCAGCACCACCAGCCGCAGCAGGCGGGGCAGGGGCAGGGGCGGCGCGCCCTCCGCCAGGGGATCGCGGAAATAGAAGGCGTCGGAGGCCACCAGTTGGCCCATGTGGTCGGCGCAGCGGGGAATGGCGGCCACGTTCACCGGGCTGACCGTGCGGCCCACGCCGCGCGCGCCGAAGCCGCTGAGGCCGAAGAACGACAGCCCCTGTCCGCGCAGGAAGGCGTCCACCTCGGCGAACAGGGGAATGCCCTTGTGGTAGGGGGCGAACCACACCTCCACCTTGGCCGCCAGCACGTCCGGCAGAATGTTCCGCGCGCCGCGCAGGATCTCCAGCTCCGCGCCCTGCACGTCGAGCTTGGCGAAGTCCACCGGACGGCCGCCTGGGCCCAGGCCCAGGCCGGGCGCCAGGTTGTCCAGGTTGTCCACGCGCACCCGCGTCTCGGCGAAGCCGGAGAGGGTGTCCAGAAGCCCCGTGCCGCCCTCCCCGTTCTCATCGGGCTGGTAACGCAGGCGAGAGATGTACGCCGTGTTGAACGGGTAGCAGGAGCAGGAGAGCATGGGATCGGTGGTGAAGAACGGAATCTCCCCCGGCGCGCTCCACAGGCCCACGGGCGTCATGGAACACTCCGCCCCCATGAGCCGGGCCTTCTCCTCCACGCGGGCGCACTCTCCGGCGTCGGGGTCGAAGCCGTGGATGGCGAGATCCTCCGGGTCCAGGCGCTCCCACTCCTGAGGCAGGGCCTCGGCATGCTCCTCCCGCGCGCCGATGTCGAGCACGGTGATGCGCCCAGGCGACAGCGGGCTTTGAAATATGCGCCGGTACAGGCAGCGCACCGGGGCGGGGTCGTACGCCAGGATGCCCGCCACGCCTGCGCGGGCCAGGGCGGGCACGATGTCGCGGTAGTGGGTGCTGGCCACCACCACGCGCAGGGGCTGCGAGGCCATGCGGGCGAGCAGCATGTCGGGCGTGAGCACGGGCAGGCCCCGGAACTCGCCGGGCGTGAAGCTGTCGGCCAGGCATTTGACCTGCCCGGCCCGGCCCTGTGCGGCCAGGGCGGCCAGCAGCTCGGCCGCGCGGCCCCCGGCACCGTAGATGCACAGGTCGCCGGCTGGAATCTCGGCGGGTGTGTTGATGAAACGCATGGGCTCTCTCCCTTTTGTCGGAACGCCGGGCCTAGGCCTGGGCCCCCTCTTCGCCGCGCCAGAGCAGGTGGCTCCAGGCGGTCTGCATGCCGGTGTTCAGAAAGCCGAGGAAACGCTCGTCGTCGTTGTCGGCCTCGCCGCAGAGCTCGGTGTAGGCGCGCACAACGTCCTCGAAGCCCACACGGGGCTCCCCCGCCAGGGCCGCCGCGCCTTGCGCCAGCCGCGCCTGGAACAGGTTGTCCGAGGCGAAGGTGCGCGTGTCGGTGTTGCCGGGCTGGGCCATGCGCTGCCGGTAGGCGTCGCACGCGGCGTTCCTGCGCGTGGTGTACACCATGATGTTGGCGTCGCCGTGGGCGATGACGAAGGACAGGCGCTTGCGCGTGGCCTCCAGGCGGGCGTAGCCGCCCTCGCCGCCAACGCTGCCGACGCTGCCAACGCTGTCGGGCGCGCCCAGGCAGTGGGCGAAGAGCGCGCAGGGCCGCCCGGCGGCGTCGAACAGCCTGCGCCACAATTGCAGGTTGTACACCAGCGCCCCGTGGGCCATCTCGCACAGCACCCCGTTGGCCACCACGCCGTCGATGGCCGGGGCGAAGTCCGGCTGGGGCAGCATGTACTTCCACCAGGGCGCATGCACGACGCGGCCCGGCGCGATGGCGCCGATGTCCGCCAGGGGGCGCTGGTCCGCGGCCAGTTCGTCCACCTCCAGGCCGAAGGCGTGGAACAGGCGGCTCTGGGCCAGGTAGAAGCCCTGGGTGATGTCCACGGCCAGCACGCCGTACCCGGCGCGGGCCAAAAGGGCCGAGGTGAGCCCGCTGCCGGGCCCGGCCTCCAGGATGGCTCCGCCCTGGGGGAACAGCGCCCGCAGGCAGCGCAGGTGGAACACCGCGCCGATGATGGTGCCGAGCGAGGCCTGGCGGCAGCCGAAGCGCTGCTCCGCCATGTCCAGGCAGCGTTTGGCGGCGTCGAGGAAGACGTCGAACTCCGCGCGGGTGAAGCCGCCCAGGGCCTGCTCGTAGTACAGCCGGGCCCGGCCGTTGTTCATGCCGCAGAGGAAGCGCACCAGCTCGCGCTCCTGGCGCACGCAAATGGGGTAGGAGGCGCCGGTGAACGTGACCGGCATGGCCGCCTGCAGCAGGTGGTTGGAGCGGCAGGACGCCTGGGCCTCAAGCTGGGCGGCGTCATAGGCCTCGATGGAGAGGGGCTGGCTGGTGCTGTTCATGCGGTCTCCTTGGGCGCGTGCGCCCCGCGCTGGGCCGTGTCCCGTCCTTGCCGCGGGCGTGCGTTCACAGGCGCCGCTCCATGTACACTTCGGTCTCCGGGTCAAAGCCGCGGCTCACGGCCAGGGGGCTGGCCTCGGCCGTGACGTGGATGCCCAGCCTGGCGAAGGTCTTGATGGAGGGCGGATTGCTCTTCTTGGCCATGGCGAAGAACATCGACACTTCGGCGCGGGCCCGGAAGGCCCCGATGGCTGCCGCGAGCATGCGGTGGCCCAGGCCCTGGCCCCTGTGCCTGGGGTCCATGTTGATGCTGATCTCGTAGGTTCCCGGCGCGCGCCGGTCGAAGCGCACGTTGCCGATGCGCCGCCCGCCGGCCAGCCCGATGTACAGGAACATGTCCTGGCGGCGCAGCAGCCCGCCGTACCACTGCTCGTGCTCCGACCAGCCCACGTAGTGGTTCTTCTTGAACATGGCCCGTGTCACGGGGTCGTTCACCCACAGCCAGTTGATGAGGCTGTCCTCCGCCGTGGCGGGCCGCACGGAGACCTCGCCCTCCACGCCCGCCTTGCCCTGGGGCATGGAGGTGGGCGGCGGCAGGGGCGGCAGGGCCCTCTCTCCGCCGCACCGTTGCGCAAAGGCGGCCGGGTCCTCGCGGTACTCGCGCCCGAGGGCGGCCACATGGGCCACGGGCGTCTGCCAGCGTTGCGGGCACAGGGAGAGCAGCCAGTCTCCGGCCTTGCGGTCGTGGTGCGTGCCCAGGGCGTCCAGCATGGCCTGCGGGGTGGGCGCCGCGCGCCGGGCGGCGATGCCCTCCCACTGCTCCATGAACATCCGCTCCAGCGCGTCCATGAGGACCTCCCAGGACGACTGGAGGGTCTCCTCCAGGCCCAGGGACACGGGCCGGCGGGCGATGACGTCCCCGGTGTCGACCCCGGCGTCGACGCTGTGGAGGGAAACCCCCTTGGGCACGTCCTCGAAGTAGCTCCACACATTGCCCATGAGGCCGCGGCCCCAGGGCAGGAAGGTGTTGTGCAGATTGATGATGCGGCCAGCCCAGGCATCCACCACCGGAGCCTTGATGATGGGGCCGTAGCCGTGGATGACCATGAAGTCTGGCGCCATCTCCCGCGCGGCCTCAAGGGTCAGCGGCAGGGAGCACTCCTGGAGCCGGTCCGTTCTGGCTGCGAGAAAATCCCTGATGCGGCTGGAGCGCGGCGCTCCGGTCAAAAGCAGGACGTTCACGGGCGCTCTCCTTGGCTTGCCAGGGGCCGGGTGCGGTCCCCGGCGAGGATTTCCCCCAGGAAGGCGGCGATGCGCGCGGCCTGCCGCCCAGTGTCCAGCTCGGCGGCCCAGCGCTCCACGCCGAGGTCATAGGCCGCGCGGTCGAAGGCCGCCAGCTTCTCGCCGGCGCGCGCCCACTCGTCTGCCGGCAGCACAAGCCCGGCTCCGTGCCCGCGCACCAGTTCAGCCAGGTACTCCGTCTCCGGGGAGACCAGCACAGGCACCCGCGCATGCAGAAAGGCGAACAGCATGTAAGGCAGGTGCGTGCGGGTATACTCGATCTCGACCCGGGGGATTCTGCGGCAGGTCCAGCCGAAATCGTAGCGCGGCAGGAGCTCCAGCAGCCGGTCAAAGGGCATGGCGGTGCGGTACTCGAACAGCGGGTTCTCCTCGGCCAGCGTCCGCAACATGTCGTAGTCGTGGTCCCAGCCGGGATCGAGCGGGTTGATGACCGTAAACCGTATGCCTGCGCCCGTCAGGGCTTCGATGGGCTCGAAGATGCAGGAGATGGGGTGCGCGGTATGCACCGTGACCATGGGATCCTTGTGCAGGGAGAAGATGCTCACCACGTGGAGGCGGCCATCGGCGGCGGAAAACCGCGCCGGCGGCTGTCCGGACGGCGGATCCATGGGGTGCAGCAGCTTCAGGGCCTTGATGCGGCACCCGTGCCGGCTCCCGTAGCGCTCGTTCAGGAAGTCCGGGTGCCTGTGGAACATTCCGGCCGATCCGCGGAGCACCCGCCCTTCCAGGCGATGCACCTCGTCTCCCCCAATGGTGCCGCGCCGGTGCATCCCCTCGGCAAAGGCCTTGTCCTCCATTATCTGGGACAGGAACGTATCGTAGAGGATGACCACGGGCCCGGCCGACGCGCTGATGCACCTGTCCACGAAGGGCAAGGCATAGGCGAACACGGTGACCCAGGTGACGCTGAACGCGTGGCGCGCAAGCAGAAAGGGCATGAGCAGGCGCAGGCCGTCGAAGGACGGGGCCTCGAAGAGCCAGTCGGCGTAGCCCTCGGGGATGAGCCGGTCCACGGGGCGGGAGATCTGGGCGTTGCGGCGGATGAACAGCGCCACCTTCCAGCCGTGGGCGCGGAGGTGCTTGAGCAGGCTGAGGTTCGAGCCGCAAAGGTCGGGTTCGACGATGGCCACGGTTTTGTCGCCGGGCGCAAAGGTGCTGGCCAGACCGGACAGCAGGCTCTCGGCCATGGCCTGCATCCGCGCCAGGGCCTCAAGCCGGTCGGCGTCGCCGGCCTGTTCCCGCACGAGGCCGAGCAAGCCGAACAGGCGCTCCGCCGGCAGGCCGGCCAGACGCGCCCGCATGGCCGGCTCGAAGGTGCAGGTCAGCAGCAGGGCGTGGGCCGGGTCGAAGGCCAGGGCCCCGGACGTGGGCAGCAGGGGAAAGCCGTGAAATTCGCTGCGGGCTCCGGCCGTGGAGTCATCAGGAACCGACCCGCCATCAGGGACCGAACCGTCGGTGAAGGCCGCGTTGTGCCGCGCCAGGCTCGCCGCATGCGCCTCCGCCAGCCGCCGGGCCACGCCCCCGCAGCCCGAAAGGAGCACCCTGGAGCCCTGGGGCAGGCCGTCCAGAAAGCGGGCCACCATGCGCGCGCGCAGGTCCTCGAACTCCGGGTCCAGGGCCATGGCCGCGGCCAGGTCCGCGCGCACGTCCGGCGCGGATATCATTTCGCGCAGCACGAAAACTCCTTGAGGGTCTTGGCGCCGGGGCGCTTGTCGCGCGGGACGTAGCCCTTGCGGCCCGCCAGGGCGTCGGAAAGGGCGGTCTGCAGGTACAGGCCGTAGTGCTTGAGCGCCAGCCAGCCGATCTTGAGGGTGGCCAGGGGCTGGCCCAGCCAGCGGCCGGTTTCGAGGAAGCGCGCCAGGAACGCCACCCAGTGCATGGAGAACTTGACGTAGTTGGCCAGGGCCGTGCGCGAGGAGAACTCGCTCATGTTGATGTTGCCGGCCTCCTGCGCCAGGGAGATCTTGAAGGTGCTGCCCTTGGCCAGCTGCATGAAGCGATCGTCGCACAGGGAGGCCAGGTAGGCGGCCTCGTCGGTGATGAGCCCCTCCTCCAGGGCCTCGCGGTACAAGGCCGAGGTAGGCGAGAGCAGCAGCACGGTCCAGCCGTAGCCGGAGGTGTTCATGCGGCCCTGGGCCTTGTAGCGCCTGCGCTGCCCGGCGTAGAGGCGCTCAAGCCAGAACATGAAGTCGCGGGTCTGCGTGATGGTCCGCTTGTTCTCGCCGGGGATGCCGAAGATGAAGTTGCCGTGGATCATCACGTCCGCGTCCAGGGTCTCCTTGATGATGCGGCGGCAGGTGTCCATCTCCGTGCCCTTCTGCATGCGGTTCAGGATGTCCTGGCTGCCGGACTCCAGCCCGTAGTTGACGATCTTGACGCCGTGGTCGGAGAGCTTGCGGAACAGGGCCTCGTCGCCGAAGGTCAGGCGCAGCTCGGCCACGATGTGGAAGGTGGCGCCCCTGCGCGTGTATTCGGCGCAGTAGTCGTGGGCGTCCTTCTCGTTCAGGAACATGTTGGTGTCGTTGCTGAAGAAGCCGGTGTAGCCGTAGCGCTCCACCAGGAACAGCACCTCGTCGAAGAACAGGTCCCAGTTCTTGCGCAGAATGCGGTGGCCGTACATGTGGCCGCAGAAGGTGCAGCGGAAGGGGCAGCCGCGCATGGTCAAAAGCGGGAAGGCCTGGATGGGCACGTCGTGCCGGGTCTTCAGGTTGGCGGCAATCTCGTGCATCTGCTCGTCGAAGTACTCGTAGGCCGGGAACTCCTGCTTCTGGAAGTCCTCGCGGCTCATGAGGCGGCGCTTCTTGGTGCGCAGCACGGCGCCGTCCGGCCCACGGTAGCTGATGCCGTCCACGCCCTCCAGGCCTTGCAGGCCGCGGTCCACGCAGTCCAGCAACTCCGGCAGGATATGCTCGCCCTCGGCCCCGGTGGAGACGATGTCCACCTCGGTGGTCTTGAGCACGGCCTCGTCGTTGCCGGAGAGGATGCCGCCCACGATGATGACGGCCTCCGGGTGGGCGGCGCGGATGCGCGCGGCCAGCTCCTTCACCTGCAGATAGTTGTGCGACCAGGCGCTGATGCCGTAGACCTGCCGCTTCTTCTCCAGCGCGCGGGCCATGAGCTCCGGGAAGGAGAGCTTGTGCAGGTGCGTGTCCAGCACCTCGAAGCTGTGGCTGGTCTTCTGCAGCTGCCGCACGATGATGGGCAGGGCGTAGGGAATCTTCCAGACCTTGTCGTCCGGGCTTTTGGGTTCGGTTATGCCGAGCAGGATGAGGTCCGCCATGTTCGTTTCCTCCGCGGTCAGCCGCGCTGGGCTCCCCCCCGCAGCAGTTCCGGGCGGGAGAGGATGTGGTCCGCTATTTTCTGGGCGATGCGCCCGGAGAACTCCGCCGTGTAGTGGGCCTCGTCCAGGTACAGGTTCTCGCGCAGGCCCTCCTGCATGTCCGAGAGGTCCAGCAGGGAATCGGCCGCGTATTCCGCGCGCGCCAGCTCGCTCCGCAGCAGGGGGTAGGCGTCGGCCGCGCGCTCGTTGCCGCGCAGGCCCAGCTCCGCCACGTGGGCCTTGTGGCAGGAAAGATCATACAAATAGGCCGGGTTGGGCTGCAGCACGAAGAGGCAGCGGCATCCGGAAAGCTCCGCCGCGGCCAGGGCCCGGCGGTGGTTCAGCAGCAGCCGGGCCGCCACGCCCTCGCGCTCGGCCCCGGAAAGGGGCTTGTTGAACACGTCCTTGCGCTTCTGCTCCGCCAGGTCGGGCGCGTCGTCCCTTCCGGCCAGGTGCCGGCCGAGGTCCTCGGCCAGGCGCAGAAGCGGCAGGGAGGAGAAGAACAGCCACAGGCGCACCCACTTGATGCGCGCATGCAGGCGGTTCTGGGCGAACTCCCGCCGCATGCTGTAGTGGGCGCGCAGTGCCTCGCGGTAGATGCCCGCCACGGCGGTCTCGCCCTCGGCGCGCACGCAGTCGTTCAGTCCGTGGAAGAACACCGCCAGGTGCGGCACGCTCCCCTCCTCCAGCAGGCGCTGGAACAGGGCCAGCTCCTGCGAGGAATAGTAGGCGAAGCGGCCGAAGTTGTAGCAGCGCACCGGACGATCGAAGGGGCGATCGAGGGGGCGGTCAAGGGGGCGGCCAGGGGACTGGCCGTCCAGGCGCTCCTGCAGGCGGGAGGAGATGGACGTCCAGTCCGCGCCCACGTTGAAGGCCGTGGAGCCGCCGAAGAAGAAGATGTTCAGGCAGGCCGGGTCCGGCGGCCAGGGGCCCTGCCCCGCGCCCAGGCGGAAGCCGTGCTCCGAGACGTTCAGGTAGCGGCCCTGGTGCGCCTTGTGGCGGTACTCGCTGAAACGGTCGTAGTCGTACTCGTAGTTGTGCGCGGTTATCTCCGCCAGATACTCCTGCAGTTCCTCCCTGGTCAGGCCATACCAGTCGTGCACAGGCTGGTCCTGGAAGTACGCGGCGTACCACACGCCGGGGTCGTAGCGCATGCGGCTCTCCAGGGAGACGAAGAAGCCGGGCATGCAGCGGATGACCGCCCAGGCGAGGAGGTTCAGGGCCGCGAAGGCCAGGAGAAGATTGCCCAGGAAGACCAGGGCCTCGGGGTACCAGCCGGACATTGCGCCGCGCGTTCCTTCCTAGAACAGGGGGTATATGTTTTTGGGGTCGGCCTTGCGCCTGCGCCGCTGCACTATGGCGTAGCCCGCCACGGCCACGACGAACACGGCCACCACGGCGATGATTGCGCTGGTCATTGCTGCCTCCTTGCGCCGCGTCTAGCGGCAGAAGAACTCGTCGTACTTGTCGCGGTAGAGGGCCAGGGCCTTGTCCGCCAGGGCCCGCAGGCCCGCAGCGTCGGCCGCGCCGGCCGCGCCGCCGCGCGCTTCCAGCAGGTCCGCGCCCCAGGCCAAAAGCTCGAAGGCGTACTCCACCTGGAAGTGCAGTTCCGCCAAGGCCGCCAGCTTGAGGATGCGCGTCCTGTCCCAGCCGGACACGTCGCCCCCGCGCGCCTGCGCATCCACGGGGTCGCGCAGGTAGAGGGGATAGGCCTGGGTGCACTGCCCCGCCCGGTGCGAGACCCTGGGCATTTTGGCCACGGTGAGGGGCGAGCGGCCCCTGCCCACGTGGTTCAGGTTGAAGAAGTCGAAGAAGTGGAAGCCCTTGGACCGGGCGAAGACGTCCATATCGGCGAAGAGCGGCCGGCCGTCGTCCACGGTGGAGACCTCGGCCAGCAGGCCCAGCACCTGGGGCAGCAGGCCTTCCCCGCCGCGCAGGGCCTCCAGCTCCGCGCCCTCGATGTTCATGCGGATGAAGTCCACCTGGGCCACGGCGTTCGCCTCGCGCCAGTGGTCCAGGGTCTCGGTCTTGAGGGGCACGGAGCGGACCTCGGCCATTTCCCGGCCCATGACGTACTCATCGGTGCTGTGCGCCACCTTCCAGCGGTTCAGCAGCGCGTAGTCGAAGGGGTACAGCGAGGCGCTGCCGGGCAGGGCCGGGCAGATGTTCAGGTTCAGGGTCTGGGCGCTGCTCCAGAGCGCGATGGGAAAGCAGGTGTAGTCCAGCCCAAGGGCCTTGGCTTCCGCGTTGACGCGGTCGCACTCCTCGGCGTCGGGCTCGAACCCGTACACGCGCAGACGCCCGCGGGGAATGGGCAGCCAGAAGGGGTCGCGGGTGGCGTAACGCGCGCCCACGTCCAGAATCGTGAGCCGCTCGCCCTCGGGCAGGGCCTCGCAGGCCAGGCGGCAGAGGATGTAGCGGTCGACGTTCTTGTAGCTGACAAAGGCGTCGATGCCGCCCTGCTCCAGCAGCCGGGCGATGTCGTTCTCGTAGGTGGAGGCGATGACCAGCGCTTCTCGGGCGGGATCGAAGCTCTGCAGGAGCTCGTCCAGGGCGACAACGGGGAGGCCATGGAACCGCCCGGACTTGTAGGTGTCGGCAAAGCGGCGCACGCGGCCGCCCTGACCCAGCGCCTCGAACCTGCTCAACAAATACGCGCCGGCGCCGCCGGCGCCGTAGATGCAGACGTCGATATCCGCCGGAAGCTGTTCTGGCCCGGTTATGATCTGCATGTCATGCTCCTCGCTGTCCGGTTGTCTCGTGTCCGAAGGCGGCCTGATAGCCACGCGCGGCGGCTTCGATGACTCCCTCGACCTCGGCGGCGCGCTGTTCATCGCCTTTTTGACGCAGGGAGCCCGCGAGCCACGCCAGCACCTCGAAGGCGAACTCCACCTGGAAGTAGCGCTCTGCCAGGGCGGCCAGCTTCAGCGCCTTGCCGAAGCCGAACGCGCCCATGTCCGCCCCCTGCAAGGCGAGGGCCACGGGGTCGCGCAGGTACAGCGCGTGCGACTCCACCCGCTGGCCGTGCCAGTGGTGGAAGCCGGGCAAAAGCCGCGTGCTCACCGGCGAGGCGTTGCGCCCAACGGTGAGCGGGCTGATGAACTCGAAGAAGGTGAAGCCACGCGCCCGGAGCCAGGAGTCAATGTCGGCGAAGAGCGGGCGGCCGGCGTAGTTCTCCACGAAGGCCACCTCGGCAAGCAGGCCCATGACCTCGGGCAGCACGGTTTCGCCCGCGCGCAAGATCTCCAGCTCCGCGCCCTGCACGTTGAGCTTCATGAAGTCCACGGAGGCCACGTCCTGTTCGGCGCGCCAGCGGTCCAGGGTGGAAAGCTCCACCGGAATCTGCCGCACCGGGCGCATGAACTGGCCCTCGTGGCGCACTCCCTTGCCGTCGAAGATCTTCCAGCGGTCGAAGACCTCGAAGTTGAACGGGAAGAGCGAGCTGCTGCCCGGATGGCCCAGGCTGTGGTGAAAGTCGCGGCGCTCCGCCCTGCCCCACAGGCCGTAGGGGAAGAAGCGCGCCTCGCGCCCGCCCGCGCTCATGCTCCGGGTCATGGCCGCGCAGCCCTCCTCGTCCAGCTCGAAGCCGTACAGGCGCATGCGCTCCGGCGGGAGGCCCAGCCAGCGCGGGTCGGTGTCCGCGTCGCGCGCGCCGATGTCCAGCAGGGTGAAGCGGTCTCCTTCGGGCAGCAGCCGGCAGATGAGGTTGCACAAGATGTAGCGGCCGCTGTCCTTGAAGGAGCAGAAGTCCGACAAACCGGCCTCGCGCAGGGTCCAGGCGATCTCCGCGTCGTGGGTGGAGGCGATGACGATGGGGCCGTCGCCCCCGGGGTGCGCGGCGATGAAATCCGCGAAGCGCTGCACCGGCAGGCCGTCGGCCTCGCCGCTGGCGCTGGTGTCCAGGAAGCGCAGGGCGCGCACCCGGCCGCTGGCGCGCACCTGGCGCAGCAGCTCGCGCCCGGCCCCGCCAGCCCCGTAGATGCTGATGGCCGCGCCCCGGGGCAGATCCTCTACGCTGGTGATGTGGCGCATTGTCGGCCTCCCTCGCCTAGTCCAGGTTGTAGCACTCGCGGCAGAAGGAGGGGATGCGCCCCTCCAGGTGCGCCCGGCGGAAGGACCGGTACGTGGGCGCGTTCCAGTTCTCGCGGAACTTGAGGGCGTCGCCGAAGTCGATGTTGTCCAGGTGCCCGATGGTGCCGCAGGGCAAAATGCGCAGGTCCGAGCCGATGAAGGCCCGGGCGAAGGGCACGGGGCACAAAGTCTCCGGGCTGCCGATGCGGAAGCGGTCGGTGCAGTTCCACACCGAGACCTCCACCCCTTCCTTGCGCGCCAGCTCCAAAATGCGCGCCTCCTCCTCGTCGCTGAAGGGCCGCACCTTGAGGTCGCTGAAGCAGTCCTCCTCGCCCCAGCCCGTCAGCACCACGGAGTAGGTCATGCGGCGGAAGCCCATGCGCGCGGCCATGCGGATGAAATCCAGCAGCTGGTGCCGGTTGTTCGACTGCAGGAGCACCCACATGCGCGTGTAGTCGCGGTCCTTGGTGGCCACGTAGGCGTTCAGCGCCGTCAGGTTCTTCACGATCTGGTCGAAGTCGGCCCCGGCGCGGATATGCTCGAACACGTCCTTGGTGGCCCCGTCAAAGGAGGTCTGCACCTCGCCGATGCCGGAGTCGATGAGGCGCTTGTAGTTGTCGTTCACGTGCAGGAGCGAGCCGTTCACCGTGGTGCGCACCCAGGTGTCGCGCAGGGTGGCGTGCTCGATCATGCCGAAGAGGTCGCGGTTGAGCAGCGGCTCGCCCACGCCCTGGATCTTGACCTCCACGAACTGCGGGTTCTGGTCCATGAAGGTCTTGAAGTCCGCCAGGGAGAGGTCGCTCTTGGGCTTGCCCTCGCGCTTGACGTTTGCGCACATGATGCAGCGGAAGTTGCACCGGCTCACGGGCTCGATGTCCATCATGAACGGCAGGGACAGGCACTCCTCGCGCCGGGCCTCGTTCTTGGCCAGGATGTAGTTCTTGAGCCGCTCCGGAAAGCGCACGAAGCCCCGGTAGTTCATCATGCGGTAGGTGAACTGATCGGGCTTGGGCACCACCAGGCGGCCCTGGTCGGCCTTGGCCGTGTGCTCGTCCACCTCGCGGCGCAGGCTCCCGGGATCGTCCACGTAGCGCCGGGCCTCGGCCAGGGCGGTGTCGTACTGGTCCTTGTA
The DNA here is from genome assembly GCA_016218665.1 of Desulfovibrio sp. Classification (GTDB taxonomy): domain Bacteria; phylum Desulfobacterota; class Desulfovibrionia; order Desulfovibrionales; family Desulfovibrionaceae; genus Humidesulfovibrio. Next base: position 50,133 of record JACRDI010000010.1, on the reverse strand, counting down.
CAGACGCAGGAATTCCTCGTCGCTCATGAGCATGGCTCACTCTCCCATCGCCGCCGCGCGGCCCTGGCGGGCCAGCAGCAGGGCGCTGTAGCAGTACAGGTTCTCGTCGGCATAGCCTTCCCACCAGGGGTCCAGCCGCTCGGGCGGCACCTTGCGCACCAGGCGCTCGCGGGCCTCGGCCTCCAGGCCGAGCCCCTGCCAGAGGTCCAGAAAGTCGTTCACCCGCAGCAGGTTGGTGTCCGCGCCCGTGGCGCGCCACTCCCGCGGGCTGTGGGCCAGAAAGCCGAAGTGGATGGTCACCTGCTCGGCCAGGCCCGTGTGGTCGCGGAAGTCCACCCGGTGCAGCATGACCCCGCCAGGGGCCAGCACGCGGGCCATCTCGCGCGAGAGCGCCTCGGGGTCGTCCACGTGCTCCAGGGTCATGCGCGAATAGATGAGGTCCACGTCGCCCTCGGGCAGGGCCAGCTCTTCCAGCCGCCGGGCCTCCACGCGCAGCCGTCCCAAATCCCCTTCCCCGCCTGCCCCGTCTTCCACATCGCCAGGCCAGGGCACGAGGCCGGGCCAGGCGGCGCGCAGGGTGCGGGCCAGCTGAAGCGTCTGCGCCAGGCTCTCCGGGTCGTGGGCAAAGGGCTCCAGGGCGCAGCCCTCGGTGAAGCGCGAACAGAGCAGCGCCGCGCACAGGGGCAGCGCGCCCGCGCCCAGCTCCACGAAGTGCCCGAGCCGTCCCTTTCCTTCCGACAACGGCACCAGGTGCGGCAAAAGCGAGTCGAACAGGCGCACCTGCCCGGCCAGGCGTTCCAGGGTGTTCGGATGCAGCGGGGCCAGGGCCCGTTCCAGGGCGCTCCAGTGGGCCACTCCGGCAAAGCGGCGCAGCAGCTCCCGCTGGCGGCGGGGCGAAAACCAGTCCTCCGGCGCACACCGCGGGTCCAGCACCTGGGCGGTGAGCTCCGGATCAAGGGGCCTGCCCTCCCCGGCCAGGCGAGCGCCGATGACGAAGCGCTCCGCCGGGGTGCCGATGCCTTCCAGGCACAGGGTCCGCAGGCCGCTCTGCGCCAGCAGGGCCGGGAAGGCCGTGGGCGGCAGGGGCGCGCCCGCGTGGCCCGCCAGCCCGTCTGCCAATTCATCCGCCGCGCGGCGCGACAGGGCGCAGAAGAAGCGCTCCGGCCCCACGTCGTGGCTCCAGGCGGCATCCGCTTCGCCGGCGGCCACGGCCTCGGAAGCGCGGGCCAGGTCCGGCCCGGAGAGCAGCGCCGCATAGGACGTGAGCGCCACGGCGCCGTCCCAGCCCAGGCGTTCCAGGGCGTGGGCCAGGCGGGCCTGCGGGGCCTCCGGCCCCAGCAGCACGGGCACCCCGGCCTGGAGCAGCGCCGCCTTCAGTTGCTGCGCGGCGTCCGTGTCCAGCTCCCCCGACAGGTCTTCGGGCAGGGCGGCGGCCACGTCCGGGCACAGCCCGGCGGCCTTGAGCCCGGCCAAGAGCGCGGGCAGCAGGAAGCGGCCGTCGGCCCCACGCGCAAGGGAGGGGTCGCTCGGCGCGGCGGGGCGCAGCAGGGCTATGGCGGGCAGGCGTCGCACCTTGTCCTCTCCGGGTTTGCTACAGCTTCTCGATGAGGGCGTAGCAGTCCTTGATGACCTCGGCCATGTTGTCGTAGCGGTACCGGCCCATGCGGCCGATGGTGTAGCAGTCCCTGGGGAACAGATCCATGTAGCGCTGGGCCTTGGCCATGTCGGCCTTCACCGGATAGGGGTACATCTTGTTGTCGAAGGTCGGGATCTCGATGCCCAGCAGGGTGTGCGGCGACTTGTAATTGGTCAGCAGCTTGTACTCCACCACGCGGGTGTAGGGCTCGTCGCCCGCGTAGTACAGGAAGTAGTAGGGCTCGGGCGTCACGCGCTCGCAGGGCAGGATGAGCTTCAGGAAGTGGCGGCCGATGTAGCGCAGCTCGCCGAAGCAGTGGTCGAAAACGAGGTCCAGCGAGGCGGTGTTGATGACGATGTCGCCCTGTATCCACTCGTCCCCGGCCATGACGCGCTTGTTGTCCAGGTCGAAGCGGGTCACCGGGGTGTTGCGGATGACGCGGCAGTCCTGGGCGCAGACCTTGTCGAAGTAGGAGTTGAAGGCGTCGGGCTCGTTGGGGTAGCCGATGACCTTGGAGCCCTCGAAGCTCACCTTGTCGCCGTCTTTGAGCGCCACGCCCTTGGGCGAGAAGCCGAAGTCGTCGATCTCCTGGTTGTTCTTCACGCCCCACATCTTTTTCGAGTAGGTGTTCACGAACTTGTCGTACAGGGTCTGCCCCACGGAGTTGACCCAGTATTCCTCGAAGTTCCTGGAGGACGCCACGTCGCCGCGGCTGGCCAGCTCGGCGTTGATCTTGTCCCGGTCGGGCATGGCGGCGATCTCATCCTTGTGGATGGGATAGGTGTAGAAGTTCTGGTCCTGCTGCACGTAGGTCAGGCTGTGGTGCTTCAGCTCGCGCATATCCAGGAACTGGGCCATGTAGTCCCACACGTACATCTCGTTGGTGTTCACCAATATGTGCCGGGGCCCGATGGTGTAGGGGTGGCCGTTGTAGAAGAAGGTGCGGCAGCCGCCGCCCAGGTGCGGCCCGGCCTCGATGATGGTGGGCGCGAAACCCTTGCGCTTGAGCATTTCCGCGATGGCGCAGCCGGAAAAGCCGCCGCCGACGATGACCGCTGTCTTCTTCATGGGTTCTCCTTGCAGCCTATGCTTGGGCGCTTGCCGCGCCGTTTCCGTTCTTTTCGGCCTCGGCCAGAAGGGAGGCGATGAGGATCTTCGCCCCCTCGTCCAAGGGCGTCATGGAAAAGTGCCCGCCCAGGGCGGCCACGAGCGCGCCGGTGTGGAACACGAGGTCGTGGGAGCGCGGCCCCGGGGGGGCATGGCGCAGGTTCAGTTCGCGGCCGGAGGTTTTGGCCAACAGCTGCATGATGTCCAGCAGCGTCATGCTGCTGCCCGTGGCCACGTTGAGCACCCCGTGGTGCGGCCGGTCGAGCAGGGCCTCGATGACGCGGCAGAGGTCCGTCACCAGCACGAAGTCGCGCAGGGTGCTCCCGTCGCCGAAGATGGTCAGCTCCTGGCCGCGCAGCACCCGCCGGGCGAACATGCCCAGCATGCTGTGGCCCTGGTCCGTGGGGCCGTAGATGCCCGGCAGGCGCAGGCAGGCCACCGGGAAGTCCACGAGGCCCGCGCGCAGCAGCAGGGTCTCGTTGGCCAGCTTGGACGCGCCGTAGTAGAATTCCGGCAGGGCGGCGGTGTCCTCGGTTATGGGCAGGGCCGGGCGGTTGCCGTAGATGTCGGTGGAGCTCAAGTACACGCAGGAGAGCACCTGTCCGGGGGCCACGGCGCGCACGAAGTTCTCCACCATGGCGATGTTCTTGACCAGGGTGGCGAAGCTGTCCTCGAAGTGCCGGCTGACGCAGCCGCACAAAAGCACCCGGCAGGGGGCCGTGCGCTGGGCGAAGACCCGCTTCACCGCGTCGGCGTCGGTGAGGTCGCAGTCCTGGCGGGTGTAGGCCACGGGGTTCCAGCCGTTCTCGCGCAGGTGCCGCACCGCGGTGGAGCCGATGAACCCGCCCGCGCCGAAGACCAGCACGTCTCTGTGCTCTTGGCTCATATCCTATGCTCCCAGGTCGGAGGTTGTGCCGTCCGTTGTGCCGTCCGCTCGCAAAAATTTCGACCAGGGCCGCAGCACGGCCACGCCGCCCGCGCCTCCTCCCAGTTCCGTGGCTCGCGCCCACATGCGCTCCAGCACCTCGGCGTTGTTGGAGCAGAGCAGCAGCAGGTCGCCGGGGCCTGGCGTCTCAATGCGCGGCAGCCCGAACACGGGCTCGCGCTCGCCGCGCATGGCGTCGTCCAGCACCGCGCGGGGGCAGTCCCCCAGAAGCGGCAGGAACTCCCGGTACAGGGCGCGGAAGCAGTTGTAGGCCCCGAAGAACACCACCCGCCCGCCGGAAGCCGCATGGGCGGCCAGGGCCGCCTTGCCCGCCTCCCTCGCGCGCGCCAGGCGCTCCAGGCCAGTGCGGGCCGCCTCGGCCAGCCGGGGGCCGTCGGCCGGGGGAACGAAAGCCGCCGCCGCCGCGCCGGGCAGCTTGCGCGCCGCGATGCGCAAACTGCCCGCCTCACGGGCCTCCACGATCTCGAAGCCGGGCAGGGCCGCGCGCAGCACGCCCAGGCTGTAGTAGGCCGCGTGCTCCAGCAGGAAGGCGTCGGTGCGGCCCTCCAGGATGCGCTCCAGGTTCGGCACGTCCAGGTACAGCAGGCCGCCGTCCTCCAGCACCTCCCGCGCTCCGGCGAGCATGGGGCGGGGATCGGCGAAGTGCTCCAGCACCTGCTTCAGGATCACCGTATCGAAGCGCGAGGAAAAGAGCTGAGGCGAAAAAAACGCCCGCAGGGTGGGCACGGGCAGGTTCCCGTGCGTGGCCGGGTCCACGCCCAGGATGCTCGCGCCGGGCAGGCGCTCCTTCACCAGGGCCAGGATGTCGCCCCGGTTGGAGCCGATCTCCAGCACGCGGGCGTCCGCCCTGGAGTGCCGGGCGATGATGTCGGCAGCGGCGGCGTTGTCCTCGCTGCGGCGGGGAAAATCGAAGAGCGTCGCGCCGTCCCAGGCCTCGTAGGCGTGGCGGATGAATGCGTCGTAGTCCGGCGTATCCGCTCCGGCCTGAAACACGAAGCCGCACGCCGGACACACGGCGATGGCAAGGTCGCGCGACGCATCGGACGCGGCCAGGCGCGCGCCGGGCAGCAGCAGCCCGACGGCGGCCCCTGCGCCGCACAGCGGGCATTGCCCCGCGTTTTGTCCGGTCGCGCCGCTCATCATGCTACGCCTTCTCGCAGGTGACGAAGGACCGCCCGGCCCAGCCCACCTGGATGTGCGGCTCGAAGTGCCAGGCGGAGGCGGCCGCGAACTCGCGGAAGGCCTTGTACACGCCCTTGAGGGGCGAGCCCTTGTAGCCCGCGAACATGTCGTCGAGGTAGACCAGGGCGCCCGGCTGCAGCAACGGCTCCAGGAAGCCCAGCACGCTCACCGCGCTCTCGTACAGGTCGCAGTCCACGCAGATGAGCGCGGCGCGGCAGTCCTCGCCCTTGAGCCGCGCCGCAAGCTGCGGGGTCAGGCTCTGGTCGTAGAAGCCCGGCACGGTGCGCACCTTGTCCGCGTACACGCCGTGCCCGGCGATGATGGCCTTGAACTCGTCCTCGCCGGTCTTGAGGGCGCCCTTGGTCCAGGTCTTGGTCCACACGCGCTCGGGGTCGCAGTCCGGCAGGCCGGCGAAGGAGTCGAAGGCGTAGAAGCGCATGAAGTCCATGTTCTGCCGCCGGGCCTCGGTGAGGGCCATGCGGAAGGTGCGCGCGCGGTGGCAGCCGAACTCCAGGTAGTCGCCCCGGATGTCGTTGTCGTGCAGGAAGTCGAAGGCCGAGACGTAGAAGGCGTGCTTGGCGGCCTGCCTGTTCTGCTGGTTGTAGCGCACCTGGTCGTCCGTGGACCAGGCGGCCAGCTCCGCCCCTCCGGGCAGGTCCACCCAGGGTTCGCCGTTTTTGCGGCGCACCGGGGGCAGAACCGCGTGGCAGTGCTTGTGCTCGCTCGACATGCGCTCTCCTTTCAGGCGCTCCCGCCTATGCGGCGAAGGAGGCCTCCAGCGGGGCCACGGCCCCGGAGTTGTCGTTCTTCTCGCGCCAGGCCCGCAAGGAGGCGCGCAGGGCCTCGTGGTCGCACGCGGCCACCAGGTCCGGGATCAGGTCCATGCGGTCCAGTTCGTACACCAGGCCCATGCCGCCATCCGCGGTGAACTGGCGGATGTACGGGGCCTCGGTGTGCACGATGACCGGCAGCCCGGCCTCCATGTAGCTGAAGATCTTGGTGGCCATGTTGATGGCGAAGTGCTTGTCGTTGTAGGTGCTGGCGCGCACGTTCTCCCAGTAGATGGCGAAGTGGTGCCGGCTGATCTTTTTCGGCAGCGCGAAGAAGGGCACGCCCGGCTCGAAACTGAAACGCGGGTACTTCTTCTGGAAGTCGATGTAGTGGGCGTGCTCATCCCAGAACATGTTGCGCGCGTTCTGGTTCACCACGAAGCCCAGGCCCAGGCCCGCGCCGCACAGGGTGTCGATGAGCGGGTCCATGATGTGGTTCTGGTGCCCCTGGGTGACGGCGATGCGGTAGGGCACGATGCCCCCGGCGAAGACCAGGCTGGCGGGCACGCCGGGCTCCAGGTCCGCGCACTCGGTGAAGTACTCGCGCACGGGCAGGGAGTGCACCAGGAAATCCGGCCGGGTCAGGCTCCAATGCCCGCGCATCTCCTCCACGGCCCAGGCGGGCATCTTGTGCACGAAGCTCGTGGCCCGCTCCAAAATCTCGCGCTCGGTCTCGCAGTCGGGCGCGTGGGGGTCCTTGCGCATGAAGTGCAGGGAGTCGTTGATGTCGATGACCACGGGCGTGCCGTGGCGCAGCCTCGCCTCCACGGCGCAGGCCCCGTTCATCAGCGGCTGGATCACGGTGCTCAGGGCGTGGACGCGGGCGTCGGCCATGAGCCGGTACATCTCCTGGTAGTCCAGCACCTCGTAGTATTCGTCGAAGAAGAGCTCCGGCCGCTGCTCCTCGCGGATGCAGCAGCCGATGAAGGTCAGGTGGTAGCGGCCGGTCTGGCGCAGGGCCAGGGCCTTTTTGCACACCGCGGGCTGCAGGTAGTAGGAGTTCATCACCACGTGCAGCTTGCCGTCCACCTCGCGCTCGTGCAGGTGCCGGGGCGGGGTGCGGTAGGCCAGGGTCTCGCGGCCGCGGGGCATGGGGCCGAGCATCTGCTCAAGGAGCGGGCGGCGCAAGTCCGGCGCGAGCCAGGCGAAGGCGTCCTTCGGGTCTGGCTTGTCGAGCGGGGCGGACGGGGAGTGGTCCATGCGGCACCTCTTTGGCGACCGTTCCGGGCCCGTGGCCGGGAAATCCGGCGATGATTCGGCGGGCAAATAATTCCGAGTCGCGCCGAAATGGATGCACGTTCCGTTCCAGCCCTACGGAATCAATGGCTTTCGGGGAACGGAAGCAGGAAATGCCGCAAAGCGCCAGGATTCCGGCTCCTGCTTCCGCAGATCTCTAGCAGAAGTCTAGATATTGCGTCAATGCGCGCGGAACATGGCTTGACCCGGGGGGAATCCGGGCCGGGAAGGATTGCTCATCGGGCGAACGGTCCTGGCCGCCCCGCTCCCCGCCCGGGGGCCTGCCGGAAGGCCCAGGGCGACGGTTCGGCCTGGGGCCTAGGCCTTGCCGCCGGTCTTGGCCAGGTGCTCGCGCGCCAGGCGCGCCAGCGCGAGGGACTCCTCGTGCCGGGCCATGGCCCCGTGGAAACGCACGGAATAGAGCACCTTGGGCACGTGCACGAAGCGCGCGCCGTTCATGGCCATGCGCAGGTAGTGGGCGTAGTCGTTGGCGAACTGGTAGTTCTCGTCCATCAGGCCGGTCTTTTTCAGCCAGCTGGCCCGGTGCAGGGTGGACACGCCGATGTGGAACCACTCGGCGAAGCATTCCTTGAAGTCGTAGTCCGGCTTGCGCACCAGGCGCATGATGCGGTCGTCGTCGGTGACGATGGTGAAGTCCGAGTAGGCCAGGTCCGCCCCGGTCTCGTCCAGGGCCCTGGCCAGCTCCTCGATCATGTGCGGGTGGGGCAGGTCGTCGCCCACGATGTAGGTGCAGTACTCGCCCGTCACCTGGGAAAAGCCCGCGTTGTAGGTGCCGGTGCGGCCCAGGTCCTCCTCGCTGGCGATGATCTTCAAAATGCGCTCCGGGTGCGTGGCGTGGGTGTCCTCGCGGTAGCTCCGGCAGCGCTTGTGGACGATGCTCCCGTCCTCGCCCATGCGCAGGATGGGGTTGCTCTCGGTGAGGTTCAGCTCCTCAGGCAGCCCGCGCAGGTAGTCCTTGGTGCCGTCGGTGCTGCCGCCGTCCACGATGATGAGCTCCAGGTCCGCGTGGGTCTGGAACCAGCAGTGGTCCACGCAGGCGGGCAGGTACTTGTGCTGGTTGAAGTTGGGGATGACGATGCTGACGCGCGGCATGGGGAGGCTCCTTGGCTTGAGGGCTGGGCGTTCTTCTGGCGCAGGGGCCTCATCGGCCGGCGGACCCGACCCGTTTAGGCCCGGATGCTTCAGGGCAAGGGCTTCACGGCTTTGCGGCGGGCGCAGGCTTGGGCGCGGCGGGCTTGCCCGCGACGTTACCCGCCGGGTTACCCGCCGGGTTGGCCGCCGGGTTGGCCGAGGGCCCCACAATGCCCAGCACGCTGGCCCCGCCGGAAAACACGCCGGGACTCTTGCGCCCCACGGGCTTGGGCAGGAGCGAGGGGTCCAGCGGGGCCGTCTCGCTCTGGTTCGCCGCTGCCGCGTCCGGGTCCGGCCGGGCCAGCAGGGCCGCCGCCGCGTCGGGCACGGAGGGCGGGGCCAGGGGCGCGCCCGGCGGGGCGAAGGCCGGGCTCTCCAGGTTCAGCACGTTGCGCTCGAAAATGGCCCGCAGCGGGGATTCCTCCCCGAAGCCCTGGCCCATGGCGCGCAGTTCCTCCGGCGGACGCAGGGCCGGCTGCGGCTTGGGCAAAAAGCCCGTGGCCAGGTGGGCCAGCCCCAGGCCCACGGCGGCAGGCAGGGCCAGCCGGGGCAGCGCGCGCCAGAAGTTCCGCATGGTTACTCCATCATGGCCTTGGCGATCTCTTCCTGCACCTCGGCCTTCAGGTAGGGGTGCATGGGAATGCTGAAGATGCGCGCGGCCACGGCCTCGCTCACGGGCATGGTCCCGGCGGCGTACTGCAGGTTGGCGTAGGCCGGCTGCAGGTGCAGGGGCACGGGGTAGTAGATGCTGGTGGGCACCCCGGCCTTGCCCATGCGCGAGAGCAGCTCCGCGCGGTGGGCCGTGCTCTCGGCCTGGATGCTGTACTGGGCGTAGACCGAGACGTTGCCCGCCGGAATTTCGGGCAGGGTCAGGCCGGGCACCCTGGCCAGCAGCACCTTGTAGCGCGCGGCCACCTCCTGGCGCAGGCGCAGCTCCTCGTCGAAGATGTCCATCTTGGCCAGCAGGATGGCGGCCTGCATGGTGTCCAGCCGGCCGGTGATGCCCAGGCGCACGTTCTGGTACTTGTCCGCGCCCTGGCCGTGCACCCGCACGGAGTGCAGCAGCTCCAGCAGCCTGTCGTCGTCGGTGAAGCAGGCCCCGCCGTCGCCATAGCAGCCCAGGGGCTTGGCCGGAAAGAAGGACGTGCAGGCGATCTGCCCGAAGGAGCAGGCCTTGCGCGCCGCGCCGCCCGTCTCCACCGTGGCGCCGAAGGCCTGGGCCGCATCCTCGATGACGTACAGGCCGTGGTCGGCCGCGATCTTGAGGATGGCCCCATAATCGGCCAACAGGCCGAAGAGGTCCACCGGGATGACGGCCTTGGGCGTGAGTGCGCCCTCGTGCTTCGGCAGGGGGTACAGCTTGGGGTCGCCCGCTTCCACCGCGCGGATGGCCCTCTCAAGGGCGGCCGGGTCGATGTTGTAGGTCACGGGGTCGATGTCCACGAACACCGGGGTCGCGCCCAGAAGCGCCACCACCTCGGCCGTGGCCATGAAGGTGAAGGGCGGGCAGAACACGGCGTCGCCCCGGCCCACGCCCAGGGTCATCAAGGCCATCATCAGGGCGTCCGTGCCGGAGGCGCAGCCCACGGCGTGCCGGGTGCCGCAGTAGTCGGCCAGGCGCTTCTCCAGCCTGGTCACGTCGGGCCCGTTGATGAACGCGCCGGATTCGAGCACGGCGCGCAGGCCCTGCTCCACTTGGCCGGCCACGCGGGCGTACTGGGTCTTCAGGTCGATGAAGGGAATGCTCATTGTTTCGCTGCCTCCGCCTGCTTCGCGGGCGTCTCGCGCCCGGGCAGGACTTCATAGATGCGCACCAGGGGAAACCCCTCGTGCATGAGTTTGAAGTATTTCGCAAGCTCCGGCCGGGCCGGGTCGCCCACCAGAAGCTGCACGGCCATGCTGGCGTAGGCCGCGTCGTCCAGCAGCAGGGCCTGCCGGGCCAGCTCGTTCACCACCAGGTGCGGCGCGCCTGGGGTCTCCTTCATGGGGATGCGCCGCGTTCCGCCCGGGCCCAGCACTTCCGCCCCGGCCAGGGGCAGGGGCTTGCTCCTGCCGCGCAGGGAAAGCTCGCCCCGCTCGCGGTCCAGATCCATGACCTCGGAGACCTGCATGACGCCGAAGTGCCGGCCCATGCCCGCGGCCACGTCCCAGGAGCCGTAGAAGCTGATCCAGTAGAGCAGCGGCAGGTTCTCCCAGCAGACCACCAGGAGCTGCGGCCCGGCAGTCCTGCCCGCGGTCTTTCCGGTGATGGGGGGCGGAGCCTCGCGCAGGGCCTCGATCTCCCGCTTCACCTCCAGGGCGGGCATGGTGTCCCAGCGCCTGGACGGGTCGCCCCCCTGGCCGGCGGCCAGCGCGATGAGCCGCGCCGCCTGGGCCGGGCTGTCCGTGGTCAGGGCCAGGGCCGTGGGGTAGATGTCGCGCCCGGCGTGGCGGCCGCCGTCGGTGGGCGTGGGCCGCCCGGCGTAGTACTGCGTGGCGTAGCCGAAGTCCCACCAGGTCCACACGACGGCGTCCGCCGGGGCCTTGGCCTTCAGCTCCATGAGGGCCTGGGCGTGGCCGGGGCCGAGCACCGGCGTGGGCCGGGTGGCGGCGTAGCGCGGGGCGTAGGAAAAGGCCAGGATGAGCACCGCCACGCCGGCCTGGATCCAGGCCAGCCAGCGCCCGCCCCTGCCCAGGCGCCGCGCCGCCCACCGGCACAGCCAGTAGAGCCCCACCCCCAGGCCCAGGGCGAACACCGGCCCGCCGAACATGACGAAGCGCGTGCCCAGCTTCAGGCTGGCGAAAGCCAGGGCGGTGATGGGCAGCAGCAGCGCGAAGGCCGGGCGAAACAGCGCCAGGGCGATGATGCCGACGAGTCCGGCCGCGCCGCCCACCACGGAGAAGGACACGCCCTCCAGAAACAGGCCCAGGTCGGCCACGTTCTTGGCCTCGCGGATGCTCTGCGTGATGCCGGGGTAGATGGGCCCGCCCCCGCCGGACAGCGCGCCCGCGTCGGCCAGGGGCTTGAAATAGCTGAGGGCCTTGGCCCAGAACGCGCCCAGCGGCAGCAGCAGGCCGCAGGCCGCGGCCGTCAGGCCGATGCCCGCAAGCCAGGGCCAGGGGCGATCCATGAGGGCCGCGAGCCATGCCAACAAAGGGGACGGACCGGACGGGCGCTTCCAGCACAGCCAGGCCGCGCCCGCCGCCAGGGCCATGCCGGCCAGGTCCGCCGCGCCGGGCTCGAAGACCTCCACCCCGAAGCGCCGGGGCCCGGCGTAGGCCGCCAGGGCGTAGACGAAGAGCAGGCTCAGGGCCTTGGCCCGGCGTCCCGGCAGGGCGGTGAGGAGCCCCAGGCCCAGGGCCAGCCAGAACAGGCCCACGCCCAGGGGATGGATGTCGTCGTGGGCGAAGTGGGCCACGCGGGCCACAAGGCCGAAGCCCAGGGCCAGCCAGGGCATCCAGGCCGGAAGCGCGGGCGGGGCGTCCTCCTCGGCCTGGCTGCGCACCCACGCGCGGGAGCAGCAGGGGGAAAGCAGCACGGCCAGCAGAAGGCCCAGAAGCAGCGGCATGCCCAGGGTGAAGGGGTCGGAATCGAAGTAGCCCAGGCGCGAACGGTAGTAGAAGCCCGGGGCCAGCGCGCCGATGAGCCCCGGCAGGATGGCCGCCCTGCGTCCGCCCAGCAGCCAGCCCCACAGGGCGCAGGCCGCGCCCGTGAGCCCCGCCAGGAAGGGCGGGGCCCAGAAGCCCACGGCCCACAGGGGCGCCCCGGTGATGAAGGAAAGCAGCCGCGCCAGGCCGGACATGCCGAAGCGGGCGTACTCGTTGACGCCCTGTGCGCCCGCCAGCCAGCAGTAGGAGTCGTGGGTGGCCATGATGCGCTCGCCGCCGGCCATGAGGGCCGGGGCGTTCCAGGCCGGGGCCTCCAGCAGGCGCAGGGCCGCGGCGGCCGCGAAGGACAGGACGGCCAGCAGGGCCAGCTGCGGCCAGTCGGTCCGAAAGCTCGGCCGAAAGCTCGGCCAAAGACCCGGTTCCTGGCCCGGCTCGCCGTCCAGGAGCCCGGCGAACTCCGCGTACCTGGACCTGATCCTGCTGAAAAAAGCCATCATGCCCGTGCTGCTCCGACGTCGTGCAAGGCTCCGGCGGGGCTCTCCCCGTCCGGGGCGGCGGGGCCGCCCGCGCGCCAGGCACGGGGTCTAGCCGTTTTCAGGCCGGAGGGCAAATCACTCCGGCAGGGCGGTGTCGCCCAGAAAATCGCCCAGCACCCCCTGGGAGGTGAAGGACACGCTCTCGCGCCCGCGCAGAATCTCCCCCGACACCGTGTAGGGCGAGGAAAGCAGCGCGCCGGGCCGCACTATGGCGGTGCCCTCGGAGCGCACCTGCACCGGGGCCTTGATGGAGAAGTTGCGGATGCGCAAGCCGCCCTCGCGGTATTCCAGCGAGAGCCCGGCATCGCCCAGCCACAGGCCGCCGGGCAGTTGCAGGGCCTTGCCGCTCAGGTCGAGGAAGCCCTTTTCCAGCTCGTCCTTGCCGCGCAGAAAACGCCCCTGGGCGCGCAGGTCCACGCTGCCCAGGATGTCGCGCCGGCCCAGGCAGGCCAGGTTGGCCGAGCCGCTCCCGTCGAAGTCGCCGGTGTCGAGGAAGACCAGGCGCAGCATGCGCCCGCCGGTGTCGGCCTTCAGGGTCAGCAGGGGGCTCATGCCCAGGCGCACGTCCAGCCACTGCACCCGCAGCGAAACCGGCCAGCCCGGACCCTCCACCGTGAGGCCGTTGAGGCGGAAGCCCAGCGGCGAGGCCCGGTCCAGGTCCTGCCAGGCGATGCGCATGGGGGCGTGGCCCGCGGCCATGCGCTTGAGCACGTGGTTCCACACCGTGTCCCAGGGAAGGAAGAGCACCAGCCCGGCCGCCAGGCCCACGAGGAGGGCGAAGAACCCCGCCCCGCCAAGGAGCGGGCCCGCGCCGGCCTTGAGTTCCCGGTCTTGCACGCCGTTTGTTTCCGCCATGCGCCAGCCCCTTCTCAACGGGAGAGGACCATGTCCAGGTCCATGCGGTCGCCTTTGCCCTGGGCCGGGGCCATATGGGCGGAGATGGTCGTGAGCCCGGCCTCCGCCTTCAGCCCGCGCAGCACGTCCACAAGCTCGCGCAGGGTCAGGGCCTGGGCGCGCAGGGTCAGGGTCTGCGCGTTCGTTCCGCCTGCGTCGCCCTGGGAAAGCTGTATGCGCAGCCGCTCCGGCCCGATGCCGGCGCTCCTGGCCACCTGTTCCGCCGCCGTGAGCGGCGGCTGCGACTCCAGCAGGCCGCGGCGCTGGCGGTAGTCCATGACCTCCGCCGCCAGGGGGGCCACGGTGACGTAGGTCTGCCCGGCCTCTTCCACGGCCTTTTCCTCCGCCCGGGTGAGGACGGACAGCACGGCCCAGCCCGCGGCGAGCAGGAGCATCCAGCCCAGGATGAGCCCGCGCCACAGCCTGCGCTGCGAAACGGCCGGCAGGTGCGTCAGCCGGGCCACCTGCCGCCAGGGGCCGTTCAGCCAGCTCACTGGTCCTCTCCCTTGGGCGGGGCGGCGCGGTCGCGCACCTTCACGTCCAGTTCGAAGCGCACCGGCTGGACCAGGGGGTCGGTCTTGCACATGGAAAAGGTGAAATAGGCCTCCGCGGCCAGGGCCGCCTGGTAGCGGCGCAGGTCCTCGGCCGTGGCGGCCAGGCCCGTCACCACCCCGCTGGAGGTGGCCATGGAGATTTCGCGGATGCGCACCCCTTCCGGCGCGCGGCGCGAAAGCGCGGCCAAAAGCTCCACCATGTCCAGCCGCTGGGCCGACTGGGCCTGGAGCTTGCCCAGCTCGAACTGCAACCGGCCGTAGGGCGAGCGGCCGGGGTCGCCGCCGAGGGCCCGGCTGTACACCTCGTGCACGGCCTGCTCCATGCGCCGGGCCAGGGTGTGCTCCTGCCACAGGCGCACCCCCTGCCCGGCCAGAAAAAGCGCGCCGGCAAGGGTGACGGCCAGCAGGATGCGGCCGTAGCGGCGGTGCTCTGCCTCGGGCAGGCCGTGGGGATTGTCGTGCGAGCTGTCGGTCATGGGCCGTCCTTGTCCGCCCCCGCCGGTCGGGCCGGGCGCGCATGCGGCTGGATAGCATGGGCCGGGCCAGCGGTCCAGACCGGCCGCAGCAGGCCGCGCGGGCCCATTGTGCCCCCGTCCCGATGCTGGTACGAAGTGACCATGGGCCGCGCCTGCGGCCCGCGCCGGGGGAAACACCTTGCTGAAGCTGCCGCAGACACTCGCCTTCCGCCTGGGACTGGTCATCCTGCTGGCCCTGGCTCCGGCGGTCGTCATCGCCGTGCTGCAGCACCAGGAATTCACCGCGCACCTGCGGCTCCATGCCGACCAGCGCGTGCGCCACCTCTCCGAAACCCTGGCCAGCCAGGGCCGCGAGACCCTGACCGGGGGGCGGCAGCTGCTCTCCGGCCTGGCGCGCATGCCCCAGGTGCAGAACGCCGACGGCGCAGCCCTCGGCCCCCTGCTTCGCGAGGTCATCCGCGACTCCCCCAGCTACACCGCCAGCACCCTGTTCACCCCCGGCGGCGACATCATCGCCACCTCCTGGCCCGATCCCCCGCAGGGGGCCAACGTGGCCGACCTGCCCTGGTTTCGCCACGTGCTCGACACCATGACCTGCGCCCAGGGCGAACACGTCCGCGGGCGCGTCACGGGCAGGCCCGTCATCGTTCAGGGCTGCCCCGTGCTGGACCGGCAGGGACGCCTCATCGGCGTGCTGAACATGGCCTTCGACTACACCTGGTTCGAGCGCCTGAGCCTGCGCATGGGCCTGCCGCCGGGCGCCGCGGCCGAGGTTTTGGACCGCGAAGGCCGGCTGCACGCGCGCTTCCCCGAAGCCCCGGCGGCAAAGCCGGAATTCATCCCCGACGCCGAGCGCCGCATGAGCGACGTGGCCGGAGGCTTCCCCCTGCAGGAGGAGGACGGACCGGACGGGGTGCGGCGCATCTATTCCTACAGCGTGCTGACGGCCCAGCCCGGCCGCGAGCTGTACGTACGCGTGGGCCTGCCCGTCACCGAGGCCCTGCGCCCCGCCCGGGAGAGCGCCCGCCGCAGCTCCGTGGCGCTGGGGCTGGCCGCCCTGCTGGGGCTGGCCGGGGCCGCGCTCCTGGCCAGCAAGAGCGTCATCCGCCCCGCGCGCGAGATTCTGGACGCCACCCGCCGCCTGGGCCGGGGGGAGCTTTCCCACCGCATCGGCAGCCGGGACGGCGGCGAACTGGCCCAGCTGGCCGCCGGGGTGGACAGCATGGCCGCCTCGCTGGAGTCCTCCACCCTGGCCCTGCGCCAGGCGGAGCAGAAGGTGCGCCTGCTGCTGGAAAACTCCCTGGAGGGCTACTTCGTCTCCACGCGGGAGGGCCGCTTTCTGGAAGCCAACCCGGCCATGCTGCGCATGTGCGGCCACGAAAGCCTGGAAAGCTTCCTGACGGAGATCACGGACATCGGGCGGCAGCTCTACGTGAACCAGGAGGATCGCCGCACCGCGTACCAGACCCTGGAGCGCGAAGGCCGCCTGCGCAACCTGGAGTTCGAGGCCTACCGCAGAGACGGGACGACCTTCTGGCTGTCCCTCTCGGCCGTGGCCGTGCGCGACGAGCAGGCGCGCGTGACGGGCATGCAGGGCTTCGCCTCCGACATCACCGAGCGCAAGCGGGCCGAGCTTGAGCTGGCCCAGGCCAACGAGCGCTTCCTGCGCGTGCTGGACAACCAGGCCGACGCCCTCTTCGTGGCCGACGCCGAGACCGACGTCATCCTCTACGCCAACCGCGCCGCCCACGAACGCGTGGGCCTCGACCTGGTGGGCCACCCCTGCTGGGCCGCCATGCACGGCACCAGGGCCCGGTGCGCCCAATGCCCGCGCGCCAACCTGCTGAACGAAGCGGGCGAGCCCGCCGGGGTCTTCATCCGCGAACAGCGGGAACCCGCCAGCGGCGCCTGGAGCCTGGTGCGCGTGCAGGCCCTGCGCTGGGTGGATGGCCGCATGGCCCGGCTGGAGACCTCCACGGACATCACGGCCATCAAGCAGGCCCAGGAGGAGCTGCGCATCACCGGCGGCCACCTGCAGGGCATCCTGGACAACGCGCCCCTGTTCATCGCCATCCGCGACCGCGAGGGCCGCGTCATCGTGGGCAGCAAAAAGCTCCTGGGGATTGATCCGCAAAAGGTGCTGGGCCGCACCATCGACGAGCTGTACCCGCCGGAGCAGGCGGCCCTCATCCACAGGGAGGACGAGGAGATACTGCGCACGGGCCTGCCGCTGACCAAGATCGCCGACCTGCCCATGCCCGGCAGCGGCGCGGCCACCCTGCTCCTGAGCAAGTTCCCCCTGCTGGACGCCCAGGGCAAGCCGGACATGGTCTGCGCCATCGGCACGGACATAAGCGAACGCATGCGCCTGGAACGCGAACTGCTGTCCGCCAAGGAGGCCGCCGAGCGCGCCAGCCGCGCCAAGAGCGACTTCCTGGCCCGCATGAGCCACGAGATGCGCACCCCGCTGAACGCCATCCTGGGCTTCTCCGAGCTGGCGGACATGGCCGCGACGGACGCGGAACGCCGGCACATGCAGGACTCCCTGCGGCATTCCGGCCAGGCGCTGCTCTCCCTGGTCAACGACCTGCTGGACCTCTCCCGCGTGGAGGCGGGCAGCATGGCCCTAGAGCGCATCCCCTTCGCCCTGCGGCAAACCCTGGCCCGCGTGCTGGAACACCCCGGCCACGAGGCCGCCGCCAAGGGCCTGGCCCTCTCCTCCCGCGTGGAGGACGGCGTGCCCGACCGCCTGCTGGGCGACCCCACGCGCCTGGGGCAGATCCTGGCCAACCTGGTGGGCAACGCCCTCAAGTTCACGCACCGGGGCGGGGTGGACGTGGGCGTGGGCTTCGCCCCCGGGCAGCCCGACGACGGCCGCGCGGGGCTGCTCTTCACCGTGCGCGACACGGGCATCGGCATCGCGCCCGAGGCCCAGGCCCTGATCTTCGAAAAATTCACCCAGGCCGACAGCTCCACCTCGCGCCGCTACGGCGGCTCCGGCCTGGGGCTGGCCATCTGCCGCCAGCTGGCGCGCGGCATGGGCGGCGACATCTGGCTGGAGAGCGTGCCGGGAGAGGGCAGCGCCTTCTTCGTCAGCCTGCCCTTTGAACGGGACGGCGAACGAGAGGGCGGCCCGAAGCCCTCCCTGGGCGGCGCGCAAAGGTCTGCGCGGCAATCGGCTTCTGCTCCGGCCCATGGCCTGAGCGAGGAACCAGGCGCCATTCCCGCCGCCGCGCGACCCCACGACCCGGCCACTGCCCCGGCTCCGGCGAAAGCCCCCGCCGAAACCGCGCGCCCGGGCCTGCGGGTGCTCCTGGCCGAGGACACCCCGGCCAACGTCATCATCGCCCGCAGCTTTCTGGAGCGCCTGGGCCACAGCGTGCGCCACGCCAACAACGGGCGCGAGGCCCTGGACCTGCTGCGCTCGGAGCCCTTCGACCTGGTGCTCATGGACGTGGAGATGCCCGGCATGGACGGGCTTGAGGCCACGCGCCTGCTGCGCGGCGGCGAGGCCGGGGAGCGGAACCGGGGCGTCACCGTGCTGGCCATGACGGCCCACGTGCTGGACAGCTACCGCAGTCGGTGCGAGGACGCGGGCATGAACGGATTCCTGGCCAAGCCTGTGAGCTTCCGCAATCTTACGGAGACGCTGGCGGGGCTGCCGAAAAGCGACGGGCCGCGGCCCGGCGGCGGCCAGGGCCCGGCCGGACTCGCCGACCTGGCCGACCTGGCCGACCTGGCCGACCTCGACAAGGCGTCCGCGCTGCTGGGCGGACAGGAGGCCCTGCTGGCGGAGGTGGTGCGCTACTACCTCGCCGACCTGCCGGACAAGCGCGTGCGCCTCGCCTCGGCCCTGCAAACGGGCGACATGGCCACCCTGCACCGCACCGCCCACACCCTGAAGGGCACCTGCGCCAGCGTGGGGTCCAAGCCCGCCAGCGAGGCGGCGCGCATCCTCGAACAGCTGGCCTTGGAAGCGCTGGAAAGCCCGGCCCGCCTGGCGGAGCTGGGGGCAGAGCTGGCTGCCGCCCACGCCGCCCTGGACGAGGTGCTGGAGCGCACCGCCCTGGCCCTGGCCAAGGCCTGCGACGAACGCTTCTGCAGGCTCTAGCCCCGCAAAAAAGAACCCGCCGGAACCGGCGCTGTGCCGGCCCCGGCGGGGCGTCGTCGTTTCCGTCTCCGTTTCGAGCGCGCCGCGCTACGGCAGCGGCAGGCCCAGGGCGGGCACGTTCAGCTCGCCGGTGAAGGTCAGTTCCGCCGCGCCCTTCAGGAACACGCGGCCGTCCTCGATGCTGGTGGTCAGCACCTCGCCGCCGGTGGTGGTGTTGGCCAGTTCGGCGCCGGCCAGGCCCAGGGCGTTCAGCACCACCTGCACGGCGCAGGCCCCGGTGCCGCAGGCGTAGGTCTCGCCCTCCACGCCGCGCTCGTAGGTGCGCATGATGGTGCGGCCGCCGTCCACCACCTGCACGAAGTTCACGTTGGTGCCCGCCGGGGCGAAGTGCTCGTGGAAGCGCACCGCCCGGCCGATGCCGGCCACGTCCACGTCGGCCGCCTTGTCCGCCAGGATGACGGCATGGGGCACGCCGGTGTTCACGAAGTGCACGGTGGTCTCGCGGCCCTGCACGCTCAAGGTCGCGCCCAGCTTCAGGTCCACGGGCGCGGTGAGCTGCACCTTCACCAGTCCGGCCGCCGCGTCCACGGCGATGGACACCGGCCCGGCGTCGGTCAAGAGCACGTGGCGCTCTCCGGCCATGCCCAGGGCGTGGATGAGCCTGCCCGCGCAACGGCTGGCGTTGCCGCACATCTCCGCGCGGGAGCCGTCGGCGTTGTAGAAGTGCCACTGCACGTCCGCCCCGGAGCCGGCCGGGGCCATTTCCAGGAAGAACAGGCCGTCCGCGCCCACGCCGAAGGCGCGCGGACAGATGCGCTTGGCCCACTCGGCCATGAGGTCTTTCGGCAGGCGCAGCACGCGGTTGTCTATGGCCACGAAGTCGTTGCCGCAGCCCTGCAGTTTGTAGAAGGGCACGCGGGCCCCGAACATGGTGCTCATTGTTCCGGCTCCATCTGGACAGATTTGGTCGCCTCAATAGAAAGCATGGCAAGGCCCTTCGTCAAGGGGCGACATGGCTCCCGGGCCTCTGGCGGGGCGGGCGGCCGGGCTACAGTCCGGCCTCGAAGGCCGGGTGGTGGCCGATGTCGCCGACGGGCTCCTCGCCCGCGAGCGGCAGGCAGAGGACGAACTCGCCGGGCACGCCGGGATAGGCGAGGCGCACGGCCTGGCGAAAACCCAGGCGGGTGTAGAAGGCCGGATCGCCCACCAGCGCGCAGCCCTGCGCCCCCATGGCCCGGAGGGCGTCGAGCCCCTGGCGCACAAGGGCCGAGCCCACGCCCCGGCGCTGGCTGCCCGGAAGCACGGCCACCGGGCCCAGCAGGTACCAGCCCTGGTCCCGCCCGCCGATGGGCGCGGAGGAGAAGGCGATGTGCCCGACAACGCTTCCGTCCTGCTCCTCCGCCACCAGGGAGACGGCGAGGGCCCCGGCCGCGCGCAGCTCCTCCACGATGAGGTGCTCGGTCTGGCGGCTGAAGGGGTGGTCGGCGAAGGCGTCGATGTTGATCCGGCGGATGGCGTCGATATCGGCCGGGGTCTCGGGGCGGATCAGCATAGGGGTGTCCTCGCTGCAGGCGCCGGGCGCACGGCGCGGCGGTTGGCGGAAGGGATGGGACGGCGGACGAAAGGGCATATGCCGTGGCCGATGCGCCGAGGTCAAGGGGCGCGGAGGCGCAAGGACGGAGGCGCGAGGAAGGAGGCGCGCCCCGCGATGACCGGAACCAAAAGGGCCGCAGCGCAAGGAGCCGAAGCCAAAGGAGCCAGGGCAAAAAGATCCGGAGCGCAAAGAATCAAAGCGAAGGGGCCGGGCCCTAGCCCAGCCATTCCTCCAGCGTCGGCGGGGTGCGCAGCATGCTGGGCACCGCCGGCCAGGAGGGCGGTTTGGACAGGTCCACGCCCTTCTGCACCACGGACACCGGGCGGTCGCTTGAGACCACCACCACGATGAGCTCCGGGTGGGAGTGGGTGAAGCGCAGGGCCGAGTTGTAGCGCGCGCCGCGGGCGCGGTCCTCGCCGGGGAAGCTGGGGCCGTCCATGAGACAGGCGAAGGCGCACAGCTGGTTGCGCGCGGCCGAGACATGCAGCGCCCCGTCCACCTTGGCCAGCCCGGCGGCCAGGGCCAGGCGCTCCTCGCCCACCAGGGGCATGGGCGTCTCCAGGCTGTGGCCCGAGAGGGACAGAAGCGGCGTGTAGGGGTCGATGATGATGGCGCAGCCGTACTTCTGCTCGCCCGCTGTGGCCACCAGCCGCGACACGGTGGCGAAAAGCGTGCTGCGCTGGTCGTCGTCCAGGGGCCACTCCAGCAGGGCCTCCTCCAGGGTCACCAGGTTGGGGCGGCGGTTGGTGGAGTGGAAGGCCCCGTCGGAGAAGCTGCACACCGGGCTGCCGTCCAGCGAGAGCATGCCGTGCCGGCCGTTGAACTGCGCGCACAGGCTTCCGGAGGGCAGCTCGGCCTGGCCGGAAGGAGGGGCGGCCTGATGGGCCTGGGCCGCGCTCCCCTGGGCCATGCCTCCCTGCACCATCCCGATGATGTGCTCGCCGTCGGACACCAGGATGCGCGGCGTGCGCTCCACCGAGAGCAGCATCTTGCGCACGTGCTTGCCGTGGTCCAGCCGGGGGCGTTCGGCCTTGGGCAGCTTGGCCAGATAGTGCAGCCGCGACAGGCGCGAGGGCTCCACGAAGGCCAGCCGGCCCCGCGCCCAGGCGCCCTCTTCCGGCGTCTTGGATATCTGGATGATGGACGAGAGGATGTTGAACACCCTGAGACGCGTGTCCGGTCCGATGGCCCGCGCCCGCTCGTCCACGATGTAGTCATGCACGGCCTGGGCGGCCAGTTCCTGCAGGGTGTTGGAGGTCGCGTCCAGGGAGAGGATGTCCGGGCTGGTCATGCTGGTGGAAAGCTGCCTGAGCGCCAGCTCCAGCCAGCGGCGGGTGGGGCCGGGGGCGCACAGGTCCGGGTGCTGCTCGGTGAACCACATCTGGTAGGCCACCCCGCGCGAGCGCCCGCCGAGGCTCACCAGCCCGGCCAGGCCCAGGCGCCGCGCATGGTGCTGGTCAAAAAAGCTCACCTGCTCGTGCGGGGGCAGGCCGTCCTTCCACTCCGCGGTGTCCACGAAATATTCGCGCAGGCGCGGCTCGTGCCCTCGCAGCAGGTTCTGCGGGTCCGCCACGCGCAGGGGCTCGCCCTCCTTGCAGGCGTAGATGAGCGCCGCCCGCGACGGACCGGAGAACTCGCACAGGCCCATGCGCAAGCCTTCGTACACCGTGTGCAGGCAGAGCATGTGGTGGCGGTCCAGACTCATGGGCACCTCATGGGCTGGGCGTTGTGTGCGCAACTGACCGAAATACTATACGTGCCACGGGAAGTTGGCAACGAAAAAGCCGATGCCGCATAGGCGCTGCGCGTCTAGCGCAACAGCGGGCGCATGCCGGGGCCGAAGCAGCGCCGCCGGATGATGAGCGTGAGCAGCGTGCTGCCCAGCGCCGTGGCCCCCACGATCATGAGCATGACCACGATCTGGTAGCGGATGGCCAGGGTGGGGTCGCTGCCTCCCAGGATCTGGCCGGTCATCATGCCCGGCAGGGAAACCAGCCCCACGGCCATCATGGAGTTCACCGCCGGGATCATGCCCGCGCGCACGGCGGAGCGCACGATGTCCGCGCTGGCCTCGGCGGCGTCGGCCCCCAGGCACAGGCGCATCTCGATCTCGGCCGCCCGGGCGCGCATGTCCGAGAAGAGCCGGTCCAGGGCCACGGCCACGGAGTTCATGGAATTGCCCAGCACCATGCCGCCGATGGGCAGGAAGTACTGCGGGGTCCACCAGGGCTTGGCCGCCACGATGGCCCCGGTGACCGTGACGGTGACCAGCAGGTACACCGCGGCCATGCCGCCATACATGGGCCAGGCGAAGCGCACCGCCTTCTCCTTCACGCGGCCGCGCGCGGTGTGGGCCGCGGCCCCGGCCATGACGAGAAAGAGCCCCATGACCAGCCAGGGCGAATCGGCCTGGAAGACCCAGCCCAGCACCCAGCCCATGAGGAAAAGCTGGGCGAAGGTGCGCACGGTGCCGATGGCGATGTCCCGGCCAAGGCCGAGCTTGAGGGCCAGGGAGCAGCCCCCGGCCACCAGGGAGAAGACCAGGGCCAGCGCCAGCCGCCAGTTCTCGATGTGCAGGACGCCGGAAGACGCGGCGGCCGTGGCGCCCGCAGCGACAGATGTGGCGACAGATATGGCGGCGGGCGCGTCCATCAGGCCTCCGCCGCCGGGGTTTCCGGGTGCAGCCGCCCGCCCTCCAGCCGGAACAGCTGGGGCGACACGCGCCGGGGCTCGAACTCCGCGTGGGAGACGAGGACCACCGTGCCGCCGTCATCCAGGCAGTAGCTTTCCGCCGCGTCCATGACGGCGCGCGCGCTCTCCGGGTCCAGGGCGCTCACGGGCTCGTCGAGCAGGAGCGCGTCGGGCCTTGTGAGCAGGGCCCGGGCCAGGCACAGGCGCTGGCGCTGGCCCACGGAAAGGGTCGCCGCCTCCTGCCCCAGGGGGATGTCTCCCGCGGCGAGCCTGGCCAGCAGGGCGACAAGCGCGGCGTCGTCCGGGGGAACCTCCCCGGCGGCGGCCTTGAAGGCGAAGGGCAGGAGCAGGTTCTCGCGCACGCTGCCGGGCGCCACCACGGGGGTCTGCTGCAGGTAGGCCACGCGGCGGCGCAACAGCGGGGGCGCAAGCTCGCGGATGTCGGCCCCGTCCAGGAGCACCGCGCCGGCCTGCGGCTCCTCCAACCGGCAGAACAGGCGCAGCAACGTGCTTTTGCCCGCGCCGGAGGGACCGGCGAGCTGGACAAAGGCCCCGGCCGGCACGGCCAGATCCACCCCGGAGAGCACTTGCCGGCCAGGGATTGCTGGACTGCCCTGACCGGCGGAAGGCACGGCGGAGGGCGCGGAATTGCCCGATGTCTCCGTGGCGCCGGGCTGGGGCGCGTAGGCAAAGCCCACCCCCAGCAGGGCCAGCCGGGGGGGCCGGTGCGCGCGCTTGGCCTCGTGCATGCGCAGCCCTACTTCTTGTCCAGGAACTCGATGAACTTCTTCACTTCCTCGTGGTCCGGATTCAGGCGGCTGGCCTCGGCCAGGTGCTCGCGGCACTTTTCCAGGTCGCCCTTGTCGTAGTAGGCGCGGGCCACGTTGTAGTGCAGGTTCTCATCCGTGGTGGAGAGGGTGAGGGCCCGCGTGTAGTACTCCACGGACTGGTCCACCATGCGGCTTTTGCGCAGGGAGATGCCGAACTCGTTGAACAGGTGCTTGTGCTCCGGGGCGAAGGCGGCATCCAGACCGACGATGCGGCCGAGGATGTCCTGGGCCTTGGCGGTTTCGCCACGCTCGACATAGGTGAGGCCCAGGCCGAAGTTGGCGCGCACGTTCTCCTCGTCGATGGCCAGCGCGTTCTCGTACTCGAACTGTGCGCTGTAAAGCGCGCCGCGCTGGCGGCTTTCCTCCGCGCGGGTCACCGTGCTCGCCAGCTCCTGCATCTTGGGATACACGGTCTTGAGGTACATTTCCGGCTCGGGATTGTACTTGGCCAGGAAGTCTTCCAGCGGCACCGTGGTGTTGGGCCCGGCGGGCACCATGTTCTTGTTCAGCGCCTGCACGGAGACGTTCTCGTCGTCCTCTTGCGCGCAGTACCAATACATCTTGCTGATGGTCTTGCGCTGGGTGGTGCCGGTGCCCACCTTCTCCACGGTCTGGGTGGAGAACAGGCCCTTGACCCTTTTGCCGCCCTCCGGGCGGTAGACTGCTGCCTGCGGTTCCTGGTTCTGCGGATCGCTCATTGGCATGCACCTTGTTCGCTTTTCGTGTGGGGCCGGTTCTGCAGTTTGGTTTGCCGGACTTCTTT
Source organism: Desulfovibrio sp. (assembly GCA_016218665.1). Classification (GTDB taxonomy): domain Bacteria; phylum Desulfobacterota; class Desulfovibrionia; order Desulfovibrionales; family Desulfovibrionaceae; genus Humidesulfovibrio. The sequence continues at coordinate 26,007 of JACRDI010000010.1, read as the reverse complement.
CAGGCTACACCCTTCGCCCATTCCTGGCAAGAAGGCCCCCTTTCGGGGCGTGCAAACCTGCGGCGGCAGTCGACAATTGCGCAAGGATGCGGTACAGTCCACGCCACTTTCCGGCAGATTGGCCGCATACGGCCCGCGTTGAACACACAAGACTATGCTACGAGGATGGGGGCAGCATGGACAAGCATGTGGGTGAGCGCATACGCGCATTTCGCGAAAAGCAGAATCTGAACCTGGCCGACCTGGCCGGACGCACCGGCCTGGACGAGGCCTTCCTCTCCGCGGTGGAGACCAAGGACCTCTACCCCTCCCTGGGCCCGCTGCTGAAGATCGCCCGCGCCCTGGGCGTGCGCCTGGGCACCTTCCTGGACGACCACGTGAGCCGCGACCCGCTCATCGTGCGCCTGGGCGAGCGCAAGGAAGAGTTCAGCACACACCAGGACGGCGACAAGCCCGCCACCCACAACTACTACTCCCTGGGCAAGGGCAAGACCGACCGCCACATGGAGCCTTTCTTCATCACCATGCATCCGGAGCCGGAGGAGGACAAGAAGCTCTCCGCACACGAGGGCGAGGAGTTCATCGTCGTGGTCTCGGGCAAGGTGCAGCTCGTCTACGGGCGGGAGACCAGCATCCTGGAGCCGGGCGACAGCCTGTACTACAATTCGGTTGTGCCGCACAACCTTTCCGCCGCAGGCGACCAGCCGGCCAGCATTTACGCCGTGCTCTACTTCCCGGAGTAGGCCATGCCGAGAGAGCAAGCCACCCGCGAAGCAACCCTGGGCCAGTTGCTGGACGAGACCGTCTCCAAATGGCCCAACCGCGACGCCGTGGTCTACGTGGACCGCGAGTTCCGGCTCACCTGGCGGCAGTTCTCCGACCTCGTCGACGAGGTGGCCATGGGCCTCATGGCCCTCGGCGTCCAGAAGGGCGAGAAGGTCGGCGTTTGGGCCAACAACGTGCCCAACTGGGTCGTGCTCATGTTCGCCACGGCCAAGATCGGCGCGGTGCTCCTCACCGTGAACACCCACTACCGCAAGGCCGAGATAGAGTACCTGCTGAAGCAGAGCGACTGCGAGAACCTGGTGCTCATCGACGGCTTCCGCGACACGGACTACATCGGCACCATCTACGACCTGGCGCCGGAGCTGAAGACCATGGAGCGCGGCCACGTGAAGTGCGAGCGCTTCCCCCACCTCAGGCGGGTCATCTTCCTGGGGGCGGAGAAGCACCGCGGCATGTATTCCATGAACGAGGTGCAGGCCATGAGCGTCATGGTGAGCCCCGAGGAGTACGAAGCGCGCCAGAAGAGCCTCTCCGCGCACGACGTGGTGAACATGCAGTACACCAGCGGCACCACGGGCTTCCCCAAGGGCGTGCAGCTCACCCACTTCAACATCGGCAACAACGGCTACTGGATCGGCGAGAACCAGAACTTCACCGAGAAGGACCGCCTGTGCCTGGGCGTGCCGCTGTTCCACTGCTTCGGCTGCGTGCTGGGCGTCATGGCCTGCGTCACCCACGGCACGGCCATGGTCATCCTGGAGAACTTCGACCCCGTCATGGCCATGACCAGCGTGGAAGAGGAGAAGTGCACGGCCATCTACGGCGTGCCCACCATGTTCATCAGCATGCTGGAGCACAAGCTCTTCAAGCGCTTCGACTTCAGCAGCCTGCGCACCGGCATCATGGCCGGCTCCCCCTGCCCCATCGAGTTCATGAAGCGCGCCATGAACGAGATGAACATGCGCGAGATCACCATCTGCTACGGCCTGACCGAAGGCAGCCCGGTGATGACCCAGACGCGCATCGGCGACTCCATCCGCCAGATGACCGAGACCGTGGGCCGCGCCATGCCCGAGATCGAGGTCATGATCAAGGACCCGGAGACCAACGAGGAAGCCCCGCGGGGAACCGTGGGCGAGATATGCTGCCGCGGCTACAACGTGATGAAGGGCTACTACAACAACCCCGAGGCCACGGCCAAGGCCATCGACATGGACGGCTGGCTGCACTCCGGCGACCTGGGCGTCATGGACGAGGAAGGCTACGTCACCGTCACCGGACGCCTGAAGGACATGATCATCCGCGGCGGCGAGAACGTCTACCCGCGCGAGATCGAGGAGTTCCTCTACCGCATGGACGGCATCCTGGACGTGCAGGTGGTGGGCGTGCCCAGCCGCAAGTTCGGGGAAGAGGTCGGCGCCTTCGTCATCCTCAAGCCCGACGTGCGCATGGAGCCCGAGGACGTGAAGGACTACTGCCGCGGCCAGATCGCCCGGTACAAGATTCCCAAGTACATCGCCTTCGTGGAGGCCTACCCCATGACCGCCAGCGGCAAGATACAGAAGTACAAGCTGCGCGAGCTGGCGGCGGAGATGTTCCCCGAGGCCATGCAAGAAGCCCCCAAGGCATAAAAGGAGCCGAGCCATGCACATGGAACAGGCATACAAGGACATCGCCCCGCGCCTGCGCGGCCTGCGCGACGCACTCGACCTGAGCGTGGAGGACCTGGCCGCCAAGACCGGGATTTCCCCCGAACAGCTGAGCATCTACGAGGCCGGGGAGACCGAGATTCCCGTGGGCTTCCTCATGAAGGTGGCCCAGGCCTGCCACGTGGACCTCACCGTCCTCATCAGCGGCGTGGAGCCCCACCTGAAGGGCTACTCCCTGGTGCGCCGGGGCGAGGGCCTAAGCGTGGAGCGCCGCAAGGACTACGACTACAAGTCCCTGGCCTACCGCTTCTCCGGCCGCAAGATGGAGCCCTTCCTCATCACCGTGCCGGCAAAGAAGCCGGAGGAGATGACCCAGGTTTCCCACTCCGGCCAGGAGTTCATCCACGTGATGGAGGGCCGGCTGGAGCTGCGCCTGGGCGAGGAGGCGCTGGAGCTTGAACCCGGCGACAGCCTGTACTTCGACTCCCAGACGCCGCACGCCCTGCGCGGCCTGGACGGACACCACGCCGTGTTCCTCGACGTGATCCTTTAGGGAAAAGCGAGACCACACCATGAAAAGCACAACGCCTGAAAAAATCCGCGTCGGCCGCTACCGCGACTTCATGGCCGGCTGCACGCTCAATGTGCCCGCCAACTACAACTTCGCCTACGACTTCCTGGACCTGCGCGCCGCGGAAGACCCGGACCGCCTGGCCATGATCCACGTGGACGACGCCGGAACACGCCGGGAATACTCCTTCGGCTTCTTCCAGCAGGAGTCCATGAAGCTGGCCAGCGCGCTGGCCGCCAAGGGCGTCAAGAAGGGCGACCGGGTCATGCTCATCCTGTACCGCCGCATGGAGTACTGGATCTCCATGCTGGCGCTGTGCCGCATCGGCGCGCTGCCCATCCCCTCGCCCTCGCTTTTGACCCCGCACGACATCGAGTTCCGGGTGAACTTCGCCCACGTGTCCTGCGTCATCTGCGAGGACTCCCTCACCGCGCGGGTGGAGGCGGCCAAGCCCAAGTGCCCCAGCCTCAAGCTCTTGATCGACATTCCCTCCGGCACCGGCCACGACAAGGCCCCGGCCGGCTGGGAGGACTTCGACAGCCTGAAGGCGGCCGCCGCCGCGGACTTCCCCCGCACCAAGGACACCCCGGGCGGGGAAGACCCCATGGTCATCTTCTTCTCCTCCGGCACCACGGGCATGCCCAAAATGGTGCTGCACGCCAACACCTATCCCCTGGGGCACATCACCACCGGCAGCTACTGGCACGACCTGGAGCCCGGCGATGTGCACCTGACCCTTTCCGACACGGGCTGGGCCAAGAGCGTGTGGGGCAAGTTCTACGGCCAGTGGCTGGCCGGGGCCGTGGTCTTCGTGTGGGACTTCCGCGGCAAGTTCGAGCCGCGCGAGCTTTTGCGCATCCTCTCCGCGCACAAGGTGACCACCTTCTGCGCGCCGCCCACGGTGTACCGCTTCCTGGTGCGCGAGAACCTCAAGGAGTTCGACCTCTCCAGCTTGCGCCACTGCACCACCGCGGGCGAACTCTTGAACGACTCCGTGTTCGAGGCCTGGCAGAAGGCGCTGGGCATGCCCATCTTCGAGGGCTACGGCCAGACCGAGACCACCCTGCAGCTGGCCACCCTGCCCTTCATGAAGCCGAAACCCGGCTCCATAGGCCGGCCCATGCCCGGCTGGGACCTGGTGCTTCTGAACGAGGACGACCAGCCCTGCCCCCCGGGCGAGGAAGGCGAGATCTGCATCCGCCTGAAGGACGGCGCCACCACCAAGGGCATGCCCGGTCTCTTCGCCGGCTACCTGGACGAGCCCGAGCGCACGGCCAAGGTGGTGCGCGGCGGCTTCTACCACACGGGCGACAAGGCCTGGGTGGACGAGGACGGCTTCTTCTGGTTCCTGGGCCGCACGGACGACCTCATCAAAAGTTCGGGCTACCGCATCGGGCCCTTCGAGGTGGAGAGCGCGCTGGTGTCCCACGCGGCCGTGATCGAGGCCGCGGTCACCGGCGTGCCCGACCCCGTGCGCGGCATGGCGGTGAAGGCCACCGTGGTGCTGGCGGCCGGGTTCACCGCGGGCGACGAGCTGACGAAAGAGCTGCAGAACCACGTGAAGACCGTCACCGCGCCGTACAAGTACCCGCGCATCATCGAGTACGTGTCCGAGCTGCCCAAGACCATCAGCGGCAAGATCAAGCGCGCGGAGATCCGCGCCCGCGACCAGGAGCGCATGAACATGTAGCCCTTATGCGGCGGCCATCGGCATTGCGGGCGGTCCCTCGGGGCCGCCCTTTTCATTGGCCCTTGGCCGGCGCGCTGTGCCCCGGCCCGGCCGTTCAGGCCATGGCGTTCCGGCCTTCCGCGTATTGTCCTTCCGCATATTGGCCTTCCGCGTCCTGGCCTTCCGCGTCCTGAGCGGCCGTGGCCAGCCCATCGCCGTCCGCTGCATCGGCACCCGGCGCGTCCGCGCCAGCGGAGAGATCCAGTTCCAGGCGGATGCCCCGCTCGCCCTGCTGGGCCGCCTCCTTGCCTCCGGCGTAGCGCTCGGGCTTGAGCGCCTTCAGCAGGAACATGAGCAGCTGGTCCGAGTGCTTCACCGTGCTGCCGCACTCGCGCCCCTGGTGGAACACGGGCACGCTGACGCCGGAAAGAGCGCGGCGCACGGCCTCGCTCTCCAGCGCGGCCATGGCGCGGTCAAGGTCGCCCCGGCCCGCCGTCTCGCCGGGCATCTCGCCGGGCATCTCGCCGGCCACCTGGCAGGCCGGGCCCCTGGAAGCCTTCCCGCCGCAGCCCCCGGACAATCGGGAGATTTTCCCGGAACAGCGCCTTTTACGCACAGGGGCCGCCCCGGCGGCTCGCAGGGCTTTCACGCGGCTGCCGGTCGCCGCATAACTTCGCAAATACACCTGAAATCGCAGGATATTCATCCTTGTCTCCCTGCTTTCCAAGGGGCGTTCCTCGGTAACCATCCTAGTCCGGTCTCCATTTTTTTTCACACCATTCCATTTTTCCTGGACCTTTCCTCTTGCAGTCCTCCTACGCAGTGGTAGAAGCTGGGGGTCGCGGGAAGGATCGGCTTTTCCGCGAACCCTCGTATCATCTGCACCATTAAGGAGTATGCATCATGAAGAAAGCCCTCATCGCCATGTCCCTGGTCCTCGCCTTCGCCGGTGTCTCCTTCGCCGCCGACGCCGCCGCTCCGGCCGAGAAGCCCGCCGCCGAGGCCGCCGCCCCCGCCAAGAAGGAGAAGAAGGCCGCCAAGAAGGCCCCCAAGAAGGCCGCCAAGAAGGAAGCCGCCGCCGAGAAGAAGGCCGAGTAATATCGCCTTCGGCTCCGCGCTGACGCCAGCAACGTTCCGGCAACGCCCGGACACGCCCGGCGCAAGCCTGCCTTTCCAAGGGCCCCGCAAAGCGGGGCCCTTTTTTTCGGCCGCAGTATAGCACGGCGCGCGGCAGCGGGATGAAAAGCCCCCCTCCCTGGCCGGAGAAAAGGCGTTTTTCCCCGGTTGACAGGCCTTGGCAGCCGCAAGGTCAAAGTCGTTGCCAGGGGGGTGGGGAAAGGGTAGGATCGGAATCCAAGACGCCTGCGGCACGCGCCCCTGCGTGGCCGGAAAGGGTCCCTCAAACAAAGGAAGGCACGTGGCAAAGCCGAACTACCAGTACGAGAAGCGCGCCAAGGAACTGGCCAAGAAGAAGAAGAAGGAAGAGAAGCTGCGCCGCAAGCAGGAAAACGCCCGCCGCTCCGCCGAGGGGGGCGAGTCCGAAGAGTCGTCCGACTCGCCTGAATCCGAAGACGGCCAGCCCGAGGGCGAGACCTCCCAGCCCTAGCAGCGCCCTCCGCGCAGTCTAGAACGTCACCGAAAGGCTGACGGACCCGAACATCTGCGGGCCTTTCTGCCCGTCATACTCCTCCGTCCGGTACACATGGGTGCAGGCCAGCTTTGTTGCGCCCATGACCAGCCCGACGCCCGCCGAAAGGTCGGCCGCGAAGTTCTTCTTGGTCACGCTGGGGCTGTGCTCCCAGGTGTTGCCGTCCAGGAAGATGTTGCGCGCAACGGCGCGCCCTTCCGCCCTGGCGAACGCATGCCGCCCGAGGGACGACTCGCGCCGGAGCCTCGGATCGTCCGGGTCGGCGGGCGCGCTCACCCCGCCGCCGGGGCTGCTGAGCGAGGTGCCGAAGGCCCAGGGCAGGTGCTGGCCCAGGCGCGCCTCGAAGCCCGCGTCTGGGTGGGCACGTTGCCCGCGGTGGCCCCGAAGCGCGGCAGCACGACGGACAAGACGGCGTGCAAGACGGCACGGAGACCACCGCGCCCAAGCGCCGGGGGGAACCCGAAAGACGCCATGGCCGTCGGTTTGTCCGCCGCAAGGCATGCGGTCAACCGCACAGACGTTTTGAACAACGTGCCGTGGCCCTTGCATGGCGCACTGCGCCACCCTATAGTCGCCGCAAGCCGCCCCCGCCCCCCAAGGCCGCCACACCCGCGCAGGCGTGCCGCGTTGGCGCGGCCGTTGGACAAAATTTCCCCTGGCACGATGCCTGCTTGCGATCCGGGATGGTCTCCCGTGACGACCCTTCCCCCAAGACAAGGAGCTGCGCCATGCCTGTGACGCCCTGGAACGAACGACGCCCGGCCCTGCTTGCGGCCGTGCTGCTGCTGGCCTTCCTGCTGTCCGGCTGCGGCAACCCCGGCCTGGAGCGCGTGGACGTGACCTGGGAGACGGACCCGCCGCCGCGCTGGGGCCTGTACCCCGGCTACCGGCAGGAAATTCCCAATCCCAAGGGCGCCTCCTACCGCGTGGAAGTGTATTTCAAGGGCAAGGCCTTCACCGGCGGCACCGTCACCGACACGGGCTCCGCCCTCGTCTTCACCCCGGCCACCGGCGGCATCGAGGCCGAAAGCACCGGCCGCGACAGCATGACCATCTACGCCACCCTGCGCGGCAAGGATGGCGAGAGCCGCCGCCTGGTGGCCCTGCGCATCTCCCGCAAGGACGACAAGCTGGCCTTCGAGTTCCCGAAGTAGCGCGACGGTTCGCGATCAGGAGCACCGAAGTGTTTTGTTGATGTTTCTGGCCACGATCCCAAGATTCAGGCTCTTAAAGAACGTCTGCCAGGGTCTGGGTGCGAGAAAGCCCATGCGCCCCCCGCCAGCATCCCATACAGGAACCACAACGCCTGCCAAGCCCGCGCTGCTGGCACATCCCTGCAACCAATCCACAATGTCCGCCTGTTCGGAGCGTGATTTGCGTCCGAAAGAGTTGCTCACTGGCACAATGACCATGTCTTGCCCCTGTTCCCGGAGATACGCGACCTTGAATTCCTCCATTGCTTCCTCCCGGCTCTTGCCTTCGTGACTACACGGTTATTCGACGACACGCCGAGCAAGATACAGGAAACAAAATATAGAATCAACAAGAAGTCGACAGGTTCCGCCGGGGGGGCGCCCCCCCGGCCGCCGGAACCGTTCCGCGTCACCTGCGCCTGCCTACCCTCCCATCTTGGCCGCCAGCCAGCTTGTGGGCGCGGGCGCGGGCATGGGCGCGGCCTCGCGGGCATCCACGCCGCGCGCTTCGCGCAGCTTGTCGGCGTAGGCGCTCCAGAAGGACTGGGCCAGGCTGGTGGAGGCGGTGACCGGATAGGCCAGCGTGGCCGAGAGCCTGGCCGTCAGCGCCTCGCACAGCAGCGGGTCGAAGAGCCGGGGATCGTCGATGCGGCGCACGTACTGCACCTGCAGCGGGCCGGCTTCGTCGCAATGGATGCAGCCGGCCTGCACCTCCCAGGCGCGCGCATCCGCCCCGCCGGAGCACACCGCCAGCACGCGCAGGCAGTCCGTGGGCAGGGGGAAGGCGCGGGCGTAGCGCCAGCCCGGGGCCGAGGCGCTGGCCGCCAGCTCGGCCTGGGCCAGGGCGCAGTTCCAGGGATGCGCGCGCAGGACGGCGTCGCGCACGGCGGGCCAGCGCTGGTTGCACAGGCGCGCGGCCTTGGTGTTGTCCGAAAGGGAGGCGATGGCCTCCTCGCCCAGGTCGTTCAGGGCGTTGTTGCAGATCTCGATGACGCTGGTGGCCATTGTGCACACTCCTGCGGTCTGATGTTGTGTCTGGGGGGCAAGGGGCGCTGCCCCTTGGACCCCGCCAGAGGGCACGGGGCCCTCTGGACTCCCATTAGGGGGAGACGGTTCCGTTCTGCCGCGTCTGCCGCAGTTCCTGAACGCGCTCCAGCGGCCGCAGGAACTCGCCCGGCAGGCCAAAGAGATCGGCCGCGTGCCGGGCCATGGCGTCCGGGTCGAAGTTGTCCAGCACGTGGAAGGGGTCGCCCCCGGCCAGCAGGGGCTGGAGGTAGCGCACGGCCTGGCCCAGGTTCTCGGCCTCGGCCTGGCGCTGGAACTGGCCCACGGGCGTGGAATAGTCCACCCGCAGGGAGCCCTGGGGCAGCCCCTTGGGCCAGGGCGGCAGCTCGCCCTCGCGCAGCAGGATGTTGAAGGTCCGCTCGATGAGCGGGGCCAGGAACTCCGTCTGCATGCGGCCCAGCACCGGGCCAAGGATGCGCATCTTCTCCGCCTGGCGGATGAGGGCCTCCGTGGCGGTGCCGCCCGCGCCCTCCGGGGCCAGCTGGTCGGCCAGGAAGATGCGCCGGATGCTCTGCCTGCGCCGCTCGATCATGGCCTCCACCGCGCCCAGGTCCACGCGCACGGGCAGGGTCTCGATGCGGTCCTGCGAGCCGGCGCGGTAATAGGACAGGCCGCCGGGCCCGGAATGTATGGGCCCCAGGAACCCGTCGTCCGGCACCATGAGCGGCGGGTCGGACATCTTCTCCGCCGCCATGAGGGCGGTGCGGCTCATGGCGTTCAGCACGCGCACGTCGGAGAGCGCCGTGAGGCCCGGGCCCCGGCCGTAGGCCTCGCCCGAGGCCTTGGCCCAGCGGGGGCACATGTAGGGCATCTCGCGGTAGCCCGATTCCTCCAGCAGCGCGCCGCTGTCCTGCTCCACGAACAGGCAGGCGTAGGGGAAGTGGGCGCTGGCCGGGCTGGCCGGGTCGCGCTCCACGCGGGGGAACACGGCGTGCACAAGGTTCACGCGGGCCTCGGGATTCTCCACGGCCTGGCGGCGCACCTCCGGGCTGCAGGCCGCGCCCCACTGCTCGAACACCTGCCGGGCGGCGAGGGAATAGGTGCGGATCACCGTGTCCACCACGCCGCGGGCGTCCTCGGCCAGGTGGGCCTCGAACAGGGGCCGCGCGCTGAAGCGCACCAGACTGTCCTGGTCGGGCTCCACGTAGAGCACGGCGGTGCCGAAGAGGCACAGGTCCAGGTAGAGCTCGTGCACGCAGGCCTGGAAGCCCGTGGCCTCGGTGTTGAACAGGGCCAGCAGGCGCTCGCGGCAGGCGGCCAGGAAGGCGCGGGCCTCGTCCGTCTCGCGGGCGTGGCGGTGCAGCCGCAGGTCGAACCAGGGCAGGGCCGGGTTGGTGAGCAGCCCGCCCAGGGCCGAGGCCAGCAGCTCCAGCGAGTGCGCCGGGGTGGAGTCGAAGACGGCCTCGTCGCCCGCGCGGCCGGGGCCGGGCTCGCCCTGGCCCTTGCGGGGCATGATCTGCGAGGCCAGCTCGCGCCACACCGGGGCCCAGTGCCCGCGCGCGGCGGCGAGGCCCGCCAAACGGTCCAGCGCGGCCTGGGCCTTCTGCCGGGCCTGGGGAGTGATGGTGCCGGGCGCGCTCATTGTCCGAGCCTCGCCTTGAGCTGGCCCGACAGTACGCCCGGCGCAACGCCCGCCGCGACACCCGCCGCAGGGGAGCCCGGCGCGCCGGAAGCTCCGCCCAGGGACGCGGACGCAGCTCCGCCGTCCTCCGCCGCCTGGCTGGCGCGCTCCGCCTGACGGGCCTTGGCCAGAAGCGAGGCCTCGGCCTTCTTGCGGTCAGCCTTCTGCCGGGCCTCGGCCTCTTGCCGGGCCGTTTCCGCCACTGCGGCCTCCGCCGCCGAGTTGTCCGCGCGCCCGCCCGAAGACTGCGCGCCCGGGCCCATGACCGACCCGAAGACCATGCTGCCGATCAGGGAAACGGGATCAATGCCGCCGCCTCCGCCCATGTGCTCCTCCTTTGCTTGCGGCACGGGCGGAATGCCCGGACCGGTTGCGGGAGTATAGCCCCGGCTTCTGGGCGCGGGCGAAACGGGCACGTTTTTGGCCGGCAAAGGGACGCGATTGGCGTCTTGACAGGGTCGTCATGAGGGGCGCGCCGGACGCAGAAAAAGGAAAAAGGGCCGGTTGCAGCGGCCCTTTTTCGGGAGGAGGGGGAAGGAGTCCAGATCTTGCGTACGCTGGCCCGGCAGTGGGGTGGGGATTGGGGTGGGTGGGTTTGGTGTTCGTCTCCCGGACCCGCGCCTTCGCACTATCTGAATCCCATATCAGCACGGGCCGTGCCAACAACGATTTATCTCATCAATTCAGTATAATACAACATGGCCGCGGTGACGACTGTGTCTGTTTTGAACCAGGTATGTGCAGACTTGTGCACGCAAGTGCAGCAAGGATGTGCAACAGAATGTGTGCGCTCCCCCGCGGGCCTCATCCAGCCAGGATCTCCAGGCCGCAATCGATCTGCACATCGGCCAGGAAGGCTCGCACGCCCGGGCGTCCGCCAGGGGCAAAGAGCAGGCGCAGCACCTCGCGCCCCTGTGCGTCGGCACCCAGGGAGGTGAACATGGCCAGGCCTTCGCGGGCCTCCAGCAGAAAGCGGAAGAAGGCCACCTGGGCGCGCGGCAGGCGCAGGTACAGGGTCTCGGAACGCACGGGCGGGCTATTCCTGCGGAGCTTGCGGCCGGCCGGCCAGCATCTCGCCGATTTCGCGCAGGATCTTTTCGCGGTGCAGGCGCACCTGCTCGGGTATGCGCATGATCATGTCCAGTTGGCGGGTGTGGATGATGAGGTAGCCCAGCACGCGCAGGCGGTCCATGAGGTCTGCGGTAGGGAGCCCCTCCACCCGGGCGATGAGGGCGTCCTCTTTCACCTCGATGGCGAAGCCGAACTCGGCCAGCAGGCCGGAGACGAAGGCGATGCGCCGGGCCCGGCGGGTCATCTCCGCCGCGCCGCCGCGGAACTGGAAGCTGACGAAGTTCTCCCGCGCGCGTTTGCACACCAGGGCCTCGATGGTGACGAAGTGGTAGCCGAAACGCGAGGACAGGGACACGTAGGCCTTGGAGAGCAGGATGTGGTTCTGCACCCCGAAGTCGAAGTCGCCGGTGATGGAAATCTCCGGGTTGGTGGTGGACTCGTACATGATGGACAAGAAGCCGCGCGCGTCCACCGGCGGGGGCCCGGCCCAGGGAAAGGCGCTGATGCCCTCCCACACGGCCTGGAACGGCGGGGAGTCGATGTTCTCCAGCCGGATGAACTTGCCCTCGGGCGGCGCGCGGAAGGCGTCCTCCAGGTTGATGATCCACCACTGCATGGCGGCGCCCCCGGCCCAAAGCTGCTTGGCCTGGCGCTCGGAAAAGTTCTGCTGGCTGCGGCCGAAGTCGAACATGGCGTCCACCCCGCGCTGGTGGGCGATGCGCGCGATGTCGCGCAGGGTGCGGCAGTTGGCGGCCCGGAAGCCGGGGTTCTCCGGCGGGGGCAGGGTGAGGGGCGAGAGGATGTCCAGCAGTTCGCACAGGCGCGTGTGCACGGGCGAGCCCTCCATGTGCGAGTGGCGCGCGGCTTCCGCCTGGCCGGCGTGCTGGAGCGCGCCTTCCTCGGCCCCGTCCAGCACGTCGGGTGCGGGCTCCGGCCCGCAGCGCAACACGCTGAAGGCCCCGTCGGGCCCTTGCAGCCACTCGAAGCGGGCGGGCGCGCCCAACCCTTCCTCCAGTCTTCTGGCCAGCTCGGCCAGGCGCTGGCCGTCCTCGGGTTCCAGCCCGGCGGCATGGGCCGAGGCATGGGGATTGGAGCTGTTGCAGGTGCCGCGGATGGCCGATTCCGGAACGGCCAGCATGCCCACGCACAGGGCCACGTCGATGTCCGGCACCCCGCGCGAGAGCCTGCGGGCCATGGCCTGGGCCGAGTATTTGTCGGCCACGGCGCGGCGGTAGGCATTCACGGCGTCGGCGCAGGGCACGCTGTACTGCGCGGGATAGGAGCCGGTGAAGCCTTCGCCCTCGCCCAGGCTCACGGGCAGCACGCACAGGTGCGTGCCCCCGCAGGAGTGCATGAGGCGGTCGCAGGCTCTCGTGATGGCCTGGGCCAATTCGTCGGGCACGGGCGCGGCCAGGATGAGCGCCTGAATCTCGCGGCTCATGGCCGTGAGGGACGCGTCATCGGCGTCGTAGATGGCCGGGGGGCGTTCCTCGTCGGCATCAGCGCCGTCGGTGGCGGCCCCGGCGTCGTACAGGCTCTGGATGCGCCGAGCCATTTCCTCGCGCAGGCCGGGCTGCCCGGCAAAGAGCTCGTAGCCGCAGGCGTCCACCACGAAGCCCTCGGGCACGGGCAGGCCCATGCGGTTTTTGACTTCGCCCAGCTCGGCCAGACGCGCACCCATGAGGTCCGCCTGGGAGGCGTCCAGGGTGGCGATGTCTGCCACGAGCTGGCCGCAGGCGGGCGGGCGGCGGCGGCCCAGCACTTCCTCCGCCCTGGCGGAAACGTCGCGCAGGCAGGGCATGAGGCGTTCCGCGCTCTGGGGGGCCAGGGCCTCCAGGTGGCGGATCATGCGCAGGGTGTTGACGAAAAGCGAGGTGGTGCCGGCGCGCAGGAAGGCCATGCCGAACACGCGGCCGTCGACCTTGGCCCGCTCCATGTCGGCCAGGGTGGACAGGAGGCGCTTGCCCGCGGTGAGCAGCAGGCGGAAGTTGGTGTGCCGGCGGCGGAACTCCGCCCCGATGCGCAGGACGTCGTCCTGGTCGGTGACGGGGCGCACCATTCCCTGCCCGAAGAGCGAGCGCAGCGTGTCGAACAGTCCGGCCACAGACATCCCCCCCCAGGTGCAAACCATAGCGGCGCGGGGCGGAAAATGCAAACGCCCCCGGCGGACATGACCGCCGGGGGCGCAGGGAACGGGGAGGAAAGGGAGGCTTACGCTTCCTTCTTGATCTTGGGCTTGCTCATGCCCATGCCGATGCCGCCGAAGAGGTCGAAGATGGCGTAGCCGTACCACATGGTGTACACCACGTAGAACACCAGCAGGCCGACCAGGGGCAGCACGTTGTCCAGCACCTTCTCGCCGGCGATGCCGTAGAAGTTGTAGCCGGGCTCCAGGCCGCGCTTGTTCACGTTGCCGACGATCTTGGCCTCCTCGATGAGCTTCTGCTTCTGCAGCTCCTTGATGGAGGGATCAAGCACGACCCACCAGGCCTTGGTGATGGCCTTCTCGCCGTCCTTGTCGGACACGCCGTAGCGCTCCAGCACGGCCTTGCCGTTGTTCTTGAACATGTCGTCGGCGTCGGCAAGGGCCGCGCCGAGGATCTTGCCCAGGTCGCCGGTGTAGGTGACGGCGCCGTCCTTGAGCTCGGCGGTGGCGCCGGCCTTGATCAGGTTCTCCACCGCGCGGGGGGCCAGCTTGGCGTCCTTGACCTTGGCGGTGACGGTGACGGTCTTGCCCTCAAGCTTCAGGGCCTGCTTCTGCACGTCCGGAATGAAGTAGCTGGAGCCCTTGGACAGGCGGTTGAACATGTCGTCCGCGGCGTCCAGGCCGTTCTTGCCGCCGCCCCAGATGGGCAGGAACAGCGACACGAAGATGCACGAGAACGAGGCCATCAGCAGAAGGCCTTTGTTGAACAGCGACTTGTTGACAATCATGGTTAGGCCTCCTGACGCAGCTTGCCGATGTTGCCGAAGAACTTGCTGAAGATCCAGAAGCCGAAGATGGCCACGACGATCCAGAACACGATGTTGCCCACGGACTCGATGGTGTTCACCACGCCCATGTCCATGTTGATCATCTCAAGCTCCACCAGCTTCTTGGGCAGGGTGGCCACGCGGTTGATGAAGCCCGCGATGATGGACACCGCGTAGAAGCCGCGGATGTGGATGCCCTTGACCACCTTGGTGGTGAGCGCGCCCACCTGGATGCCCAGGAGCGAGCCGATGAGCATGCCCATGGCCAGGGTGTAGAACACGTAGCCGTAGATGGCGTACTGGCCCACCGCGGCCAGGCCGGCGGTGAAGATGATCTGCAGGATGTCGGTGCCCACCGTGGTCATGGAGGACACGCCGAAGATGTACACGAACATGGGGAAGGTGATGAAGCCGCCGCCCACGCCCATGATGGCCGCCAGGATGCCCACGATGACGCCGCCCGCGGCCACGATCCAGCCGGAGATCTGCTTGCCGCCGGGCACGAAGTCCTCGTCGAAGGTGATCATGGGGGCGACCTTCAGGTTCTGCAGCTTGGTGGCCAGACCCGTGGTGCCGGAGGAGCCGCCGTGGGCGTCATGGCCGCTGCCGGTCTCGCCCTTCTTGCTGGCGGAGAGGAAGTCGAACAGGGCGTAGAAGCCGAGGAAGCCCAGGAGCACCGCGTAGATGGAGCTGATGAACATCTCGGAGAGCAGGGGATCCTTGTTGTACAGGCCGGTGTTGATGGCGCCGCCGATGACCGTGCCCGCGCCGGAGCCCACCAGGAAGGCGATGGCCAGCTTGGTGGAGACGTTGCCGAGCTTCTTGTGCACCGCGGTGCCCATGATGGCCTTGGCGAAGATGTGGAAGAGGTCGGTGCCGACCGCCAGGATGCCCTTGACGCCCGCGGCCATGAGCGCCGGGGTGATGATGAAGCCGCCGCCCGCGCCGATGCAGCCGGTGATGAGGCCGGCCGCCAGGCCCACGAAGATGGACACGATGAAGATGGTGTTGGTGTAGAAGGCCGGGGCGTACGCGGTCTTGCTGCCGATCATGTCGGCGGCGAACGCGAAGTTGATGAGCAGAATGGGCAGGACCATGAGGGCCAGGATGGCCAGCTTTTTCCTGCTTTTCACGATGGACAGGGACATTTCCATGTCCCACTTGGCGTGCGCCACGCTCGCCTGCTTGAGAAATTCAAAGACGTCTCTTCCGAAGCCCATCAATCTCCCCTCCAAGTAAAAGTGTTTCCGTTCACCCAAAGCCGGACCGAAGCCCGGCCCCGGTTCGTTTCCATATCCCGAAGGAGCCGCCCTACGCGGGCTTGCCCCCCTTGAGCGCCTTGTGCTCGCAGGCGTCCTGGAGCTTGAACACCAGCTCCTCGATGTCCACGGGCTTCATGAGGTAGTCGAACGCCCCGAGTTCCAGGCCCTTCATGGCCGTCTCCACGTGGGCGTGGCCCGAGAGCATGAGCACCGCCACGCCGGGGTGGCTGGCGGCGATGTGCTTCAGAGCCTCGATGCCGTCCATGCCGGGCATCTTCACGTCCAGCACCACGGCGTCCACCTGCGGGTTCTGCTTCAGCCAGGCCAGGGCCTCGGCCGCGCTGCCGGCGGTCTCGGACTCGATGCCGCGGCGGCCCAGGCGCTTGGCCAGGGTCTCGCGGAAGTCCTGCTCGTCGTCCACCAAAAGAACCTTCATGCCCTCTCCTCGCCCGCGTTTCCAAGCTGCGCGGCCAGCGCCTTGAGCGCCGCCTTGAGCGCCCCCATGTGCGGCTGCTTCTCCACCACCAGGGCCCCCTCGAAGCCCGGCTGGGCCTCCTCGCCCTCGAACACGTGGAGCAGCACCAGCACAGCGCCCGCGCGTTCCTTGAGCCTGCGCCCCACCTCGGCCAGCTTCGGCCCGGCGGCCTCGGGGTCCAGCACCAGCACCTGCGGGGGCCGGGGCCGGCCAAGGGCCTCCAGGAGCTGCGCCGCGCCGCCCAGAGCGTCCGTCCGGTGCCCCAGGCCGGCAAGCTCCCGGCAGAGAAACTCGCGCACATGCGGATTGCGGTCCGTGATGGCGATGTCGAGCCGGGCGGTTGCGGGCATGGGCACTCCTTGCGGAAAGCCCAAACGCAATTCCCATGCCACAGAAGTTGGCAGCGTACCATCCTAGAATAATAGCGGTTTATGGACTTGCTTGCGGCCTGTGTCAGCACTTTTTGCGGTCGGGAGTGTCAGGATTTTTTACAGTGCGTTAACCCCGCGCAACCTGTCGGCCGCCGCAGTCCCAAAATGGGCTGCCACGTGGGGCTGTTGCACCTGCGCAGCGGGCATGAGGCCCGGGCGAGAGGCCGGGCAAAGATGGACAGGCGAGAGGGAGACGGCTCAGGAGACGGACCGGGGAGGCCATCCCCGGCCCCGTCGCCTACGGCTGAAGGGGCGCGTCCCCGCGCAGGCTGTCGGGCAGGTGGCGGTTGCGCTGGATGACCACCCAGCGCTTGAGGTCCTCCGGCAGGGCCCGCCACGAGCCCGACCCCGCGCGCCGCCAGGCCGGCAGGCCCAACTCGTTCACCAGGCGCACGATCTGCTTGGGGTTCTCCCCCACGGCCTCGCAGATGGCCCGCGCGCCCTTGACGCAGATGCCAGCGTTCATTTCCATGTGTGCCTCCGTGCTTGTGCCGCTCTGGTCTTTGAAGGCAGGGGGGGAACTGCATACCGGCACTTTGCCAGCAGGCAACTTCCACTCACGGTACCCAGGCACCTGCCGCACCCGAAACAGCTTCAACATTTTGCCAATTGCCATACAACCCCGCGCACCATCGCCACCCGTCCTGCCGGCTGCTTCGCAGGCCACCTCCCATCCGGGAGGGCAGACGTCCGGGCGCAACCACCGCAAAAACCCTTATACTTGGACCATCATGGCGGCAACACCTCTGCCGCCGCACCCCGAAATCGCCACTGCCCGTGCAGGTCGTCCGGGAATTCGCCAGGGGGCATGCCCCACCGCCTGCACGAACAATATTTTGTCAAATGCACACATGTTTGTCAATATCACATTCCTAGTTTGGTGTGGACTTCGACAAAAGTTCTGCTATTGAGTATGACAACTCGCAAACGATGCGCCGCCCTTCGCGCGCGCAAACTCAAGAGGGGGGGCCGTGGACTTCGCCAGCAACCTGCGACAGATGCTGTGGGCCAGGATCGGGGAGAACAAGGACTTCGCCAACCGCAAGCGCATGGCCGACGCCCTGGGCATCGACCCCTCGCAGCTCAACCGCTTCATGGACGGCGAGCGCGGGCTCTCTGTGGAGTCGCTGGGGCGCATCCTGGACGGCCTGGGCGCGCGGCTGGTGCTGCCGGGGGAAGCCGCGCCCGAGGCCGCGCGCGAGGTCTGTTTCGTTGCCGCCCGCGCGGCCGGGGCAGGAAAGGACGCCCCCCACCCCGCCGCCGAGGACTACTTCGCGGTGCCCCTGGCGACCGAGGCCGTGGCCGCCAGGCCGGGAAGCATCCCGCAGGACGAGATCCTGGGCTGGGTGTTGGTGTGGCGCCACCACGAATCCGTGCGTTTCCGCTCCGACCTGGTGGCGGCCACCATCGGCAAGGGCGAGCTGTCCATGACGCCCACCCTGCACCCCGGCGACATCGTGCTGGTGGACCGGGCCGACAAGTCGCCCGACCCGGCGGGCAAGATCATGCTCGTCACCGAGCCCGACGGCGGCTGCGCGGTGAAGCGCGTGGCCACCCGCGCCGTGGACGGCGATGTGGAACTGGTGTTCTACTCCGACAACTCCCGCGACTTCCCTCCGCGCGTGTACCGGCTGAACCGCGACTACGGCGGCGAGCTGGGGCGCGCCATCGGCGGCCGGGTGGTCTGGGCCTGGAGCGACATGAGCCGCAAGTAGCCCCCGGATTCCTGCCCCGAAAAGGGCTGGATTTTTCTGATAGATGCGGCTACAGTTAGCGCTCTCTGTCTATTTCTCCCACCGACCTTGCTGCTTGAGGTGAGCCATGAAGTGGTTTTCCCGAATTTTTTCCGAGACCGCCGAGACCGACAACACCTCGGGCGAGCTGAACGCGTTCCTGGGAACAGGCACGACGTTCACCGGCCATTTGTCGTTCGAGGGCTCGGTGCGCATTGACGGGCATTTCCTGGGCACCATCTCCGCCACGGGCACCCTCATCCTGGGGCGCGAGGCCCTGGTGAAAGGCGAGGTGGAGGTGGCCAGCCTGAACGCCAACGGCACCCTCATCGGCACCGTGCGCGCCAGCCGCCATGCCCACCTGCACGAGCACGCCGTGTTCGACGGCCATCTCATCACCCCGGCACTGGGCATGGACCAGGGCGCGGTGCTGAACGGCACCATAGAGATGCCCAACAAGAATCCCCGCCGCGATCCCGCCGAGCTGGGCGATGTGGAAATGCCGGTGCTGCCCACCCACGGGGGCCGGGCGGTGTCCGTCGCGGCCACCCCGGCCGTGGGAGCGGCCGCGCCCGAGACCGAGGACGAGAGCTAGGCGACGCCGGCGCATTGCGCGCAAAAGCCCCCCGATCCCAACGGACCGGGGGGCTTTTGCATGATGGCGCGGGCACGGCCCGCGCGGACCGGATGGCTAGTTCTTCAGGTCAGACTCCGGCGTGGCCGGGCCGGCGGCGGGCGGAGCGGCCTTGGAGCCCGGCTCGGGGTTGATTATTTCCACCGGGTCATCCGCCTTGGCCGGAGCCGCCGGAGCCGAAGGGGCGGCCTTCACGGCGTCCGGCGTGCGCCGGGCCTTGAACTCGGCCACGGTCTTCTCCTTCTGGGCCACGCGCTGGGTCCAGTCGCGCACCATCAGCGTGGCCGGACCGATCTTGGTCTTCAGCTCGCCCACGTCCGTGGCGTTCTTGGCGCGGTCGGTCTGGAGGTCCTTGAGGATTTTCTTGTTGTCCCCGGCCTTGCCGAGGTTGTTGGCCATTATGGCCTCCATCTTGGCGATGTCGAGGTTGATCTCCGCCCCTCTGGCCTGGGCCTTGGCCAGCTTGGTGTACAGGTTGGCCAGGTCGTCCTGGCGGTCGGCCAGTTCTTCCTTCAGCTGGGCCAGCTCCACGTCCTGGTTGGCGCAGGCCAGCTCGAAATCGGCCTTGTTGATGGAGCCGCGCTTGTCCTGCGGCACCTGGGCCACCAGCTCGGCGTCCACCGGGGAGCCGAAGAGCCCGCCCAGGCTGAGGGCCCCGGCCGGGGCGGCGGGCAGCAGCAGGGCGACGGCGATGGCGACGGCGGCAAGGGATTGTGCGGTGCGTGCGCGCATGGATACCTCCGGAAGTTTGGGGATGCGGACGAGCGCAAGGCTAGCGGAAAGCGCCGAAGGAGGCAACGCCGCCGCGAAGGACTACTGGGCCGCGCTCAGCAGGGCCTGGCGGACGTCCTCGGCGCGCTCCGGGTCGGTGAGCTTGAGGCCCTCGCCCGTGCGCACGTAGAACACGTCGTGGATGCGCCCGGCGCTGGTGGCGATGCGCGCCAGATGGATGCGCAGGTCCTGGGCGCAGATGGCCCTGGCCAGGTCGTGCAGCAGGCCCAGGCGGTCGGGCGCGGCCACCTCCAGCAGGGTGTAGAAGTCGCTCTGCTCGTTGTCCACGCGCACCTTGCGGCGGCTTTTCGGCGCGCGCGAGGGCAGGGAAAGCGGCGAACTGCGCTTCTGCTCCAGGCGGTACTCCAGCGAAAGCTTGCCCGTGAGGGCGTAGCCCACGGCGCGCTTCACGCGGGCCCACAGGTCCTCCAGGAACAGCCCTTCGGCCGGCTCCTGCACCAGGAACACGTCCACGGCCAGGCTGTTGCCCGGCCCGGCCGAACCCGGCGCCCAGGTAAGCACCTCGGCCGAGAGGATGTTCAGGTCGTGCAGGGCCAGCACCCCGGCCATGACGGCGAAAAGCCCGGGCTGGTCCAGGGCGGCGATGCTCACCTGGAAGGCGCGGCCCTTCACGGGCACGGCGTCGATCTCGGCCACGCCGATGCCCGCCTTGCCTGCGGGCTTGCGCACCATGTCCTCGTCCAGGCTGTCCTTGAAGCGCCGGGCCAGACGCATGTGCCGGGCGATGGTGGGCGCGTCGAGCACGAGGAAGGCGCGCGCAGGCATGCGCTCCAGGCAGGACTCGGCAAAGGCCGCGTCCAACGGGGACTCGCTGACGCCGGGCTCGCCTGTGCCAGCCTTCCCGGTGTCTGGCTTCCCGGAGGCAGGCGCGAGGGCCAGTCTGAGGGCCTCCTCGCGCACGTGGCGGCTCTTGTCCACGGCGTGGGGCTCGGCCAGGGGGCCGGCCACGAGCAGCTTGCGCGCCTTGCGGACAAGTTCCTCGAACAGCGAGGCCGTCCAGGGGTTCCAGGCCCTGGGGCCGGTGGACTGGCTGTCGGCCACGGCCAGCAGGTGCAGCATGTCCAGCCGCTCCACGCTGCCGCAGGTCTCGGCCACGCCCGCGGCCACGGACTCGTCGGCCAGGTCGCGCCGGGTGGCGATCTTGGGGATGAGCAGATGCTGCTTCACCAGGAAGGCCACGTCGGCCTGGGTGGGCTCGTCGGCGCCCAGGCGGCGCAGAACGTCCGTGGCCAGGTGCGCGCCTGCGCCGGAATGGTCGCGGTCGGGCTTGGCCAGGTCGTGGCAGAAGCCCGCCAGCAGCAGGCGGTCGAAGTGCGGCAGCTCCGCGGCCTGCCGGCGCAGCTCGGGCGAGAGGTCGCCGCCGGGCGCGCCGCCGCTGGCCTCAGGCTGCATGGCCGCCAGGGCGCGCACCACCTCCAGCGTGTGCTTGCCCACGGGGTGGATGTGGAAGTCGTCGAACTGCACCAGATGCTCCACCGGGCCGAACTCCGGCACCAGGGCGCTCATGAGCCCGGTGTCGAGCATGGACTGCAGGGGCGTGGCCACGGCCGGGGCGATGTCCGCCGGGGCGGGCTGGTCCTTCTGGCCCGGCGCTTCCGGCGCGGGAGCAGGCGCGAAGAAGCGCTTCAGGGCCTTGGCGAAGCCGCCGCCCTCCTGCTTTCGCGCGGGGGCGGCCTGGGGCGGGGTGCTCTCCGTGGGCTGGCCCGAGGCGCGGAAGATTTCCACCAGCGCGGGCAGGATGCCCGGCAGGTTCGCAAAGGCTGCGCGGCGCTCCGGGTCGGCCAGGGCGGCGCGGGTGGCCCGCAGGGCCGACCAGCACACGGGCCGGGCCTGCCGCGCGGCGGCCACGTAGAGCTCAAGGATCAGCGCGGGATTCCCCGCCGCGGCCTCGGGGTCGCGCAGGGCCATGCCCGTGGGTCCGCAGAAGATCTCCGGCGTGGTCGCGGCGGGTTGGAGGCAGGCCTCGGCCTGGCCCCCCGGCTGCGGCGGAAAGGCCTCCATCCAGCAGGCCTGGCGCATGGCCCGGATGCGCGTCATGCTCTGGTGCAGGCGCGAGAGGAAGGCCTCCACGGCCAGGCCCGTGGCCAGGGCGGACTGGCCAGGGGCCTGCACCTCGCCGGGCTGGGCGGGCTCGGCCCCGGTGAAGCCCATGGCGCGGGCCACCGCCGGCTGCAGGTCGAAATTCAGGCGGTCGGTCTTGCGGCGCGCGGCCAAATGCAGGGCCGTGCGCGCGCGCAGCACGAAGGCGTAGTCCTGGCGCAGCAGATCCAGGTCGGCCGGGGTGAAGGGCGCGGCCGGGCCGTCCTTGAGTGCCGGGTCCACGCGCATGAGCCAGTGGATCTGGTGCACGTCGCGCAGGCCGCCCAGGCCGTTCTTGAGGTCGGGCTCCAGCAGGCCGCTGGAGTCGCCGTACTCCGCCCGGCGGGCGGCGTTGTGGGTCAGCACCCATTGGCCGAAGGTCCCGGCGTAGCCGGACAGCACGCGGGAGGCGAACTCCCCCTCCAGCCGGGCCACGATGCCAGCGTCCCCGGCGATCATGCGCGTGTCGAGCAGGGAGGTGAGCACCTGGGTGTCCTCCAGGGACAGCCGGATGCAGTCGGCCAGGGCGCGCACCCCGTGCCCCAGGTCCAGCCCGAGATCCCACAGCGGGTGGAAGAGCCCGCGCGAGAGTTCGTCGGCGTGCTTGGGGATGGCGCTCTCGTAGAGCAGGAGCACGTCCACGTCGGAGGCGGGGCAGAGTTCGCTTCGGCCATAGCCGCCCACGGCGATGAGGGCGCAGGGCTGGGCGAAGAGCGCCGGGCTCTCGGCCTTGAGCTCGTCGAGCCGCTCGCGGAAGTAGGCGTCCACAAGGGCCGAGGCGGCGACGGGATACGCGGCGAGTTCGCCCTGCGCGGCCGCCTCGGCCAGAAGGATGCGGCCCTGCCGCAACCGCTGGGCGGCTGGCGGCAGGGCCGGGATGCTGGCGTTCATTTCGTCCACGTGGAGGAGGGACGGGTCGACGCCTTTTTCAACTAGACGGCCGCGTCGCCGGTTTCGCCGGTGCGGATGCGGACCACTTCCTCGACGGGCAGGACGAAGATCTTGCCGTCGCCCACCTGGCCGGTGCGGGCGGCCTTGCTGGCCGCGGCGATGACATCAGCCACGCGGGCGTCTTCCACCACGACCTCGATCTTCACCTTGACCACGAAGTCCACCTGGTACTCGGCGCCGCGGTATACTTCCTTGTGCCCGCCCTGGCGACCAAAGCCCTTCACTTCGCTCACGGTCATGCCCTTGATGCCGATCTCGGACAGGGCGGCCTTGATGTCATCCAGCTTGAAGGTGCGGGTGATGATCTCGACTTTCTTCATGTCGCGTACTCCTTGGCGGGCAGGCTAGGCCTGGTAAGCGGTCTCGTTGTGCTCGGAAAGGTCCATGCCGCGATCCTGTTCCTCGGCGTTGGCGCGCAGGCCCACAGTGGCGTCCACCAGCTTGAAGAGGATCAGGCTCGCGATGAAGCAGAAGGCCCAGGTGGCAGCCACGGAAGCCAACTGTATCCAAAGCTGCGACGGATTGCCATAGAAAAGCCCGGTGGTCTTGTTGATGCTGGCGAAGAGGCCGGTGGCGATGGCGCCCCAGGTGCCGCCCACGCCGTGCACGCCCACCACGTCCAGGGAGTCGTCGTAGCCGAGCTTGCCCTTGAGCAGCACGCCGAGGAAGCAGAACACGCCGCCGCCAAGGCCGATGATGATGGCGGGCATGACGGTGACGTAGCCGGCGGCCGGGGTGATGGCCACCAGGCCGGCCACCGCGCCGGAGGCCGCGCCAAGGGTGGTGGCCTTGCCGGAGTGCAGCTTCTCCATGAGGATCCAGGCCAGGGCCGCGGCCGCGGCCGCCATGTGGGTGGTGACGAAGGCGTTGGCGGCGAAGCCGTCGGCGGCGAGCGCGCTGCCGGCGTTGAAGCCGAACCAGCCGAACCACAGGATGCCGGCGCCGAGCACGGTCATGGGCAGGTTGTGGGGAATGAAGGCGGTGGAGCCGTGGCCCTTGCGCTTGCCCATGACCACAGTGGCGGCCAGGGCCGCGGCGGCGGAGCTCATGTGCACCACCGCGCCGCCGGCGAAGTCAAGGGCGCCCATCTCGGCCATCCAGCCCTTGCCCCACACCCAGTGGGCCATGGGCGCGTAGACCACGAGGATCCACAGGGTGGTGAAGACCAGGAAGCCGCCGAACTTCATGCGCTCGGCAAAGGCGCCGGTGATGAGCGCCGGGGTGATGACGGCGAACATGCACTGAAAAATCATGAAGGCCAGGTGCGGAATGGTCTCGCTGAAGGGTCCGGCCTCCATGCCGACGCCGTTCAGGAACAGGTACTCCAGGCTGCCGATGATGCCGCCCTGGTCGGTGCCGAAGGCCAGCGAGTAGCCGCACACGGCCCAGATAATGGACACCAGGCCGAGCAGGATGAAGCTCTGCATGATGGTGGCCAGCACGTTCTTGCTGCGCACCATGCCGCCGTAGAAGAGCGCCAGGCCGGGGGTCATGAACATGACCAGGGCCGCGCTGATGAGCACAAATGCAGTATCCGCCGCGTTCATCGAGGGAACCTCCCTTGCTTTTTCCGGAAATCGCCCCGCCTGTGGCCTTCCACATCCGGCACGGGCAACGCCTTCCCAATTACGTCAAAATTCGCCTACACAACTGAATCCGCGTGAACTCTTCCCAACCCTTCGCACCACAACTCTTTTATCTCTTGACTGAGGGAGTCATCAAAGTGCGCTCGGCCCACGAAAACACTCTTTTGTCATTTCAACTCCATTTCCGTGCCCGACGGCCCAGAAGAAAGCAATTCCCGGGCCAAACTCATCGCGACACTCTTTAATATCGAAATATAAAACTTTATCTTAAAATGTGCCCGCTTCATCTCCAACGGTCTCTGCGACAAGTCTGAAAAACCAAGACCACCTGATTCCAAATTTGTAAAAATCATTTACGGCCGCACGCGCAAAAAAACCGGGCCGGAGACAACACTCCGGCCCGGCGGCAATGCATGAAAAATCTTTCGTTATTTCTGGCCGCTACAGCGCATCCGGCAGCGCCGTGACCACCGCCACGGCCTTCATGCCGCGCTTCTCGCCCGTGAAGCCCAGGCCCTCCTCGGTGGTGGCCTTCACATTCACGGCATCGGGCGGAAGCTCCAGCAACTGCGCCACTTGCGCGGCGATGCGCGCCTTGTGCGGGCCGACCTTGGGCACCTGGGCCACGATGGTCACATCCGCGTGCATGGGCCTGTACCCGGCCTGCCGCACGCGCCGGAGGCCCTCGGCCACGAAGATGGCGCTGGGCATGTTGTCGAAGGCGGCGTCGGTGTCGGGGAAAAGCTGCCCGATGTCGCCCGCGCAGGCGATGCCCAGGAGCGCATCGGTCAGGGCGTGCAGCAGCACGTCGCCGTCGCTGTGGGCCAAAACCCGCGGCCCGCCGGGAATGGCCACCCCGCCGAGCACCATGGGCCGGGCCTTGGCCAGCACCCTGGGGTCGTCCTCGCCCTCGGCCACATACCTGTGCACATCGTAACCCCAGGCCGTGCGCGGGGCCGCCGCGGCCACGGGCCGCAAAAGCTCCAGGTCCGCGGGATTGGTGATCTTCACGTTCCCCTCCTCGCCCTGCACCACGGCCACGGCGTGCCCGGCGCGCTCCATGAGGGCCGCGTCGTCCGTGACTTCCCAGCCCTCAGCCTCGGCCCTGGCGTGGGCCTGAAGCAGCGGCCCCAGCGCAAAGCCCTGTGGCGTCTGCACGGCGCGCAGGCTGGCCCGCTCCGGCGTTTCTACAACTTTGTCATCCACATCCACGCGCTTGATGGTATCCGTCACCACCACGCCGGGAATGGCTGCGGCACACCCCTCACCCAGCGCCCCGAGCACCCTTCTGGCCAGGGCCGCGCTGGCGAAGGGCCGGGCGGCATCGTGCACCAGCACCGCCCCAGCCTCTCCCGGCACCTGCCCCAGGCCCAGGCGCACGGAGTCCTGCCGCCGCGCCCCGCCCGCGCAGGCCTTCCACGGCAGGCCCAGGGGGTCGCGCCCGTACAGTCTTTCCACCTCGGCGCGCATGGCGTCCAGGTCCTCGGGCGGAAACACGAACACGAGCCCCCGCACGCCCTGCAGGCGGGCGAAGGTGCGGGCGCTCCTCCAGAACAGGGGCGCGCCGTCCAGCTTAAGGTACTGCTTGCGTTGCGGGCCGCCCGCCAGCCGGAGGGCGTCGGCCAGGCGCGTGCCGCTGCCCGCCGCGAGGATCACGGCCCAGGCGTTGGCGGTGTGCGGACGGGATGAGGTCATGCCGAGCCTCTATATATTGATGTGCCGCGGGTGGAATGAATCGAGGGGGCCAGCCCCCTCGAACTCCCCCGCAAGGGGGACGAGCCCCCTTGACCCCTTTCTCGGGCTGATGCGGGGCGGGGC